>DAOUGI010000100.1:0-1621 GCA_034429215.1 Anaerolineae bacterium | reverse complement strand
TCGCCACGGAACCTCTATCCCTTCATCCACTTGCTCACCTCTACGAGGGCACAGTTGTGCTCCATCCGCTATTCCTTGTTCTCGATCACCCGCCGCCCGTCCCAGTCCTTGCCGCTCAAAGGAAAGAGCTGGATGTTGCCCGCTTTGCGGCCAAGGGTATTTTTGAGCTTGAGCATCAGCTCTCCCTGCAACGAGCCGGACAATGTGCCCATAAAGGCGCTGTATTGGATCCGATCCAGGCCATAGTCCAGGCACACGTCGGCCACTTTGGTCCGTTTGGTATCGTCCGGAATGTCGTAGACCACCAGGCATCGCATGGGCGGATGACCAGATCACCAACCGGCCACAAACGAGCGATAGGGCTTGCGCTCTTCGCGCAAGAAGGTGGCCAAATGCCTGGCCTGGCTTTGCAGAATGGCCCGCAGCGGCAGGCGTTTCTTTTCGTACCGCTCGGCGGCTTCCAGGCGGGCCAGCACCTTCTCGGCCAGGCTGCGCCGCGTTTGCTGGGTGAGCAGCCCTCGCTCATCCTGTTCAAAGGCCACCCGCTTGTTGGCCAGGCCAAATACGGTCCGGTCCACCACCGGCTGGCGAAATTCTTCGATCAGGTCGAGCACCAGGCTGGGCTTGCCCGGCCGGTCTACGTGGACAAACCCGCCGTAGGGGTCCAGTCCGGCCAGCACCAACGCCCGCTCGACCTGGCTGTAGAGGATGCCGTAGCCATAGTTCAGGGCGGCGTTGACCGGGTCCTTGGCGCCGCGGTGCCGCCGCCCCGGCCAGCCCACCTCTTCAGGCAGCACCTGCTTGATCGCGGCCCAGTAGCTGTGCGCCGCCCGGCCTTCGATGCCCAACAGCTCGAAGCGGATGTCGTCCACCCGCGCCGCTCCTGACAGTTTTTCGATCTCGGCCAGGTGGGCCGCCACGTCGTTGGCCGAGCGGTCGATCTTTTCGAACAGCTCCGGGTCGGCCTCCTTGCGGTACTTGCCCATGTAACGCAGCAGGTTGGCCTGGTTGCGGATCTTGCCTTCGGTAAAGGCCAGCGCCGCCGCCACGCCCCGCCGGCCATAGACCGCGCCGTCCAGGTCAGAGGCCAGCGCGGCCAATTGGGCGCGGCGGGTCAGCACTGTGCCGGTCAGCCCGGCGCTGTACAAGGCGGCATAGGGTCGCCCCAGGCTGTCGAGGAAAAAGATGGGGACTCCCCGCTCGGTGCAGGCCTCGATGGCATCGGCCGACAGGCTGATGCCTCGTCCGGTCACGGTGACGGTCTGCAAGTGCAGCAGCGGCGCCTCCTGCACCAGCCGCTCGCCGGGCGTTCCCTCGCCCAGGCGCATCACCTGCAACCGCTCGCTGTGCTTGCCGAGGTGGAGGCCAAAATCGTCGATTACAAGGTTCTGGACGATCGCCATATCTATCCTCCGTTCTCTACCGCGACCTCGTACCAACCATCCCCTTTGGTCGCGCTCTTGCCCACGTGCACCTCCTGCCCCCACACCAGGTAGGGCAGGAGGGCTTGCCAGGTATCGGCGCCGGCCTGCCCCGGATGGAGCTCGGGGGCCTGGTAGCCGGCCTCGCCGACGAATCCGCCCACCGGGGTGGCGCGGCCCAGGCGGCGCGAGCCGCTGTG
>DAOUGI010000099.1:0-4137 GCA_034429215.1 Anaerolineae bacterium | reverse complement strand
CCTTCCAGGAAGCTCGGAGCTTCCTGGAAGGTGAAACGGAGGGAGAGCATGGACGAGATCGGACGGGAATACCTGCTGCTGGCCCTGCGCCTCGATCGCCACGTCGAGGGGGTGTGGTAGGACCGGCCCGATCTTTACCGGCCGTGCCTCAGGCGCCGCCCTCCTTCTGCCCTTGCCCCGCAACCCGCCCCGTGGTATACTATCTCCGCCACGGCTCACCTTTACGATGACACCACCAAGGATCTGATGTACGCCCGCTATCTGGTGCAGGAGTACGGGGTCTACCTGCCCCTGGTGGCGCAGAACCATTAGGCAAAACATCGCCAAGGATCAAGTCTGCCGGTCGGCCGCTTGCCACTTTTCCCACAAGATGATATAATCCACCCAGCCGGGTGGCAAGGCCAGGCCCTGCCGCCCGGCCGGCCAATCCCCGGCATGCCAGCGCCTGGGCAGGCCGGATGTCGTGTTGGGTGAGAGCCTGCCCGGCCGTCGCCGCCAGGGCAGACCCTCTGGTTGAACGGACGGCGAAGGCAGGAGAGGCTGCGTGCCTGTCAATCACGCCGGTATCGAACGACCTGTCCAGGATGCCGCGCCCAAGCTGCACCCCCATTCCGCGCGCCCTTTCCTCCCGCTCCAGCGCCCCTTGAGCCCGATCGAGGCCGCCTGCATCCCAGGCAGCACAGGAGGCGCCGGCTCCAAGCATGCGGAGTGACGATCCGCCTCCGATCTGGGCTCGAGGCCTGATACACATAAGGAGGTATGCGATGAACACCAAGAAATTCTGTGCTTCCCTATCATTGATCCTCGTTCTGGCCCTGGCCGCCGGACTGGCGCTGGCCAAGGAACCGCAGCCCGAGGCGCCGTTGGGCCCCGGCTTTACCTACCAGGGCCGGCTGACCGATACCGCCGGCAACCCAACCAACAGCGTCTGCGACCTGCAATTCAGCCTGTGGAATGACCCCAGCGCCGGCGCGCAGGTGGGCCCGCTCCTGAACCCCACCGGCGTGGCGGTGAGCGGCGGCCTGTTCACCGTCCAGCTCGACTTTGGCGGCGTCTTTGACGGCGCGGCCCTGTGGCTCCAGGTCGCGGTCAAGTGCAGCGGCGACCCGGCCTATACCACCCTCACCCCGCGCCAGGCGCTGACCGCCGCGCCCTATGCCGTCTATGCCTTCAACTCCCCCACCGGGCCAACTGGCCCCAGCGGCCCGGCGGGACCGACCGGCGCGACAGGCCCGGCAGGCCCGGCGGGAGCGACAGGCCCCGGCGGCCCCAGCGGCCCGGCAGGCGCGACAGGCCCGGCGGGTGCGACCGGCCCGGCAGGCCCCAGTGGCCCTAGCGGCCCCAGCGGCGCCACCGGCCCGGTGAATACTGATGCCTGGAGCCTGACCGGCAACGCCGGGACGGCGCCCGGCACCAACTATGTGGGCACCAACGACAACCAGGCGCTGGTGTTCAAGGTGAACGGCGAGCGCGCCCTGCGGCTGGAGCCGACCGGAACGAGCCCCAACCTGATTGGCGGCGAGATCGCCAACTGGGCCTACACCGGGGTCTATGGGGCGGCCATCGGCGGCGGCGGAAACGCGACACAGGCCAACGTCGTGACCGACAACTATGGCACCGTCGGCGGCGGCGCGGGCAACGTGGCCGGCGATGCCGGCGCCGGCGACGCCACCTATGCGACCGTCGGCGGGGGCGCGGCCAACAGCGCCGCCGGGCTGGCCGCGGTGGTCGGCGGGGGCGGCGAGAACAGCGCCATCGGCTCTCACACCACCGTCGCCGGGGGCTGGTTCAACGTCGCCAGCGCGGCCTTTGCCACCATCGCCGGCGGCGGTCCCTGGGACCCGGACAACCCGTCGACTACCTCCAACCGGGTGACCGACGAGTATGGCACGGTGAGCGGCGGAGGAGGCAACCAGGCGGGGGACGACGCCGGGACCACGGCCGACGCGCCGTACGCCACGGTCGGCGGGGGCCGGGAGAACGCCGCGAGCGATGATTATGCCGCCGTCGGCGGAGGCGGGAGTAACACCGCAGGCGGCTATGCTTCCGCCGTCGGCGGTGGCTGGCTGAACAGCGCCGGCGATCAGTACGCCGCCATCGGCGGGGGGTATGGCAACCTCGCCAGCGGCATCGATTCCACGATCGGCGGGGGCAACGAGAACACCGCCAGCTCCTATGCCGCCACGGTCGGCGGGGGCGATAGCAACGTCGCCGCCGGCTCGCGGGCTACCGTCGGCGGGGGGTGGCACAACGTGATCATCGCGGCCTATGCCACCATCGCCGGCGGCGGGCCCAGCGACCCGGCCAACCCGGCGACCACCTCCAACCTGGTGACCGACGACTATGGCACGGTGGGCGGCGGCGGCTACAACCAGGCCGGCGACAACGCCGGCACGGCCGTCGACGCGGCGTATGGCACGGTCGGCGGGGGCCGGCGGAACATGGCCAGTGACGACTATGCCTTTGTCGGCGGGGGCTGGCTCAACACCGCCAGCGGCCAAGAGTCCGCCATCGGCGGCGGTTACTCCAACGTGGCGAGCGGCGGCGACGCCACCATCGCCGGGGGCAACGGCAACACGGCCGCCGGGCTGCACGCCTCGGTCGGCGGCGGCCTGTACAACCACGCCAGCGGCGCCGACTCGACCATCGGCGGGGGCTACAACAACGCCGCCAGCAGCGGCACCACCACCTACGGGGCGGCCACCGTCGGCGGGGGCGAGGAGAACACCGCCAACGACATCTATGCCACCGTGGGCGGCGGCTACTTTAACCTGTCCAGCGGCGACGGGGCCACCATCGCCGGGGGCTGGGGCAACACCGCCAGCGGGTCCTACGCCACGGTCGGCGGAGGTTTTTACAACCAGGCCGGCGGTTCGAGCGCCATTATCCCCGGCGGCATGTACAGCCAGGCCCTGGGCGACTATAGTTTTGCCGCCGGACGCCGGGCCTATGCCAACAACCAGGGCTGCTTTGTGTGGGGCGACTCGACCGACTCGATCGTGCAGTGCAACGCCGCCAACCAGTTCATGGCTCGCTCTGTCGGCGGGGTCTATTTTTACACCAACGCCGGCCTCAGCACCGGCTCGTACCTCTCCGCCGGCGGCAATTCTTGGAACAGCGTCAGCGACCGCGCCACCAAAGAGAACCTGATCCCGGTCGACGGCCAGGCCATCCTCGACACGCTGGCCTCCCTGCCCATCCAGGAGTACAACCTGAAAAGCCAGGACGACTCGATCCGCCACATCGGCCCGGTGGCCCAGGACTTTGCCGCCTTTGGCTATGGCGAGTCCGACCGGGCGATCAACATGGAGGACGCCGACGGCGTGTCGATGGCGGCCATCCAGGCACTGTACGTCCGGGTGCAGGAAAAGGAGACCCGGATCGCGGCACTGGAAGGCGAGGTCGCGGCCCTCGAAGCGCGGCTGGCCGCGCTCGAAGGGGGCGGGGGCCGCCTGCCCGTGCCGTGGCTGCTGGCCGGCGGGCTGGTCGTCGCCGGCGGGACCGTGGCGGGCCTGCGCCGCAGGCCGGGAGGCGGGCGATGACAAGAAAAGCGGCCTGTGTCCTGGTCCTGTGCCTGCTGGCGGTCCTGCTGCCGGCCGGCGCCGTGAGGGCCCAGGGGGGGTACGATCTGTCGTGGTGGACGATGGACGGCGGTGGGCAGACCTTCTCCACCGGCGGCAGCTACTCGCTGGGCGGCACTATCGCCCAGCCCGACGCCGGGCTGCTCACCGGCCCAGGCTACCGGCTGGAGGGCGGCTTTTGGGTGGGCGGCGCCCCGCCGGGCAGCCTCTACCGGGTCTATCTGCCGGCGATCGTGCGCAACTACTAGAATGCACCTTCCAGGAAGCTCAAAGCTTCCTGGAAGGTAAAACGGAGGGAGATCATGGACGAGATCGGACGGGAATATCTGCTGCTGGCCCTGCGCCTCGAGCGCCACGTCGAGGGGTTCGTCGACGCCTACTTTGGGCCGCCCGAGCTCAAGGACGAGGCCCAGGCCGGCGAGCCGCGCCCCCTGGAGGCGCTGGCCGACGACGCCCGGCAGTTGATGGCCGCGGTCGAGGCCGGCGGAGCGGATGACCCGCAGCGCCGCGACTTTTTATGGCGGCAGGCGCGGGCGATGGCCGCCGTGATCGGCAA
>DAOUGI010000098.1:0-85259 GCA_034429215.1 Anaerolineae bacterium | reverse complement strand
CCGCCGCCCAGCCCGCCGATCCTGCCGCCCGAAAACTGGACGCTGATCGACGCCTACTTCCCCGGCAACTGGATGGTGCGCGGGTATGGCGAGACGAGCAGTGTCGAGCCGCCGCCCGAGTGCGAGCCGGTGGACATCCCGTGGGCCACGGTCGATCCGATCAGCGGCACCACGCCCGGCTATGGCACCTTCCCGGTCGACGTGACGTTTGACTCCACCGCCATGGCATCGGGCACCTACACCGCCAACCTGTGCGTCGAGTCGAACGATCCCGACGAGCCGTTCGTCATCGTCCCGCTGACGATGACGGTGCTGGCGCCGCAGAACATCGTGGTAACGCCGCCGTCTCTGACGGAGGAGCTGTGCCCCGACGCGACCGCCACGCAGCAGATCACCATCTGCAACACCGGTGACCTGCCGCTGGAGTGGGAGATGACGGAGGTGTCGTCGACCATGAGGCTGGCCAGCCGGACGGCCAGCCCGAAGGTTAGCCGGCCGGTCGAGCTGAAGCTCGAGGCAGCAGGCGGAGCCAGCGTGGAGACGAACCCGCCGGTGGTCGATGCGCCGATCACCCTGATCCTGGACGATGGCTCGCGCGACAACGACATCGGCCTGGGCGGCACGATCGAGATGCTGTGGGTCAACCGCTTCACGCCAGCCGCCGGCGACTTTCCCTTCGCCCTGAACCAGATCCAGATCTACTTTAGCACGGTCGGCCTGGTCAATGTCGGCGACGACATCGTTCTCATAGTCTATGAGAACACGACGGGCAATAACGACCCGGCGGTGGGGGCGAACTTCTTGGCTTCCTTCCCGACCACTGTGCAGGCGCTGGATACGTGGAATGTCTACGATCTGGCGACGCCGGTCATCCTGGAAGGGCCGGGTGATGTGATCGTTGGGGTGATAGGTATGGAGACCCCAGGCACGAGCTACTGGCCAGCCTCGATCGACCAGACGGCGACACAGGCACGGTCGTGGGCCGGTTGGTGGAACGCCAGCCCGCCGCCCACGCCGCCGGTCCTGCCTCCCGACAACTGGACGCTGATCGACGCCTACTTCCCCGGCAACTGGATGGTGCGCGGCTACGGTGAGACGGTGACGTTGTTCGACATCCCGTGGCTGAGCGAAGATCCGCTGGAAGGCACTGTGCCGGCCGGCGAGTGCATTGTGGTCGACGTGACCTTTGACTCGACCGGCCTCGCTGCGGGCGTCTACAACGGCGGCCTGCTCATCGAGAGCAACGACCCCGACACGCCCGAAGTGACGGTCCCGGTGCAGTTGACGGTGCTCGAGGCGGCGGCCATCGCCGATGTGACCTACACAGTCAACGGCCTCGCAGTCACCTTCGACGCGACGGCGACCGGCCCCGACCTGACGTTCGCCTGGGGCTTTGGCGACGGCTACACGTCGGCCCTGGAGGACCCGGTCCACGCCTACGCGGCGGCCGGCTGCTACACGGTGACGCTCACCGTCTCCAACGGGTGCGGCTCGGCTACCTGGATCGATGAGATCTGTGTCTCATCGCCCTTCCTCTACTACTATGTGCCGCTCATCTTTAACGGCACAGGGACACCATGGCCCCCTCCTGACCACAGATGAGCCGGTGAGCCGGCAACAGATGTAACGAGAGGGCCAGCGGCAACCCCGCTGGCCCTCTTCCAGAACAAGAAGGCGACAGATGAAAAAGATCGGACTTTTGCATCACCCCAAGCTGCCACAGACCCAGCCGCTGGCCGAGGCGATGGCCGCCGAGGCGGCGCGCTATGGCCTCGACACCTGGGTCGGTTCCACCTGGGACGAAGAGGCGGTCGCGGCTGCCATCGACGGGTCGGACCTGCTGGTCACCCTGGGCGGTGACGGGTCGATCCTCCGCGCCGCGCGGGTGAGCGCCCCCCACGGCGTGCCGGTGCTGGGCGTCAACATGGGCCGCCTTGGCTTCCTGGCCGAGCTGAAACCGGACGGCTGGTCTGACGTCCTGCCCCGCCTGGTGGCCGGCGACTACTGGCTCGAGGAACGGATGATGCTCCACGCCAAGTATCACAGCGGCGACGCCTGCCGGGGCCGGTACGAGGCGCTGAACGACGTGGTCGTCAGCCGGGGAAGCCTGGCCCGCCTGGTCCGCCTCGAAACCCACATCGACGGCAGTTACCTGACGACCTACGCCGCCGATGGCTTGATCACCGCCACCGCCACCGGCTCGACCGGCTATGCGCTGGCCGCCGGCGGCCCTGTCCTGCCGCCTGCACTCAAGAATATCCTGCTGATCGCCATCGCTCCCCACCTAAGCATGGACCGGGCCATCATCCTGGCCAAAGGGGCGGTGGTCCAGATCCGGGTCCAGACCGACCACCAGGCGATCCTCACCGTGGACGGCCAGTTCGAGTACGAGCTGCGCGACGGTGACCTGGTCACCATCCAGGCCAGCCGGCATGTCAGCCGTTTCCTCCACTTTCAGGACCGCGGCTATTTCTATCGCAACTTGATGGCGCGGCTGAGCTGAGAGCCGGTTGGACGCTGATTAACGGCCGCCAGATGCATGCGGCACATGCAGATTAACGCTGATATATACTTGGATTCACGCAGTTCGGCAGGCGCTCGCCGCGCAGGCCTGCCAGCAGGTTCTCGGCGGCCATGACTGCCATGCGCGTCCGCGTGGCCCAACTGGCGCTGGCGATGTGCGGCACTACCAGGCAGTTGGGCAACGCCAGCAGCTTGTGGTCGGCCGGCAGCGGCTCGGGGTCGGTGACATCCAGCGCGGCGTAGGCGATCCGGCCCGCGGCCAGCGCGTTGTACAGCGCCTCTGGGTCGACTACCGGCCCGCGTGAGGTATTGATCAGCACTGCCGTCGGCTTGGCCTTGGCCAGCATCCGGGCGTCGATCAGGTGATGGGTCTCTTGGGTCAGCGGGACGTGCAGGCTGATGAAATCGGCCTCGGCCAACAGCGTATCCAGGGTGACCACTGCCTCCGCGCCATCTGCCGCTCCCCCGGCCGCGTCAAAGTAGGGATCGTAGTAGACAACCTTCATTCCAAAGCCGGCTGCCCGCCGGGTCATCGCCTGCCCAATCCGCCCCATGCCGATCAATCCGAGCGTCGCGCCGTGTATGTCGTAGCCGAGCAGGATCATCGGCCCCCAGGTGCGCCACTTGCCGGCCCGCACATAGTCGGCGCCTTCGACCACCCGCCGCGCGGCTGCCATCAGCAGGGCAAAGGCGAAATCGGCCGTCGTCTCGGTCAGGATGCCCGGCGTGTTGCCCACCGGGATGCCCCGCGCCGTTGCCGCCGCTACGTCGATGTTGTCATAGCCGACGGCGTGGTTGCTGATGACCCGCAGCCCTGGCCCGGCGGCGTCCATCACCTCTCTGTCGATCCGGTCGGTGAGCAGGCACAGCAGTCCGTCGATGCCCCGCACCTTGTCCAGCAGCACCGGCCGCGGCGGCGGCAGCTCATCGGCCCACACGTCGGCGTCGCACGCGGCGCGGATTAGGGCCAGCCCACCCTCAGGTATAATTCGTGTCACAAACACTCGCGGCTTGGTCATCGGCTATCTCCCTGGCATTGTTAGTGTGGCCCACACCGGGTTGTGATCCGATTCGCCGTGCTCGGGGACGACCCGGCTTTCGACGGCCTGCAAATCGGGTGAGTAAAGGATCATATCGATGCGCACCGTGCGGGGCAGGATCGACAGGCCGTGAAAGCTGCCACGGTAGGCCGGAAAGGTGTGGCCAAAGCCGCTGCCTGCCCGGCGATGGGCATCGTCCAGATGCTCGGTGAGCATGGCATAGACCGTGCTCTGATCGGTGGCGTTGAGATCGCCGGCAACGACGACCGGCCCCGCACGAGCGGCGATATCCCGTATCAGGGCGGCCGCCTGCTCTTCGCGCGCGGCTGCCCCGCCCGCCAGGCCATCGGCCACCGAGCGCCCGGTTGCCAGGTCGGAAAGCACCGTAGTCGCGTACAGGTGCACGTTATAGACGGTCAGGCGCCGGCCGCCAAGGTCGACCTCGGCCGCTTGGGTGAACCAACGGACATCCGGCGGCAGCGAGCCGTTGGCGTCGGTCAGCGGATAGCGACTCAGGATGCCCTTCCGGTTGGCCGGCTCCATCAGGCGGTAGGGATAGATACCGGCCAGATCCCGATCGATGACGGCCGCAAGCGCGCCCGACAGCTCCTGGAGCACGACGATATCCGGCGTGCCCGAGGCGACGATGGCCTGCGCCGTCTCGGGTGATTCACTGTAGCCCCAGGTGTTGAACGATAGGATGGTGATGGGCTCGCCTTTTATCGGATGGCGGTCGAGCAGGCCGAAATCAAAGAGCGCGCCATACTCGACGGCGAACACCAGCACGGCGAGCAGCACCGGCACCCATGCGCGGCGGCCGATCACCAGGCTCGCTGCCAGCACAAAGGGCAGCGGCAAGAACAAGTAAGGGGCAAAGGTGCTGGCCAGCGCCACCCAACCGAGCCGGTCGCCGGTGGCCAGATGCAGCAGGAACCACAGCACGATCGCGGCACCGTACAGCCAAACGGCCAACGTCCCGAGCCGAATGATACAGCCCGGGCGCCTAGTCCGGCGAACGGGTGTTGCCCTGGGGCGCGGCCTGCGCCCGGTGGTTAAGGCCAATGCGCGTTCCTCCTGACTGCGTAAGTCGCACTCTTCACTGGTGAAATGCGAACAAGAACATCAGATCGTTCACATTGGTGCCGGTCGGTCCCGGTCTAAGCAGGTCATCGAGAGCTTGGAAAAAGGGATAGGCGTTGTTATTCGCCAGGTGAGCCGCCGGGTCCATGCCCAAAGCTCGGGCGCGGGTGGCCGTCTCGCCGGTTACCACCGCGCCGGCGGCGTCGGTGGGGCCGTCGGTGCCGTCGGTGGCCAGCGCCACGAGCAGGACGCCGGGCAGGTCGTCCAACGCCTGGGCAGCCGCCAGCGCCAGCTCCTGGTTGCGGCCGCCCAGACCCCTACCCCGCACCGTGACGGTAGTCTCGCCACCCCACACCAGGCAGGCGGGCCGCGCCGCAGGCCGGTCAAAGCTGACCATCTCGCGGGCGAGCGCGGCGGCGACGCGCGCTACCTGGCGGGCCTCGCCTTCGACAAAGGTGGATAGCAGCAGGGCGTTCAGCCCCCGCCGGCGCGCTTCTTCTACGGCGGCCTCGGCGGCCAGGCGGTTGCTGCCGACAACGATATTCTGCACCCGGTCGAACAGGGGATCGCCCGGCTTGGGCGTCTCGGGCAGCTCGCCGCGCCGCCCCGCCTGGAGCCGGTCGCGGACCGGCGCGGGCACCCGCCCCGCCAGATCGTACCTGTCCAGCGCTGCCCAGGCGTCGGCAAAGGTTGTGGGGTCGGGCGCCGTCGGGCCTGAAGCGATCGCATCCGGCGGATCGCCCACCACATCGGACAGGATCAGGCCTATCACCCGATTGGGCGTTGCCAGCCGGGCCAGCCCTCCCCCTTTGACCTGCGACAGGTGCTTGCGGACCGCGTTCACTTCGCCAATCGCCGCGCCGCTGCGGAGCAGCAAGTCGGTCGTCGCCTGGAGGTCGGCCAGAGCGATCCCCTCTGCCGGCAGCGCCAGCAGCGCCGATCCGCCCCCTGAAACAACGGCCAACACCAGGTCCCGTCCTGTGCCGCCGGCCAGCAGGCCGGCCATCCGCCGCGCCGCCGCTACTCCGGCCTCGTTCGGAAGTGGATGTCCCGCCTCGACTATCTCGATCGGGCCGGCGCCGGGTGAGGCATGGCCATACTTGGTGACAACCAGGCCTCCATTCAGCCGATCGCCCAAGATGGAATGCAAAGCGGCGGCCATTGCCGCCGCCGCTTTTCCTGCTCCAACGACCCACACCCGTTCTACCGCCGCCAGGTCATAGCTCCGCCCGGCCGCGATCAGCCGCTCCCCACGACGTTCCACAAACCGGCGAACCGCCGCGCCCGGCTCGACTGCGGCCAGCGCCGCTCGCTGTATGGCCTGGATCGCCTCTCTATGCGGCGAGCTGCGGATCGAATAGGGTTCCACGGGTCAGGCACGATTTGGGCCCAGATACGCCTCGACCCCGGTCAGAAACGCCTCGACATAATCTGGAGAGGCGGCCTTGCCGATGTGACCCACCCGGAAGATCTTGCCGAACAGGTCGTCCAGGCCGTTCGAAATCAGGATCTGATGCTCGCGCTGCAGGTATTTTTGGAAATCAGACACGTCCATCCCCGGCAAAGCCCGCACTGCTGTGATCAGGGGGGAAGCATGCTCCTCGGCGGAAAACATCTCAAACCCCAAGCTCCTCAGGCCTTCGCGCACCCGGCCGGCCGCCCGGGCGTACCGCGCGTAATGGGCGTCCAGACCACCGTCCAGGATCTGCCGCAGGCTGGTCAGCAGTGCGACGACGTTGTTGGTCGGCAGCGTCACCGGCGTGGGGTGCCATGGCCAGTTCGCGGCGTACCACTGCCACGTCTCTAGATTCAGGTACCAGCCGTGCCCCCGCTCCCCCTTGCGCTCGATCTGTTCCCAGGCTCGCCGGCTGATCGAAATCGGCGCCACCCCGGGCGGGCAGCCCAGGCACTTGTTGATCACAGTCACACAGATGTCGATGCCCCATTCGTCCACCAACAGGGGAACGCCGCCCAACGACGACACGGCGTCGGCGATGATCGGCACGCCAAACTCGTTGGTCACTGCCGCAATCTCCCGGAGGGGGTTGAGCACACCGGTAGAGGTCTCCAGGTGGACTACTATCACTGCCTGGACATCCGGCTCGGCAGCTAGGCGGCGCCGGATCGCTTGCGGGTCGAGCGGCTGGCCGATCGGCGCCTCTATTGTTATCACCTCCATGCCCCAGTCCTGGGCGACCTTGCCCATCCGCCGCCCAAAGAATCCGTTGTTCGGCACCAGGACTTTGTCGCCGCCGCGCAGCAGGCTGCTCATGCCTGCCTCCAAGGCTGCCGTGCCCGCCCCTGGGATCATGAACAGGTCATTCTGCGTCCCGAATAGCTTTTTGAGGCGCTCCAGCGTTTCCCGGTAGAGCGGCAGCCACGTCTGGCCGTAATGGGGCAGCGTCGGCTCGGCCAGCGCGGCCAGTATGTCGTCTTCCACATCCACCGGGCCCGGGATCATCAATCGCACCCGCTTATCTGTTGTCATCAGGACTTGCCTCGCTATGGCTTATTCGCTCACGGCCCGCAGCCGGGCCGCGCCCATCTCTGCCGTCAGATCGCGCTGGGGCATGCCCAGCATCTCGAACCCAACCATGAACTTGCGCACGCTGGCCGACCGCAGCAGCGGCGGGTAAAAGTGGGCGTGCAGGTGCCACGCTTTCTTGGCGCGCCAATCTGCCTTGGCCGGCTGCTGGTGAAAGCCCATCGAGTAAGGGAACGACACTTGGAACAGGTTATCGTAGCGGGCTGTCAACCGGTGCAATATGTCGGCCAGCGCATCCCGCTCGGCACCGTCCAACGCCGGCAGTGTCCCTGTGTGGCGGCGGCCGATGACCATCGTCTCGAAAGGCCAGATTGCCCAAAATGGCACCAGCGCCACGAAATGGTCGTTGGCGCACACGATCCGCTCTTCGCGGGCCATCTCGACCGCCACATAGTCGCACAACAGGCACGAGCTGTGCTCGGCCCGGTAGGCGAGCTGACGGGCGTTCTCCTTGGCCGGCTCGTTGGGCAGGTGTTCCGTGGCCCAGATTTGGCCATGGGGATGGGGGTTGCTTGCGCCCATCATTGCTCCCTTGTTCTCGAACACCTGCACGTACCGGATCGCCGGCTCGGCGCTCAACGCTTCTGTCTGCTCGGCCCAGGTGTCAACCACCCGGCGCAGGGGGGCCGGATCGAGATCCGGCAGGGTCAGATCGTGCCGGGGCGAGAAGCACACCACCCGGCAGATACCCCGCTCTGCTTCGGCTACCAGCAGCCCGCCGGCTCCTGTCCCGCCCGACGGCGCATCGGCCAGCAAGGCCGGAAAGTCGTTGTCGAATACAAAGGTGCCGGTGTAAGCTGGGTTGCGCACCCCGCCGGCCCGCTCGTTGCCCGGACACAGGTAGCAGGTCGGGTCGTATGCGGGGCGATGCTCGGCAGGTTGGGGCTCCACCTGGCCCAGCCACGGCCGGCGCGCCCGGTGGGGGGAAACCAAGGTCCACTCGCCCGTCAGCGGGTTGTGACGCCGATGGGGATGCTCCCCTAGGTTGAATTCCGTCACTGTCATTCCTGCCATCCTGCGTCTGTCATTCACCAGGATCCTCTTCAGGGGATGAAGGATCTTTCTCTTTCACCCACGCGAATTTGCGCTTGAGCGTCGTGGGATAATAGGCCTGCAGCACGTCGTAATCGACCCGCTGCCCCCACCGGTAATAGACACGGGGATCGATGTATGACTTGAGACTCGTGCCCAGGTTCCAGGTGCGTTTTTTGCCTGCGATTTCGGCCTGGGCCTTGACCTTGCCAAGGGCCAACTGGGTTTTGTCCAACTGCCCCTTGGCCGCCTCTAGCCGCCGCTTGGCCTGCTCGATCTTTTTGTCGTACTGCGCTTTGACTTTTGCGCGCCGGTCTCTGCTGGACGCTTCCTTTTTGTCGCGGGCCTGCTGGCGCAGTGCGTCGAGCGCTTCGGTTGCTGTCTTGACTTCAGCTCGGCACTTGATCACGCGCTCCTCGGCGCTCTGCTGCCGCTCCTTGAACCGCTGGCGGCTGGCCGACCAGCCGGCCGCCTCTTTCTTGGTATGGTTGCACAGTGTGGCGGCTGCCAGGTTGGCCCGGTTGGCCGCTGCCCACTTTACATACTCGGGATCGTCCGCCTCAACCCCCGACCCTTCCAGGCTGTCTCGCACCGTCATCGTCGCGTGGTGGGTGCGGAATACCTTGGCCGTCAGCCCCGGCAGGATGCCGGACAGATAGGCGTTCACGTCGCGGCTGGTGATGTCGGGAAAGATCTGCGGCTTGTCGCCTGCGGCGCGGTTCCTGCCGCCGTTCTTGCCCATACCCGATGGCCGGGCAGACTCTTTCAGCTCCCTAAGACTAGCCCGCACCGCTTCAGGCAGCTCTAGCTTTTTGTGCCACAACACCGAGTCTTTGCCCAGGAACCGGAACTCGGCCACGCCATTGTCGTGCAGCTTGATGTGCTCGGGCCGCAGCGTCGTCGCACCAACCGTGTCGGCTTCGTCCTCGTCCTTTTCGTCGCCTACTCGCAGCCCCAAGGCATCGATCAGATAACAGGCCGTGGCTACCATCCGTTTCTTGCCTTCTGAGCTGGACAGATCCGCCTGGATCCGATCTCGGACCGTTTCCAGCTCGGCATGCAACAGGTGGGCCTTGTCGAACTTGGCCGCTTCACGCGCCTGCTTGATCGAGGCCGTGTCGCTCAGCCACACATACTTGATCTTGCCCGACAGTTTGTCCGGCCAGCGGGCCACCCACAGCGATTCCGGCTGCCAGACGATCTCGGCCCAGTCGCCCGCAGGGTGGGGTGCATCTGGGCTGAGGTTGAGCGTAATGTCCGACTGCCGCGCGCCCTCTTTCCACCGGCCGCGCAACGGATGCTGGCCGCGCCCCATAAAGATACCGCTCGGCTCGGCCATGTAATTGGCCAGCTCTACCTGCTCGCCGTTGACCTGGGCATAGCCGTATTGGGCGCGCAGCGCTTCACGCTGCGCTTTGCGGGCGGCGGCCTGGGCCTTTCTCTCCTCCGGCGTCAGCCTCGCCCTGGCTTGGCGCTCGGCCCGGACGATCTTTAGGGCCGGGCCAAAATCAACTTCGTCCGGCTTTAAAACCGGATCGATGCCCAACTCTCGAGAAAAGTCGCCCAGAAAGTTCTGGACAAAGGTCTTGTCCTCGACGTATGGCGTGCCCTCTTTCCTGGCCCAGGCCAGCGCCATTTCTTCCTGTTGGGGTGTCAGCGCCACCGGCTGGCCCCGGATGTCGATGATCAGCCCGCGTGGCGCCGGCGGCTCGGGCGCCAGTACGCCGTTGTGGATGAGTTGTGTGAGCATTACTTGCCGAAAATCGCCCGGAGGGTTTTGGCAACCTGCCAGATGCACAGCGCTCCCACCACAGTGCCCACCAGCGCGATCCTGCCCTCGTCGGCCGTCTCTTCGAAATAGACCTCTTCGGGCGTTACGACGATCACACCCAACGGCTTGGCCTTTGCAGTGCCGGCACCCCCGGCGCCTTCGCCTCCCGGGGCCTGCTCCGTTTCCTCGCCCGGCGCGCCGGATCCCTGTCCAAACCCAAGGCCATAACCATAGCCGACCTTGGCCACTGGGATCAGGGTCTTGTCGCCGACCACCTGCGGCTCGCCGAAAACCGACCGCCAATGGGCTGTATCCCTAAACCCCTCGACTGCGGCGAACAACTTGTCCAAAGACATCTTTCGCTCCTTCTGTTATTCTCTTGTCCCTTTGCGCCTGACCAGCCACAGGATCAGCTCGGAAAGGAGGACGATGGCCCCGGCTCCCAGGATCAGGCCCCACACCACCTGCGACGTCCTGTCGGCGATGGCAATCCGGCGCTCGCCCTCCGGCGTCTCTTCCACGAGGGCCACGGGGGTTACCTGGGCAAAGCCGCCGCCCCAGCCGCTCACCTGCCGGGTGCCGACTGTCGCTTTAGCCTTGCCGAAAGAGCGGATCCGGGCTACCGGGATCAACCGTCGCCCGCCTACCTCATACGGCTCGCCCTGTACCGTCTCAACCCGAAGGCGCCTATCCCGCGCCGCGTCGCTCTCAGCCATCATGCTACCTCTCGTTGCGTCTCCATATCGGGCTCGGCCGCCAATCTGGCGGCCCATCAATCGCTGACCCGCCCAGTATAACACAACTATCACCCTCAAACAACCTCCACTGCCGCGCGCGCTCGATCAACTTCTAATGCGCTGCTCCCGCTGGTTGACATAGCACGAGAAATGCGCTATAATAGACTTGGTTGAAGCTTGGCTGAAGAAGGGAGAAGGCCGATGGGGCGCTTTGAAACAATCTGGCTGGCGTTTGAAAAATTCGCCATCTTTTTCTCATTTGTCGTCACCATGACGTTGGTGGTGATTCTGCTGCTCCTGGGAATTGGTGTGTGGCGGGTAGCGCCATCCCTGCCCGGCTTGCGCGACGGCACCCTCTGCCCGTTGATCGCCCGGGTCGAAGGCCTGGTGTACGACTTTGACAGCGCCGTCATCAACAAGACGATCTATATCAGCCAGACCATCCCCGTCGAGTTTGACCTACCCTTGAACCAAAATACGAACGTGGAGCTGACCCAGGCGGTGCCGTTGAACCGATCGGCGACCTTTGTCCTTCCCAGCGGCGGCGGCCGGATCAACGGCACGGTCAGCCTGGCCCTGCCCGACGGCATGGACCTGCCCGTCCAGCTCAGCCTGACGGTGCCGGTTCGCCAACAGTTGCCGATCCAAATGGAAGTACCGGTGTCGATCCCGCTGAAAGAGACCGATCTTGGCGCGGTGACGGGCGAGCTGGTAGATATCTTGACGCCCTATACCAAACTATTGGGCGACCTGCTGCACTGTCCAACAACCTCCCCATAACGGGGACAGCATCATAATCGAGGAGCCTATGCCACCTCTAGTTCGGCTCTATATCAGGACCGCATTCGTCTATTTTGTCGCCGGCTTTTTGCTGCTGGCCCTGATGGCCCTCGACGGCTGGCTGAACATCGGCCGCTGGTTTGGGGCCGTCTACCTCAGCCAGTTACACCTGCTGGTCGTGGGCTGGATCACCCAGCTATCCATCGGCGTGGCCTATTGGATGTTTCCCCGCTTTCTCAAAGAGATCGACCCCCGCCCTCGCGGCTCGGATACCCTGGCCTGGGCGGTCTATATCTGCCTGAATGCCGGTCTGGTGCTGCGCCTGGCCGCCGAGCCGTTCTACCGGATGACCGGCCAGAGCTGGCTGGCGGCGGTGGTGGCCCTGTCGGGGGTGTTGCAGGCCGCCGCGGCCGTCGGCTTTGGCCTGTTAATCTGGGCCCGCATCCGGCCACTGGAGTAGGGCCGCGCCATGCCCACGACCACGCGCGTATACGTTAAAGCGTCCATACTCTACCTGATCCTGGGCGCTGCCCTGGGCGCGCTGCTGTTGATCAATGGCTGGCTGCCGCTGAGCTCGGCCATCTACTATGTAAAACCCGCCCACGTCCAATTCCTGATTGTCGGCTGGCTGACCCAGCTCATCCTGGGTGTCGCCTGGTGGCTCTTTCCGCCCATGGCCTTTCGCCTCCGCGGCCGGGACTATCCGCATGGCCAGGCTCAGCGCGGCAGTGAGCCCCTCTTCTGGGTGACCTTTGCCCTGCTCAACTCTGGCGTGCTGCTCTACGCCGCAGGCGAGCCGCTCTATGCCCGGACCGGCTCTGGTTTTTTCGGCGGGCTGATTACCCTGTCGGGCCTGTGCCTGCTCGTCGCCGCCGTCACCTTTGTGATCAACATGTGGAGTCGTGTCCGCGAGTTGGGGCGGGCCAAAACCTGAGGGGTTTGTGTCTCTCAAAGGTTTCACGATACGCCCTGCAACAATCGACGATTTCGACTCTGTTTTGACCTTGGTCATCGCCCAGAACATGGCGGACTATGACGAACCAATGATTTCGGCGGATACCCTGCGCGAGCGTTGGCAGTCATCAGCCCTAAGCGTGGCACAGGATACCTGGGTTGCGGTTGCGCTTGATGGCGAACTTGAGGGCTATGCCGAGCTGCTGCATGACTCATCCACCCAACTTACACCATCGATTTATCTGGCGCGTGAGCATCAGCGCAAGGATATTGGCGCACACCTCCTTCAGCTTGCCGAAACGCGGGCATCTTTATGCACCACAGGTGCGTCATCTGTTACCCTCATCGGCAGGGCAAGTGAACACAATCCAATAGGGAAACAGGTTTTTGAAGACGCTGGCTATGCCCACAGACTTGCATTCCTGATGATGGAACGGGTGATGACCGAACCGCCTGAGGCAGCCCAATGGGCGCCGGGCATTGCGGTGCGAGAGTTTGTCTTGGGACAAGATGAACAAGCAACCTATCTGGCAGATGAAGAATCATCTGAAGATAAGGGTTATCACACGCCCTTGACATTTGGAGAATGGGCCAAACGCATGAGCTTGAGTTCTGCCGAGTTTGATCCGACTCTGTGGTTCCTGGCCTGCAGCCAAGATAAAGTCGTTGGTGTCGCGCTAAACTTTTATTCGCAGGCTACTCATACAGGGTGGGTAGACCATTTAGGAGTTCGGCAGCAGTGGCGAAACAGGGGTATTGGAAAGGCATTGTTGCTCCACTCCTTTGGTGAGTTTCATCGGCGTGGCGTAGAACGGGTTAGGCTGAGCGTTGACTCTAATAGCCTGACAAATGCGCCGCGTTTGTACGAGCGTGCAGGTATGCGCACGATTCAGCAGTATCATATCTACAAGAAGGAAGTAGATGTGGCGTAACTCAAAGGTCGTGGGGGAGAAAGGAGCCAAGAGGAGATGTTGGATGCAATTCTAACCGGCGAGCAGAAAAAACTGCGCGAAGAGATGCGCGATTTTGTCAAGAGCGTTCCCCGCCAGCTCGTCCTGGATATGGACGCCGACAAGGTGCGCTACCCGCGCGAGTACGTAGCCGAAGCGGCCCGGCGCCGCCTGCTCGGCCTGCGATTCCCGGTCGAATATGGCGGGCGCGGCCTGGGCTGGGCCGACGAGATCGTCGCCCTGGAAGAGGCCGGCGTCCTGGGCACCTCGCTTGCCTGCCTCTACTCCCTGCCCAGCATCGTCGGCGAGGCGATCTACCGCTTTGGCACGCCCGAGCAGCAGGCCCGCTGGCTGCCTCCGATCATCGACGGCCGGCTGACCGTTGCCGAAGCGCTCACCGAGCCGCGCGGCGGCTCGGACTTTTTCGGCACCTCCACCCAGGCCCGCCGCGACGGCGACGGCTACCTCCTAGACGGGCAGAAGCGGTTCGTCGTCGGCGCCGAAGGGGCCGATCTGCTCCTGGTCTATGCCCGGACCGACCCCCAAGCCAAACCCCATCAGAGCCTGAGCGCCTTTGTCGTCGAGCGGGGAGAGGGCATCAAGACCGAGCATGTCTATGGCCTGATGGGCACGCGGGGCGGCGGGACGGGCCGGCTGACCTTCCGCGGCGCACGGGTGCCGGCCGACAACCTGATCGGCCCCGAGAATGGTGCCTTTGACGTCTTTCACCAGATGATGATCCCCGAGCGGATGACCAGCGCCGCCGGCGCCCTGGGCATGGCCCGTGCCGCGCTGGAGGTGGCTGCCCGCTATGCCGACAAGCGCAAAGCGTTCGGCCAAAAGATCCGCAACTTTGAAGGGGTCAGCTTCAAGATCGCTGACAGCATTACCCAGCTCGACGCAGCGCGGATGTTGGTCTATGGAGCCGCGCGGGCGGTGGACGCCGGCGACGATCCGCGCAGGTGCCGGCGGCTGGTGTCCGAGGCCAAGAAATTCGCCACCGACACGGCCTGGCAAGTGGTCAACCACGCCATGCAGATCCTGGGCGGTATCGGCTACACCAACGTATACCCGATCGAGCGCCTTCTGCGCGACACGCGGCTGATCATGATATGGACGGGGACTAACGAGGTGATGTCGCTCATCATCGAGCATGAATACTATCGAGAACTGCTGGGCAGCCATGCCGCCGTCCGCGACGTCGAATCCGATGCACCGGAATCCGACCGGGCCGGCGAAAAAATCTACGAATAGCGCATCCTGGCCGGCTACCCAACAGTAAGCAAAATCCCCTCCCCCGATTTGTGGGGGAGGGGATTTCTGTCTATGCCACCTGCGCCTGCCGCATTCGGACGCTCCGCCGCAAGAACCACTTGGTGACCTCGGCCGCAATCGACGGCAGCAGGATCAGCGGCAGCATCTCCAGCCAATCGCCTGCCGTCAGGAAGGTCGTCTCGAATACCGGGTCCAGCGCCGGCACATAGATGATCGCCAGCAGAATGACCAGCGACAGCAGCACCGCGTACTGCATCCACTTGTTGGTAAAGATGCCGATGGCAAACACCGAGTAGCGCTCCGAGCGGGAGGTGTAGGCCCGCAGCAGCTCCGAGATCGACAGTGTGGCAAAGGCCATCGTCCGGGCGTGATTTTCGTCTACCCTCGGCCCTCCGAGCCAGAACGCCGCCAGCACCGCCGTCGTGATCGCCACCGTCTGCACCGCGATGCCGATGATCATGTCGCGGTTGATGATCGACTCGCCCACCGGCCGGGGGGGCAGCTCCATCGTATCAGGATCGCCCTTTTCCATGCCCAGTGCCAGGGCCGGCGCACCGTCGGTGAGCAGATTCAGCACCAGCAGTTGGATGGCCGCCAATGGCAGCGGCCAGTTCAGGATCATTGCCAGGAACAGGATAGAGATCTCGGCCATGTTACACGACAGGAGGTAATAGACGAACTTGCGGATGTTCGAGTAGATGATCCGCCCCTGCTCGATGGCCGCCACGATGCTGGCATAGTTGTCGTCGGTCAGCACCATGTCGGCCGTCTCTTTCGACACGTCGGTGCCGGTGATGCCCATGGCCACGCCGATGTTCGACCGTTTCAGCGCCGGGGCGTCGTTCACCCCGTCGCCGGTCATGGCCACGATCTCTCCCTTGGCCTTGAGCGCTTCGACGATCTTGACCTTGTGCTGCGGTGAAACGCGGGCGTACACGTCCACGTTCTCGACGATGGCGCGCAGCGCCTCCTCGTCCAGTTGGTCCAGCTCGGCGCCAGTCAGCACCCGGCCGCCCTCGCGCAGCAGTCCAATCTCTTCGGCGATGGCCCCCGCTGTCTTGGGGTAGTCGCCGGTGATCATTACCGATCGGATCCCTGCCCGGCGAGCCGTCGCCACTGCCGGCTTGACCTCCGGCCGGGCCGGGTCGATCATCCCCAACAGCCCGATGAAGGTCAGGTCGCGCTCTACCGTCTCGGGAGTTACCTCGCCCGGTATCTGTTTCAGCGGGCGAAAAGCCACGCCCAGCACCCGCAGTGCATTAGCCGCCAGCGAGGCGTTCTCCTCCAGGATATTCCTCCGCCGCTCGTCGGTTAGCGGCCGGATCACCCCATCCTCCAGCACCGTCGTCGACACGCCCAGCACGATGTCCGGCGCCCCCTTGACATAGGCCACGTAATCCCCATAGCGCGGATCGGGGTGCAGTGTGGTCATCCGCTTCCGCTCCGAGTCGAAGGGGATCTCGGTCAGCCGGGGATACTCCTTGCCCAGCTCATTCTGCCAATAGCCGGCCTTGGCCGCCGCCACCACGAAGGCGCCTTCGGTCGGGTCGCCGGCGATCCCCCACGTAGTTGAGCCGTCCTGCTCTGCCTTTTCCAACCGGGCGTCGTTGCACAACAGTCCAGCCCGCAACAGCAGCCTCATGCCGGGGTACCCCTCCAGGCCTACCGGCTCGGCGGTATCCAGGAACTGGCCTTCCGGCTTGTACCCTTCGCCGGTGATCGTCAGCAGGCTGCGGTCGACGTACATCTGCACCGCCGTCATGGCGTTCTGGGTCAGCGTGCCGGTCTTGTCCGAGCAGATCGTCGTCGCCGAGCCCAGTGTCTCGACCGCCGGCAGCTTGCGGATCAGGGCATGGCGCCGGATCATCTCCTGCATCCCCAGCGCCAGTGTGATCGTCACCACGGCCGGCAGACCCTCCGGCACGGCGGCGATGGCCAGGCTGACGGCTACCATGAACATCTCCACCAACTTGGGTACCGTCTCTTCCAGCCCGAAATAGGCGCCCACCCCTTGGCTGAACAAGACCCCGATCTGGGTGTCACGTATCACGCCGATCAGCCCCACCAGCCCGCACACGACCAGCGCCGCGATGCCCAGCAGCCGCCCCAATTGGTTTAGCTTGACCTGGAGCGGCGTTGGCTCCTCCTCGTACGCCTGGAGCATCTCTGCGATCTTGCCAATCTGGGTCTTCATCCCGGTGCCTACCACCACAGCCTTGCCCCGCCCGTAGGTGATCACCGTGCTCATGAACGCCATGTTGCGCCGGTCGCCCAGGCCTGTCTCCGGGGGCAGTACTGCCAGCGCCTTTTTGGTCACCGGCACCGATTCGCCGGTAAGCGACGCCTCTTCGATGCTCAGATTAACGCTTTCCACCAGGCGCACGTCGGCCGGGACATAGTTGCCGGTCTCTAGGATCACCACATCGCCCGGCACCAGCTCGGGCGATGGGATGGCGACCAGATGGCCGTCCCGCAGCACGCGGGCATTGGGAGCCGACATCTTTTTCAGCGCTGCCAGCGCCTTCTCGGCCCGGCCCTCCTGGATCACGCCCAGGATGGCGTTCAGGATGACGATGGCCAGAATGGCTCCCGCATCCACGAACTCGGTTGTGCTGCCGGTGCGGTTGTACTCGCTCCAGCCGATCAGCCCCGAGATGATCGCTGCGGCGATCAAGACCAGGATCAGGAAGTTGTTGAACTGATCGAGCAACATCTGCCACAAGGTGCGCCCGGCCCGCTCTTGGAGCTCATTGCGGCCGAACTTGGTCAGACGCTCACGGTGCTCGGCCTCTGTCAGGCCGTTTTCCAGATCGCTGCCGAGTGCAGCGACGGCGTCTTCAGGGCTCAGCGCGTGCCAGGTTTGTTCTACTAAATCTGTCATCTTTTCAAATCCAAGACGGTGGTTTGACAAACAGGCGCCATTATACCAGCTAATACCCAGGGTTCCAAACTGCCCGGCGGCAGGGGCACGCGATGGACCTTACCCATCCCGCCGCATTTCCCACGAATCGACCTGGAAGCCGAGCTCAGTGTAGAACGCCTGCGCCGCCACATTCGATGAGTCAACCAGGAGGTGAAACTCGCGACAGCCCCGCCGGCGGCCGCAATCCAGGGCTGCCTCCATCAACGCCCGGCCGATCCCTTTCCTGCGGAACTGAGGGCGGACATACATCTCGGTGATCTCGGCCCAGTCGTCGACGCCCGACAGGGTGGGCGTAAGTCTCAACACCAATAACCCGGCAGCCTCGCCGCTCCACTCGCCCAGGAAAGCGGTTTCCAGGTCCTGCACCTCTTCCATGCGCCGGGCCAGCGCCTCAGCCGGCAGCCCTTCGCCGTTGAACTCGACCAGCAGCTTGGCAACGGCCGGCGCATCGGCCGGGCCGGCTGCTCGGACCGTGGGACGTGTGGAGCGATCCAACTCGCGCTACACCGGCTTTTGGTACAACCGGTATGTCTTGTAAATCCGTCCTCCCAGTCGCTCGATAATCCGGTTCATCATGTCGTTCGACTCTAGGATCCACGACATCTCGCACCGCTTGTACCCCTTCTTAAAAGCCGCCCTTGCCGTCTCGACGTAGAACAGCGCGTCGATGCCCATCGCCCGGTATTCTGGTTCCACGCCCATGATCACCAGCCGGAAGGCGTCGATCTTGCGCCGGCACCACAGAAACTTGACCAGGAAAAGGGGCAGACTCCACAGATTGGGCTGAGCTTTGGCCTTGCGAAAAGCCTGGTTCACGTCCGGCAACCCTATCGAGACGCCGACCGGTTTACCGTCGATCAGGGCCAGGTACGCCAACGCCGGATCGACCACCATCTTGAGCGATGCGCCCAGGTGCTCGAACTCGGGCTCGGTCATCCCCACAAAGCCCCAGTTCGCTTCCCACGCTGCGTTATAGACCTCCTTGGCCAGCTCAACATCGTGGTCAAAGTGCTTCATGTCGACCTGCCGGAACTCCAGGCCAGGACATTGCCGCGCGCGCTCGGCCACTCGCACGAACTTGGCCGGCAGCTTTTGCACGTCATAGTCAAAGATGTTGGTCAGGATGTCCCAGGCGTACAGGTCCTGCGCCTTCTCAAAACCGGCCCGCTCGATAAAATCCACATAATAGGGCGGGTTGTAGGTCATCAGCACCACCGGCGGCTGGTCGAACGCGTCTATCAGCAGCCCGCACTCTTCGTTCTGCGAAAAGCTCTCCGGCCCGCGTATCGCCTCCATCCCCCGCTCGCGCAGCCAGGTGACTGCCGCGTTCAGCAGCGCCTCGGCCACCGGGTATTCCTCGATGACCTCGAAAAAACCGAAAAACCCCACCTTATCCTTGTAGGTCTGGTTGTGCAGGTGGTTGATGTGGGCGCTGATTGTCCCGATTACCTCATCCTTGCCCCGCATGGCCAGGAAAAGCTGCACCTCGGCGTGCTGGTGGAATGGGTGCTTGGCCGGATCGAGCATGTCCAGATGATCGGAGTAGATCGGCGCGACCCAATTCGGATCGTTGTGGTACAGGCGCCATGGAAACTTGGCGAATGCTTTGCGCTGTTCCTTCGTCGTCACCGGAGTAATGCGAAAATCGGATGATGCCATGCGTTATCTCCTCTCGCCCTTGATTGGAGCCCTGGGCGTTCTCTATTATACCCCAGAACCCCAACCTCTTCAACTTCCCCGTGCCCGCCGTGCGCACCGGGCACAGGACAGGTCAATCTCCAACTTCCATCTTGCACCCCGAGCGATAGTGGGGTATAATAGCACCTGTCCCGCTCCTGTCCAGCCAACGCCGGAAGGGAAACGCAGGGAGCGGCTGGGATTCGAGTTTCCTTGGCCGGCGATGGGGAGGTGAAAAGCAACGCAACCGGAACCATACGACAATGCACAATCGACCCATATCTGGAGACGTTAAAGAGCGGTTTTGGCTTGGAGCCCGCACCGATTGGTGTGACCGAAAAATTCTGTCTTTACCGTCTCGACGCATCAAGGAGGATAATTCCCAATGGCAAGCATCACTTATGAACATGTCTGGAAACGCTTCGGGGATGTGGCCGCGGTCAAGGACCTCGACATCTTTATCCCCGACAAAGAGTTCCTCGTTTTCGTCGGTCCCTCTGGCTGTGGCAAGTCGACCGCCCTGCGCTGCCTGGCCGGCCTGGAAGAGATCACCGAGGGTCAAATCAAGATCGGCGACCGCGTCGTCAACGACGTGCCGCCCAAGGACCGCAACATCGCCATGGTCTTTCAGAGCTACGCTCTCTACCCTCACATGTCGGTTTACGACAACATGGCCTTTGGGCTCAAGCTGCGCAAGACGCCCAAGACCGAGATCGACAGGCGAGTGAAAGAGGCAGCCGGCATCCTGGGCATCGAGCAACTGCTGGAGCGCAAGCCCAAGCAGCTTTCCGGCGGCCAGCGGCAACGCGTCGCCCTGGGACGGGCCATCGTCCGCGAGCCGGCCGTCTTTTTGATGGACGAGCCGTTGTCGAACCTCGACGCCAAGCTGAGGGTCCAGACCCGCGCCGAGATCTCCAAGCTGCACCAGCGCCTGGAGACCACCTTCATCTACGTTACCCACGACCAGACCGAGGCCATGACCATGGGCAGCCGCATCTGCGTCCTCAAGGACGGCCAGATGCAGCAGCTCGACACCCCGCAGAGCCTCTACGACAGGCCGGACAACGTCTTTGTCGCCGGCTTTATCGGCAGCCCGGCCATGAACTTTTTCGACGTGACCGTGGTCGAAGAGGATGGGAATCTGTACGCCGACGGCGGCACCTTCAAGCTCAAGCTCCCGCCCGAGAAGGCGGCGGCGACCCGGCCCTATGCGGGCAAGCAGGTCATCTTTGGCACCCGTCCTGAAAACATCCACGTCCGCGAGTTCGTGCCGCCCGGCATCCACGGCGAGCCGCTCAAGGTCAATGTGGATGTGACTGAGCTGATGGGCAACGAGATCTTTCTCTACCTGCTCACCGGCAAGAAGCAGTTCATCGCCCGGGTGGACCCCCGCACACAGGCCCACGTCGGGGATAGCATCGACATGATCGTCAATATGGACGCCGTGCACCTGTTCGACCGTGAAACGGAACGGGCCATCCGATAGGCCCAGGTACAATTGACAAGGCGCAATGCACAATTCCCGCGTGGGGGATTGTGCATTGTGCATTCCAGGAGGTTGATATGTCCAATTTTCAGATGATGCAAGCGCTGCACATTCCCGCCAAGACCAAGATCGTCCACCTGGTGATAGACGGCCTGGGCGGACTGCCCCGCGAACCGCGGGGCAAGACCGAGCTGGAGACGGCCAAAACCCCCAACCTCGATGCCCTGGCCGGCCGTTCGCAGCTTGGGCTGGCCGTGCCGGTTGGCCCAGGGATCACCCCCGGCAGCGGGCCGGCCCACTTGGCTCTGTTCGGCTACGACCCGCTTATCTACGATATCGGCCGGGGTGTGCTCGAAGCGTTGGGCATCGGCTTTGACCTTCAGCCGCACGACGTCGCCGCGCGCGGCAACTTTTGCACTGTGGATGACGCAGGCCTGATCACCGACCGGCGCGCCGGCCGTATCGCCACCGAATTGAACCAGCAGTTGGTGACCCTGCTGCGCGCCATCAGCCTGCCCGGCGTCCAGACCTTTGTCGAGACGGTCAAGGAATACCGTTTTGTCCTGGTCCTGCGCCCGACCCCGCCTGGCAGCCAGACCCTGCACGCCAATATCCGCGACACCGACCCCCAGCGACTCGGCGTGCCGCCGCTCATGGCCCAGGCCGAGGATCAGGCCTCTGAACCGGCGGCCGAGCTGGTGAACCGCTGGCTGACTGCCGCCCGCCAGATCTTGAAGGCCCACCCACCGGCCAATTCGCTCAACCTGCGCGGTTTTGCCAAGGACCCCGGCCTGCCCCATTTCGGCGACCTGTATGGCCTGCGCGCTGCGGCCGTCGCCGTCTATCCCATGTACAAAGGTGTGGCCCGGCTCATCGGCATGGACATCCTGGACGTGGCCGGCGAGGCGGTCGAGGATCAGGTCGAAACGCTGCGGGCCAATTGGAGCCGGTACGACTATTTCTACTTTCACGTTAAAAAGACCGACTCGGCCGGTGAAGATGGTGACTTTGATCGCAAGGTCTCGGTCATCGAGCACGTGGATGAGGGGGTAGTGCCCGCCATCTTGGCCCTCGACCCCGATGTCCTGATCGTGACCGGCGACCATTCGACCCCGGCCGTCCTCAAGAGCCACTCCTGGCACCCGGTGCCCACCCTGCTGTGGAGCCGCTACTGCCTGCCCGACGGGATCGAAGAGTTCGGAGAGCGGGCCTGCTTTAGGGGCAGCCTGGGCGCCTTCCCGGCCACTCACGAGCTGCCACTGGCGATGGGCCATGCTGCAAGGCTGACCAAGTATGGCGCCTAGCTCAGGCTTGGCCTTTGCAGTCGCAGAATCGTTCCACCAGGCTTTTGGCTACCCGCCCGCACGCCTGTACCGTGCTCCCGGCCGGGTGAACCTGATCGGCGAGCACACGGACTATAACGAAGGGTTTGTGCTGCCGATGGCCATCGATCGCGCCGTCTGGCTGGCCGCTGCCCTGCGCTCTGATCGGCAGGTGCGCGTGCGCGCCGTTTCCCTCGAACGGGATAGCCTTTTTGAGCTGGACGATCTGCGGCCCAGCCGGGAAGAGCACTGGACCAACTATGTCCGCGGTGTCCTGGCGATGATCGAGATGGCCGGACACCGCTTGACCGGCCTCGACCTGGCCTACACCGGCGACGTGCCGATCGGCGCCGGCCTTTCCTCGTCGGCGGCGGTGGAAGTGGCGGTAGCCACGGCGGCCGGTGACCTGTCTGCCCTCGGCCTGTCGCCGCTGGAACTCGCCCGGCTGAGCCAACGGGCCGAGCACGAGTTTGCCGGCACCCAGTGCGGGTTGATGGATCAGTTGATCTCGGCTGTGGGCCAGGAAGGCCAGGCAATGCTCATTGACTGCCGGGCCTTTACCTGGGAGCCGGTGCCGCTGCCCGACGATGTGGCGGTGGTGGTGTGCGACACCAGCAAGCGGCGAGGCCTGGTCGATTCGGCCTATAACGAGCGCCGCGCGCAATGCGAAGAGGGCGCCCGGCGGCTGGGCGTCCCGGCCCTGCGCGATCTGGACGTGGAGGCCTTTGAAGCCCGGTCCAAAGACCTGCCGCCTTTGCTGCGCCGGCGGTGCAGGCACGTCGTCCACGAAAACGACCGCACACTGCACGCCGCCGAGGCGCTGCGCCGGGGTGATCTGCGCTCCTTCGGCCGGCTGATGAATGAATCGCATACCAGCCTGCGAGACCTGTACGAAGTGAGCTGCGAAGAGCTGGACCTGATAGCCGCGCTGGCCCAGTCGCAGCCCGGTTGTTGGGGTGCGCGCATGACCGGTGCCGGTTTTGGCGGCTGCGCCGTCGCCCTGGTTGACCTGCCGGCCGTGGAGGCGTTCACCCACAACGTCGCTGCTGCCTATGAGCGTCAGACCCTGCGTGCTCCAGCTCTGTATGTCTGCCGGGCAGCGGCGGGTGCCGGGCCTGCAGGCTGAGGGCCGGCGGCCAGATGGCCTGGGGCTAAAAGATGCAAGATTACCGCCTTCGCCAACGGGATTACCTGCTCCAAATCAGCCGGGCGCTGACATCCCGGCTCGACCTGGCGTCGCTGCTTGAGCTGACCCTCAAGAGCGCCGTGGAACTGTTGCGCGGCCAAGTGGGCTTGATCGTCCTGGGCGATGCCGATGGGGTGATGCATGTGCGGGCCAGCTACGGCCTGCCACCGCACCTGCTAAGCTTCTTCCGCCCGCTGTGGGCCGACCTGCCAGGGCTCGGCGCGCCTCCGCCCGGCAGTGGCCGTCCCCATGCGTGGCCCATCCCCGACCTGAATGTGCGGCTGGGCATGGTGGCTGCTGCCGCCGGCCTGGCCGTCAATCAGGTAGTTGCCCTGCCACTCGTCATCGAAGAGGCCTGGATCGGCGCCATCTATATCTTTCGCATCGGCGGTGGTGCGTTTTCGGCAGAAGACCAGGCCCTCTTGGCTGCCTTTGCCGACCAGGCTGCCATTGCCGTGCGCAATGCCACCCTCTATGAACAGATCAGCGACGAAAGGCGGCTGCTGGCAGCCATCATCGACAACAGCGCTGAGGGGATCATGATCCTGGATGGAGCTGGGCGGGTGCGCCAGGTCAACCGCGCGCTGGCCCACATAACCGGCTGGGAGCCGGAGAAGGTTGCCGGCCGCCCCGCCACTGAGGTCCTGACCCTGCAAGACCGCAACGGCGCCCCCGTGCCGTTGCCCGATCTGCCCAACCGGCGTGCCTCCAAGAGTGACGAGCTTTCCTATGTCGAGGGCGAAATCACCGGCCGTGCAGGGCAGCCGCGGCGAGGCGGCAATGCGGCACCGGTCAGTGTCGGGGTGACGGCCACGCCGCTCTACGATCGGGAGGGGAGCCTGCTGCGGGTCATCCTCAACGTTGTAGACATCACTCGTTTCCGCCAGGCTGAGGACCTGAAATCGACCTTTATCTCGGTCGTCTCGCACGAACTAAAGACTCCCGTGGCGCTGATCAAGGGCTACGCCGAGACACTGCGGCGTGAGGATGCGGCATGGGATGCCGAGACAGTGCGCGACAGCCTGGCCGTCATCAACGAGGAAGCCGACCACCTGACCCACCTGATCGACGACCTCCTGGAAGCCAGCCGTATCCAGGCCGGCCGGCTCAAACTGGAACCAACCGACGTGTCGTTGCCTTACCTGGCCCACAAAGTCGTCGATGGCCTGCATGACCGGACTGACCTCCATACCTTCGAGTTTGACTTTCCGCCCGACCTGCCCTCGGTGTGGGGCGATCCCGAACGGCTCCAGGAGGTGTTGTCCAACTTGATCGACAACGCCGTCAAATACTCGCCCTCGGGCGGCACGATCTGGATCGGCGGCCGTGTCGATCCGTCGGACGTGACGGTGTACGTGGCCGACCAGGGGATCGGCATTCCGCCGGAGGAACAGGCCCACATATTCGACCGCTTTCACCGCGTCGATTTGCCTGAGCATCGCCGCGCCAAGGGCACCGGCCTGGGGTTATACCTAGTCAAGGCTATCGTCGAGGCTCACGGCGGCCGTGTCTGGGTCGAGAGCGCCCCCGAGCGAGGCTCGATCTTTATCTTTACCCTGCCGAGGAAATAGACAATGAGCCCGGCCAATGGCACGCTAATTCTGATCGTAGATGACGAAGCCAAGATGATCCGCTTTGTGCGGATGAACCTGGAGCTGGAAGGGTATCGCGTCACCGAAGCGGGCGACGGGCTGGAGGCGCTGGAACGGGTGCGCCAGGATCTGCCCGACCTGGTGCTGCTTGACGTAATGATGCCTCACATGGACGGTTTTGAGACCCTGGAGCGGCTGCGAGAGATTTCGAAGGTGCCGGTCATCATGCTCACCGTGCGCGGCGACGAAGAGGACCGCATTCGGGGCCTGGAGCTGGGGGCAGACGATTACGTTACCAAGCCGTTCAGCCCGCGCGAGCTCGCCAGCCGCATCCGCGCCGTGCTGCGCCGCGTCGAGAAACCGGCCTCGGCCGGCGGCGAAGCGGTCCGCATTGACGACCGTCTGTCGGTTGACTTTAGACAGAGGGAGGTGATCGTCGACGGGAAGCGGATCAATCTGCGCCCAACCGAGCACCGGCTCCTCTACCACTTGGTCAATAACCCCGGCTGGGTCATGACCCACGAAATGCTGCTGTCCAAGGTGTGGGGCTATGAATACCGCGACGACACCCAGCTCCTGCGCCTGTACATCACCTACCTGCGCCAGAAGATCGAGCCGGACCCCAGCAATCCGCGCTACATCTTTACCGAGCGCGGCGTCGGCTATCGTTTCGTTGACTTTCAACAATCACAGTAACATAGTTTCCTTTGTGGTTCTGGCTTTTTGCCAAGCCGGGCGTCTGATGCTATAATATGGGTGGTGTGGGCCGTTAGCTCAGCTTGGTAGAGCAGCTGCCTTTTAAGCAGCGGGTCGAAGGTTCGAGTCCTTCACGGCTCACCTGGGCGATTGGCAGGGCGGCAGCTTCGGTATCCTCAGAATGCTTTGGGTACGCGGAGGCTGCTGCCTTTTTTTGCCGTAAGACAAATGAAAAGAGCTTACATGGGGCACAAAGCAAAGACACTGATCCATACCTCGATCATCGTGCTTATCTTGGGCATGCTTATCCTGCAGAGCGGGTGCAGTGCGGCAACCACGCCGGTATCCAAGATAACGGAGCTGGTCTTTCGCAACTGGGAAGGAGACATCGCTCCGGAGATCCTGGCTGCTTTTGAGACACAGTATGGGATCAAGGTTCACTACCTCCCGTACGAAACCCAGGAGGAAGCGATAGACGAGATCCGGGCCGGCAAGGTCTACGATCTGGTCGTGCTGGAGAATCAGCTTATCCCGTCGCTCGTGGCCGATGGCTTGCTGGCCGAGATCGACTATGGCAATGTGCCAAACTTTAAGAACATCTCAGCCAACTTTCGCGACCTTGCCTATGACCCGGGTAACATCCACTCCATTCCTTACAGTTGGGGCACCACCGGTCTGGTCGTGCGCACCGACCTGGTCGAGCAACCGATCACCGGCTGGGCTGACTTGTGGGACTCGCGTTACGCCGGCAAGCTGATGGGTTGGCCCCTGCCGCGCTACATGCTCGGCATCGCCTTGAAATCGCTGGGCTTTTCGCTCAACTCTGAGAATCCGGAGGAAGTGGAAGCCGCCCTGCAAAAGCTGATCGCCCTCAAGCCACATATCACCCTTCGCGACTGGGAATCGGCCGTCGCCGCCCCTTACCTGATCAGTGGCGAGGTAGTAATCGCCGTCGGCCAGGCCGACGACGTCACCGCGGGGCAAGAGGCAACTGCCGCCATCCAATACGTGCTTCCTGAAGAGGGGGCCATCCTCTGGGGTGACAGTTTTACCATCCCGGCCAACTCACCCAACAAAAAGGCCACCGAACAGCTCATCGATTTCCTGCTCCGGGCAGAGATCAGCGCCCAGATCACCAACGCGACCTACTACTGGTTGCCAAACGACGCGGCGCTGCCGTTGGTCAATCCTGAAATCCGTGACAATCCGGCCATTTTTCCTTCTTCCGACATGCTGAAAAACGCCGAGATCCTCCTGTCGCTCAGCCCCGAAGGCGAGGCGCTCCACGCCGATGCCTGGGAACGCTTCCTGACCGCGGGTCCATAGGGGTCGTCATGCCTAGTCTCCAGTCGTTTTCCATCCCTCGCCCCAAATACAACCTGCGCCGCCGGTTGACAAGTTTCCTGGCCCTGATAGTACTGTTCGCCGGAGTGGTAATGGGCGCTTGGATCATTACGTTTATCTACCGTTCCGAGGAACGCGCCTGGCAGAACCGCCAGCAGGAAGCGGCCCTTGGCGCCTCCCGTGCGGTAGAGCGTTTTATGGGTCAGGTGCTGGAATATGTGGCCATAGCCGGCTCCTTGGATCGAACCCTCCTGGAGGCTCATCCGGAGGTCATGTCTGGCTTGCTGAGTCAGAACCGGGCGCTGCTGGAGATCATTCGCCTCGACCGCAAGGGCGCCGTCTTTGCCAGCGCTCATCAGGATGACACACCCGTGCTCAGCAACCTGTTCACTATTCCCCAGTCCAACTGGTTCCTGCAAGCCCTTCAAGGCCGGTCGCACATCGGCGATCTACAGCTCTCAGCCACGAACAAACCTTACATCATCCTGGCTGCCCCGACCGCCGACGGCGGCGTAGTGGCTGCCCGGCTGCGGATGGACCTCCTATGGGACGTCGTGTCCGACATCCGCTTTGGCCAGACCGGCCAGGCCTATATCGTGGACCTCCACGGGCATATCGTCGCTCATACCGATCCTGAAGTCGTTTTAGCCAGTACCACCATCGCCGAACGCCCTGAGATGGTAGCTGCGCTGCAGGCCCCTGAGCGCAGGTGGAGCTCTAGCTACCGCAACTTTTCCGATCAGAACGTGTTGGGGGTCACCCTGCCGATAGCTGATAGCGATTGGCTCATCTTTACCGAGGTCTCGCGGTCCGAAGCCTTTGCCACGGCGAACCGCGCGCTGATCCTGATCGGCGGCACCATCTTGTTGCTTGGCACTTTTGTCGGCCTCGCTACCAACCTGTTGCTACGCCGCCTGGTTTTTGAGCCGGTGGAGGAGCTTCACGATGGGGCGGAACGGATCGGTCGAGGCGACCTGGATTACCGGCTCAAGGTTCGGCACCCGGATGAAATCGGCCAGGTTGCGACCACTTTCAACTTGATGACCGGCCATCTCCAAGAGCGAGAGGCGATGTTGGCCCAGGCCAGGGACGAAGCCGACGCTGCCAGCCGGTTCAAAAGCCGGCTGCTGGCCAATGTCAGCCACGACCTGCGCACCCCACTCAATGTCATTCTGGGTTACGCTGACATGATGCATGATGAGGAGTTTGGCCCGCTGACAAAGGAGCAGCGCGATGCGACCGGGCGTATCTTGATCAACACCCGGCGCCTGATCACGTTGATTGGGAGCCTTCTGGATCAAGCCCAGATCGAGGCGGGCAAGTTGGAGCTGCACCACAAGCCCTTCGAGCCGGCCGACCTGCTCGCAGACACGGAGAAAATGATGGCTTTGCTGGCCCAGCGCAAAGGGCTGGCATTTGTTACCAGCATCGATCCCAACCTTCCCTCCACTCTCGAAGGGGATTCGCAACGGCTCCAACAGATCTTGATGAATCTGGTGGAGAATGCCATCAAGTTCACTGCCAAGGGGACCGTCGGCGTCCGTTTTTATCTGAATAGCAGCCACTGGGTCATGGAGGTTTCGGACACTGGGCAGGGCATCCCGGCTGAGGCCCGATCTTTTATCTTTGATCCGTTCAGACAAGTTGACGGCGTTTCCACGGCTCGAGAGCAAGCTGGGATTGGGCTTGGGCTGTCGATCGTCCAGCAACTGACCTCTCTGATGAATGGTGAGATACGTTTGGTAAGTGAAATTGACAAGGGTACTACATTCTCTATCCTGCTGCCCATCAGGCCCGAGAAAGGGGAAACGACATGAATCGCGACCTGACCTGGCGTTTGCCTGCAAAGGATTCGCATGGCGACTGCTGATATCATCTCCACTATTGCCTCTGAGCTCAATCTGCCGCAGACCCAGATCGCTGCGACGGTCGCCCTGTTTGATGACGGCAACACCCTTCCCTTCGTCGCCCGTTACCGCAAAGAGGTCACCGGCGGCCTCGACGAAGAACAACTGCGCCAGGTGCAGGCCAGGCTGATCTACCTGCGCCGCCTGGCCGAGCGCAAAGAGGCTGTTTTGAGCAGCATTGAAGAGCAGGGCAAGCTGACGCCCGAACTGGCGGCGGCTATTGAGGCCGCGACTAGCTTGCAGGTGGTCGAAGACCTCTATCTGCCCTTCAAACCGAAGCGCCGGACGAGGGCGTCCATTGCCCGTGAGCGGGGCCTTCAGCCCCTGGCCGACCAGCTGCTGGCCCAGCAGGATAAACGCCCTCCGGACGCCCTGGCTTCCGCATTCCTCTCCGACGAGGTGCCTGACACCGAGGCGGCCCTGGCCGGCGCCCGTGACATTCTGGCCGAGCAGCTCACCGAGGATGCTGCCGTGCGTGGTGAGGCCCGCCGCCTGGCGCTGCAGCGGGCCGTCGTCATCTGCCGGGCAGCCGGCGAGCAAGCCGACGTAGACCCCGGCGGCAAGTACCGACTCTACTACGACGCAGCGCTGCCACTGGCCGATCTGCAACCCCATCAGGCGCTGGCCATCGATCGCGGCGAGGCCGAGGGCGCGCTCAAGGTGTCGCTGGCCCTGCCCGAAGAGGATACCGCAGCGCTGATCGGGGCCCGCTTCCTGTACCGCAGCGCTCCGCCGGCCCTGCGTGCCGAAGTCCAGGCCGCCATCGTCGACGGCGTTAACCGACTGTTGCTGCCCAGCCTGGAGCGGGAGCTGCGTACCGCCAGCACCGACGAGGCCGGCGACCACGCCATCCAGGTCTTTTCGGCCAACCTGCGCAACCTGCTCCTCCAACCGCCGCTGCGCGGCCGGGTGATAATGGGCATCGATCCCGGCTTCCGCACCGGCTGCAAGGTCGCCGTGGTGGATCCGACCGGCAAGGTGATCGCGACCACGATCATTTATCCCCACGAACCGCAGCGCCGTTGGGATGAGGCGATTAAGGCGCTGTCTGCCGCTATCGAGGCGGCGGGCGTGCAGGTGATGGCCATTGGCAACGGTACGGCCAGCCGTGAGACCGAGCAGCTCGCAGCCGAGCTGATCGACCACTTTCCCGGCGTCCAGTACGCCCTCGTCAGTGAAGCCGGGGCGTCGGTCTATTCCGCCTCACCGCTGGCCCGCCAGGAGCTGCCCGAACTGGACGTTTCGATGCGCGGTGCGGTCAGCATTGCCCGGCGCCTGCAGGACCCCCTGGCCGAGTCGGTCAAGATCGATCCTCAGTCGATCGGCGTCGGGCTCTACCAGCACGACGTCGATCAGAAAAAGCTGGCCGAGACGCTCGACGCCGTGGTTGAATCGGTGGTCAACTATGTCGGCGTCGATGTCAACACCGCCTCGCCGGCCCTGCTCCGTCACGTGGCCGGCCTGAGCAAGACCGTGGCAACCAATACCGTCGCCCATCGCGACGAGCATGGTCCGTTCAAGAAACGCTCCGACCTGACCAAGGTGAAGGGTTTGGGGGCGAAGGCCTACCAGCAGGCGGCCGGTTTCCTGCGCGTGCCTGAATCGGCCAATCCGCTGGATCGGACGCCAATCCATCCCGAATCATACCCGGTAGTCCAGCGCCTGCTGGAGCTGGCCGGCACCCGGTTGGGGGCGCGGGACATGCTGGGCCGGGTCCAGGCAGTACGCGACGAGCTGGGCTTGGCCGTCTTGGCCGAGCTGCTCCAGATCGGTGAGCCGACCCTGGTCGACATCCTCGATGGGCTGGCCCGCCCCGGCCGCGACCCCCGCGATGACCTGCCGCCACCGGTGCTGCGCCGAGACGTGCTCAAGATAGAGGATTTGCAGATTGGAATGCGCCTGCGGGGCACTGTGCGCAACGTCGTCGACTTTGGCGCTTTTGTGGACATTGGCGTCAAGCAGGATGGCCTGGTCCACGTTTCGAAAATGGCCGACCGCTATGTACGAAACCCCTTTGAGGTGGTCAACGTCGGCGATGTGGTTGAAGTGACGGTGATCAGCGTCGACCTGGAACGGGGCCGGATCGGCCTCAGCATGAAGGGATTATAGAGCCTTGCCTGCCTGCCACTCGTCGCGGGTGATGGCCATGTCGTAGAATAGGACCTCGAGATCGTCCCCGTCGCTGCGGAAGAGATGGCGCAGATGCTGGTAGCGCGGCTCGTGGGCGATCTGGTGGTAACTCCTGTGGTCGGCGCGGCGATAGTGCTGGCCGATCTGGCGAAAGCCCAACGCCTGGTAGCAGTGTCGAGCGCGCAGGTTGGTCCCGGCTACGTCGAGGACCATCTGCGCAAATTCCATCTTGCCAAAGTAATAGTCCAGAAAGACCTGCAGCGCCTCGGTGCCATAGCCCTGGCTCACATAGTCGGCACCTAGTGTGATCCCCAACCGTGCCGATCGGCGGCCGTCGATCTCGCGCAGCGTCAGGCTGCCGATTACCCGGTGCTGTTCGTTTTCTACTGTGTACAGCCGGCGGGAGGGATCGCTGTTTCGCCAGTTGAACCAGCGCACATTCTCTGCCATGCTGTGTTGCGGCATGTCAAACGGCTGGTAGAGCGGATCGGCCATCGGCCGCCACTGGGCCATAGCTTCCAGGTCTCCCTGTTTCATGGGCCGGATTGTAACCCGTGTTCCGTGTATCCTCATCTTTTATAACCGGCCATGCTCACGCCACCACTTGACGGCGTGGGCCATCCCCTCTTGGATGCCTACCTCAGGCACAAACCCCAGCTCCCGTTCAGCGCGGCCGGTGTCCCAGCCGTTGTTGTTGGTCAGGATCGCCAGCCTGAAGCGGGACAGGAGCGGGCTCGAGCGGCTTTGTCTCACCCTGTTGAGCCCTTCCAGTGCCACCGCCACGAGCCAGCCCAGGCTTTTGGGCACATAGATGATCGGCCTGCTGCCCATCGCCTCGGTCAGCGCCCGCCATCCCTCCCCGGCGGTGGTCAACGGCCCGCCGATCAGATAGGGCCGCCCCGTCGGCACGCCCGGCTGACCGGCCAAGATCAGCGCCCGCACCAGGTCGCCGACATAGACCCAGTGATGCAGGTTGAGCCCGTCGCCGGGCAAGAGCCGCAGGCCTTGTCGCACATTGCGGGCGACGATGTACGGGCCCATCTTGTGCTCGCGCGGGCCATAGACATAGGTTGGGCGCACGATGACGGCCGGCAAGCCGAGCTCGTCGTGGTAACGCCTGACCACTTGCTCGCCAAGCGCCTTGGTCGCGCAGTAGGGATGCCGGCCCATTCCCTGTGAATTGACGTATGGAGAGGATTCGTCTTTCAGCCCGTGATAGTCTTCAAGGCCGGTGGCAGCGATAGAGCTGGCATGGATCAGCCGCCGGACGCCGGCGGCCAGCGCTGCAGCGCACACATTTTCCGTGCCAGTCACATTGGCCTGGTAAAACTGCTCCCAAAGCCCCCAATCGGCCATCGTGGCGGCCAGGTGATAAACCTGCTCGACACCGTTCATCGCCGCTTGCAGCGAGCCGGCGTCCAGCAGGTCACCGTTCACCCATTCCACCGGCAGATCGGCCAGCTCGCCCCGCTGGCTGGTCGGGCGCACCAGCACCCGCACCCGGCGCCCCTCTGCCACCAGGCACTCCACCAGGTGGCTCCCGATCAGCCCCGTACCGCCCGTTACCAGGATTGTCATCTTGTCTTTCGTTCCTTCCAACTCCTGCCGCGCGGAGCGCGGCAGGAGTTGGAAGAAGAAAGCTTAGGGCATCTGCAACACTTTAGTCAGGCGCTCCAGCGCCCAGTCGATCTCCTCGCGGCTGATCACCAGCGGTGGGGCCAGCCTGATCACGTTCCAGTGAGTCTCCTTGGCCAGGACCCCCTGCTCCTTCAGCGCCTCACAAAAGCGCCGGGCGCCGCCTGCTGTAGGCTTGAGCACAATGCCGACCCACAACCCCCGCCCCCGGATCAGGGCGACGTGCGGGCTGTTGATCTGCCGCAGACGGTCAAGCAGATAGTCACCCAGCTCCCGGGCGTGCTCGGGGAGCTTTTCCTCGACGATCACCTGTAACGCCTCACGAGCTACTGCGCAGGCCAGCGGACTCCCGCCGAAGGTGCTGCCATGTTCCCCCGGCTGAAAGACGCCCAGGATCTCTTTGGACGCCACCACAGCCGAGACCGGGTACATCCCGCCTGACAGCGCCTTGCCGAGCGTCACCATGTCGGCGCGTACCCCTTCCCATTCGGCGGCCAACAGCTTGCCGGTGCGGCCCAGCCCGCTCTGGATCTCGTCGGTGATCAGCAGCACCTTGTTCCTGGTGCAGATTTCCCGCACCTGCTTTAGATACCCTTCCGGCGGCACCACCACACCGCTCTCACCCTGGATCGGCTCCACCAGGAAGGCGACGGTGTTGGGCGTGATGGCTGCCTCCAACGCCGCCGCGTCGCCGTAGGCGATCAACTTGAAGCCAGGTGTAAACGGCCCAAAGCCGTCCCGGTACTCTTCCTGTGGGGAAAAGCTGATGATGGCGATCGTCCGCCCGTGAAAGTTGCCGTCGCAGGCGATGATTTCGGCACAGTCCTCCGGCACGCCTTTGACCTTGTGACCCCACTTGCGGGCGGCCTTGAGCGCCGTCTCTACCGCCTCGGCTCCCGAGTTCATCGGCAGCATCATCTCATAGCCGGTCAGCTCGCACAGTTCCTTGGCCAGGAACGGCAACTGGTCATTGCGAAAGGCGCGACTGGTGAGGGTCAACCGTGACGCCTGATCGACCATTGCCTTGACCAATCTCGGGTGGCAGTGGCCCTGGTTCAACGCCGAGTAGGCGGCCAAAAAGTCCATGTAGCGCTTGCCGTCTACGTCCTCGACCCAGACGCCCTGGCCGCGCGTCAGCACCACGTCGAGCGGGTGGTAATTGTGGGCGCCGTAACGCTCCTCGATGGCGATATACTCTTCGGTCACGATATCTTTTCCCATTTTTCGGTCAGGCCGATGCCCAACCCGGCCAACTTGGCCAGGACCGGCTCGTAGATCTGCGGGATCACCGGCGTATGCACACCGGTAAGGTTGCCCAGGTCGCCGTTCAGGATCAGCCCGGTGGCAACGGCCGCCGGCAGGCCAACGGTGCGGGACATTGAGCTGTCGCCGTAGGGGATGCCGTAATCGATCATCGTCGCCGTGATCGCTTCCTTGTGATCCTTATAGTCAGCCATGATCTCGTGCTGCATGATCAGCAGGTCGCGCTCGCCCGGCTTGTAGGACATCAAGGCCAGCATCCGCTCGGTCAAAATGTCGATCGGCGTGTTCTTGCCGGCCGGCAGCGGATCGTCGGAGAAGAGCCCCAGCCATTCCAGGTCTGAGATCGGTTTGTCAGACCGGGCCATGCCGAAACGGTCGGCCAGGCGCTGCTGCAGGTCAGATCGAACGTCTGCGCCCAGCAGCCGTGCGGTCAGGCCGCGGTAGGTGCCCGGCAGGCTGGCAGAAGCATCCGGCACACGATCGGCCAGCGGTGTGTCGTCCAGCAGCCCCATCGTGGCGATTACCTTGAGCGTGCGGCACCAGCCGGGGTTGCGCAGCGTGCCGCGGAACATCCAGTCGCTGGGCCGGATGCCGTAGGTGTCGGCGTAGGGCAGGCTGTCGCGGTTGGGATAGCCCTCAAACTCGCCCAGGCCCGGGATCTGTACCGGCCAGTAGTTGTCGAACAGCTTCTCACCAGGGATCTCGACGATCCGGCCCTCTTTCTGAAAGCGGGACGGATTCTTGCCGGCCAGCAGCACGCCCTTGGGGCTCCACGAGAACTTGTAGCCAAACGGATTGTCGTTGGCGTCGGGGGCGGGCAGGCCGCCGCACCACGATACAAAGCTGGAAATCTTGCCGCCTTTGCGCTCAACTTCGTGGATGACCTTCATCGCCGACATGTGGTCGATGCCCGGATCGACGCCGATTTCGTTTAGCAGAATGACGCCTGCTTCCTTGGCCGCAGCATCCAGAGCAAGCATCGGGTCCTTGACGTACGACGTCGTGACCATGTGCTTCCGATGCTTGACGCACAGGGCCGCGACCTTGGGGTGGTAGACGTAGGGCAACAGGCTGATCGACAGGTCGGCCTGGCGAACCGCTGCCTCCAGCGCCGCGTCATCGTCGACATTGATGGCCACCGCCCGGCCATTTGGGTGGTTGCCGACGAGGGCTTGCGCCTTGCTCACCGTCCGGCTGGCGGCCGTGACCTCGACGCCAGGCAGATCCATCAGATATTGCACCGGCGGCCTGGCGACCAGGCCGGCGCCTAGTATGAGAACCTTTTTCATGGTAAATCCTCCACTGCTCCTTATTGATTATCCGAGAAACTGCTCGATATATGCATAGTCGGGCGTCAACTGCCCGCGATAGGCGATCACTGCCCGCTTGATTTCAGGCGGCAGGCTGCTGGCCTCGAACGGAACCGAGAAATCGGCGGTGGCGATGGCCGGGATAAAAGGCTTCAGGATCCGCGAAAAGTCGACCGATGCCTCGCGCGGCAGCTCGCTGGGCAGAATATCCACCGCCACCACGACCACACCCGGCCCTTCGTGACCGTCGACCACATCACCAGTCAGTGGCTCGTAAACGAACAGCGGGTCGCCAGGGCTGGTGGCCTTGACGGTGCATTCGATGGCACCCTCGACGTCGCAACTGATGTCGCCGATGACCCGCAGGCGCGGCTTGGCCGCGCCGAACATCTCCTTCAAATAGGCCTTGGTGGCCAGGCGAGGGTACTTGGCCGACCAGAAAATGGCGTTGACCAACACTGTCAGGTGGGGGATATACTGCTCAAACACCCCCTGATACTTTTCAGGGTGCTGATAATAGTCCTGGAGCTCAAAAGTCGCTGCCGGTGAGACCGGCTCGACGATGTGCCACTCTTTGAATACTGCCTTGTACAGGTGATGGCGCGATGGCTCGGCACCGGCCGAAATCGCCATGACCTCTTCCGGCTGGATCTCGATCACCGGCAGCAGGTCGAGCATCTCCTGGGCGCCGCGCGACACATTCCCATAGCCGGCCACGCCGACGATGAGCGGCGTCAACTGCTTGGGGAGCCCTTCGGTCTCGATCCGGGCGCGGACGCGGGCCAACGCTTCTTTGGCCTCGGCCAGATCGTGGTAGGTGCGGGTCTGGCGCAGCTCAGCGAACGGATTGTCGATCCCTTCCCAAACCAACCGTTGTCCCAGCGCCCACAGCGTGTCGATCATGCCTGCCACCCCGGCGTGCCAGCCGAAAAAGATCAGCCGCCGGTTGTTGTCGTCTACCACCCGCTCATAATCGATCAGCGTGCAGCCCAGCTCCAGCATCCGTGTCAGCATTGGCATGTTGTACGGCTGGCCCTTGATCGTGTGGGAAAAGAACACGTAGGTCTTGTCCGGCTCAAAGACATACTCGGGGATTTCTTTGATAGCCAGGATGACCGACGCCGGCCCCAGGTCGTCCTGGACCGTGATGCCCCGCTCGGTGAACTCTCGGTCGACGATGGCCCGGATCGGCGAAGGCTGCACGATCACGTCGATGCCCTGCTGTTTCAGGTCGACGGCATCCTGGGGTGTGACCGGCACCCGCCGTTCCCAAATACTCTTGTCTTCGCGTCTTATTCCAATAGTTGCAGTCACATGATCCTCCCGTCGTGGCAACCCAAAGCGGCCGCCCGTTTTCAGCAATCAGCTTCCAGCCGGGCGCAAACGCCGCCGAAAACTGAAAGCTGATAGCCATGTAGAATACAAAGGCCGGTCACAGGGTACCGGCCACAGCCAGCCATTTAGTGATAACTTCCCCAGCCCCCGTCGGCTGCGGTGCCATTATAGGCCGCCCTCCCTCTTTTGTCAAATGCCACAGACCCTAAGGGTTTTCAAAACCCTTAGGGTCTGTTGGAATCGGGCCAGGATTCGCCGGCGGTCAATCGAGCTCCAGCCTTTTCCGAACCTCGTCGCGACTGAACGGGAACTTGAACGCCTCGAGCGCCTGGAAAAAGGTCTCCCGATCCACAACCTTGGGGTAGAGCAGGACGGCAGCCTCGACACGATAATCGTCAAAATCAAACCTCTCCAGCATGGCGCGCACCTGGGCGCTGGTGAACCGACCGCCGGTCCCCATTTCGCGGATGAGCGCGACCCTTTCCCTGTCGGGCCACCTTTTCTTGATCGCCTCCAGGATGATGTCAAACTCTTCCGGCGCGACGGCCGGCGGCCCGTGATGCCCGGGTGTTTCATGAGGCCCATGATGCCCGGACGCTTCATGAGGCCCGTGAGGCCCAGATGGACCTGGTGGCCCTGCCATCTGGCGGCACAGGTCGCCGGCTCCCAGCTCGGCCCTGGCCAGAAGCAGATCGAGGCGCTTCCGCGTCTCTAACGGCTTGATAGAGTGCAGCATGCCTCTGGCCTCGCGCAGGTCGGCCAGGATCTGAGAGACAGTTGCTTCCAGTGGAGTATGCTCCTCGTGCATTGTGGCTTCCTCCTAATGGTTCAGTCCATTATACTATGCTCTGGTCTGCCGGTCAACCTGACAAGGAAAAGGGCGAAGGAGAGGGTGCCCCAAAAGGCGCAATCACCGGCACTTGACAGGGGGGGAATTCATGTTATACTGGCTACCATCAAGCCCGTTTGCTGTGCAGCAGGCATAGGCCGAGGGAGATGCTTTTCTTCCATCCTGTCCTCAACAGCGTATTTGACCGCCGCGGCGTGCCGCGGCGCGAGCCCCATGGTTTCGTCCTGCGTCCAATGTCTTTCCCTCTCATATGGCTTGCCCGTTCAGGTGGTTGCAGCGCTTTCGCCGCAGTGAAAACGGCGCGGCGCGCCGATCGAACCTGACCCGCTGGATCGGCCAGGTCAAGGAAAGGAGAAAGGTCCCGTGTCTACACAAAGATGGTCTGTATCCCTGATGGTGGTACTCGTCCTGGTGGTCGCTGCCTGCGGCGGCACCACCCCACAAGCGCCGGCGGCCGCGACGGCGGAGCCGACCGCGGCGGCGCCAGAGCCTGCCGTGCTGCGTGTCGGTTGGGGGGGCAGCCCTGACACCCTCAATCCCGGAACAGCCGTTCTGACCGAAGCCTACACACTGTTCGAGCTGGTGTACGACTGCATGTACCAGTTGCAGTTGGACGGCAGCACCTACACCCTCGAGCTGGCCGACAGCGTCGACGTCTCGGAGGACGGCCTGGTCTGGACATTCCACATCCGGCCGGGGATCAAGTTCCATGACGGCGAGCCACTCACCGCTCAAGACATCGCTTTCACCTACAACTATTACCAGGCTCACGAGGATTTCCCCTACCTGTCGGTCTATACCGTCTACTTTGAGAGCGTCGAGGCGCCCGACGACAGCACCGTGGTCATCAAGCTGATGCAAGCCATCCCCAACATGGAAAGCCAGCTCATCTACCTATACGTGCTGCCCGAGCACATCTGGTCCCAGTACACAGACGCCACGGCAGCGGTCGAGTTTGAGAACGAGGCGATGATCGGCTCGGGGCCGTTCAAGATGGTCGAGTACAAGCAGAATGAGTATGTTCGCCTGGCGGCGAACAAGGAGCACTATCTGACCCCGCCCAAGATCGACGAAATCGTCTTTCAGACCTTTGAGAACCAGGACGCGCTGGTTCAGGCGATCCGCACCGGCCAGGTGGACATGATCACCGAGATGCCCAAGACGGCCATCCCGTCGTTGCGCACCGCCGAGAATGTCAAGCTGGTCACCGGCGCTCCCCTGTCGCCCAGTATCCGCGACGTCATCTTTAACCAGCTAGAGCCGGAAAACTGCCCGCCCGACGCCGCCTGCACCGGGCACCCGGCCCTGCGGGACCGCAACGTCCGCCTGGCTTTGGCCCACGCCACCGACAAGCAAAAGATCATCGACGTCGCGTTGCTGGGCCTGGGCACGCCTGGCCGGACACTGGTCGCCAACGGTTTGGGGATGTGGTACAACAGCTCGATCGAGGATTATGCCTTTGACATCGCCGAGGCCAACCGCGTCCTCGACGAGGCCGGCTACGCCGACACCGACGGCGACGGCGTCCGGCAGATGCCCGACGGCTCCAACCCCCTGCTGTTTCGCCTCTACTGGCCCAGCGACATCGAAGCTGCGCCGCGCATCGCCGAGATGCTGGCCGAGACCTGGGCGCAGGCCGGCGTCAAAGTCCAACCACAGGCCTTTGATCCCGACGCGCTGACTGCGGTCTGCTGCCCTAACTTTGACTTTGACGTCATCATCTGGGGTTGGGGCTCTGACCCCGATCCGGCCTTCCTGCTGGGCACGCTGACCACTGAGCAGATCCCCACCGGCAGCAGCGAAACCGGCTACTCTAACCCGGAGTTTGACGCGCTGTTCGTGGAGCAGGGCACGACGCTGGACAAGACCAAGCGCCAGGAGATCATCTGGGAGATGCAAAGGATCGTCTTCGACGAGGTCGTCTATATCATCCCCTACTACGAGGATGCGGCGGAGGCCTACCGGACCGACCGGTTCACCGGCTGGATCATCGACCAGCCCAAGGTGGCACTGGAAGACCCGACCTCGCTGGTGGTCGTCGAGCCGGTCAAATAGCCGGGAGGCACAGTTGAGGGGCTACCGCTACCTCCTGAACAAGGTCGCCTGGGCTTGTCTCACGGTGCTTTTTGTCATCGTCCTGAACTTTTTCCTGTTCAGGATTCTGCCGGGTGATCCAGCCCGAGCCGGCATCCGCGATCCGCGCATGACCGTCCAGGCGCAGGAGGCGATCCGGGTGCGGTTCGGGCTGGACAAGCCGGTGATCAACTGTTTCGAAAGTCTCAACCCCCTGCGCCTGGGCAAGTGCGCCGTCAACCCGCTCGACACCCAGTTCTTTATCTACATCCGCAACCTCTTTCGCGGAGAGCTGGGCTTTAGCTACCACACCAACCGCCCGGTGGTCGATATGATAGCCGAGCGGTTGTGGAATACGGTGCTTCTCACCGGGCCGGCGCAGATCCTGTCGATCGTGCTGGGCATGACCTTGGGCTTGCTGGCTGCCTGGAAAGCGCACACGGCCATCGACTATGCGGCGCTGGTCGGCAGCCTGGTGGCCTGGAGCGTGCCTACCTTCTGGCTGGGGATCCTGCTGCTGTTCTGGGGCAGCAGCAAGCTCGGCCTGCCGATCGGCGGCAAGATGACCGCCGGCGCGACCTTTGCCACGACGGGAGAGCAGGTGGTCGACGTGGTGCGGCACATGATCCTGCCTACGATCACCTTTACCATCGTCTACATGGGCGAGTACATGCTGTACATGCGCAGCGCGGTGCTCGAGGTGCTGGCCGAGGACTATACCCTGACGGCCAAGGCCAAAGGGCTGAAAACCTCCCGCATCCTCAGGGCCCACGCTCTGCCAAACGCCCTGCTGCCGATGGTCACCATCATCGCCCTCAATCTGGGCTTTATCGTCAGCGGGGCGATCTTTATCGAGACGGTCTTTTCATGGCCCGGCCTGGGGCTGGCGGTCTACGAGGCTCTCAACCGGCGCGACTATCCGATGCTGCAGGGCCTGTTCCTGCTCTTGGCCCTCAGCGTGGTGCTCGCTAATCTGATCGCCGAACTGCTCTACTCTGTTCTCGACCCGCGGATCAAGGCAGGGTAGGTCATGGCCGAAGAGACCCACACAACCAGCCTGCGAGGGCTGTGGCCGAGCCTAAAACGCAACCCGATGGCGGTGGCCGGCCTGGTCATGGTCCTATTCACCATATTTGTCGCCCTGTTTGCCCCCTTGCTGGCGCCCTATAATCCGAAAGAGTCGGTGCGGGTGACGATTGACGACGTCTATGCCGCGCCCAGCCCGGCGCACTGGCTGGGCACCGACGACGCCGGTAAGGATGTCCTGTCGAACCTCATCTACGGCACGCGCGTGTCGCTGACGGTCGGTTTTTTCGCCGCCTTTATCTCCCTCGTCATCGGCGGCGCCATCGGCCTGGTAGCCGGGTTCGTCGGCGGGCGGGTGGAAAATCTGCTGATGCGCTTTACCGACGTCATCCTGGTCATCCCTGACTTGCCCTTGATCATGGTTCTGGTAGCCCTGACCAAGCCCAGCCTGGTGAACATCATCATCGTGATCGGCATCCTGGGCTGGACAGGCACCGCCCGGCTGGTCCGCTCGCAGACTTTGTCGGTCAAGGAGCGCAAGTTTGTGCTGCGGGCCCGGTCGATCGGCGCCGGCGATGGCTACCTCATCCGCCGCCACATATTTCCGTCTGTCTTTCCGTTGATGATGGTCAATACTGTGTTGGTCATTTCCCTGGCCATCCTGAACGAAAGCTCGCTGGCGTTCATCGGGCTCGGCGACCCAACCACGCTGAGCTGGGGCCAGATGCTCAACTTTGCCTTCACCCGGGGAGGGATGAGCGCCGGGGCGTGGTGGGTGCTCATCTCGCCCGGCTTTGCCATCGTGTGGGTGGTGCTGGGCTTGACGCTGCTGGGCCAGGGCTTGGAGCAGGTGTTCAACCCGCGGCTGGAGTGGCACCACCTGTCGGTGGCGAAGAGGATGGTACGGCGGGTCATAGCCGGCGCCGTCGAGCCCGACAAGGAAGAGGCGTGATGAGCGGCTCTGACAGCGCGCCGCTGCTGCTCGAGGTGCGCGACCTGTCGATCGACTTTGAGACGCGCGACCAGGGCGCCATGCACGCCGTGGAAAAGGTCAGCTTTGCGCTGCGCGGAGGCGAGATCCTGGGTGTCGTGGGCGAGAGCGGCTGCGGGAAAACTACGGCTATGCTCGGCATCCTGCGCCTGCTGCCCGTCACCGGCCGCATCGTCAGCGGCGAGGTTCTCTTTGGCGGCCGCGATCTGCTGGCGCTGAGTGAAGGCGAAATGGCCGACGTGCGCTGGAAAGAGATCGCCATCATCTTTCAAGGGGCCATGAACGCCCTGAACCCGGTGCACCGGGTGGGCGACCAGATCGCCGAGGCCTACGTGCAACACGCGTCCAACACCGGCAAGGCGGCCGTGGACGAAAGGGTCTGCCGGCTGCTCGACATGGTGGGCATCAGCCGCAGCCGCAAGGATCAGTACCCCCACCAATATTCCGGGGGCATGCGCCAGCGGGCGATGATCGCCATGGCGCTGGCCTGCACTCCGCAGGTGGTCATAGCCGATGAGCCGACCACGGCGCTCGATGTGATGGTCCAGGCCCAGATCCTGGAGCTGCTCAAGACGCTGTGCCAGAGCATCGGCGTGGCCATCATTGTCGTTACCCACGACCTGGGGGTAGTGGCCGAGGTGTGCGATTCGGTGTTGGTCATGTACGGCGGCATCGCCGCCGAGTATGCCGACGTGGATACACTTTTTAACGCTGCCCGGCACCCCTACACCCGGCTGTTGCTTGACGCTTTTCCCGATTTGACCCGGCCCAAGGACAGGCTGACCTCGATCCCCGGCTACCCGCCGCGCCTGAACGCCCTGCCGCCCGGCTGCCGCTTTGCGCCGCGCTGCCCGGCTGCCTTTGATCGCTGTCACGTCGAGCAGCCCAGGGTGTCCCAGTTCGGCCGGTTTCACTACGCAAGCTGTTTTCTGGTGGAGCCACAATGAACGCCACGCCGATCCTCCAGGTCCAGGACCTGTGCAAGTGGTTCCTGGTAAAGAAAAGCCGGCTCGGCCGCACACCTCAGCTATTCGTCCACGCCGTCGACGGCGTCAGCTTTGAGCTGGGGCGGGGCGCCGTGCTGGCACTGGTGGGCGAGAGCGGCTGCGGCAAGTCCACCCTGGCGCTAACGCTGATGGGCCTGGAAGCGCCTACCACCGGATCGATCGTCTTTGAGGGGCGCAACATAGCCCAGCTCAAGCGCCAGGAGCTGAAGACCATGCGCCTCCACATGCAGATGATCTTCCAGGATCCGTACGAATCACTCAACCCCCTAATGAGCATCGGCGATATCGTGGCCGAGCCGCTGGTGGTGCACCGCCTGGCGCGGACCAAGGCGGAGCGGCTCGAACGGGTTCGCCGGGCGCTGGAGGACGCCGGGCTCAAGCCGGCCGAAGTCTATATCCACCGCAGGCCGCACGAGCTATCGGGCGGGCAGCGGCAGCGGGTGGTTATCGCCGGCGCCCTGGTGCTCGATCCGACGGTCCTGTTGGCCGACGAGCCGGTGTCGATGCTCGACGTGAGCATTCGCGCCGACATTTTGAACCTGCTCGGCGAGCTGCGGGATAGCCGGGGCATCTCGGTACTGTTCATCACTCACGACTTGGCCACGGCCGGATATTTCGCCGACCGCGTGGCGGTCATGTACCTGGGCCGGATCGTCGAGATCGGCCCCATCCACGCGGTGGTGAGCGGCCCGGTCCATCCCTATGCTCAGGCGCTCCTGTCGGTGATCCCAGTGCCCAATCCCCGCCAGCGACGCCAGCATATCATCTTGCAGGGCGATCCCCCGAACCCGATTGATCTGCCGCAGGGCTGCCGCTTCCGCCCACGCTGCCCGGTCGCCTTTGACCGCTGCGCACAGGTAGATCCACCTCTTGTGACTGTGGGCGACGGGCATGCGGCCGCGTGCCTGCGGGCCGGCTGATGTCTGGAGATTGAATCTGAAACCACACACCCCGTTTCGGGCGCTGAAGGTTTCGGTAAGGAAACGACTGAAGTTGTTACTACGATGAAGCACCGACGCGCAAGCGATAACCCACGCCAGGCTCGGTGAGGATATACTCGGGGCGCGCAGCATCCCGCTCGATCTTGTGCCGCAGATTGCTGACATTCACCCGCAAGTTATGCATGTTCTGTTTCTGGTCGGTGTTCCATACCTCGCGCAGCAGATGGCCATGGGTAAGCACCTTGCCAGCGTGTGTCACCAGCGTCCGGAGCAGATCATACTCGGTTGGGGTAAGCTCAACTCTATGTCCCGCAACCATCACGGCCCGCCGGCCCAGATCGACGGCCAGATCGCCTACAGCAAATACCGGTTCCGTCTTGAAGGGGCCAGCGCGGCGGATCGCCACCCGCATCCGAGCCAACAGCTCGCCAAGGCTGAACGGTTTGGTTATATAGTCGTCCGCCCCGGCGTCCAGCGCAGCGATCTTGTCTGCTTCCTGCTCATTGACAGATACGATGATGATCGGGATCTGTGACCACTCTCTGAGCAGCCGCGTGACCTCAATGCCATTCAGATCCGGCAGGCCAAGATCCAGAATAACCAGGTCAGGCCGCTGCGCGCTGACGGTTGCCACCGCGTCTTGGCCTGTAGCGGCCTCGAACACTGTGTGGCCATGAGCCATCAGCGAGATGCGCAGATAGCGCCGGATGGCCGGTTCGTCGTCGACAACCAGCACACGCACTCCATCCCCGGTTGCTGCACCCATCTGTCCCTCACCCTACAGTTTTCTAGCCCAAGCCTTTCACTGCACGTGATAGGGCACGTCTGTCACCGTAATCCCCGGCTTGAACAGGAGCGCCAGTCTCAGCGTCAGGGCGGTCTGGGTGTGAAGTAGGTTATGCCACCGCCGGCGTGGCACGAACTGTGGTACGACGATGGTGATCAGCTCACTTGGCTGCCTCTCGGCGGTCAGTTTTTCGATGTACCCCAGCAGCGGCTCCATGAGCAGCCGGTAGGGAGAATCCAGGATCACTAGCCGGACCCCGTCACCCCATATCTCCCACTTGGCCTTGACCTTGTCCGACTCGGCCTGATCCATCGACACGTGGACGGCCGTGACATCATTCGACAACGCCTGCGCGTAGCGCAGCGCTTTCAGCGTCCCCTGGTGCACACCGCTGATCGGCAAGATCACCCGGTGGCGCGGAGCGATGCCCGGCTCCGGCTGATAGTTGTCGAGCGACAGATCGGCTGCCAGATTTCGGTAGTGATGGTGGATCCTGGAGAATATGAACACCAGCGCCGGCATCAGCAGTACGACGATCCATGCTCCATCCCTGAACTTGGTGGCGGCAAAGACAAGCGTTACCACCGCCGTGCAGATAGCGCCCAAGCCGTTAATGACCATCTTGAGCCGCCAACCGGGCTCGTAACGCAGCGTGGAGCCACGCTCCTTGATCTCCTGGCCTGGGGCCAAGTGACCGATCTTGCACCAGCGGCGGGCCATGCCAGACTGCGACAGCGTGAACGACAGAAACACACCGATGGCGTAGAGGGGGATCAGCGCCGTAACGCTGGCCTGGAAGACAATGATCAACAGGCAGGCAATCAGAGCCAGCGCCATGATGCCCCGCGAGAAGACCAGGCGGCTGCCCCGGTACGTAAGTTGGCGCGGCAAAAAACCATCGCCAGCTGCCAGCGCACTCAGCCGTGGAAAGTCGGCGAACGACGTGTTCGCCGCCATGATCAGGATGAGTGTGGTCGCCGAGATGATGGCCAGATACAGTATGCCGCGCCCGGCATACGCGGTCCGAGCCAACTGGGAAATGACCGTTTCCGCTTCGGAGGGAACAGCGCCGATCCGCCCGGCCAGCAATGTGATCCCTAGGAACAGCACGCCCAGGACGGCAGACATCCAGATTAATGTGATGCCCGCGTTGCGACTGCGCGGCTCCTTGAAGGCGGGGATACCGTTCGAGATCGCCTCCACGCCCGTGAGAGCCGTCGTCCCGCTGGCAAAAGCACGCAGGATCAGGAACAAGGAGACCCCCTGGGCAACGTGCAGCTGCTCCATGGATGGCGGATCGACGACGGTGCCCAGCGAGCCGACCAGATATCGCACCAGGCCCACACCCACTGTCAGGAACATCATCGCCAGGAAAAAGTAGGTGGGCAGGGCAAAGATCGCGCCCGATTCTTTGGTGCCCCGGAGGTTGATCAGCATGACGAACACCACGAACCCGACGGCGATCCAGACCCGGTACTCGTACAGAGCGGGGTAGGCCGACGTGATCTGGGCGACACCCGACGAGATCGATACTGCCACAGTCAGAACATAGTCGGTCAAGAGTGCCGCCCCGGCCGTCTGGGCAGGCATCTCCCCCAGGTTGTCGCGGGCGACGATATAGGCTCCCCCGCCGCCGGGATAGGCATGAATTGTCTGCTCATAGGATAGAGTGAGAATAGCCAGCAGCCCGACGATGGCCAGCGAGATAGGGAAGGCATAGCCGAACGCGGATGTGCCCACAAAAGCCAGGACGACCAGGATCTCCTGAGTGGCATACGCCGTAGATGAAAGCGCATCCGAAGCAAACACCGCCAGGCCCACGATCTTGCGGATCGTCTGGTGGGGCGCGTCGGCCGTCGCCAGCGGCCGGCCGATCAGCCAGGTGCGCCACGAGCGTGGCGGAGCGTAATCGGCCTCCACGTGCATAACCGCCGTGCCGGCTTTTTGTTCCAATGTCATGGTAGCCATACTATTTCCTCAAGTCGGTCTTACATGCCGACCGGGCGCCTGGCAGCAGGCACCCGGCTGGCGATGACCCACTTCTCGTTTACAAGATCTAGGACTTGCCTCTCAGGCTCTGTTCGTCCCAGGACAGTATACTCGAAATCGAATCAATAAGGGTTCAATAATTGGGGCAAACAAGTCAAGAAACCGTCAATAGCCTCCACTCTGCTCTTGACCCGATTTTGAGCCCTTCACCTGTACCCTTGACGCACAATTGAACCATTTCCTGCTACAATACCCTTGCGACGGTCACTATGCCGACGTCGCATAGGAGAGTTACAAGTTGGACATTCTGTACATTGGACTGGCAATCGTCTTCTTTGTCTCGTCGTGGGGTTTGCTCACGCTCTGCGAGCGGTTGTCAGGAGGTTCTCGATGAACGCTCTCTATCTGATCGCCGGGCTGATCGCTCTGGCTTTGTTCGGCTATCTGGTCGTGGCCCTGCTCAAGCCGGAGATCTTTTGATGACCACCAACGGTTTCATACAGATCGGCCTGTACTTTATCCTGCTGCTGGTCCTGGTCAAGCCTCTGGGCTGGTACATGGCTCGCGTCTACCAGGACGAGCCGATCGGGCTGGATCGCGTCCTGGGACCGGTGGAGCGGTTCCTCTATCGCCTGGCTGGCGTGCGACCCGAACAGGAGATGGATTGGAAGAGGTATGCCGTGGCCATGCTGCTGTTCAGCGGGGCCGGCGTGCTGCTCCTGTACGCCCTGCAACGGCTGCAAGGCTGGCTGCCGCTCAACCCAGCAAGACTGGGCTCAGTGCCGCCAGACATGGCTTTCAACACTGCTACTAGCTTTGTCACCAATACCAACTGGCAGAGCTACGCCGGCGAGTCGACAATGAGCTACTTGACGCAGATGCTGGGTCTGACAGTCCAGAATTTCGTGTCGGCGGCCACCGGCATGGCCGTCCTGGTCGCCTTGATCCGCGGCCTGGCCCGCCACTCGGCGCGGACCATCGGCAACTTCTGGGTCGACCTGACCCGGACGACGCTGTACATCTTGCTGCCATTGTCGGTGATCCTGGCCCTGTTCCTGGTGGCGCAGGGGACGGTGCAGACCCTGTCAGCGTCCCAGACGGTGCCACTGCTACAGGCGACGACGGACACCGATGGCAACGCCGTGCACGAGCAAGTGCTGGCTCTTGGCCCGGCCGCGTCGCAGATCGCCATAAAACAGCTCGGCACCAACGGCGGCGGCTTTTTCAACGCCAACTCGGCGCACCCGTTCGAGAACCCGACGCCCCTCTCCAACTTGGCAGAGATGCTGACCATCCTCGCTATCCCTGCCGCGCTGTGCTACACCTTTGGCAAGATGGTGGGCGACACGCGCCAGGGTTGGGCCGTGCTGGCCGCGATGGCCCTGGTGTTCGCCGGTCTGCTCGCCCTGACCGTTGGCCCGGAGCAGAACGGCAACCCGCTTTTCGCCAGGTTGGGGGTGGATCAAGCCGCGAGCATGGTGCAACCGGGCGGCAACATGGAGGGCAAAGAGGTGCGCTTCGGCATCGCCAATTCGGCGCTGTGGGCCACAGCCACCACCGCCGCTTCCAACGGCTCGGTCAACTCGATGCACGACTCGTACACCCCCCTTGGCGGGCTGGGGCCGCTGCTCATGATGCAGTTGGGCGAGGTCATCTTTGGGGGCGTCGGCTCCGGCTTGTACGGTATGCTGGCCTTTGTCATCGTCGCCGTGTTCGTCGCCGGCCTGATGGTGGGCCGCACCCCCGAGTATCTGGGCAAAAAGATCGAGGCCTATGAGGTAAAAATGGCCTCGCTGCTCATCCTGATCATGCCGATCGTCGTGCTGGGCTTTACAGCACTGGCTGTGGTTACCAAGTCGGGCCAGGCCGCCATCTATAACCCCGGCCCGCACGGCTTTAGCGAGGTGCTGTACGCCTTTACGTCGCAGGGCAACAATAACGGCAGCGCCTTTGCCGGACTGGGCGCCAATAATCCGTTCTACAACGTCACGGGGGCGGTGGCTATGTTCATCTCTCGTTTTTGGCTGGCCATCCCCACGCTGGCACTCGCGGGCTCGCTCGCGGCCAAGAAAAAGGTCCAGGCCGGGGTGGGCACGCTGCCCACCCACAGTCCGCTGTTCGTCGCCTGGCTGATCGCCGTCGTCATCCTGGTCGGGGCATTGAACTTCCTGCCCGCGCTCGCGCTCGGACCGATCGTTGAGCACCTGATGTTGGGGGCGTAGAAGGAACTAACATGGTCCGCCAATCTGAGAAACAGGGAGAAAAATCGATCCGCCGGGCGTTGTACCGCCGCGCGCTGGGCGACGCCTTTGCCAAGCTCGACCCGCGGCGCATGGTGCGCAATCCCGTCATGTTCGTGGTCGAAGTGGGCAGCGTGCTGACCACGGCCCTGTGGCTCCATGCGGTGTTGGGCCGCGGCGAGGCGCCAGCCGGCTTTATTGGGGCCGTCGCGGTGTGGCTGTGGTTCACCGTCCTGTTTGCCAACTTTGCCGAGGCGCTGGCCGAGGGGCGTGGCAAGGCGCAAGCCGAAGCTCTGCGGCGCACCCGCCAGGAAACGCAGGCGCGTAAGCTGCGTCAGCCAAGGCATGACAGCTCGTTCGACAAAGTGCCGTCGACGGCCCTGCGCCAGGGAGATCATTTCCTGGTTCAGGCGGGGGACACTATCCCGGCCGACGGCGAGGTGGTGGAAGGCATCGCGTCGGTGGACGAGAGTGCCGTCACCGGCGAGAGCGCGCCTGTCATCCGCGAGTCGGGCGGCGACCGCAGCGCGGTGACGGGCGGCACCCGCGTGCTATCCGACTGGTTGGTGGTACGGGTGACGGCCAACCCGGGCGAGGGGTTCCTGGACCGCATGATCGCCCTGGTGGAAGGGGCTCGCCGGCTCAAGACGCCGAATGAGATCGCTCTGAATATCCTGCTGGCGGCTTTTACCATCATCTTTCTCGGCGTGTGTGTCACACTGCTGCCCTTTTCGCTGTACAGCGTACGGAGCGCCGGCCAGGGCACCGCCATCACCGTGACGGCGCTCGTGGCCCTGTTGGTGTGTCTCATCCCGACCACAATCGGCGGCCTGCTATCGGCCATCGGCATTGCCGGCATGGACCGCCTGATCCGGCGGAATGTGATCGCCCTCTCTGGCCGGGCGGTAGAGGCGGCCGGCGACGTGGACGTGCTGCTGCTCGACAAGACCGGCACCATCACCCTCGGCAACCGGCAGGCGGTCGAGTTTATTCCGGTGGGCGGCTACACCGAGCGCGAGCTGGCCGAGGCGGCGCAGCTCGCCTCGCTGGCCGACGAGACGCCCGAGGGCCGCAGCATCGTCGTGCTGGCCAAGGAGAAGTATGGCCTGCGAGGCCGGACCGTGGGCCCGTGCCCCGATGTGAATGGGGCCGGGGACGGCGACGGGAATTACAATGCACCCGATGGCATGCACTTTATCCTATTCAGCGCTCAAACGCGCATGAGTGGCGTAGATCTGGATGGGCTCCACATTCGCAAGGGAGCGCCGGACGCCATCACCACGTTGATCGAGAATCAGGGCGCAAGAGTGCCATCAGACCTGCGAGGCTTTGTGGAGGGGATCGCCCGCAATGGGGGCACGCCGTTGGCCGTGGCGCGCAACGGCCAGGCGCTGGGCGTAATCCACCTGAAAGACATTGTCAAGGGCGGCATCAAGGAACGCTTCGCCCAACTGCGCCGGATGGGCATCAAGACGGTGATGATCACCGGCGACAACCCGCTGACGGCTGCGGCCATCGCCGCCGAGGCGGGTGTGGACGACTTTTTGGCGCAGGCGACGCCCGAGGCCAAGCTCAAGCTGATTCGCCAGCACCAGGCCGGCGGCCGGTTGGTGGCCATGACCGGCGACGGCACCAACGACGCCCCGGCCCTGGCCCAGGCTGACGTGGCCGTGGCTATGAACACCGGCACGCAGCCGGCGCGGGAAGCGGCCAACATGATCGACCTGGACAGCAACCCGACCAAGCTGATCGAGATCGTCGAGATCGGCAAGCAGCTCCTGATGACGCGCGGCTCACTGACCACGTTCAGCATCGCCAACGACGTCGCCAAGTACTTTGCCATCATCCCGGCGGCGTTCGCCTCGACCTACCCGGCCCTGGGGGCCTTGAACTTTATGCGGCTGGCGACGCCCCAGAGCGCGATCCTGTCGGCGGTGATTTTCAACGCGCTCATCATCGTCGCCCTGATCCCGCTGGCGTTGCGCGGCGTGCCATACCGGCCTGTCGGTGCAGCCCAGCTTTTGCGCGACAATTTGTTGATCTATGGCCTGGGTGGGCTGGTAGCTCCGTTTATCGGCATCAAGCTGATCGACCTGCTGCTGGTGGCCCTGGGCCTGGTATGAGGAGGAACTATGGGAAAAGAAAGACGCCGCCCGTCGTGGTGGCAGTTGTGGCTGCTCTTCCCTGTGCTGGGAATTCTGGCCTTTTTGGAAGCCGGGGCTTTGTTGTCGCCGGCCGGTCATAGGGTCGTCGAGGTTGCTATCATCCTCGTCGTCTATGGGCAGGTGTCTGTGTGGCTACGCGCCAACCAGGCCGCGTTGCTGCGCGAATCGCGCGATGTTTTGGCCCAGACGAGGGTAGAGACAATTGTCTATTTACCCTCAGAACCCGGTGTCATCGCCGGGAGCAATGGGCATCACGAACCGGCATGGTACGTTCCCACGCCTGAACCGGACGCCGATCCTCTTACCGCTTGGAGGGAATTGGACAGGTAAAATGCGCGATCAAATTCGACCTGCCATCGTGATGCTCGTGCTGCTTACCATCATCACCGGCCTTGCCTACCCACTGGCGGTCACGGGCATGGCCCAGGTACTATTCCCCTACCAGGCCAACGGCAGCCTGATCGTGAAAGGTGGGCAGGTCGCCGGCTCGGAGCTGATCGGCCAGCCGTTCGACGCCTGCACCTCCCTTGGATGCAGTCCTGTCCTAGAGACTGTGCACGACGGCTGCGCGGGTGATCCTGGCTATTTCTGGGGCAGACCGTCGGTGACAGCGCCCTTCCCCTACAATGCGGCGGCTTCCACCGGCTCGAACCTGGGTCCAAGCAACCCGGCCCTCGAAGAAGTGGTGGAGGCTCGCGTCGATGCCCTCCATGCCGTAGATCCGGGCAACACGCAGCCGATTCCGGTGGACCTGGTGACGGCTTCGGCCAGCGGCCTGGACCCGCACATCAGCGTGGCCGCCGCCCTCTACCAAGTGCCGCGCGTGGCGCGGGTAAGGGGATTGACCGAAGACCAGGTCGCGGCGTTGGTCCGCCAGTTCACGGACGGCCGCCAGCTCGGCGTACTGGGCGAGCCGCGAGTGAATGTGCTGAACTTGAACCTGGCGCTGGATGCGGTACAATAGGTGGTGATGAGCGATGAACCGCAACGCCCAAACCCCGACGAGTTGCTGTCGCGCGTCCAGGCCGACGAGCGGCAGCAGGCCCGCGGGAAGCTCAAGATCTTTCTTGGCTACGCCGCCGGCGTGGGCAAGACATACGCCATGCTCGAAGCCGCCCATCAGCGCCTGGCCGAGGGCGTGGACGTGGTGGCGGCCTATGTAGAAACCCACGGGCGGCCCGAAACCGAAGCCATGCTGGCCGGGCTGAAAACACTTCCCCGCCAGCAGGTGGAGTATCGAGGGCGCCTGCTAGCCGAGTTGGACGTAGACGCAGTCCTGGCCCGCCGTCCCGCGCTGGTGCTGATCGACGAAATGGCCCATACCAACGCGCCGGGAATGCGCCACCCCAAGCGCTACCAGGACGTGGAAGAGATCCTGGCTGCCGGCATCGACGTTTACACCACACTCAACATCCAGCACCTGGAGAGCCTCAACGACATCGTGGCCCAGATTACCGGCGTCATGGTCCGCGAGACGATCCCAGATCGGGTGATCGACGAAACGACCGATCTGGAACTGATCGACCTGCCGCCCGATGAGCTACAGCACAGGTTGCAGGAAGGCAAAGTCTACGTTCCCGAGCAGGCAGCCCAGGCCATCCTCAAGTTCTTCCGCACCGGGAACCTGACCGCCCTCCGCGAGTTGGCCATGCGGCATGCCGCCGAGCGGGTCGACGAGCAGATGCGGGCCTATATGGAGATCTGCGCCATCCCCGGCCCCTGGCCGGCGGGTGAGCACCTCCTTGTCTGTATCAGCCCCAGCCCGCTGAGCGAGCGGTTGGTCCGTTCGGCGCGGCGACTGGCAGGCGAGCTGAACGCCGCCTGGACGGCCTTGTACGTCGAAACCCCTGGTCGGCTCCGGTTGGGAGAAGTTGAACAAGATCAAGTGGCCCGTACGCTGCACCTGGCCGAGGAACTGGGCGGCCGGGCGCTCACACTGGCCGGCCGGTCAGTGGCAGAGACGGTGGTCGATTATGCCCGGCAGCACAACGTGACCAAGATCGTCGTCGGCAAGCCGCTAGAGCCTCGCTGGCGCCAGCTCTTGCGCGGATCGGTTGTGAATCAGATCATCCAGTTCGGCGGGCCGATCGATCTGTACGTGATTAGCACGGGCCCTGGAACCGCCCGACCATCTGAGCTGGCAGGATGGCGCCCGCACCCACCCTGGCAGCGATACGCTCAAGCCGTGCTCCTGGTGTTTCTGGGCAGCCTGCTAGGCAGCGTCGTGCATCGCTTTCTGGCGCCTACCAACCTGGTCATGATCTATTTGTTGGCGGTTGTGGTCGCGGCCCTCTATCTCGGACGCGGCCCCGCCGTAGCTGCCGCAGTTCTCAGCGTCCTGGTTTTCGACTTTTTTTTCGTTCCACCCTACCTGACGCTGGTCGTTGCCGATGCAGAGTATCTGCTCACCTTCCTGGGGTTGTTGATCGTCGGCTTGTTGCTCAGCGACCTCACGGCACGCGTCCAGGAACAGGTCGAAGCCACCCGCCGCCGGGAGCGGGAAACGGGGACCCTGTACACACTGAGTCGCGACCTGGCCGTTGCTGTCGATCTCGAGTCGGTGGTACAGGCCGTCGAGGCCAACGCCGGCGAGACGCTCGGACGCGAGGTAGCAGTCCTGCTGCCAAGCGCGAAGGACGGCAGAACCCTCGATCTTTACTCCCACAGCCCGGGTGCCATGCTCGACGAGCACGAGATGGCCGTGGCTGCCTGGGCCTTTGAGCATAGCCAGCCGGCAGGGCGCGGGACCGACACCCTGCCGGACGCGCGCCTGCGCTACCTGCCGCTCAGTACGGCGAGAGGAAAAGTGGGCGTGCTGGGGGTCTGGCCCACAGAAGCGGGCCGCTACCTGAAGCCCGAACAACGCCGGCTGCTTGAGGCCTTTGCCAGCCTGGCGGCCGTTGCCATCGAGCGCGTCCACCTGGCGGAAGCGGCAGGCCAGGTACACATCCTGGAAGCCACCGAAAAACTCCAGTCGGCGTTGCTAAATTCGATCTCACACGACCTGCGCACCCCGCTGGTCTCGATCACCGGGGCTCTTTCCACCTTGCAGGAAGATGACGTGCGTCTGGATACAGAGGCGCGCCGCATCCTCGTCGACACGGCCGCAGAAGAGGCCGGGCGGCTCAACCGGCTCGTCGGCAACCTGCTGGACATGACACGCCTGGAAGCGGGCGCGATCAAAGTCAAGCGCGAGCCCCGCGACGTGCAGGACGTGATCGGGGCGGCGCTTTACCAGGTCCGCGAGCGGTTGGGCGACCGTCCGGTAGAGATCGACATACCGGCCAATCTGCCCCTAGTGCCTCTCGATTTCGTGTTGGTGGTGCACGTCCTCGTCAACCTGATCGACAACGCGCTCAAATACTCGCCTCCCGAATCCCCCATCCAAATCCGCACCCGGCCTTTGGATGGCGAGGTTGCCATTGAGGTCGCCGACCAGGGCGTCGGGATTCCGGCAGAGGACCTGGACCGCGTCTTTCAGAAGTTTTACCGGGTGCAGCGGCCCGACAACGTCACCGGCACCGGGCTGGGCTTGTCCATTAGCAAAGGCTTGGTCGAGGCCCATGGTGGCCGGATATGGGCCCAGAGCCGCCCGAACGGCGGTACTATCATCACGGTCGCCCTGCGGCTGTCTGAAGTCTCCAATCAGGATGGACTGACTCTATGACCGATAATGCCCTGCGTGTGCTGGTTGTCGACGACGAGCGAGCGATCCGGCGCTTTCTGAGGACATCGTTAACCGCCCACGGTTACGCTATTTACGAAGCCAGTAACGGTCAAGAAGCCTTGTCAGCTGTGGTTGGCGACCGGCCCGATCTCATCATCCTCGACCTGGGGCTGCCCGACCTGAACGGCATCGAAGTAGTCCGGCAGTTGCGCGAATGGACCAAAATTCCCATCATCGTCCTGTCGGTGCGTGAGGAAGAAGCCACCAAGGTCGCAGCTCTAGACGTGGGCGCCGACGATTACCTGACCAAACCTTTTGGCATAGCCGAACTGATGGCCCGTATCCGCGTGGCCCTGCGGCACGCGGAGCAGCCGGCCGACGAGCCCGTCTTTGAGGTGGGTGACCTGCGGATGGACCGGGCCCGGCGACAGGTGTTAATGGCCGAGAATGAGATCGTGCTGACGCCGACCGAGTACGACCTGTTGCGGGTATTGGTGCAGCATGCCGGCAAGGTTCTGACCCATCGACAACTGCTCCGCCAGGTGTGGGGAGTGGGTTATGAGTTGGAAACCCACCTGCTCCAGGTCAACATCAGCAACCTTCGACGTAAGATCGAGCCTGACCCATCCCGGCCGAGTTATATCATCACCGAAGTGGGTGTCGGCTACCGACTGAGGGCCGAGTGACGGTAGCTCTTGCGATCTCGTCAGTTTGAGACTTGACAAACGCGAGTGGCCATGTTATAATGGCCCATGTACCCCTAGGGGGTATATGAGATCACGGGGGAAGGGAACGTGGGTATGGAACAGACCGAGATGGAAAGACTGATCTCCGATTTCATCGCCCGGCGCGTGTGGGCTGTGGTGGGGGTCAGCCAGGATCCGGCCAAGTACGGCAACCGCATCTACCGCAGCTTGGTTGCGTCGGGATACCAGGTCTACCCGGTGAACCCGAAAGGCGGCGAGATAAACGGGGCGACGGTCTATACTTCGTTGGCCGATCTACCCCGACGGCCGGAGGTGGTCGACCTGGTGGTGCCGCCGGCCGTCACCGAACATGTAGTGAAAGAGGTCAAGAACTTGGGCCTGACGCGCGTTTGGATGCAGCCGGGCTCCGAGTCAGGGGTCGCCATCGCCTATTGCCATCAGCACGGAATCGAGGTTGTCCACGATGCGTGTGCCATGGCTCTGCGGCGAAACTGGAGCTAGACATAAAAGGAGGTGCGGCAATGGCTGAAAGTTTAGTATCACCGATCAGGCTGCTGGTGGTGGGCCATAAGGCACGAGAGGCAGAAAACAAGCCGTGCGGCTGAGGGCCGGCCCGGTCTTCGGCGGAGACCACGCAGATACTCGAGTTCTACGTCCGGCTGCGGCACGGGCAGGCCGTCCAGGTCGAATATCGTGACCTTGCCGATCCGCAGGTACAGGCCGGACTCCCCGACCTGTATGCCCGCGCTGAGGCAGAGCGGCTTTCCTACCCTCTGATCGTGATCGATGACCAACTGGAAATGGCCGGCTCGGCCCAATATTACGACGTTTTGCCACTCGTGGAGCAGGCTTTGCTGAATCAAGGTTTGGCAGGAGGAGACTAGAGATGTCACTCATTTCAAAAAAAGACGCAGACGCTCTGCGCGAAGAGTTTGCCGCGCAGCTTATTAACCCCGTCAAACTGGTGATGTTCACCCAGACCGCCGAGTGCCAATTCTGCGCCGAGACGCGCCAGATCGTAGAAGAGGTCGCTGCGCTGTCTGACAAGATCGAGGCGGTGATCTATGACTATGTCGCGGACAAGGCAATGGCCGATACCTATGGCATAGACAAGATCCCGGCCATCGCCCTCCTCGGCGTGAAGGATGAGCAAGATCGGGATTATGGCATCCGTTTCTACGGCATCCCATCCGGCTACGAGTTTGCCACCATCATCGAGGACATTGTCGCCGTGTCCCGGGGGGAATCGGGGGTCAAGCCCGCCACGCAGAAAGCATTGGCCGGTCTGACCGAGCCGGTGCACATCCAGGTGTTCGTCACCCCTACCTGACCCTACTGCACCCAGGCCGTGCGCCTGGCTCACATGTTTGCGCTGGAGAGCGATAAGGTGCGGGCAGACATGGTCGAAGCGATCGAGTTCCCTCACCTAGCCAACAAGTATCAGGTCTTTGGCGTGCCGCGCACCGTGATCAACGACAAGGTCCACCAGGAAGGCGCCGTGCCCGAGCCGATCCTTCTGGCCAAACTGCTACAGGCCCTCGCCCCTGAAACGGGGCAGGAGCCGAAATCCAAGCCGGAACCGGAGCAAAAAGGCCGGAAGCGGGTCAAGAGCCGAAAGCTTGGCAAGTAGCCGCAGCATCGATGAAGGCCCAAGCCGGCGGATTTTTGGATGACATAACAACGCGAGTCGATCGTGATCGGTGCCGCTGTTGTGCCGACTGCCCGCCCGTGGCTGCCTGCGCTACAGGGGCATTGCGCCGGCCAAGGCCCGGCGGCGTGCCGGTACTCGATGCGGGCCTTTGCCTGGGGTGTTATACCTGCGCCGATGCTTGCTACTACAAAGCGATCATCCCGCCGCGGGCGCCGAGTCAGAGGTAATGACAATGAACGTAACGCTATATAGCAGCTCTCACTGACCTTACTGTGTTCAGGCGAAAGAGTTTCTTTCGCGACGAGGCGTTCCCTTTGTGGAAAAGAACGTCGAACTGGACCGGAGCGCGGCCATGGAGATGGTCCGCATCTCGCGGCAGCAGGGTGTGCCGGTGATCACCATAGACGGCCAGGTGGTTGTCGGCTTTGACCAGCCCCGATTGAGGCAATTGCTTGACCAGTCTCCTCAATCTAAGCCCAAGCTTGGCGCATCGATCGCCGACGCCGCATCGCAGATCAGTAAGCACCCCGGCATCCCAGAAGCCGGCGCCTATGTGGGCAAGGTCAAAGCCAGCTCGCCGGCCGAACGGGCCGGGCTGCGCTCCGGCGACGTGATCACCGCCCTGGGCGGCCAGCCGGTCCGACGTGCCGGCGACGTGCAGCGCATCTTGGCAAAGATGCCGCCAGGCCGTGACATATCCCTGACCTACGTCAGGGAGGGCGGGACACACTATGCCATGATCCGACTGTAGCGAAAAACAGGACAACCGGGAGAGCCCTCGCTTTCCCGGTTTTTGTTTTCAGCCCGCATCGTGTATAATCGTGGCGACCAAAGAGACGAAGAGGTTTGACCATGACCAATCTCCCGTGTGTTTTCTGCGATATCATCCGGGGCCAATCTCCGGCCAGCGCCGTCTATGCCGACGATCAGGCCATCGCTTTCATGGACATCCAGCCGGTTGTCACCGGGCACCTGCTGGTCATCCCCCGCGTTCATGCCGCCAGTCTGGCGGATCTGGACCCCGATATGGGCGCTCACCTGTTTCGGGTGGGGATGAAGCTGGCCGCTGCCATGCGTCGATCGGCGCTCTGCTGTGAGGGGATTAACTTTTTTCTGGCCGACGGCGTTGCAGCGGGGCAGGACGTCTTTCATGTCCACCTTCATGTCCTGCCTCGCTTTCAGGGCGATGGTTTTGGCTTTCGCTTTCCTCCCGGCTACCGGGATCGACCCAGCCGCGACACCCTGGACGTGTTGGCAGCCCAGATACGAGAGGCTCTATGACCGGTCAGGACTGTGCCATCCGCCGCTTGATCCTGGCTTCTGGGTCGCCGCGACGGCGGGAGCTGATTTCTTTGCTGGGAGTGCCTTTCATTATCCGGGCGGCCGACGTGGACGAGCGCCAGTTGGACGGCGAATCGCCGGCCGATATGGTGGTGCGCCTGAGCCAGGTCAAGGCCCAGTCGATCGGTGATGCCCGGTGCGACGAGCTGGTCATCGCCGCCGACACGGTCGTGGCGCTCGACGGCAAGGTGCTGGGCAAGCCGGCTGATCCGGACGAAGCAGCATACATGCTGCGCCTGCTGCGTGGGCGGACCCACAATGTTTACAGCGGGATCAGCGCCTGGCATCCGGTCAGCGAACGCCTGGTGTCAGAGCTGGCGAACAGCGCCGTCTGGATGCGCGATTACGGCGACGACGAGATTGCCCGCTATGTGGACAGCGGCGACCCCATGGACAAGGCCGGCGCCTATGCCATCCAGCATCCTGTTTTTGACCCGGTTGCGCGGGTTGAAGGCTGTTGGCTGAGCGTCATGGGCTTTCCTTTGTGCCATCTGGGCCGGGCGCTGGCTCAGTTCGGTGTGAGCACAGAACCCGATGTGCCGGGAGTGTGCCGGGTCTTTAGCCAGCGTGAGTGCACCGTGCCGCCCTTGCCCCGGCACCGGATGGAGGAAGGCTGATGCCAGAACTGCCTGAAGTCGAAACGGTTGCGCGCGGGCTGCACCAATGCCTGCCCGGCTCGACCATCACCGGCGCGACTGTCTATTGGCCTCGTACCCTGGCCCGCCCGGCGCCGGACGAATTCACCGCCCGGATCGTCGGCCGGCGGGTCGAATCGGTCGGCCGGCGAGGCAAGTACGTGGTCATCAAACTGGACCGTGGCTACCTCCTGGTCCATTTGAAGATGAGCGGCCGCCTGTTTGTGGCGCCGGTCGGCGAAGCGCCAAGCCCGCACATCCGGGCCGTTCTGGACCTCGATGGCGGCCGACAGTTGCGTTTTCGGGATGCCCGCAAATTTGGGCGTATCTACCTGGTCGATGAGCTGGAGGAGGTCACCGCACCCCTGGGACCCGAGCCTTTGGCCGCCGATTTCTTGCTGGACGATTTCCGCCGGCTGCTGGGTCGGCGGTCCGGCCGGCTCAAGTCGATGCTGCTCGACCAGGAGTTCCTGGCCGGAGTGGGCAACATATATGCCGACGAGATACTCTTTGTAGCCTACCTCAACCCCCTCCGCCGGGCCGACACGCTCACCGCCGGCGACCAGGCGCGCCTGTATGAAGCTATCCGCTCGGTGCTACAGCGCGCCATTGTCGCCTGCGGGACAACCCTGCCGGATCGCAACTATCTGGATGCAGAGGGCCGGGCCGGCGAATACCGTGCGGAGGTGTATGGTCGGGGTGGTGATCCCTGTCCTGCCTGTGGCGCCCCCATCGAGCGGCTGATCGTCGGCGGGCGCTCCACTCACTTTTGCCCTCAATGCCAAAAGTAAGCTAACGGACCTGCCTTTTACAGCCAACAGCAATGCCTGGACTTTAGCGCCATGATCTGGTATAATAGGGGCAACCCAAGTTCTCAACTATGAGACGCATCAATGCTAGATCGGTAATGTCGGAGGCCCGATGGAAGAGTTTAGCCTAGACCAAATGAGAACCTTGCTGATCGTGGTGATCGGCGCGATCATGGTTTTGATGGTGGCCCTCATCGCCTATGTCGTGTTGTCCGGCCGGAAGAAAACCACGCGCTCTCTGGACCAATTCCGGCAGCCGGGACCCGCGCTTTCGGCCAGTATGCGACCCATTTCCCTCGTCCGCGACACAGAAGGTGGCCCACTTCAAGTGGAGGTTAGTGGTGTGCGCTATCGGACCCTTGCCGAGGTCCAGGATATGGAGAGCAGGAGGCAGATCGTGATCGCGGCCATGGAGATGGTGCGGTTTACCGGAGTGCTGGGCCAGAAGGTGCAGGAGCCGGTGCCGATGGACAAAACCTATCACTGGCGTGAAGATCTACGCCAGGGGAGCCAGGAAGAGCTAAAGCAGATCCATGGTGCCGCTGTCGACCAGCCAGCCGCCGCCAAGCCGGCGGCCAGAGCCGCTATCGAGGAGCAGTTCCTCAGTATGCTCGCCGAAATGGGTCCGGCCTCACCACCCGAGAAACCGGGTCTGATCAGTTCCCTCCAGCACCGACTGACGCCCAAGGGGGTTGAAGAACGCCCTCGTACGTTCGTAGATCACATCGAAGAGATCCTACAACGGCGGATGCAGGCGATCCCGGCCTTTCATGGCCGCGAGCTGCACATGCGCGCCGATCCCACCGGCGCAGTTCATTTTCTATTCGACGGGCAGGAATACCAGGAGGCGAACGACATTCCCAACCTGACGGCCCGCCAGTTGATCGCGGATGCCATCAAAGAGTGGGAAGAGATCACGTAAATTCTACGGGCTCTAGCCTGAACTGGTCAGCCCGTTCTGTAGAATAGAGATAACCGCCCACGACATCAGGATGGTGCTCAAAGATGAGCAGCACCCGGTTCTCCACGGCCCAGTGAGCGATCCTGCGCTTGGTCTCGATGCTGATCATGGGCTCTATGTCATAGGCGGGCACCCAGGCCAGCTTTTCCATGTGGATGGGCCACGAGGCCAGGTCGCCCATGAACAGCGCCTTCTGTCCACCGCTTTCGATCAGCACACACTGATGAGCCCTGGTATGACCCGGGGTCACGATGACACTGACCGTGTCGGTGAGGCGAGTATCACCCGATAGAATGCGTAGTTGCCCCGTCTGCTGCAGAGGCTCCCAGTTCTCGCGTCGGTAGGTAGCTTGTGTCCGCTCGTTGGGAAAAGCGGCATCGGCCAGCTCCAGTCGTTGAACACAGTAGGTCGCCCACGGAAAGGTCGGCGCCAGTTCGCCATTCTCCCCGTACTGCACGTTGCCACCACAATGGTCATTGTGGAGATGGGTATTGATCACCAGGTCAACGTCCATCGGCCCAATGCCCACCGCTTCCAGGCCAGTCAGCAGGCGCCGCTCACCGATCAGGTTGTTTTGTTCTCGCTCTTTGTCAGAGAGCCTGTCACCCAGGCCGGTATCGACCAGGATGCGCTGCTTGTCGGTCTCGACCAACAAGCAGCGCAATTCAAACGCGACGCGGTTCATCTCGTCCGGCTTGGCCACCTGTTCCCACAACACCTTGGGTACAAGGCCAAACAGGCCGCCGCCGTCAGACCATTGGATGCCGTCAGACAGGGCGTGGAGGGTGACGTTTCCCAGTCGCATCGATCGCCCTATTTTTGACTCCTGGCGTATTCGACCCCGCGGGCCAGAGCTCGCTTGTTGGGTTCGATGATCTTTTTGCGTTCCGCAGGGAGGTGGCTATCCAGGGTGCGTTCGATGCCCTTGAGCGATACCACCTCTCGCTTGCTGAGCATGGCGCCCAGCAGGATGACATTCGCCATCCTCGCATTGCCCAGCTCCACAGCCAGATCGTTGGCCGGGACGTAGATCGTCTCAATGTCGTCCCGTTTTGACCTATCTCGGACGAGCGTCGAGTTGACTACCAGCAGCCCGCCCGGTTTAACCAGCGGCTCATACTTGTCCATAGAATCCGGATTCATGACGATGGCCACCGTCGGCCGGCGGATGATCGGCGAACCGATGTCGTCGTCCGACAGGATGATGATGCAGTGGGCCGTGCCTCCCCGCATCTCGGGACCGTAGGAAGGGATCCAGGTGACGTGCCATCCTTCATCCATCCCGGTGTAGGTCAGCAATTGGCCGGCAAAGAGGGCGCCCTGCCCTCCAAAACCAGAGACAATGATTTCTTCGTGCATGACTGGCTCCTTATTTCAAGGCCTTGACCTCGTCTTTGACCTTATAATCACCCAGTGGGTAGTAGGGGATCATCCGCTCTTCGACGAACTTGAGCGATTCCTTGGGTGCCATACCCCAGTTGGTCGGGCAGTTGGACACCACTTCGACCAGGGAAAAGCCCAACCCTGCCATCTGCACCTGGAAGGCGGTTTTGATCGCCTTGCGCAGCTTGCGCACCTCAGCCGGGTTGTAGGCTGTCCGCCGGACGATATATGCTGATCCGTCCAACTGTGACACCAATTCGGCCACCCGCACCGGATACCCCTGGGTCTTGACATCGCGGCCGTAGGGCGATGAGGTCGTGACCATGCCCGGCAGCGTCGTTGGTGCCATCTGGCCGCCGGTCATGCCATACACCGCATTGTTGATGAAAAAGATGGTGATATTCTCCCCGCGCGCTGCGGCGTGGATCAGCTCGTTCGTGCCGATCGAGGCCAAGTCGCCATCCCCTTGATAAGTAAAGATGATCTTATCGGGGTTGGTGCGCTTCATGCCGGTCGCCATCGCTGGCGCCCGTCCATGCGGTGCCTCGGAAAAATCACACTCAAAGAAGTAATAGGCCAGCACTGAGCAACCGACCGGTGCTATGCCGATCGTCCGCTCGCGGATGCCCAGCTCATCCATCACGTCGGCAACCAGCCGGTGGGTAATGCCGTGGATACAGCCGGGGCAGTAGCTGGTGACTACATCTGCTAACGACTTGGGACGACTAAAGACTAGCTCAACCTCTTCTGTCATCTTGGGCTCCTCCCTCATGCCAGCTTCTTGATCTGGTCCAGAATCTCTTCCGGCAGCGGGACCAGCCCGCCTGTCTTGCCAAAGAAAGAGATTGGCACCCGGTTGCGGGTGGCCAACCGGACATCCTCGATCATCTGTCCGGCGCTTAGCTCCACCACCAGAAACTGGCGGGTGGTATCGGCGACCTTGTCCAAAGCCGCGTATGGATAGGGGAACACAGAGATGGGGCGGAACAGACCAACCGGAATCCCCTGCGCTCGCGCCTGCTTGACCGCTGTCTGCACAATACGCCCGGCCGTGCCGTAGGCCACTACCACGATCTCGGCGCCGTCCATCATATACTCGGTATAGCGAACCTCGTTGGCCCGGATCTCGGCGATAATCCGCTGCAGCCGCAGATTTTCCTGTTCCAACTGGTTGGCGTTGAGAAACAGAGAGGTGATGATATTGTGCGGCCGGTCCTTTGCACCGGTCAATGCCCAGGGGAAGGTAGCCCGCCTGATCGGCTGCATCTCTGGAAACTCGACCGGTTCCATAATCTGGCCGACCATCCCGTCGGCGATGACAACCACCGGTTGGGTATACTTTTCCGCCAGATCAAAGGCCTCAACGACCAGATCCACTGCCTCCTGGATGGTGGCCGGCGCCAGCACAAGCAGGTTATAGTCGCCGTGCCCCCCTCCCTTGGTCGCCTGAAAATAGTCGCCCTGCGACGGCTGGATGTTGCCCAGGCCGGGCCCGCCGCGCATGATGTTCACCAGAACGCAAGGCACGAAAGACAGGGCGATGTACGAGACCCCTTCCTGCATCAGGCTAAAGCCAGGGCTGGAGGTTGTGGTCATCACCCGTGCGCCGGTGCAGGCCGCGCCGTACACCATGTTGATCGCCCCCAGCTCGCTTTCCGCCTGGACAAAGACCCGACCCAGCTCCGGCATTCGCCGGGACATATATTCCAGCACCTCGGTCTGGGGCGTGATCGGATATCCGAAATAGGCCTCGCATCCGGCGCGGATGGCGGCCTCGGCAATTGCCTCGTTCCCTTTCATCAGCATCTTCATGGTTCGATCCTCCCGCCGGCCGGCTTGGCATCCCCCAGCTCCCGTTTCTTTTTCACCGTCCGGTAGACGGTGATCACCATATCCGGACACATCGTAGCACACAGCGTGCAACCGGTGCACTTGCCATCAGGATCGATAAAGGCCGAGGGACGATAGCCTTTCACATTAAAGTGATCTGCCATGTGCACCAGGTCTTGTGGGCAGACCATAGTGCACAGCTCGCATCCTTTGCATCGGTCCTCGGCAATGACAATGTAGCTCATTCCTCGAAACCCTCCTTTGGTCATTTGACTAGGTACACACCCAGGGCCAGCGACAGTAACTTCTGCTCTGGTGGATCGGAACGGGACGGCATGACGATTGGGCACTTGCCGCCGACGACCACCGCTGCCATCCGGCCCTTGGCAAAATAGGAAATGGCCTTGGCCAGGATGTTGCCCGATTCTACGTCAGGCGCGATCAGAATATCAGCATAACCGGCCACCGGGCTGTGGATACCCTTCATTTCTGCCGCTTTGGGTGAGATGGCGTTGTCCATCGCCAACGGCCCATCCACGATCCCGCCTCGGATCTGGCCGCGCTCGGCCATTTTGGACAGGTTAGCGGCATCCATATTGGCCCGCATTTCGGGGTTGACCATCTCCGTGGCTGCCAGGACGGCCACTTTGGGCTGCTCGATCCCAAGGTCGATGGCCGTATCGATGGCATTCTGCACGATGGAGATCTTTTGGGCCAGTGTTGGCGTGACTATGATCGCCACGTCGCTGATCAGGAGGAGCCGGTCAAACTCTGGGATCTCGAAAATGCTGATGTCGGACAACAGCTTGCCGATCCGCAGACCGGTTTTTGAGTCCAACGCCGCCTTGAGCACTTCCACCGGCTGCGCGCGGCCGTTCATCAACAGATCCACCTGATCGGCATGGACCATCTCCACACCCCTGCAAGCAGCCTGGAATAGGTCATCTTCGGGGATGATCTCCATGCCCGAAAGGTCCAGTCCTTCTTCGGCGGCGATGGTCTTGGCCCGGTTCGGAGTGTCGATCACGACACAGTGCGCCAGACCCATATCGCGAGCCCGGCACGCCGTGTGGAGTGTCTGTCGCTGGGCGCCCCCGATAATGGCCACCCTTTTTGGCCCGCGAGCCAGAGCGGCCTGCATCAATTGGTCCAAGTTCTGAATTGTCGGTCGTTCTCCTGCCGTCATCCAGCCTCCCTTCGATACTAGCTGGGCCGGGCCCTCCGGTGCCGCATGCCAAGGGCGGCTGTGCCCGGCATTTTCATCCCCTATGGCACCCAGCCGGGTGCAAGAACCCTTGCCAGCCGTGCTAATCTGTCCTATTCCCAGGGCAGCACAAAATAGCGGTCAAGTATCAGCACCGGTCGCGAGAACACGGTCGGGTGCCTGGGGTTGCGTGGAACCCTCCTCACTTGGTCGATCCACTGCCTCTCAACGCACACAAAGGCGATGGGCAGCCCCAGCTTGGAGGCAAACTCCTCGATCTGTGCGTGTCCTTCGAGGATCGTCTGCACCGTCGTCTCGCCGATCAGATTAGGATTGCTCACCAGGCTGCTCACCTTCAGCCGGGAAGTTGCTTCGATCTCGGCGATCGAGTGAGTCACCCTCTCCAACGTATCGGTGAACGGGCGGTAAGGGTTGACGACAAAGTGCATGGCGTAAGGACGACCCTCCGTCGCCGCCTTGCGAATAGCGCCGCTGAACTGGCCCAGAGCGCGAGCTCCCTGGGGATCCCCGCCAACATCTACTACCACCGGCTGCTCTGTCTGCTGGAACGCGCCCAGGATCTGGGGCGTAATAGCCGGTATATCCAGGTGTTGGCCGACAACATTCGGCGCCACCACCCGCACCCCGCGCTCTTCCATGGCTCGCCCTGTGCTCATCTCCCGTGACCGGAAGTAGGGCGTCACGATGTCTAGGTCGATCAGAATGACACTGGTGGCTGCCCTTTCCTGCTTTCCGTCCCTCCTCGATTTGGCCAACGTCAGCGCATAGTTGATCGCGGCCTCGGTCTTGCCGCTGCCAAAGCGACCCGTAAATAGCACGATTGGGTTGTGCTTCTGATTTGCCGGTGCGAGGTCCAATCTATCCCCCAGAATTCAACTTCCCCGATCGATGACCGTTCTCTTGAGCCAACATCACCCCTAACGCCAGCCCCACCAGCTTGGCTTCCCGGGTGTCTGAGCGTGAGGACACGATCAACGGGCAGCGGGCGCCCACCACTACGCCGGCCATCTTGCCTTGAGCAAAATAGGTAATCGCCTTGGCCAGCACGTTGCCGGCCTCGATGTCTGGAGCGATGAGGACGTCGGCATAGCCGGCCACTTCACTCTTGATGCCCTTGATCCGAGCTGACTCGGGTGAAATGGCATTATCCAGAGCCAAAGGGCCGTCCACCAGGCCACCCCTGATCTGGCCTCTGTCGGCCATTTTCGACAGATTGGCCGCGTCGAGGGTCGTTGGGATCTTGGGGTTGACTACCTCGGTCGCAGCCAGGACGGCTACGCGCGGCAGGGCGACTCCCAGGGCATGCGCCACAAGGATCGCATTTTGCACGATCTGGACTTTCTGCTCCAGGTCGGGAGCGACCACCACGCCGGCATCGCTGATAAAGATCAGCCGGTCAAATCCGGGAATCTCAAAGACGGCGACGTGGGTAAACAGGCGGCCTGTCCGCAGACCCAGGTCTTTGTTGAGGGCAGCCCGCAAGAAATCGCTCGTTTCCACCTTGCCTTTCATTGCGATCTCTGCCTTACCGTCGCTGACCAGTTTCATCACTTGCCAGGCGGCTTCCTGCGGCTGCGGCTGGTGGATCACCTCCATGCGCGAGATGTCAAACCCTTCCTCAGCAGCGATCCGCTCGATCGCGCCTTTGTCCCCAACCAGGATCACCTCGGCCAGGCCCGCTAATTCAGCATCCATGCCGGCCAGCATCACCTCGCTTTGGTGGGCGGCAGCGATCGCTATCCTTTTGGGCCCTTTGGCTTTGGCTGCCTCCAGGAGCTTGTCAAACGTTTTGATCGACATGGTCACAGACGACCTCCTTGTCGTTCATCAAGATTGGGTGCCCTGTGGTAGGGCCTTGGGGATAGTAAAATGGAAGCAACTCCCCACGTTTTGTTCACTCCGAACACCTATCTGCCCTCCATGCGCCTCGACGATCTGCTTGACGATAGCCAATCCCAACCCCGTGCCACCAAAGCGCCGGGTAGTCGAGCCGTCGACTTGGTAGAACCGGTCGAAAACGCGCTCCAGCTTGTCGGCAGGGATGCCGATGCCCTGATCCTCGATCTCGGTGCGGATGAACTTGCCCTCTTCGCACATCCGTATTGTCACCGCTGTGCCTGGATCGCTGAACTTGAGCGCGTTGTTGAGCAGATTATCCAGAACCTGACCCAGCCGCTGCTCATCGCCGAGCACAGGCGGCAGATCCTCGGGGATCTCGTCGTGCAGTGCGATCTGGGTCTCATCCGCGCTGACCTGCGCGGCGCGGAGTGCATTACGCCCTACTTTGGCGAGAGACAGCGTGTGGAGCTGAATGTGCTCTTTGTCATACTGCAGGGTGATGATATCGTCCACCAGCCGTGACAAGACACTTGCCTTACCGGCCACAATATCAAGGGCTGTCTTTTGCTCGTTGCTCAACTCCCCCATATCTCCGTCTTGTAGCAGCTCCACATAGCCTCTAATAAAGGTGATCGGCGTGCGCAGCTCGTGTGAAATGTTTTGCACCAATTCCGACTTCATCCGATCCAATTCACGTAAGGCGTCGTAAGCTTTTTCCAGATCGTGATAGCTGCCCTGCAGGCTTTCATAGAGCTGAGCGTTCTCGATGGCGACTGCTGCCTGGGCGGCTACGATCGTCAGCAGCCGTATCTCGTCACGGAAAGCATTGGCTCTCGTATCGTCCAGGGCAAGTAACCCGATCACCTGGTTGCGAACGATCAGCGGTACCACCAACAGCGAATTGGCCTTCGGATCAAAGTACCCCACGTCCGGCGTCGACCGCACATCGGGAATGTAGATGGATCGCCGTTCCTTGAAAACGCGGCCGCCAATGCCCTGGTCTGTCCTTAACTGCGCCGATACCCCGCGCTCCTCCGGCAGGCCACTGCTGGCTTCGAGTCGCAGCGCTTCAGTCTCTGCATCCACGAGAAAGATGCAGCAGGCCCGGCAGTCGATCGTCACCTTGAGAATGGTCACGATCGATTCCAGAACCCGGCTCAGCGACAGGCTGCCGGTTATTTGCGTTGACAGCGTATAGAGGGTGGACACCTCCGCCAGGCGGTCGGCCGTTTCCTGGTGCAGCCGCTCTTTGTCGATAGCCGCAGCCGCGATGTCTGCCAGTGCCATCAACAGCCGCCTTGTTGTGTCATCCTTGGGCAGACCATCTATGGCGATCAAGCCGATGGCTCTGTGCTCGGTGATCAGAGGGATATTGGTCACAGACCTAGCCCGTGAGCCCACGTCGCCCAAGAAATCAGGGTCGGCCGACGTGTCCGCACTTTCGACAATCTTGCCGGTCGCGAGTGCCCGGCGGTATGTGCCTTCGTGGGTATATACAGGCCGGCTGTTAAAGCGCTCCATGACCTCCGATCCCAGCCCTCGCTCCACCACCATGCGTAGCCTGTTGCCGCCCGGTGGGTCGATGAGCAGGATCGACCCCTCCTGGCTGCCCATGAAATCGAACGTCTCTTCGAGAACAATATCCAGGACGGCTTTGAGATCCCTTGCCTCGTTGAGCGCCTGGCTCACCTGGCTCAGGGCAGTCATCTCTCGCACACGCTGCCTGGCTTCGTTGTACAGGCGGGCATTCTCGATGACCGTGCTGAGCTGCCCGCCCAGCGTGACGAGCAAACGTTCATCCTCTTCGTCAAAGGCGTTCAGCCGGGTGCTCTGAGCGTCCAACACGCCGATGACCCGGTCGACGGTCCGCAGTGGCACGGCTATCTCACTGAGCGTGTCGGGGTACCCGGCAATGTAGGTCGGCACCTGGCGCACATCGCCGACACGCCACGGCTTGCCCATCTGCACCACGCTGCCTGCGATACCCATACCCGGTGGAATGCGCAAATCAGCCCTCTGCGGGAAACGATCCTGGTGAGCCAGTGCCGGGTGAAGCCACAAGTCGCCGGTACTGCTGTCCAACAGCAGCACGTTGGCCCGCTCAAAGCGCGGCATCTCGAGCAGGGCGGCCAGGGTTCGTCGGATCACCTCGTCAAAATCCAAGGTAGAGCCGGACGCCAGAGCCGCCTTGTTAAGGAGCTGTGCCCCTTCCAGGTGATGGCTCAGCTCCTGGTACAAGTGTGCGTTCTGGATCGCGACCGCTGCCTGGGCAGCAAAGGCTTGCAGCCGGTCACAATCAGTTTGGCAGAAAAAGTCAGGAGTGTCGCTGTCGGCGTTCAGAAAGCCGATGATCTGCCCGCCCACACGGATCGGCGCCCCGGCGTAGGAGCCCAGCCACGGAGTCTCCGGCGGCTGTATCCAACCCGGATAATCCGCTGTCCTGGGGATGACTATAGGGGTGCCTGTCTCTCGCATGATGCGAAAAGTAGGCGTATCGGCTATCTTCAAGGCCAAAGCGGAGAGTCCATCCGGAGCGCCAAGCCGTTCGTAACCGCGCGACCGTACCACGCGCGCATACTCGCCCTCGATCAACATGATGCTGACTGCCTCATCGCCCGGGATCACGATGCTCATCTGCTCCATGATGTCATCCAAGACCCGGTCGAGGTCGAGGCTGCTGCTGATGGCGGCGGTGGCCTGGTACATGGCCTCGGCCAACGTCCGCTGCTCGCGCTCGGCCTGGTATAACCGGGCGTTCTCGATAGCGATCGTCGCCTGGGCGGCAAAGGTCTCGGCCAGCTCGATCTGGGCGGGGCTAAAGGCGCGGATCTCTCCCTTACTGTAAATGTTCAGGATGCCGCTCAGGTCTGTTCGATACAGTGGCACAGACAGCACACTTCGCAACCCTTCCCCAACGATCAGATCGCGATCGCCAAATGGGGTGCTGGTTAAATCTGCCGTGTAAACCGGGTGCAGCTTTCCGTCAGGCGCCAGCACCGCGTCCACCCGATCCCGGGGAATTCGCTGCAGTTGCGCGTAGCCGTCTGTCAACCCACAGCTAGCTTTCACAACCAGTTGGCTCTCTGTTTTGTCCCACAGCATCAGGCTGACCGCTTCGGCGTGAAATGCCCGTGCTGCCTCGCTCACAATCATATCCAGGAGTGTGTCCGGGTGTAGCTCGGCACTCAATGCGACGGCGGTGTCCTGGATGCTCTTCAGCTCCAGGCGGCTTTGCCGCTCTGCGGTATACAAGCGCGCATTCTCGATGGCGATGGCCGCCTGCGCTGCAAAAGCCATCGCCAGGCGCGCATGTTCCTCAGTGTAGAAATTGGGCTCCCGCTTGTCGAGCGCGATCATCCCGATCAACTGGTCCCCGAACAACAGCGGCACGCCCAACCAGGATCGGATAGGTGTTTGAACGTGGGGTTCGGCGTGAAACCCTTGGTAGACAGTCGGGGCATCGTCCACGATCACCGGGGCGTGTTTGAGCATGACTTCGCGGTTGGGGTTGTCGCCTGCGACCAGATCAAAGCGCATCCCCAACAACTGCTCGGTATTGGCAAATCCATGGCCGCCGATGATCTCCAGCGCCCCTTCCCTCAGTTGCTGCACCGATGCACTGTCGTAGGGCACTACGTGCTGCAGCTCTTCCAGGATCGACTCCAGTACCTGGTGCAGCTCGAGTGTCGCACTCAATGCCTGGGTTGCCGTCTGCAGCGTCTCAGCCTCACGCCGGCGGCGGGCCTCAGCCGCGAACAAGCGGGCATTTTCCAGCCCGAGGGCCAGCTGATCGGCCAGGCTCTGCGTCACGAACAGATCGTGCTCGTCAAAGGCGTTCAGCCGCTCGCTGTTCAGATCCAGCACGCCCAATATCCGGTCCCCGGCCCGGATCGGCACGGCCAGCTCAGAACGGGTATGGGGGAGCAGGTCATCGGCGATATAGAGCGGATCGCTCGCCGTGTCGTTCGCCAGGTGGGGAGCCCCGGTGGCAGCTACGTGGCCGGTGATGCCCTCCTGCCCGATCCGGAAGCGCAGCCTCCTTTCTTGCCAATGGCGCATATACTCGGAATGGCTGCTGGTGTGGAAGGCAACGTATTCGCTTCCGGGGTCTGTCAGGAATATGTCAACGTAGTAGTAATTGAATCGGGTCTGGATCGTCTTGGCGGCATAGTCGAGCAAGGCCTCTGGATCCAGGATTGACAAGACGTGTTGGCTGATATCGGCGATCAGCCGCAGTTGAGCTGCTCGCTGGCGATCTGCTTTGAGGGCAATGCCACTTGCCTCTGCCTGGTGGTTTTCAATCACATCAGTTGTTCGATCTGGCACCCTCTCTTCTTCAGCCATTCACTATCGTTCTTTCAGCAGCCAGCTCCAGTAATACCATGTGACGCCCAGGCTGATAGTCAAAGCAATGGCCATCGGCAGGTGATGCAGGAGCAGGTAGAAGATCGGATCGGTTAATACGGAGGGCACCGACTCGACCGGTGCCCAGAATACACTTGCCCTTATCAAGTGTGCAAGAAGGGTCAGGCACAGGCAGCCAATCGCCACGAAATAACCATAGTAGAGTGGCCGCATCTTGGTCACGGCGCCCAGCTTGTGGCCGAAACGCGCCAAGATCACGAGGATGAAGGTAACCGACGCCAGCCCGATCGATCCTAGGATTGCAGTGATGACTTCCATCACTTCCTCCCCATCATGAGCCGGTGCAGGGTGTAGCCCAGGCCGATCAGCACCAGCCCGCCGACCGCGAACAACAGATCAGGACCGAGCACTCCGACAAAGTCCTGATTGTCGAACAAATACCCGATAGCTCCAGCCAGGAACAACACCAGCGGTAACAAAAACAACTGGTAGTATGATCGCTGCCGGAACTGTTTCTCGTAGAAACGCCCGATCAGGAACAAAAAGAGAAGCAGGATGGCAACTACAATCCAACCGTACAACAATAGGATTGAACCAATAGTTTGTGTCATTTGGACAATCCTATGGTTGCTTAAAAGCCTCCATGAATGCGTCGGCCATGCGCCTGGGGCTCCCGCTCATGATGCCTTCCCGCCCTTCGAACTTGCTCATGATCTCAATACCCTGACCGGTGATCTCGTACTGGCGGATATCCTTGGCGTGATCGCTTCCCCGCAGCTTGAGAACCAGCAATGCTCTGCGGATCGCACTCTCGATTTCCACATAGCGGAGCAGAATGTACGAATCCACCACAAAGGCGACTGTGTTATCCTGTTCTTCATCCCCACCTAGCAGAACCGGGCTTTCACGGGTCAGGACACTGGTCAACCCTTCACGCTTGAGCGAGTTAATAAAGCCATACACCACAGCTCGCAGCTCAACCGGATCCTCTGCCAACTGGTCAAAATGGGACACACTGTCGATCAGGATGCGGCGGGCCCCCATCTCGCGTGCCAGCGTTTCGATCGTTCCGCCAACGCTCTCCAGATCGGCCCGGCTCACTTCAGGGCTGGTCATGATGACCCGCAGCTTGCCGTCACGCTCCAATTGGCGAAAATCCCAACCCAAGCTCTGCGCGTCGCGGTAGTACTGTTGCGGAAACTCTTCAAATGTCACAATCAGGCCAGGCTCGTTGTGATAGCGAATGCCGTTGTAAATAAACTGCATGCCTAATGTGCTCTTGCCTGTTCCAGGCGGCCCTTCTATCAGGTTGGCTGTCTGCGGCAAGAACCCACCGCCCAGCATCTCATCGAGGCCTTTGATGCCGGTTTTAACGCGATCGTTGCTCATTCTTTGCCTCCTGTAGGAATCTTGATCCTGTGCAAGACATACCTTACCGTGCCTGATCACCTGATTTGCGGATGCCAAGCCCGTGGGCCCATGCAGGCTCCAAAGGTTACCCCCTATCGGCCCAAGGGCTAACGCATGCCGCGGACAATATGGTAGATGACTTTGACGCGGAAGTGGCGGTCCTCACAGGCGGCAATAAACCTGTCGATCAACTCCCGGATGGCCGGGTCTGTTGTCAGGGAATAGATCGGCATCCCTTCGACAGTCCTCAGCTCCATGATCCGGGCGTTTACCAGGTCTCGCAATTCCGATTCGATGGTAGCCGCATTACGGCCGATATACTTGGCAATGCTATCGGCCGTATCGGCTGTGTTTGGATTCTCGCGCAGGAAACGGACTAGGTCCCATTTGATGAACGAGTTCACCTTGGTCTTGACCAGGTCCAGGAGCTGGGGATCCATATCATTCATAAGGCGTGTGGTGAAATCTTCTCCGCTAAAGACCAAAGTTGCACCTCCCCTTTGTTTCTGGGGCTAACGCTGCCCCGCTACACCAGCCCGATGCTCTCCTCTATGCTTGCAGATGTGGCGATCGATCAGATCGACCTCCGGTCATCACACAACAATTGCCGGACATACCTATTGTAACATCTTCACCCAAAAAGATCAAGAGTAGGCAGGCCTCGTTTCTGACTGCGCACTAGGTACGCAGCGGCTGTGGCGCGTAACGAAAGAGCGAACGAACGACCGTCCGCCGAATATTGGCCCCCAACTCTTCGAACAGCTCGAACGCCTGCCGTTTATATTCCACCAGCGGATCTCGTTGGCCGTAAGCCTCTAGCCCGATCCCCCGCCGCAGATCCTCGATGTCGGTCAGGTAATCGATCCACAGGCGGCTGATCGTATACAGCAGCGCTGACTGCTCGATACGCCCCATGATCCTCCGCCCCAGGTACGATCGCAGGAGTGTCTGTCGCTGCTCGTCGAGGTTCTGGAAAGGGGTTGTGCCCCAGTCGGCTATCACCTCACCGCCCAGGCCTTGGAGCAGCTCGCCGTACAGGTCTGGATCGAGGTCTGCCAGCTTGGTATTGCGCATGGCGTGCATTTGGCCCTCGTCAAATCCCAGTTCTGCCTGCTGTAGCAAAGGACGGAGCGCGGCGTGCCACTCTGGATCGAGGTCGGCTATCTGCATCTGGCGCAGTGTGGCGGCCTGCTCCCGGTGCAGCATCTCGATCATCTCTGGGTCGCCCACATCGCGGACTCGCTGCTTCTGGAACTGGCCAAGCCGGCCCTGATCCAGGAACCAATTGCGGCTTTGCAGGTGAGCAAGTATTGACTCTTGCTCTGCAGGCAGGTCGCTCAGGCGTGACGGGCGCCGGTCTCGAGTTTCCTGCGCCGCCCAGACTCTCATCTGCGTCTGGCCAAGCTCGATCGCCAATGCCTCCAGGTCCTCACGCCGCAGGCTGGCAAGGGGCTGATTCAAAATCTGTACCCTTTCAACCTGTGTCTCGCCCTGATCAAAGTACCCCTGTGTTTCCAGAGCATCGCGCAGCCCCTGGCGCAGATCGTCGGCCAGTTCTGCAACCGGCCTATCTCCTATCTCGGCATCGAGATGCCGGCCCAGGTCGCGCACGACCTGTTCATACAGCTCGCTGCCCAGGTCTGCCAGGCGGCGTCCCAGGGTCTGGGCTCGCTTGTCCTCGTCGATAAAGTAGCCAATCTCGTCCAGGTGGCGCCACAGGGCCGCCTGTGCTTGAGGCGCCAGCTCGCCCACCAGCCGGCCTTCGTCAACCTGCGCCCCCTGCATCTCAGTCAGCGCCTGCTCGATCGCCTGGCGGACTGGAGGCGTCAAATCCTGCGCCGGCGATTCCTCTGCCTGGCGCAGGCGATCTGCGTCGATAAAGTAATCGGCCCGGGTCAGCCATTCCTGGATCATGGTCTGCATTTCCTGGGGAAGGTCGCCGATCGGCTGTGTGTCCAGCATCTGGGTCAGGCGCTGAAGCAGGTCGTCTTCAATGCCCCGCTGGATCTCGGCGTCGAACTCGTTCAGCCGCTGGTAGGGGAACAGCTCATTCTTGAACTGGTCGTCAAAGTACCCGCTGCTTCGCAGGCATGTCCACACCGCATTCCGTTCCTCATCGGGCAATGCCGGCGGCCTGCGATCGCGGATCTGGACTAACCATCGCCGCCCCAGGTGCCTGCTCACGGCATCACGGATCGCCCCTGGCCACTGAGCCGGCGTTCCTGTTTGAGTAAGCCGCAGGCGCTCGGCGCGGTCGAGCAGCAGGCCTTCCTGATCAAAGAAGGCGGTCAGCATGTTCTGAGTGTCGGCCGGCATATCCCGGAACGGTGTTTTGTCCAGCTCTGCCATGCGGATCTGCCCCAGACATTGCTCCAGACCACGCAACACCTCGGGCGGGAGCTGGGCCAGCGTCTTGCGCTCGTACCAGCCGACCTTTGCCTCGTCTACGAAATACCCCCGTGCTTCCAGCGCCTGCCGGACCATCTGGTTCGTATCTGCCGGCAGCTCTTCCATGGTCTTGCTGGTCAGGTCGACTCGCAGTTGGCCAAGCAGCTTCTCGCGGATCTCCCCCGCCGCCGAGCCGTCGAGGTCACCCAGCCGCCGCGCGGCCATGCTCCGCACCCGCTCTGGGTCGGCCAACAGGCCCATCTCTGCCAGTCGCTCGACGACAGCACGGCGTACATTGTCGCCCAGGTCGCGCAGGCAGCGGTCACCCCACTGCTCCCGGGCCAGGGCAGCTTTGACCCCGGTTATCAGCTCTGGCTCGAGATCGGCCAGCCGCCGGTTCAACAGTTGATCGCGGCGTGTCTGGTCGGTAAAGGCCCCCGCCTGCTGCAGTGACGTGAGAACTAGTTGGCGGGTGTCCACATCAAGGTTCGAGATCTTGCGCTGGGCCATGCGGTCCAGCCGCGAGCGTGCCAGGAGCGATATGGCTGCGCGGCGCGTCTCGCCCGGCAGGTCGCTCGGGCGCTCGTGCACCAAAAAGTGCTGCACGCGCGTTTCGTCCACAAAGTAGCGCTGCCGCTGAAGGTAGGCGACAGCTACCTCGCGCGCGGCCGGCTCCAGCTCTGCCAATCGCTGCTCCTGGTGCGTTTCGACGAACCGCTTCCCCAGGAAACCCGCTACCTCGTCGCGTGTGCGGCGATCCCAGTCGCGGATGGGCTGCTCCAGCAGTCTGGCCCGGGCCGCCGGATCGTCCAGCGTGCCTGCCTGGCGCAGGTGCGCCCCGACCCGTTCCTGGAGCTCACCGTCCAGCTCGCCGACAGGCTTGTCCAACATTTCCGCATCCATCGCCCGGCTCAGGTCAGCCGCCACCGCCTCGGCCTGCGGCAGCTCGCCCAGGCGCACATGGCGCTGCTTCAGGCTTTTCAACACCAGGATAAAGCGCAGCCGGTCTTGCAGGTCGGGATCCAGATCTTCCACCGTGCTGTCGCGTTGATCGCCCAGCTCGCGCGCGCCCAGGTAACGGGCCAGCGAGCTGCGCGTCTCCCGGTCCAGATCACCCAGCGACAACTGCGCCCACCGCTTGAACTCGGCCTGCCCCCACGTTTGTTCCCGTTGTTCAACCGCCCACTTGAGCGACTCTAGGATCTCCCCTCGCAGCTCGTCCGGCTCCATCTCCCCCACCAGGGCCTGCGCCATCAAGCTGAAGGGAAAGCGTGGCATCCACGTGGCGCGGCGACGGTGCTCGCGGTCGTACGCCTGCCGCTGGGTATAGTGGAGCGCCAGCAGGTGCTCGGCGATGGCCGTCCACGTACTATTAGCCAGTGGCGCGCGCACCGCAATCGCCTCACTTTCTGACAACTGCCGTTGCGCCCACTTGTCATATTCGTGGCCCACCGCCTGGCTCAGCAGCGTCTCCAGGTCCTCAAGCTCCAGGTGGACCATGTCGTTGAGCTGCTTTAACAAGCTGATCAGATCGACCCGCCCGCCCTTCTTGCTCTCGGACACCGTCTCGCGCAGCCGATCCAGATCCCGGCCCAGGCGGCCCGCGTCCTTGCCCACAGATGTGAGCGGCCCTGCATGTCCGCTCGCACTCCGGGACTCTTTTTGGTCGCCGGCGGCCTCTTGGTAACGAGCCATCAGATCGTCCAGCTCGCTGCCCAGCACATGGCCCACCAACCGGTCCAACCGCCCGTAATCCAGGTTGCTGGCCGCCTTGATCGTGGCGATCATCTCGGCAACCTGGTCGGGCGTTTGGGCGTCCGGCACCGCCAGCCGCTCCAGTTGGCGGCGGCCATCCGCCCCTTGGGCGTCGACCTGCTTGCCGGCCATGTCAATCACCCGGCGCAGCTCGTCGCCGGCTCTGTCTGCCGCGATATAGGCCGGCCTCACCCGGTCCAGGCGGATCTCAACAGGCAGCCGGGCCTGGATGCGGTCCATCAGCCCGGCGCAGGTCGCCCGGTGGAACTGCACCTCGACCTGTTTTTGCCACTCGTCGCGCACCTCGTCCAGGCCGGCCGCCTGGCCGCCGGGCGCGGCCAACCGGAACGGGAAGGTCCGCTCCAGGTGTTGGCTCAGGCCGCGCATGTCAAGCGCCCGTCCCCTTTCCTCGCTCAACTGCTCGTAATCGCCAATTTTCTCGTCGAGCAAAGACTGGTAGCGCGCCAGCGACTCGTCATACTTGTCGCGCGTCGTCTGGGCGATATCGCTCACCGTCTGCCTGAGCTGCTCGCCCCAGTCGGCAGCAGCTTGCCGGGCCAGGTCGCGTATCGTGCGCTCTACCTCTGCCACAGGCTGCCCCTTGGCGGCCAGTTGGTCGGCCAGGAAGCTGATGGTAAAGGGCGGATAGGCCGTGTTCTGGCTGCCAAAGGTCAGCGGCCCCTGGAAGGGCGCGTTGGGCGCCGGCAGGGTCAGTGGCAGCAGATCGTCCAGCCCGACGAAAATCGCCCCCTCTGCCATTTTGGGCTGAGCGCCATCCTGCCTGCGCTCACGGGGACTCGCTTTGGAGGATGCCTGGCGGCCTGGCTCAGACTCGCGCTTTTCGAGGTACTCGTCCACCTGCTTTTCGAGCATCCGCCACGCTTCGATCTGTAGATCGTCGCTGCGCAGGACCCGCAGCCGTTCGTCATAGATCGTCTGGCGCTGCTGATTCAGGACGTCGTCGTATTCCAGCAGGTGCTTGCGAATCTCAAAGTTGTACCCTTCCACCGCGGTCTGGGCTTGGGCGATGACCCGGCTGACCAGGCCGTGCTCGATCGGAATGTCGTCGCCGATCGTCTCCATCAGCTTGCCGATCATCTCTCGACGCCCAAACCGGCGCATCAGGTCGTCTTCCAGCGAAAGGTAAAACCGAGACGAGCCTGGCTCCCCCTGCCGTCCTGCGCGTCCCCGGAGCTGGTTGTCTATGCGGCGGGCTTCGTGGCGCTCGGTTCCCAGGATGTGCAGCCCGCCGGCCGACAGCACCATGTCGCGGTTCTTGGCATACTGGGGCACCACCTCGGCGACGGCGCTGTCCATTTGAGCTTTGGTGGCATTGAACGGATCGAGGCCCCTGGCTTGCAGCGCCAGGCGCACCTTGTGGACTAGATCTTCCGACAGCTCGCCGCCCAGCCGGATATCGACGCCGCGTCCGGCCATATTCGTGGCGATCGTCACCGTCCCAGGCTCGCCCGCGCGGGCGATGATCGTCGCCTCGCGGGTATGCTCTTTGGCGTTGAGGATCTGATGGGGGATGCCGCCCCTGAGCGCCCGCTCCATCGCCTGGTACTGAGGCGCGCTGGGGTGGTTGGGCAAGCCCATCTGCTCTGCGATCCAGCTGATATTGTCGGCGGTCAGTGCGTTTCCGTCGACACCTACCTCCTTCGCCAGCTTGCGCCACGCTGCCGAGTTCATCGTCTCCAGGCTGGCGCTCAGCGTCTGGCGCAGCTCGGCCCGCGCCTCGCGCGTCAAATTGGCCTCCATCAGGGCGGCGGCGATGCGCGGCGACAGCGCTGCCATCTGCAGGCGCTCTCCCGTCAGGCGGCCGCTGACCCGCTCCGACAGCTCGACCGACGTCGTGCCAACCAGAACCGGCTGGCCTTGGCTGTGACAGGCCAGGATCTCGCGGGCCACCGCCCGCAGCTTGGCATCCTCGCTGCGATAGACCACATCGGCGTTATCGGCCCGGATCATCGGCTTGTTCGTCGGGATGGTCATCACGTCCAGCTTGTAGATCTTGAAAAACTCTTCGGCCTCGGTCATGGCCGTGCCGCTCATGCCGGCCAGCTTTTCGTACATGCGGAAATAGTTCTGGATGGTCACCGTGGCCGACACCACATCGCGCGGCCGGATCGGCACGGCCTCTTTGGCCTCGATCGCCTGGTGCAGTCCCTCGCTCAGCCGGCGGTCGGGCATCAGCCGGCCGGTATGCTGGTCGATCAGCACGATCTGCTTGCGCTGCCGGATATAGTCGCGGCCTTCCTGGAACAGCACCTGGGCCTTGAGCGCCTGCTCCATGTAATGCACGTAGCGATAGTTGGCTTCGTCGTAGATATTATCGATGCCGGTCTGCCGCTCTACCTCGGCCAGCCCTTCGTCCGACAAAAAGACGCTGCGCTCCTTCTCATCCAGCTCATAGTGGACCCCCTTTTCCAGCACCCGGGCGATGGTGGCAAAGCGGGTGTACTCTTCCACCGGCTCATCCGACGGCCCCGAAATGATCAGCGGCGTGCGGGCCTCGTCGATAAAGATATTGTCGACTTCGTCGACAATGGCATAGTACAGCGGGCGCTGGACGCGATGGGCCAGGCTCAGGGCCAGGTTGTCGCGCAGGTAGTCAAAGCCGAACTCGTTGTTGGTGCCATAGGTGATGTCGGCGGCGTACGCTTCCGCGCGCGGCACAGGGCGCAGGCCGGGGTACGGCTCGCGCCGGTAGCCCGGATCGTAGAGGTAGGCCGGCTGTTCGGCGCCCGATTGAAGCAGCCCGATGCTGAGGCCCAGAAAGTGGTAGATCGCCCCCATCCACAGCATATCACGGCGGGCCAGGTAATCGTTGACCGTTATCAGGTGAGCGCCACGCCCCGACAGGGCATTCAGATAGATCGGCATGGTCGCCACCAGCGTCTTGCCTTCGCCGGTCCTCATCTCGGCCACTTTGCCTTGGTGGAGCACGATGCCGCCGATCAACTGCACGTCGAACGGCCGCATATCGACCGTCCGCTTGGAGGCCTCGCGGGCGGCGGCGAACGCTTCGGGGAGCAGATCATCCAGCGTCTCGCCGGCCAGAAGCCGCGCCCGGAACCTGTCGGTCAGCTCGCGCAGCTCGGCGTCGGTGCGCCGCTCCATGTCGGCTTCCAACGCGTTGGTCGCTGCCACCAACGGCTCCAGCTTGCGCAACTGGCGCTCGTTAGGGTCGCCGACGACCTTGCTCAACAATCCTTTGAACATAGCTCAATCCATAGCTCCTGGGCTCGGATTATATCACAAACCGGGTCAAACGAAAAGTAAGGGCGGTCCTCTTGGGTCGCCCTGATGGGCAGGCGCAGGGGCCTGCCCTTACAAACGCGTCTGGTCGCCCTCGCCCCGCCGCAACTCACTTGACAACGCCTTCCCTCTATGTTACAGTACCCCCATCTGATCCCCTCTCCCCTTGGGAAGAGGGCCGGGGTGAGGGGGAAGGGCCAAATTGAAGGAGAAGCCAAATTGACCAAGACCATCGCTGTCGCCGGCAAGGGCGGGACGGGCAAAACGACCCTCACTGCCTTGATCATCGACCACCTCGTCAAGAGTAAAAAAGGCTCGGTGCTGGCCATCGACGCCGATCCGAGCGCCAACCTCAACCTGGCCTTGGGCGTTCCCCTGCACGACACCGTCGGTGACGTTCGGGAAGAGACCGCCACCGCCGTCGGCGGCGGCAAGGCCCTGGGCGGTCTGAGCAAGTGGGACTATCTCGACCTGCGCGTCAACGAGGCTCTGGTCGAAGAGCCGGGCTTTGACCTGCTGGCCATGGGCCGCCCCGAAGGCCCCGGCTGCTACTGCGCCGCCAACAACATCCTGCGCACTTCGGTAGACCGCCTGTCGGCCGCCTACGACTATGTCGTCATCGACAACGAAGCCGGCCTGGAGCACCTCAGCCGGCGCACCACCCGCGACGTGGACCTGCTGTTGATCGTTTCGGACCCCAGTCTGCGGGGAATTGTCGCCGCCGGCCGGGTCGCCGAGGTGATCGACGAGCTTAAAACAACCGTGGGCGCGGTCTACCTGATCGTCAACCGCGTGCTCGGCGACCAACTGCCCGAGTTTCTGCTGCAAGCCATCGGCGACCGAAAACTCGAGCTGGCCGGCCTCGTCCCTGCCGATCCGGCCATCGGCGACCTCGACGCCAAGGGCGAGCCGATCGTCAAGCTGGCCGACCAGGCACCGGCCCGGCGCGCGCTGGCCGCCATCCTGGCGTCTCTGGACGGCAGAATGTAGAGCTCGCACGAGTTTTTCGCCGCGGTCCCGCAGCGGCGACTCGTCGCGCAACCAATGCGCACCTCGCAGCAGCAGCGCGAGCTTGTAGCGAGAATGCGACTGGAGCAGGTGGGGAACGACTAGAGCCGTTACTGGGGCATGCCGCGGCAGCGGGCTGCGCTTTAGGTAGGCCTGTTTTCTAAGGAACGGATCAAGATGAAAGAGGCTCTGCTGTACGAGAAACTGGAGGACGGGCGCGTCCGCTGTAACCTGTGCGCCCACCGCTGCACCATCGCCCCGGGCCACAAGGGCATCTGCCAGGTCCGCGAAAATCAGGACGGCACCCTCTACACCCTCGTCTACGGCATCCCGCTGACCCAGGCCCTCGACCCGATCGAGAAAAAGCCGCTGTTTCACTTTCACCCCGGCAGCACCGCCTTTTCGATCGCCACCGCCGGCTGCAACTTTCGCTGCTCCTTCTGCCAGAACTCGGACATTTCGCAGATGCCCCGCGAGCGAGGGCGGATCGTGGGCCAGCAGGCCACCCCGGAGGAGATCGTGAGGGCCGCCCAGCGCTCCGGCGCGCGGTCGATCGCCTACACCTACACCGAGCCCACCATCTTTTTCGAATATAGCTACGACATCGCCCGGCTGGCCAACGCCGCCGGCATCGCCAGCGTGTACGTCACCAACGGCTACATGACGCCCGAGATGCTGGACCTGTTCCAGGGGACGGGCGGCGAGCACGGGCCGTGGCTGGACGCGGCCAACGTCGACCTGAAAGCCTTTCGTGACGAGACTTACAAGAAGGTGTGCGGCGCCCGGCTCCAGCCGGTATTGGATGCCCTGGTGAAGATGAAAAAGCTGGGGGTGTGGGTCGAGGTGACCACGCTCGTCGTGCCCGACATGAACGATTCCGAGGCCGAGCTGGCCGGCATCGCCCAGTTCATCGCCGCCGAGCTGGGCGTCGAGACGCCGTGGCACATCAGCCGCTTCCACCCCGACTATCAGATGGCCGACCGCGGGCCGACCCCGGCCACCACGCTCCGCCGCGCCCACGAGCTGGGCCGGCAGGCCGGGCTGCGCTACGTCTACGTCGGCAACCTGCCCGACGCCCACCTGGAGGACACCCTGTGCCCCAACTGCGGCCGGACCGTCGTCGCCCGCTGGGGCTTTTGGATCCGCGAGCGGCACACCCGCGACGGCAAGTGCGACTATTGCAACACTCCCATCGACGGCACCGGCATGTAGCAGGCGACCGCTAGACCGTAATCGCCTTCCACCGCCCGCTGCGGAAACGCCAAAAGTTGAAGATGCCGCGCATGACCATGTCCAGCGACATGGCCGTCCAGGCGCCCACCAGCCCCCAGCCCAACGTCACCCCCAGCACATAGGCCAGCGGCAGCCGGATCAGCCAGATGGCGGCCGCCGTGATGATCATCGGGAAACGGGTATCGCCCGCCCCGCGCAGCCCTCCGGCAAAGATCATCGCCGCAGCCAGGAACGGCTGGGCCACGCCCATCACCCGCAGCGGCATTGTCCCCAGCTCGATCACCTCGGCGTCGTTGGTGAAAAAGCCCATGATCTGCCCCGGGAACAGCACAAATATGACTCCCATCGCCGCCATCAGCGCCGCGCCTATCCTGAAGGAGGTATAGCCGCACTGCTCAGCCCTCTTGGGCTCCTTGGCCCCCAGTGATTGGCCCACCAGCGTCGTGGCCGCCACGGCAAAGCCAAATCCGGGCATGAACGACAACGACCAGGCGTTGATCGCCACCTGGTTCGCCGCGTAGGCCGCCACCCCCAACGATGCCAGCACCGAGACGTAGGCCATGTTCCCGATCCGGAACAGGAGGTTTTCCACGCCGGTCGGCAGACCCACCCGCGTAATGCGGCGGATCACATCCCAATCGGGCCGCAGGTGGTCTGGCCGCAGGCGGATCTGCCCCCGGCCCCGGAGCAGGACGGCGGTCACCAGCACGCCGCCGACCACATGCGCTGTGGCCGACCCCAGCGCCGAGCCGGCCACCCCCATCTTGGGCACGCCAAACAGCCCGTTGATCGCCGTCACCGCCACGGCAATGTTCACCACATTGACCACCATCATGATCCGCAGCGGCGTCTGGGTATCACCCGCTCCGCGCAGGCTGGCGTTGCCCAGGTACATCAGCGGCGCCACGATCAGCGCCGCGGACACGATCCGCAAATAGGTGCTGCTCAGCCCCACGACCTCGCCGCGCGCGCCCAGGAGCGTCACCGCCGGCCGGGCCAGGCTCAGGCCCAGGATCAACGCCACGACACCGATCGCCATGCCCAACAACACCGACTGGCGCAGCACCTGGTTCGCCTTGTCGGGCTCCTTGGCGCCGATAAAACGGGCGATCAGCGCCGTGGACCCGGTGCCCACCGCCCCGAAAAAGGTGGCAGACAAAAAGATCCACTGGTTCGCCAGGCCCACCGCTGCCAGCGACGCCGCTCCAAGGTGGCCCACCAGGAAGGTATCGACGATGCCCACCATCATCCCCAGCATCTGCTCCGCCGCGGCCGGCAGAGCTAGGCGCAGGACTTGACCCCGGATACCATCCTCACCCAGATGGGGCCGGACCAGGCCGGCAATCTTGCGTCGTATCGTCATCGGTCCTCCCTGTCAGCCGGATCCAGCGGCTTGGCCTGATGCCCCAAAACGGACATAACAGCGCCGGCAGAACGGCCACTTGATTGTTGATCGCGCAGAAAGGCAAGGATCTTTTGGTCGGCCACCGGGAAGGGGAGGGCGCCTGCATCGTCGAACGACACCCACCGCAGGTCGATGCAGCCCAGGCAGCGGGGAGCGCCGCGCGCGAGCCGGCAGTCAAAGGCGTACAGGGTCATGTGAAAATGGGTAAAGGTGTGGTCGATGGCGCACAGCAGCTCGCCCACCTCGATCTCGACATCCAGCTCCTCTTCGATCTCGCGGCGGAGACAATCCCGCAGCTCCTCGCCGGGGTGGCGCTTGCCGCCGGGAAACTCCCACAGCCCACCCAACATCGATTCCAGCGGGCGCTGAGCGATCAGCACGCGGCCGCCTTCACCCCGGATCACAGCCGCCGTCACGTCGTGATGGGGACGGTCGGGGCGGACGGCGCGGAGGGGCAGATCATTTTGGCGGCCGGTCTGCTGCGCCCGGCACATCTCGGCCAAAGGGCAGATCAAGCAGCGAGGGCCGGCTGCCGTGCAGATGGCGGCGCCCAGGTCCATGAACGCCTGGTTGGCGTCGCCGGCGCGCCCCGGCGGCATGGCCGCCAGAGCCAGCTCTTCCAAGCGGCGCTGCGTCGCCGGCCGGCGTGGATCCTGGTCAATGGCATACAGCCGGCACACCACCCGGCGCACATTCGCGTCGAGCGCGGCGGCATCGTGCCCAAAGGCGATGCTGGCCACGGCGGCCGCCGTGTAGCGGCCCACGCCAGGCAGGCACCGCAGCAGCTCGGGCGATTGGGGGAGGCGCGACCCCCACTCTTCGACCACGCGCCGGGCAGCGCGGTGCAGATTGCGGGCGCGGGCGTAATAGCCCAGCCCTTCCCACGCCTTGAGCAGATCGTCGAGAGGGGCGCCCGCCAGCGCTTCGACCGTGGGAAAGCGGGCCAGGAATCGCTCGTAGTAAGGGATGACCGTGGCGACCTGGGTCTGTTGGAGCATGGTCTCGGCCACCCAGATGGCGTACGGGTCCCGGGTGCGGCGCCAGGGCAGGTCGCGGCCATGGCGCTCGTACCAGGCCAGCAGGTGTTGTCCAATGGCCGCGGACTGGGCGGCTTGATTGTGTCGAGGGTCCATGATGATGGCGATACTATACCAGGATTGGAGCAGTGTCAAATCTCCCGGCTTATCAAGCCCCGGGACAGGGTTCCGACTTGCCTTTGGCGGCCCTGGCCTCTGTTTGACACCGATCATGAACGCTGATATAATGATTGTAGATGGCCACTGCATTCAAGCAATACCCCAGAGAGGTAGAAGGATGAACGAGACCTGGCCCCGTTGGCAAGCCCGCATCGGCGGTCTCAAGGCCGTGGCACTGCTCATTGGCCTGGTGATCCTCGCTGCGCTGCTGAGCTGCATCTATCAGCTTCAAAACACCCTGAAAAACCCCCGCGAGCCTCAGCGGGTGCAGATCGGCCAACTGGTCCGCGAGGAGATCGGCGAGGGTCAATACGTGACGGTGGCGGGTACCGCCTTTTACCAGGAAGGCTACGACGAGACCAAGAATGGCAAGCTTGTGTCGCGCTACTATGGGCTGCTCAACCTGGCCAAGGGCGAGGTGATCTTTGTCCGGACCACTCAGGCGCTCCCCACTGTTGAGCAGGCAGGGGCGAGCGTCGTGGGTATGACTCGCGCCGTCGAGCCGGACCTTCGGTCCATCATGGAGAGCAGTTTGCCGGAGCTACGCGAGGCCGGCCTGACGACGACCACGAACCTGTACCTGGCCGAAGGCCAGAAACCGACCCGCCCCGGCTTTTTTATCGCCGCC
>DAOUGI010000097.1:0-162618 GCA_034429215.1 Anaerolineae bacterium | reverse complement strand
CCCCGGGCGCCCTGCTGCATCTTGGCATAGTACGACTCGCCGTCAAAGTGGTTGACCAGCAGGCCGGTGTATTGTGCGCCGTCGGGGGCCAGCCGCCAGGCAACCAGATACGGCAGGCAGGTCAGCCCGACGACGACGATGGTCCACAGCAGCGCCCAGCGGCTTTCGTTTTTCGACATGATCGCCGGCCCAGGTTTGGCATTCTTTGCCAGGCTCATCCCTATTGTACCATAATTGCCAGCTTTGGCAAGCGGGAAGAAAGTACTACGCCGCCCCCCAATCTCCGATCTCGCCTGGCCGCGAGGAGCCAACTTCTGACCTGCCCCGTGCCAGGGTGCATTTTGCCCTCCGGCTGGGATATGGTATAATCCTGGCCGCTGGAAAGAGGAACTGGCGACGTGGTAACGATGATGTTGAATGAGACAGAGCGGGGGGCTTGCCCGGCAAGCGGGCGCAAGCCTACCCCTACCCTTGTCGGGTTGGGTCAGAAGGCCTGATGCTTTGGCATTAGGCCTTTTTCATTGGTTCTAGTAGCGGATTTGCGTGGAGGCGGGCATGAGTGTTATTGGGCAGCTCTATCAGTTGCAGCGTTTGGACCTGGAGCGTGAAGAAAAGATCGCGCACTTGGCTGAGGTCGAGACCAGCCTCGGGGAGACCGAGGACCTGAAGCAGGCCCGGCAGTTGGCCGCCGAGATGGACGACAAGCTCGACCAATTGCGAAAGCAGTTGCGTGAGCTGGAGCTGGAGGTCGGCGCCGTCGAAGACAAGCTGAAAAAGAACCAGGAACAACTGTACGGCGGTCACGTTCGGAATCCAAAAGAGCTGAAAGGCTTACAGGAAGAGGCTATTACGCTGCGGCGTCACCGGTCTCAACTGGAGGACAGGGAGCTGGAGTTGATGATCGCCACGGAAGAGGGCGAAGCCGAGCTGGCTGAGCGGCGGGCCCGCTTGCGCCAGATCGAAGATTCGTGGCGCGCCGACCAGGCAGGCATGTTTGCCGAGAAGGATCGGCTGCAACAGCGGCTGGCCGAGCTGGAAGAGCAATCGAGTGGGATGCGAGCCGATCTCGGCAGCAAGGACCTTGCGTTCTACGATGAACTGCAGGGCCGGTTGGACGGCAAGGGGATCGCCTTGCTCAAGGACGGTCTCTGCCAGGGGTGCTGGGTGGATGTGCCGATGACCCTTGCCCGCGCCGCCGAGCGGGGACAGGGACTGAACTATTGCCCGATTTGTGATCGGCTGCTATTTGCCGGAGGATAACACCGTGGGGTAATCTGATGATTTGCCCCGCTGGCAATCTTGGAGGATTGGATGACAGATAAGGAAAAGCTGGCGGCAGCGCTGGCAGAACTCAAGGGCTTTCTCGGCGACCGAGCCACCGACTCGCTGACCCATCGCATGGCCTACAGCCGCGATTGGAGCCCTCGTTACGACGACATGACCGATCTGCCGGACATTGTCGTTGTGCCGCACGACACGGAAGAAGTGGTCAAGATCGTCCAGGTGGCGCTCAAGTACGAGCTGCCGGTGGTGCCCTTTGCCGGGGGAACCGGCATGGGCGGCGGGGTGGTGGCCTGGAAGAAAGGCATCCTGGTCGAGACCAAGGGCATGAACCGGGTCCTGGAGATCGACCCGGCCAACATGTCGGTCACGGTCCAGGCCGGCATCACCATCTGGGAGCTGAATGAGAAGCTGGCGCCCCATGGGCTGTGGCTGCCTCACCAGCCGGAGAGCAAGCGGGCGTGCACCGTCGGCGCTTCTATCGGCTGCGACAACGATTCGACCTTTGGCGTTCGCTATGGCAAGATTCTCGACTGCCTGACCGACGCCGTGGTGGTCACCGGGCGCGGCGAGGCGGTGCGCCTGGGGCACCGCAAGGCCTCCTTCTCCTCTACCGGCTACAAGCTGATGCACCTGCTGGTGGCGGGGGAGGGGACGCTGGGCGTGGTCACCGAGGCTACGCTGCGGGTGGTGACCCTGCCCAAGACGCGCGAGGTGCGGGCCTGGGTATTCCGCACCCTGATCGACGGCGCGCGCGCCCTGGAGCGGACGCTGGCCAGCGGGCTGAGCGTGGAGAGCGCCCATCTCAACTGCCGGAAGCGGCTCCACTTTTATACCCACGCCTACCGGCAAAAGTATGGCAAGGAGCCGGAAATCCCCGAGTGGGCCGAGTCGATCCTGTTCCTGTCCTTTGGCGGCGACCCGGACGTGGTCGAGTTTGGTCTGAAAAAGGCGCACTCCATCCTTGAAGACGAGTATGGGGCCGATCTAGTCCGCGAGCAGGAGATGGTCGAGGGGTACTGGGACAGCAAGCACCGCCTGGCGTTCATCCCGTTTAAGCAGAAATGGCCCGACAGCCAGCGCGAGAAAAAGTTTGGCGCGGCCGACGTCGGCGTGCCGATGGGCCGCCTGGAGGAAATGTACCACGCTTTTCTCGAGCTGTCGGCCAAGTATCACCAGGATGTCCTGGGCATGACCGTCTACAACGAGTCGCCCAACAAGGTGAGCCCCAGCATCAGCTTTGCGGTCTTTGTCGACGATGCGTCCGAGGAGAATGTCAGGGAATTCTACGGCTATGTGCGCGAGATGAACCTGAAGGCGGTGGAGCTGGAGGGGACCATGAGCACCTACATCGGCGACGGCGACCGGCTGGGCGGCTTTAGCGAGCACGAGCACGGCCTGAGCTACCAGTACATGAGAGATCTGAAGGCGCTGTTCGACCCGAAGAATATCATGAACCCCGGAAAAAAGTTCGAGTCACGCTGGATCAAGTAAGGTTAAAAACGAGGACAACCATGGCAGACTATGCTGCTTTGCAAGAATTTACCGATGACATTTATACCTGCAACCGCACCAGGTGCGGCTTTTGCCGTGAAGAGTGCCCCGTCTACCGGGTCAAGCGCCTGGAGACCTACTCCAGCCGCGGCCGCATGCTGGTGGCGCGCGGGCTGGTGGAGGGCATCCTGGAGCCATCGGCCGAGATCCAGGAGGTGATGGACGACTGCCTGATGTGTGGCTACTGCCAGGCGCGCTGCGCTCTGAACAATCTGGATATCTTTAGCGCCGTCCGCCGGGAAATGCGCGCGGCGGGGTTTAGCTCGGCCAAGCACGAAAAGACGGCGGCCAAGATCCTGGAAGAGGGAACCCTGTTCGACCGGCCCACTCCCTTCCGCCGGGCAGGGACGGTGCCTCTGTACCTGGGCTGCGCCTATCAGAGCCAGCCGCAGGAGGTGCAGACGATCGTGTCGGTGCTGGAAAAGGTCGGCCTCGACCCGCTCGTGTCCGACGAGGTGTGCTGCAGCTATATCGTCGGCGCCACCGGCCTGGCGAGTGAATACGAGCAGGCTCAGGCCCACTTTCGCCAGGTGTACGGCCCATATCTGGACGGCCAGATCCTGACGGTTTGCCCCACCTGCACGGTCACGCTGCGGGACGAATATGGCCTCAATGTCAAGCACGCTCTGGTGGCCGTAGCCGAAAAGCTCGCCGAGAAGCAGATCAAGCCGCTGGACCTAAAGGTCACCTACCACGATCCCTGTCACCTGGGGCGGATGCTCGGCGTGTACGAGGAGCCTCGCCAGATCCTGAAGGCGCTGGGCGTCGAGCTGGTGGAGATGGATCACAACCGCACCTTTTCCACCTGCTGCGGCGGCGGGGGCGGCGTGCTGGATGTGGACCGCAACCTGGCGATCGAGGTGTCCAAGAACCGGGTCCGCGACGCCGTGGCCGCCGGCGCCCAGACGATTGTGACCGCCTGCCCGACCTGCCGGCCTACCCTGCTGCGCGGCGCCGGCCGGCTGGCCAACGAGCTGGGCTATTTCGTGGACGTGCTCGACCTGTGGGAGATGCTCGACCGGGCGTTGGACTGATGGGATGCGCACAAAAGGGGAGTGGGTGAAGAGCCCGCTCCCCCTTTGTTGCGCGCCGGCAATCACTTGTCCGGTCGGACTGCCCGCCAATCCTTCCGCGAGACCCAGTTGAACCCCTGTGGGGTGATTACGGCGACGTCTATCGCACCGCCACAGCCCGGCGCCCCGATGGCGAACCTGTGCCGTCCGATCGTCGTCTCGATGAGATAGACCGCCAGGTCCACCGCATCCTGAAGGGGCATGCCTTCAAACGCAAGATGGTACTCGAATTGGGACAGCAGCCGCCACACCTCGTCGGTCGGCATCCGCAGTCGCTCGGCAAGAATGTTGGCCAGGCGCGGATCGGCCCCTTTGAGCAGGCGGGTGATGGCATCGTTCATCCCAAACCAGTCTGCGCCAAACTCCGGCTCGCCGTTGGCCTTGTTGGGATGGCGGGCCTGAAGCTCCGGTATCATGGGGAACTCGAACAGGTACTGCTCTGGGAAATAGGCCCCGTCGGAGTAGCCGCAGGCCAGGATGCCCAGACTGGGCACTCTGCTGGCTGCCTGGGGGGATATGGGGCCGAATTGGGCTTCGTAACGCTGGCGTAGAAAGGTTTTCAGGTTCTCGGCGATGTCGCGCACCTGGAACCCCTTGGCCGCCGGGTCCGTGGCGCTGGGCAAGCCAAACTCATATTCGCTGATCAAGCTCTCGATAGTGCGTGAGCCGATCGTGCTGATCCCCCACGTCAGCGTGCCGATGGGATAGTCCTTGATGTCGGCCAATTTTCGCCCATGATCGTAGGTTTTCAGAATGCCGGCGGGCTGGCCGGGCGGTCCGCCGTGGATCGTCACGGCGCTGTCAGCAGCCAGCACCAACCCGTCGTTCACTTTGACTGCAACCACGATAGTCATCGAACGTTACCTCCTAGATGGTTGTGAAGATACTCGTGCCGGGGGATTATCCGCCCGGCAAGTCCATCGCTTCGATGAAACGCTTGTTAAAATCTGGATCCGTGTCCAGGTCCACCTGTTCTGCCTGGGCGGCGATCCGCTCGCCGCGGGAAAACTCGTCGTCGTCTAGAAAAAGCGCCGCGCCCAGGCCGGCGCCGTTGGCCGACGGCTCGACGACGTTCAGGCCCAGCGGCGGGACCATGCCCAACCCCACGACCGCCTCGACGCTTAGTTGGCTGCCGAACGAGCCGGTCAGGATCAGGCGGCGCAGGTCGCCGGGCGTAAGGTTCAGACGGGCCAGCAGGATCTCGACCGCGGTGCGGATCGCCCCTTTCGCCTTTTGCAGCTCGCGGATGTCGTGCTGGGTCAGGTACAGCGGGACGCGCGGCGCTTCCTCGACCGATTCAACTCCCCGCAGGTCCACCGCCTGGTCGGTGATCAACAGCCGCCGCACCCCGCGCTGATCCTGGCTGAGGCGGTGGCCGAACACCGGGTGCTCCCTGGCAAAGCGGCCGGTGCGGTCCACCATGCCGGCGCGGCGCAGCTCGCGGATAAGGTCGAGCAGCCCCGACCCGGTCAGCCCCACCGGCGGCCGGTCGCCGATGGTGGTCAGGCTAAAGCTGCCGTCATCTGTGTCGGCCTTGACCCCGACAATGGCCCCGTCGACGGCCCGCGTGCCGCACGAGATGTTCACCCCCTCAAAGGCCGGCCCGGCGGCTGTCGAGGCGACCACGATGCGCCGGCCGTCGGTGACCATCACCTCGCCGTTGGTGCCCAGGTCGATGGCAGCCATCGGGCCGGCGGCGCGATCAAAACCGTAATAGGCCAGGCAGGCCAGCGCGTCGGAGCCGACGAAACCGCCGATCAGCGGCGGTAGGGCGACCCTGGCCTGGTGGGGGAAGGTATCGCCGAACCGGGTGCCGGCGTCGCGAATGGCGTCCAGACTGTGCGGCTGGAAGGGCAGCTCGGCCAGGGTGTCCACCGGAGAGCGCAGCAGCAGGTGGTGCATGACGCAGTTGCCGACGATCGTCACCTTCTGGATCCGCTCCTTGATCCGGGGTGACAGCTTGAGGGCGTCGATGGCCTGCACGATAGACGACTGGGCCAGCATCGACAGCCTGGCTGCCGTCTCGGGGCCCTGCAGGGCTGCCGCCATGCGCGAGATGACGTCGGCGCCAAATGCGGTCTGCTGGTTGAGTGCTGCGGCGCCCAGGCAGACCTGGCCTTGGTCGAGCGTGGTCACAAAGGCGGCCACCGTGGTGCTCCCCAGGTCGATGGCCAGCCCCAACGGCACGTCCGGCTGCCTGTACTCGTCGCAGGCGCGAAAGATCTTGTTGGAAAAGACGACGATGGGGGCCAGTGTCACCGTGGCGTCGCCCCGCACCAGGGCGCGGCAGGCCAGCCGGTAGCCGGCAGCCCGCTCGGCCTCGGTCAGCCCTTCCATCTCCTTGTCGTCGAAAGACCCTAAGGGTTTGGGAGAGCCCTTGGGGTCTTTTTGGACAATGACCTTGCACTTGTGGCACGTCCCTCGCCCGGCGCACGGCTGCTCCAGTGGCAGACCCGTGGCGACGATCGCGGCCCCCAACGTCGAGCCCTCCTCCACATCCACCGACCGCACGTCGGTGCCATAGCTGACTGTAACCTTCATCAAGCAACCGCCGATTCGAACGAGCACGGGCCGATGGCGCACTTGCCGCACACGTCGGCCGGGTTTACGATTCCATATTTCTGCATCACGGTCTTTTGGTGATGGCGGCAGAGATGCTTGTCCAACGGCCTGCCGGCGTCGAGCGCGCCGACCGGGCAGTGCTGCACGCACTCCAGGCAACTGCCGTCGTGGAAGTAGAGGCACCGCTCCTTGGGCTCGAAAGGCGTGGCCGGCAGGTCGGCATCCAGCACCAGGCTGCCGAACCGGCCGGCGCAGCCGGCGTCGGTGATGACCATCTGGTGCAGGCCAAAGCTGCCCAGCCCGGCAATGACCGCCACGCTCTTGTGCGCCCAGCGGCTGATCAGGGTGACCGGGTCAAAATTGTGGGTGGCGGGCTGGGCGGCGGCCCTGATCCCATGCTCGGCCAGCGATTCGATCAAACGGGCGTTGATCCGCCCGATCAGGTCGTTGGTCTCGACATAGGCCGTGGCCCATTCCGGCGCGACCTGCTCCCGGTGTCGGGCGTTGGCCTCGACCACCCACCGGGCAAAGGGCAGGAAGAAAGCGACGACCGACCGGGCGCCGGGAAGCAGATCGTGAGGCAGCATGTGGCTCGGATCGACGACCCGGCGCAGATCGAGAAAGCGCGGATCGTCGGCGGCGACAAAGCGGACCAGCGGCTCCCGGTAGCCGGTGGCGGCGCCGGCTTGGGCCACCTGGCTGCGGATGGTGGCAATGATGGCTTGCGCCAATTCCTCGGAATCCACGGTCACCTCCTTGTGGCAGCCCTGGCGTGCGGCTCTGGATCAGGCCCTGGAAGGCTCGTTCAAGCAGCGCCGACGAGGCTCTTGGCCAATTCGACGGCGTTTGGGGCATTTGAGCCATAGCCGTCGGCGCCGATCCGCTGGGCAAAAGTGGCATCTACAGGCGCCCCGCCGACCATGACTTTAACCGTGTCACGCAGGCCGGCTTCCTGGAGGGCCTGAATGGTCATGGACATGGCCCGCATCGTCGTCGTCAGCAGAGCCGACATGCCGACGATGTCGGGCCGGTGCTCTTTGACCGCCTGGACGAACTGGGCCGGGTCGACGTCGAACCCCAGGTCGATCACCTCGAAACCGGCGCCTTCGCACATCATCGCCACCAGGTTCTTGCCGATGTCGTGCAGGTCCCCCTTGACCGTGGCGATGACGATCTTGCCGATCAGCTTGGCGCCGCTGGCTATCAGGTGCGGGCGCAGCACCTGCAGCCCGGCCTGCATCGCGTCGGCTGACGTCAACACCTCGGGGACAAAGATCTCGCCGCACTTGAACAGGCTGCCCACCTCGTCCATGCCGGCGACCAGGCCGTTGTCCAGGATCTCTTTGGGCGCCAGCCCTTGATCTAGCCCCTGCCGGATCAGGTGGGGGATCTTGTCGCAATCGCCTTCCAGGACGGCGGCTGCCAACTGCTCGGTTATCGTGCCCATGATATCTCCTTGAACGGTTGCCATCAGGCCTTTGACCGCTGCCGGAAGGCCTTGATGTAGCGCATGGCATAGTCGTCGCGGCCAAGCACCAGGTCGGCGGCCAGGATAAAGGGCCGCACCTTGGCCGCGTCCACGATGGCGCAGTTCAGGCCGGCGGCGATGGCCATGGCCAAAAATGCGCCGTTGAGTACCTCGCGCTCTGGCAGCCCAAACGAGACGTTACTGGCTCCCAGGGCTATAAGCACCCCCAGCTCTGCCTTGACCAGGCGGATGGTCTCCAGCGTCGTGCGGGCAGCCTGGGTGTCGGCTCCCACGGTCATCGCCAGGCAGTCGATCATCACATCCTGTCGCGGGATGCCAAGCGCCTCGGCCCGCTCGACGATCTTGGCGGCCACGGCCAACCGCAGTTCCGGCGTCGCCGGGATGCCCTGCGCGTCCATGCACAGCCCAATAACCGCCGCGCCATACTCTGCCACCAACGGCAACACCCGGTCCAGGCTGGCCTCTTCGCCGTTGACCGAGTTCACGAGTGGCTTTCCATCGGGGTTCAGGTCCTTGTGCGCGGCCAATGCTGCCGCCAGAGCTTGTCCGTCCGGCGTGTCGATGACGACCGGCACGCTGACCGTGTCCATCACCAGCCTGACCGCGCGGGGCAGCAGGCTGACCTCGTCCACACCGGCCGCGCCGACGTTCACGTCCAACAGGTCGGCCCCGGCCGCCACCTGGGCCAGCGCCTCCTGGCGGACGATCTCCAGGTCGCCCGCCGACAAGGCGGCGGCCAGCTTTTTCTTGCCGGTAGGGTTGATCCGCTCGCCAAGGACAGCCGTCGGCCGCCCGTCGGCGATGATCACCGGCTTGCCCGTTCCTTTCAATCTAGTTTCCACAGAACCCTCACAGATCGACTTCTACGCCCAGGCCCAGCTCGGCTGCCCGGCGCAGGATGAGGCTGGCCACGGCGACGTCCTGCACCGCCACGCCAACCGATTTAAAGAAGGTAATCTCACCGTTCGACTGGCGGCCCGGGATCTGGCCGGCGGCGACCTCGCCGATCTCGCCGTGGATCTGCTCCAGGCCGATGGTGCCGTCGTTCAGGGGGATGAGCAGGTCCCCGGCTTCGGCCAGGCTGGCCGAGCGCGAATCGACGACCACCTTGGCCCGCGCCACGGTAGCGGCCGGCACCTCCTGCATCTGGGGTGTGTAGGAGCCGATGCCGTTGATGTGAACGCCGGGTTTCAGGTCGGCGTCGTCGAACACCGGCGTCCGGGCGGTCGTAGCCGTGCAGATCACGTCGGCCTGGCTCACCGCCTGGGCAGGCGATTTGGCCACCCGCAGGCCGTGGGGAATGGGCCGGCTGCGCATCCTCATCTCGGCTACGTAGGCTGCCGCGGCACCGGGTACCGGGTCAAACACCCACACCGTATCGATGGGGCGCACGGTGCACACCGCTTCCAACTGGGTACGAGCCTGGGCGCCGGCGCCGAAAATGGCCGCCACGCGGGCGTCGGGTCGGGCCAGCAGATCAGTGGCCACACCCGATGCCGCGCCGGTGCGCAGCGCCGTCAGATAGGTGCCGTCCATCATTGCCGTTGGGCGGCCTGTCTCGGCGTCGACGACCACCACCACGGCGTGGATGGTAGGCAGGCCCCGCTGCAGGTTGCCGGGAAAGACCGATACGATTTTGGCCCCCAGCGCATCGCTGGCCGTCAGGTAGGCCGGCATGAAAAACGTCACACCCTCTCGTTTGTCAACCGGCACCGGCGTCCGCAGCGGCACGACCGCCTGGCCCGTCGAAAGCTGGACATAGGCTTCGCGGACGGCCTGGATCGCCTCGGCCATGGTCACCGCCTGATGGACGTCTGCCTCACATAGGATTCGCAGCTTCATCTTATACCACCCTCGTTTCACCTTTTCCCTGGACCCGGTCAAACCGGTCGTGGGCAAAGGGGCTCAGGTCAAAATCGGTCCGGCCGTCCAGGATCAGCTCGGCCAACACACGCCCGACCGTCGGCCCCTGCTGAAAGCCGTGGCCCGAAAAACCAATGGCGCAGTACAGACCCTCGACACCCGGCAGGGGGCCGATGATCGGGTTGTCGTCGGGGGTGATGTCGTACAACCCGCCCCATCCGCGCAGGATTTCGGCCTCTTCCAGGATCGGCGCCCGGCGCACCGCCATCTCGATCACCCGCTCTAGGAAGTGGTAATCGACGTTGGTGTTGAAACTGGGCGGTTCCTGCTGGTCGCTCATGCCCATCAGAATGCCCGGCCCTTCGCCCCGGAAGTAGAAGGCAGGCTCGATGTCGAGGATCATCGGCACCGGCTTGGGGATGGGATCGAACGCCTTGGTGATGAACACCTGGCGGCGGTAGGGCACCACCGGCAGGTCCAAGCCGGCCATCTTGGCCACCTGGGCGCCCCACGCCCCGGCCACATTGACCACCACCGGGGCCGAGACCGGCCCTCGCGTCGTTGCCACCCCCTCGACCCGCCCGCCCTCGACCAGCAGCCCGGTCACGCCGGTCTGCTCCTCGATACGCACACCCATCCGCCGGGCGGCGGCGGCAAAGGCCATGGCCACCGAGTAGGGATCGGCATAGCCGTCTTTCGGCCCAAAGGTTCCGCCGCGCAGGTCGTCTACCACAACGTAGGGCCAGCGATACTTGATCTCGTCGGGGGTCAGCACCTCCACCGGGACGTTGTGAGCCCGTTGGATCTCGACGTTGGCCAAGAACTCTTGCCAGGTCGCCTCACTTTGGGCCAGAAAGAGGTAGCCGACCTGGCGAAAGTTGATGTCCACGCCGAACTCGTCCTCAAAGCGCTCGTACAAACGGACCGCTTCCTGCGACAGCCGGATGTTTGCCGGATGGGAGAACTGCTGGCGGATGCCGCCTGCGCTCAGGCCGGTGGATGCCTGGGCCAGAAAGTCCCGTTCGAGGATGACAACGTCGGTGCAGCCGCGCCGGGCCAAGTGATAGGCGGTGCTGGCGCCCATGATCCCGCCGCCGATGATGGCAACCGCTGCACTGCTTTTCCAGTCTGCCATAGTTCTCCTAATCTCCTTATCAGATCAGACCGCGCACTTCCATTTCCAGCCGCTCGAAAAAGGCGACCATGAAGGCGTGGCGTTCCTCGGCCAGGCGCCGGCCGCTGTCGGTCAGCAGGCGGCCGCGGATCTTGGCCAACTTGGTCTGGTATTCGTGGATTGGGGTGTGCTCGTGCCGGGTCGCATCGCTCTCGACATAGCCGGACGGCACCTCGGCCCACAGCCGCTGGCCGTTCAGGCCTCCGTAAGCAAAGGCCCGGGCCACGCCCACTGCGCCGATCGCGTCCAGCTTGTCGGCGTCGTGGACGATCTTGGCCTCCAGCGTCTGCGGCGCCGGGCCGGTGCGGAAACGGTGGGCGGCGATGGCATGGGCCACTGCTTCGATCTTTTCCTGGGGGTGTCCGGCCAGCAGCCGGCGGGCGATGTCCGCTCCGGCTGCGGCGTGATCCGGGTGGGAACCGGTGCGAGCGATGTCGTGCAGCAGGGCGGCGGCGCGCACGATCTCTAGGTCGGCGCCCTCGGCATCGGCCATGCGCTCGGCCAGGGCCAGCACTCGGAGGACGTGGCCCCAGTCGTGGACGGCCTCGGCCCCCTGGTAGTGGCGATAGGCTTCTTCGATAGTGATCATGGATGCTCCTGGCCCGACCGGTTCTCGAATCCTCCGAAGGAACTCTGCGAAAGGGCCAGCTTGGCCAGCGAGTCGCGAAAGGTGCGCAATTGCTCGTCCTGTGGCGCTTGCGCCAGCGCCCGGTCAGCCTCGGCCAAGGCGGCCGCCACATAGTCCAATTTGACATAAGCTTTGGCCAGGGCAGTGTGGTACTCTACTTCTGTCGGCGCCAGCCGGGCGGCTATCTGCCAGTGGGCGGCGGCCTTGGCCCACATGCCCATGTCCCAATAGCGCGATCCCTGATCGTAATAGTCCAGGTCTGTCTGCAGGTCGGGGTCTATGTCGGGGTTGTAGCGCCGCGTCATCCATTCGAACGCAGGCGCGACGTCCATCAACCACTTGAGGCAGAAGGCAACCAGGGCCAACCGGATCAGGCCCGGCAGCGGCCCACTGAACCCGACCACCAACCCCACCACCGCCGTCACACCCAGCAAGCCCATCACAAAGAGCGTGGCAAAATAGGCGGCCCGGTTGCGCAGGACGATGCCCAGGGCCAGCGCCACACACAGCACAGTCAGGGCGGCATTCATACTGACCAGGGTTTGTCCAAGGCGATCCAGGTTGGGTTCGACGCTTGCCAGCCTGAAGGCCGGTCCGATCAAGAACTTGATCGGTGACTCGTTCAGCCAGGCCGGCAGTTGGCCGATTTCGGCCAGCCGGGATGCCAAGTATGCCTCGCCTACGCCCACGATCCCCTGAAGAACCACAAACATGGCCAGCCAGCCCAGCCACTGCCCATCGCTTCGTTTCCGATAGCGCAGCTCTACCAGGCGGTTGCAGTTGTCGCAGCGAGGCTCATCGCCGCTGACCGACCCGCCGCAATACGGGCAGCCGAATGGATCGAACTCTATGGCCGGCGGGGCAGGGCGGGGCGGGGTCGAGGGCGCTGGGGCCTGTGCCGCCTGTCCCCTGAGGGGGATCTGCGTTAGATCAGGCTGTATGTTGGGCGCCGGCGCCGGCACAGGGCCGGCAGATGCATCCGGCACAAGGCCGGCAGATGCATCCGGCACAAGCGGCTGCGGGGCAGATGGCTCGGGAGGGGCAAATGCGGCCGGTTCCTGATGGAGATTACGCAGATCCCCGCCGGGGAACCCTTCAGCGGACTGGTTGCTGCCGGTCAGGAAACGCAGGCCTGCCTGGGCGGCGGCATTGTTGGGGTTGATGGCCAGCACATTCTCCAGGCAGATCCGCCGTTCCTCCAGATCGTCCACGATCCCGCTCAGCCACAACCAGGCCGGCTCGCTTCGTTCGTTCTGCTCGATCACCTGCAGCAACAGATTTCGCGCCCGTTCTTTCTGTCCGGCACGGGCGGCGGTGATGCCATCTCGCAGCAACTGCTTGAAATCAGTCTCTTCCATGGCCGGCTCGCCAGGATAATACCATCATTGTCCGAAAAACGCAAGGGGCCACGAATTCAGCACCAGTCTCCGCTTCCCTATTTGCCGATTTGCCCATTTGCAGTATAATACCGCTAGTCGGCTATCAGCCTGGTGACTCGAGCGACTGCTGCCGCTAAAAGCTGATAGCTGAAAGCTCGGATAAACCGCCATGCCAACTATTTCTCAAACCTTTCGTCACTTGCGCCGTTACCGCCAGATCGCGCGCATCTTGACCCGTTACGGCTTTGGCCATATCTTGACCCAGCTTGGCATTGGCCGGGTGATTGCCCCCGGCCTGCAAAAGCTGCGTTTCGGCACTGCCGAGATCATTAGCGCCACCCCGGCCGAGCGGATCAGGATGGCCGTCGAAGAGCTGGGACCGACTTTTATCAAGCTGGGCCAGATCCTCAGCACCCGCGCCGACATCATCCCTCCCGACCTGATCCACGAGCTGGAAAAGCTACAGGACACCGTCCCGCCGACGCCCTTCCCCCTCATCCAGGCCCAGGTCGAGCTTGAGCTGAAACGCCCGCTCAACGAGCTGTTTGCCACCTTTGACCCTGTGCCGGTCGCTTCGGCCTCGCTGGGGCAGGTTCACCTGGCGACTCTGGCCGACGGCGAAGAGGTGGCGGTCAAGGTCTTTCGTCCCGGGATCGACAAAGTCATCGACGTCGATCTGGACATCCTACTGCAGGCGGCAGCGCTGGCTCAAAAGCGGACCGAATGGGGGCAATATTACGACGTCCTGTCGCTGGCCCAGGAGTTTGCCAATACCCTGCGCCAGGAGCAGAATTACGAACAAGAGGGCCACAATATGGACCGCTTCCGGCAGATTGTTGCCGACGAGCCGTCTGTCCGCGTACCCCTGGTCTACTGGGAAACCACTACCCGCCGGGTCTTGACCATGGAGCGGCTGGAGGGGGTCAAGATCACCGATCTGGATGGGCTGAAAGCGGCCGGCCTCGATCCGGCTGTGGTCGCCCGGCGCAACATCCACATTCTGCTCAAGGCGGTCCTGCAGGCGGGGTTCTTTCACGCCGATCCCCACGCCGGCAACTTTGCCGTGCTGCCCGGCGAGATCATCGGTATGATGGATTTCGGCATCATGGGGCAGGTCGATCCGAGCGCGAGGCTGGGACTTGTCCAGCTCTTTATCGGCCTTTTCCGCGGCGACTCGGAGCGATCCGTCGAGGCCCTGTCGAGCCTGGGCATTGCCACCCGTGCTGCCGACAAGCGCGCTCTGACCCGCGATATGGAACGGCTAAAGCTCCAGTACTATGGCCTGGAGCTGGACAAGATCCGGATTCAGACCTTTGTCCAGGACCTGATGGGCGTTGCTTTTGCCAACCACCTGAGAATGCCAAGCAACCTCATCCTCGTATTCAAGACCATTGCCATGCTCGAGGGGATCAGCCTGATCCTGGATCCCAACATCAACGTCTTTCAGGAGGTAGAGCCCTACGTCCGCGACGCGCTTCTCGAGATCGAGTCGCCCCTTTCCCAGGTCAAAAAGCTCGCCGGACAGCTACGCGAGTCGACCGATGCGATGTTGCTCTTGCCTCAACAGCTCATCGCCCTGTTCGAGCAGATGGAGGACGGCGAGGTTGGCCTTAGCTTCCGGCTGCGCGGCCTGGATGAGCTGACGGGCCGCCTTGCTTCGGCGGCGAACCGATTGGCCCTGGCCGTCTTGGCGGCGGCATTTGTCCTCGGTCCGGCTTTGATCATCCCCTACTTGAAGGAGCTCTGGCCGTCCTGGCAATCACCGGCTCTGACCCTGATTGTAGGCGGCTTTGGCCTGTCGCTGTTGATCACAATGATATTGCTGTTATCCATTTGGCGCGCAGGGAGGCGGTGAGCTTTGGAAGGACCGGTCGGCGAAATCGTCCTGGGTCTTACTTTCGTTGTCATGTTCATCGGCTTGATCGGCGTCGTTCTGCCCGTGCTCCCGGGGTCGATCCTGATCTTTGCCGCGGCATTGGGCTATGCTCTGCTCGACGGCTTTCAGACGGTCGGTTGGATCACGCTGGTCGTCATGGGCCTGCTGACGGCTATTGCTACCACAGCCGATATCTGGGCCAGCAGCATGGGAGCCAAGGCCGGCGGCGCCAGCGGCTGGAGCGTCCTGGCCGGCATGGTGGGTGGGCTTGTCGGCCTGATCGTGCTCAGCCTGCCTGGGTCGATCATCGGCGCGTTGTTGGGCATGTTCCTGGTCGAGACGCTCCGCGTCAAGGATTGGCGCAAAGCACTCAAGTCGGGCGGCGGCTGGATGCTGGGCTGGCTGCTGTCGACCATTTTCGAGCTCGCCATCAGCCTGGTCATGGTCGCCATATTTGCCTGGCGAGCGACCGGCGCTTGATGATTCGCGACCGCCTGGAGTCCTGGAGCGCCGGCAGAGTGGACTGATTCGCCGATCCTGTGGTATACTGGCCCACCGGAGGAAGAAGGACGCGTGGCATTGCGTAGCAAAGCGTTGTTGCTGGTCGGGCTGGTTGGTTGTTTGCTCATGCCGGCCATAGACCACCCCCCCCTTGTCCAGGCGAGTGACGAGCGTTTGGTCCTCGCTTTTTACTACGCCTGGTACGACAACAAGACCTGGACCTCCGGCAAGGTGCCCGACCTGCCTGCGACCCTCTACACCTCTGCCGACCGCGAAGCGATGGCCCGCCACATCGACCAGGCCAAGGGGGCCGGGATCGATGCCCTTGTCCTCAACTGGTGGGGTAAGGGCAACCAGACCGAAAAGAATCTGGCGGCGCTGCTCGACCTGGCGGCTCAGAAGGGCTTGCGGGTTGCCATAGATTTCGATCCCAATTCGCCGTTCATGAGCGGGTCGGCCAGCTATGTGGACAACCTGCGCCACCTGCTCGCCGTCCACGCCGCACACCCTGCCTACCTGCGCTACCAGGGCCGGCCGGTCCTCTTTTTCTTCAACACCTCGCGCCTGTCGGTGGCCGCCTGGCGGAGCATCCGTGACCAGGCAGACCCCAATCACAGCGCCGTGTGGATCGCCGAAGGCACCGATCTCAGCTATCTGTCTGTCTTTGACGGCCACCATCTGTACAGCATCACCTGGACCAATCGCATCGCTCCGTCGCAGACTTTGCCTTCCTGGGGCGAGCGGGTGCGGAAATACAACCGTGACCACGGCACCGGCAAGCTGTGGGTCGCGACGGTCATGCCCGGCTATGACGATCGCAAGGCCCGGTCCGGCGGCTTTGCCCGGTCGCGCGACGGCGGTGACTATTACGGCCAGTGCTGGCAGGCAGCTATTGCCAGCAAGCCCCACTGGGTAATCATCAACTCGTTCAACGAATGGCCCGAAGGGACCTACATCGAGCCGAGCCAGGCCTACGGTAGCCTTTACCTGGACTTGACCCGCGACTGGGCTGCTCGCTTTAAATCGGCCGATTTTTCAGTCCCGGCGGCATCGCTCGCCAAGCCTGTGGCTACTCCCAAACCCACGTCCACGCCTGCGCCTACTCCCACGCCTCTCCCTCCCGACTATGCGGTCGAGGATGGCTGGTCCTTCAGCCAGGGCAGCTCCACGCCCGGTGCGGGCTATGCCGTCACCAACGACGAGCAAGTGGGCTTTTGGGACTTTTACCGCGACGGCGGCGGCCCGTCGGCCTTTGGTTATCCGATCTCGGGGCGCTACCGGTGGCAGGATTTTGTCATGCAGAGCTTTCAGGGTGGGCTTTTGGCCTGGCATCCTGCCCTGGCCGGCGTCCATCGCCTCGACGCTTTCGACGAAGAGGCGCTCGCCGCGCTGCTGCTGGGTCGCTGAGTCTCCTTCTTCCCTTTGGGAAGATGGTGGGAGTGAGCGGGCGATTCCCAATGGAGGTGACTATGCTCGAAGGGATCTTGGATCACATTCTGATCGACGAAGCGGCGCTCCAGCGCCGGGTGGACGAATTGGGCCGGGCCATCTCGGTCGACTACCAGGGCAAAGACCTGATGTTGGTGTGCGTCCTCAAGGGCGGGGTGGCCTTTTTGACCGACCTGATGCGCCATGTTACCATTCCGCACGAGATCGACTTTATGGCTATTTCCAGTTACGGCGGCCAGCGGACCGAGAGCAGCGGCGTGGTGCGCATCCTCATGGATCTGCATGCCGACATTGCCGGGAGGCACGTCCTCCTCGTCGAAGACATCGTCGACAGCGGGCGGACGATGGACTATTTGCTGCGCGCGCTCCAGGCCAGAAACCCGGCCAGCCTGCAAGTGTGCACCCTGCTCAGCAAACCCTGCCGCCGGGTGGTCGATGTGCCGCTCGACTATATCGGTTTTGAAATTCCCGACGACTTTGTGCTGGGCTATGGGTTGGACTATGACGAAAAGTATCGCAACCTGCCCTATATCGGCGTGCTGAAACAGGCCGGCTGAGGGTGTGACCATGTCGGTCTATCGCTATTGCCCTGCCTGTGCTGCCGAGCTGGCCTGGCGCGAATCGGACGGGCGCCTTCGCCAGATCTGTCCCGCCTGCGGCTTTATCCACTATCAGAACCCCACCCCCGCCGCCGCTTGCCTGATCGAGCGCGACGGCCGGGTGTTGATGGTACAGCGCAAGTACCCACCCTACGTCGGCGACTGGACCATGCCGGCCGGCTATATCGAATGGGACGAAACCCCTGAGCAGGCTGCCGTCCGTGAGACGTGGGAGGAGACCGGCCTAGAAGTGGTGACGGCCGGCCTGTTCGGCGTCTTTCCGTGGTTCCATGAATTCAATGACGGCCAGTCGCACGACAACGGCCTGCTAGTCGTTTACCTGGCCCTAGTAGCCGGCGGCGATCTGCGGGCCGGCGACGACGCCCAGGCCGTCGGTTGGTTTCCTGCCGATGCGCTGCCGGCGCAGATCGCTTTTAGCAGCCATCGTGACGCGCTGGCCATCTGGGTGGATAGCATCAGCCACCGATAGCACACAAAAAGAGCCCGACCATTTCTGGCCGGGCTCTGATTTCGGTACCCCTACCGGACACTAGGGCTCGATGTAGTAGCTCACCTGAATCTGGTAGCTGACCTCCACCTCACCGATGCTGACGGAAGTATCTCCGCCCAGTCCCCTGTCGGCGACGGCGTACATCACCGGGCTCGAGCTGCCGATTACCTCATTCATGGACATCACCGGGCCGAGAGTGACCTCACCCAGTTTCGCCAGGGCTTCGGCCCGCAGCTTGGCGTCGGCCACAGCCTTGGCCCGCGCGTCGGCCAGGCCAGCGTCCGGCTTTTCGACCGTAAAGCTGATGCCCCAAATGTTGTTGGCGCCCGCCTCGATGGCCGCGTCAATCACTTCGCTAACCAGGGTCAGATCGCGGATGGTGACGGTGACGTTGTTCGACACCGTGTAGGTGGTGGCTGTTGCCCCGGTCTTGCCCAGATCGGTCACCGGCTGCTCTTGGCCGCGGTTGACCATGATGCTATAGTTGGTGGTCTGAATGTCCTTCTCTGGGATCCCCACTGCTTTTAGGGCAGCAAGGAGCGCCTTCATCTTGGCCTGGTTCTCGGTGGAACCGTCGGCTACGGTGCTGGCCGTTGTCTCGACCCCGAGGGTGATCCGGGCGATGTCGGGCACGACACTGGCCGTCCCCTGCCCGACGACGGTTATCGTCTGGGCGGTGTTGTATTTGACCTCGCTGGTCGCAGGCGTCTGCGCCTGCACTGCGGGTTTCGTCTGGCCCCAGGCCCAGGCGCCTGCCAGGCCCAACGATGCGACCATGACGATAGCTACGGCTATAACCAAAATACGCTTAAACATGTTGACCTCCGTTCCTTGCTGTTGTCTTCACCGCAATTTCTGCGCGTGTTAGTCATAGACGACGCTGCCCCGGAAAAGGTTCCAATATTCCCGCTCCTATTTGGGGGGATCGTTGTTTGGTGGAGCCCGGAGGACGGCAGGGCTGGGGTGACCGCTGTACAGTGCAGTCCGAAGGGCAGCAGGGGGAAAGCTATCTCAGGTGAGAAGCCAGGTCCGCAGCGCCTTGACGTCGGGAAAAACCTGCTCGGCGCCGGCCAACTGCTCCGCCGGCAGGCCGGTCTCCAGGGCAACGCATCCCATCCCTGCTGCCTTGGCCGCCTGGATGCCCAGCGGCGCATTCTCCACCACCAGGCACTCGCTAGGGCCAAGCCCGAGCCGGGCAGCGGCGAGCCGGTACGATTCCGGATCTGGCTTGCCTCGCGATACCTGGTTGCCGGTGACTATCACTTCGAACAGTTCCAGGACGCCGAGCGGCGCCAGCACTTGGTCCAGGACAATCGCTGCGCTGCCGGTCACCAGCGCCAGCCGGTGGCCTCGCCCTCGCAGGTCGTGCAGCAGAGGCACGATGCCAGGAACAAGGGCCGGCTCAAAATCTTCGACAAAAAACCTGCGCTTGATCTCAGCCAGGCGCCGCGCCTCCTCGTCAGAGCAGGCCCGGCCCAGGAACTGCTCGGTGAGCCTTTGAGCCGTCGGCTCGGTAGGCATGCCCTCCAGCGGGTACGTATCGGCAGCGGTCGGCCGGATACCGAGCGGCGCCAGCGCCCGCTGCCAGGAATGCAGGTGGGCCGGCATCGAGTCGAGCACCACACCATCCATATCCAGGATCACTGCCCGGCGATCGGCCGCCGGCAGCCGGATGTAGCGCAGCAGGTCGAGCAGGCTGTGGATGCGGGAACAGGGCTTGTCGCCGTGGCGGTCGGCCCGATCGATCAGCACCACGTCGAGCCCGGCGGCCCTGGCCCCGCCGACGTCGTCGCCAAAATGGTCGCCCACGTACAGTAGCCTGCTGCGGGGCTGCCTCGCGGCGGCCACGGCAGGGTCAAAGATGGCGGGATTTGGCTTGGCTATGCCGACCAACGCCGACACGATCACAAAATCGAAATAGCCCCGCAGACCTCGGTCGCGCAGCAGATCCTCCAGACCGGTTCCAAAGTTGGACAGGATGCCCAGAGGCACCCCCAGCCCGCGCAGCGCCTCGAGCGCCGGGACCACATCGGCAAAGGTCCGGTCGAAGCGGTTGGCGCGGAACCAGCGGTACATCTCATCGGCCAGGTCTGGGCGATCGGGCCAGGTCTGGACAAAGATGTTTCGCCACCAATCGTACAGTGGCTGCTCGTTGGCACCCAGGCCCTCGGCGCCGTCCCGTGTTGCGACGACGACCGACACGAACCGCCGGTGCACCTCGCGCCCATCTTCGTCGCCGGCCGGCAACCCCACGCTGGCCAGAAACTCCTGGAATGGCTCCCGTTCGTGAAATCCGAGCAGTGTCCCGCCCACGTCAAAGATGATCGTGCCGTAACGGAATTCTGTATTCAAGCCCTCACCCTATCGACCAGCCTCATTGCTGATCCTATGGTATCTTGACCTCCACCACGACCATGCGGTGATCCGAGGCCAGCGCCTCGGGAACCTCGGCCGCGATCGGCGTCAGATCGCGCACCCAGACAAAGTCGATTCGCTTGGAGGGGTTGATCGCCGGGTCGGTCGGCGGCGAGCCCAGCCCCAGGATGGCAAATGGATCGGAAAAGCCTGCCCCGGCGATCTGCGCATAGACCGGCGAGTCGGGCGCCGAATTGAAATCCCCGCCAAAGACGGCCGGCCCGGGGTGGGCGGCGATGAACGCCAGCGCGGCGTTGAGCTGCTGGGCCCGTTCTTCCGGCTCCAGCCCCATCCAGATGGCAAAAGCGTTGACCTGCTGGCCCCCTACGTCGATCTTGGCCCAGATGATACCGGTCTGCTCCAGGTCGCTGGGCAGGAGCAGCGTGTCATAGTCGAGGATTGGGTAACGCGATAACAGAGCAATCCCGGTCATGTGCTCCATGCACGGCAGGTAGACCACTCCCATGTTCAGGCGGCGGGCCAGCCAGCGGGCATTGTCGATCATGTAGCTGGTCGGCCGGCCGGTGTCAACCTCTTGCAGGGCCACCACGCCGGCTCCTGCCGTTTCGATGGCTTGGGCCTGAGCTTCCAGTCGCAGGCGCCAGTCGCTGTCGTAGCCATAATGGATGTTGTAGGTGGCGGCGCGGAACAGATCACTTTCCTCCGCTTGTCGGGTGGGGTTAGGCCAGTTCAAGGCCAGGATCAGTGCCGCCACGCCCAACCCGGCCCCCCACATCGCCATCTTGCGCCGGCGCGATGAAGGCCGGATCGAGCCGGTCTGTGGGGCGGGGCGTAGAGCAGGCAGCCCGGCCAGCAGTCCGGCCGCCAGGAAGGCCGGCAAGCCTATTCCACGGAATATGTCCAGGGTGTAGGCATAGGTAAAGGCAAAGGCCCAGAGAAATCCCAGGATGAGGAACAGGATGCCGCCCAGGGCCAGGCTCAACCCTGTCCGGTCCTTCTGGACGTTGTAGTCCGGCGCCAGGTAGGAAAGCAGGAGCACCACGGCGACTGCCTGCGCCGCCACCAGCCCAAGAAATGCCGGCAGGCCCTTCATCAGGTAGCCTGCGCCCAGTCCGATCACGAGGATGGCCAGGAGAGCCGCCCCTCCGATCCGGCCCCGCAGCGTTCGCCACACATCCTCTTCGAACAGAATCAGTACCATGACCAACGGCACGCATGTAGCGAAGGCCAGGTAAGGCCCGCCGCTCCAACGGGACAGGACATTGGGAAAGGCCAGCAGCGATGTTTCCAGGAACAGCCAGCTTCCCCAGGCGAGCCCGGTGAGCAGGTCCAGTCTGACGCTGGCGGCCGGTTCCCCTGCAGGGCGCCGGCGGTAGAGCCAGCCGGCCAGCAGGCACAACACCGCCGAGAGGGCGACCTGCCCCGGCCACCAGCCGGAACGCAGCGTCACGTCAAAGGTCTGGCCGGCAGCCCGCAGCACCTGGTCGACTAACAGCGCCAGGATAAGGGCGCGGGCCGCCTGCCGGGCATCAACGCGTATCCGGGTTGCCAGGTAAAAGCCGGCCGCAGCGATGATAACCAGGGCCGCCAGCAGCCGAACTTGTAGATCGTCGAGGGTTAGGGGCACACGTGCCAGGAAGGCCAGCGCCGCCCCGCCCAGCGACGCGGCGCGCACCGTTTGAGGCCACTTGGGCGCGGCCAGGGGAGCCAGGAGCGCCACGACGACCGCCGCCAGCGCCAACCCAACGACAGAGATCGACGCTGTCCCGGCAAACATGGCGTCGTACATGGCGCCAAACAGCATGGAAAAAAAGACGCGCAGGGCCTGGTAGAAAAAGAGGAAAACGGCCGTCGCCTCGACCAGGCCGGCCAGGCGGTTGAACGACAGCCCTCGCTCGTTCATTTGGGCTCGGCCTGGACGGCAGGCCACAGGCGCGCCAGGTGGGTCAACAGCAGAATCTGGAATACCCGTCCCAGCAGCACCGCCTTGGCCGGCGCCAGCGTCTTGGCCTCGTAGGCCGGCGCCAGCAGCCCCTGGATCGCCTCCCAGCGCCGCTCCGGCGCCAGGTCGGGCTGCATCTGGCGCGAGGCGCGCCACAGTGCCTCTGACAGGTACCAGGTCGCCTGGGTGTGGACCAGGCTCGTCTCAGCGTCCCAGGCTCTGATGTACTGCCGGCTGGCGGCCACCATCAGCGCCTCGCCCAGGCCGCCCAGCAGCAGCCGCTTCCAGAACTCTTCTTTCTGGGTAGCGACGATGTTCTCCAACGCTACCGTCCCCACCGCGCCGATGTCCAGCCGCGATGCCATTTCGTTATACTGCTTGGCGGTAATCTTGCTCTGCAATTCGCTCAGGTAGGTGTGAAACTGGCCGGCGATCTCCAGCGCTGTTTCGACCGCCTCGCCTTCCATCTCCGCGGCCAGCAGCGCGCCCTGCAGGGCGACGAGGGCGCCCGGCGTCGGGCCGGTCAAGATCGGTTGTACAACGTCCGATAGGGCTTTCATTCTGTCTGCCTCCTGGTACTCCTTAGCGTGCCCAGCAATTATACCACGGATAACACTTGTACAGAAATATCAGAAATCGAACTGTACTCCCGCTAGGTGTGATGCTGCACCGGTGTTTGACCCCTGGGTGCATAGGTTCACTGCACCGTACTGGCGCACATGAGAAGCTGACTCCTTACTGGGTGACTTACGGGCTCTGTCAAATCATACAGGTATACGGCCGCGCTGCCCGATACAAGCTCACCCCTTTTCACCCCGATTTTATCGAGGTGCTCCAGGATAAAATCCTGCTCATTTACTGTGCACCAACTACAATTGTGCGAAAAGACAAACCAGACGCGTGGATTGCCCCTGAGCTTGTCGACGTCTTCAAGGTAATGGGTCGGGTCGTTTCTGGCCCACACGCCGACGATGTAATCGTCGCGATCAAATCCATACAGAGGCGCGTAAAAGGCAAACGCAGGCTCTGCCCCAATGTACAGATAGATCAGATCGGTGTCCTGGTAACCCTGGCTCAGGTACGACATCGCCGGTTTGATGTGTTCTCCGAGAGGGGGAGATTCCAGGTTTTCGTATGCGGTGGTTAGCGGCCCCCACAAGAGATAGATGACCAGGGAGGCGGTTACAAGCCACGCGAGCAGCCCATTCACCTTCAGCAGCGCTACCCTAACTCGGTCCACCCCCGCGGCGACCAGCAGCAATAGAAGCGGCACAAGAAATATCAGCAGCCGTCCGCTGAACGGGTACTTGCCTAGAGCAGAGGCAATGAGGGTTAGCAGGAAGGGGCTGACAAGTATCGACATCAGCGGCAGGCGCCCGATGGCTAGAGAAAAGATGCCAACGATCATCAACCCCACCGTGATTACGCCGACGGGCAATGCGGCAGGGTCCTTCAGCAGGCCACTCCAGGCATCATAATACCAACCGAGGTTGCTCCAGGAGGGTATTGGCGCGAAACTGCCACTCCAGTAACTGGCGAGGGCGTCGTTCGATGCCAGGTGTCTCAGGCTGATAAAGTATAAAAGCCCCAGGCTTATCAGCCACACTGCTCCAATTCCGATCAGCCCCCAGAAACGGCGCGAGTCTCGACGCACGGCGAACACCACTGCTAACGTAACGGCGATCCCGGCCAGGACGAACAATGACGGATGGGAGAGCCAGATTGCCACAGCCCCGGCGATGCCAAGCGCAACCAGTGCACGGGGTTTGGGCTTGCCTTCCAGGCATTTGGGGACAATGAGCAACAGGACCAACGCTGCCAGCAGATCGGTCGAGTACTGTTTCAGCTCAGAGGAATAGTGCACCGGCCTTGGAGACACGGCAAACAGCGCCAGTGAGATGCAACTGAACAACTGCCCACCATATTGCTTTGAGACCAGGTAGATCAATGGAACTGAGGCCAGGCCGGCCAACAGTGGAACGAGTCTCAGAATGTAATCCCTGCTGCCCAGCAAACTGATAACAGCCTTTTGCAGGAGCAGGAAACCTATCGGCGCTCCTTGGTTGGAATCCAGAGGTTTGAGGAGGTCGATGAATGAACGGTTGACGAGATTGCGCGCCAGCTCGGCTTCGTCGAACCAAAGCGACCGGTTCAATCCATACAGGTAGGCGCGCAAAAACAAGCCCACCAGGCATATGACTATGACCAGGGCGATTGCTAATCGGCTCTTGTTACGAAACAAAGGGCTAGAATCCAAGAGCGGAACCTTTGTATGCTTCGATCAGGTATTTTCTGGCCACAAAGGTCAGGGAACCTGCTCTTCTATCATCCGGCCGTCCAGGTGAGAAAAATCCCAGCCGGAGAAGGGCTGTTGTTCCTCACGTTTCCAGGCTTGAACAAGCTCGTTCAGGTTCATGGATGCCCTCGCTTCATCCCACCCTCTGCCAATACTTGCGCTTCCAGCCATCTCGCGGTTCTTCAAACCGGGACCACTCGAACCCCCGGGCAACGAGCACGTCATGAGTCTCATTGTCCTGGTCGTTGTTCCCCGGACAAAGGATGATCATCCCGCCAACCCTGGTGACTCGCACCAGCTCCTGGTATTCTGCGCCCGGGTCGTCGCCAAAGACGTGGCCTCCCATCGTCACGTCAGCGGTCTGCCCTGGGAAAGGGATATCTGTAATCAGACCGTCCACGGCATACACGTTGTGCAGCCCTTTCGCCCGGGCCTGTTTTTTGAGGTATGCGCGCAGGTTGGCCACCGGCTCTACGGCAAACACCGTTCGCGCCTGCGGCGCAACGGCCAGCGCAAGCCGGCCTGTGCCGGCGCCAACGTCGATCACGGTCTTGTCAGAAAAATCGGTCAGACAGGTCAGCTCATTCGTGTCCCAGCCGAGGAAGGGCTGGGCATCATATACCGCAGGATCGACGGCATACACGACCATGTCGGTCATCGAAGCAAGCACGCTCACTTCAGCTTGCCTTACCTCCGCAGGATCGGCCGTCTTGTAGCCTTGAACAGCCGACATCACCCCGTCCAGCCACCCGTCCAATTGGGGGCATTTGTGGCGCATATACCACTCCACAGCGGGATTAGCTGCAAGCGCAAGGCCCAGCTCCCGTTCTGGCAACCACTCCCCCGAAAGCCAGCCTAGTTGAACCTGTTCAAGCAACAGCAGGGTATTGAATGAAAGCTGAGATACGTCCATCCATTCACGAGGCATATAAGGGATCTCCTTCGCCAGGTCAGGCTCTTGGCCCTCTCTTATTGTACCACAATCCCTGCGATCTATCCAATCCAAAATCTGTAATCCTCGTGCCGCATGCCGCCGGCAGCCAAGATCCAGGGTTGGGAGTTGTGCCTTATGCCATTTGTGGTATAATGAGGGCTGAACCGACAAGAACACAGCATTTGCCTATGTGCAGACTCAGGTTCGCGCGGCTGGCAGGAGGCACTCGTGGAAGAAGAGAAAAGGATCCCTTCACTGCTGATGAACATCCTGATCAACCAGGTGGACGAGATGATGGGCCGCCGCAGCCTGCTGACGCTGCTGCGACAGGCGGAATTGACCCACTATGCCGACCATATTCCCCCGCTGGACGAGACGCCCAGCATCACCGTGGCGCAATACTCGAGCTTTTTGGCCCTCGTCTATGATATTTTTGGCGCTCGTGGCGCCAAGCCCATCTTTTTGCGTGGCGGCCGGTTGGGTGCGGCCGAGATCCGCCGCCAGCGACCGACCAAGTTTGCCTTGGCCGGCACGGCTCTTCGAGTTTTGCCCGTTGCCAAGCGGATGCAGTTCATCCTATCCCGGCTGGTCGAGCAGGGCCAGGAGCTGTACGGCACGGCCCACATCCTCCACGACGAGGGCGATGCTTTTGTCGTCGAGATGCCCGGCTGTCCTTACTGTTCAGAGATCGCCCGGCGCAGCATCGCCCAAAACAAGCCGATTACCAAGCCTGTGTGCCACATCCCCCTGGCGGTCATTGACGAGATGGTAGAGTGGAGCACCGGTGGGAAGCACCTGGTCGAAGAGACTGAATGCGTCGCCACCGGCGCCAAGGCCTGCCGCTTTCGCGTCACCAAGTGAGAGGGCGGGCTACAGCGCAGGCAGCCGTCCGGACCGTTGCCGCGCCCGGCTGGCTGCCGGGGTACGGTGGGGTTACCACACCCGGCAGATAAATCCCTTCAAATAAGCCGACTCGGGAAAGGTGAGCAGCACCGGGTGATCCGAGCCCTGGGCCAGCTTGTCGACGATCTGCACGTCCCGGCCGGCGTCCACGCTCGCGCCGAACACGATCTTTTGGAAAAGGTCGGCGCTCACCAGCCCGGAACAGGAAAAAGTGATCAGGGTCCCACCGGGCCGCAGCAGCCGCATCGCCGACAGGTTCACGTCCTTGTAGCCGCGCGCAGCGTCCATTACCTCGGCCTGCGACGCGGCGAATTTCGGCGGATCCAGGATGACCACGTCAAAGGTCCGGCCCTCACGGCTATAGCGGCGCAGCACCTGGAACACGTCGCCCGTGACCATCTCCTGTGGTGCGCAGCCGTTGAGCGCCAGGTTCTCCCCGGCCAGGGCCAGCGACTCGGCAGAGGTGTCTATGTTGACCACCGAGCGTGCTTTAGCATCGGCAGCATACACTCCAAAGGCCCCCGTGTAGGCAAAGGCGTTCAGCGCCTCCCGCCCGCTGCAATAGGCCGCCGCCCGCCGCCGGTTTTCCCGCTGATCCAGGTAAAAGCCGGTCTTGTGGCCGCGCTTGACGTCTACCAGGAAGCGGTGGCCGGACTCTACGATCTCTACCCGGTCAGGAGGCTCCTCGCCCTGCAACAACCCGGTTTCGAGCGGCAGCCCTTCCTTCAGCCGCACGTCGGCGTCGTCACGGGCATAGATGCCTGCCGGCGCCAGCAGCTCGGCCAGCAGTGCCGCAATCTCCTCTCGCCGGTGGGCCATGCCCGCCGTCAGACACTGGATCACCAGCCAAGGGCCATAGCGGTCCACGATCAGCCCGGGCAGGCCGTCCGCCTCCGCGTGGACCAGCCGGTACGCGTTGGCGGCCCGGTCGGCCGCCAGTTGTGCCCGGCCGGCGATGGCGCGCTCCAGCCGCCGCCGCCAGAACGGACCGTCTATCTCTTCGCCAGCATCCCACGTCAGCAGCCGCACTGTGATCTGCGACCGGTGATTGAGCGTCCCTGTAGCCAGATATTCCCCCCGACTGCTGACCACCTGTACCAGGTCGCCTTGCCCCTGCGCGTGCTCTATCGCCCCGGAAAAGATCCAGGGATGCCGGTTGCGCACCGATTTCTCACGCCCCGGCTTGAGAATCACCCTGCCCAGTTCTGTCTTCATCGTCGCTGAGTATAGCACAGCCTCGAGCTTATGCCAAAACACCCGGCAGGGGGAGGGCTTGTGTGCCTGTCCTGCTGGGTGACACCGCCGGCTGCCGATTGCTGAAAGCTGCTTGCCATTCATTTGACGCCAAACCGATTCGCTGTTACAATAGCAGCACGCGACTCTCACCGCCGAGGCATTCGTGGCCGAACAGACAATTTCTCTGACAGTGAACGGCGTCGAGCACCAGGTCCAGATCGACCGTCGTACCACGCTGCTTCAAGTCCTGCGCGGCCAGTTGGGCCTGACAGGCGCCAAAGACGGCTGTGGGCAAGGCCAGTGCGGCGCCTGCACCGTGCTCGTGGCCCCGGCCGACGGCAGTGCGCCAGGCGAAGCGGTCAAGTCGTGCACCTACCTGGCCCGGCGGGCTGCCGGCAAGCGGGTCGAGACGATTGAAGGGCTGGCGGTTGGAGGCCGACTGCACCCCCTGCAACAGGCGTTCATCGACGCAGGAGCCATCCAGTGTGGTTTTTGCACCCCAGGCCTGATCATGGCTGCCAAGGCTTTGCTCGACCGCAATCCTCACCCTACGCGGGCCGAGATCTGCGACGCCCTCGACAAGAACCTATGCCGCTGTACCGGCTATACCAAGGTCATCCGGGCTATCGAGGCGGTGGCCGAAGGCCGGCAATTGCCGCCCGGCGGCGCACAGCCCGGCTCTCCTGTCGGCGGCCGCTTTACCCGGCCTGACGCCGTGGCCAAGGCTACCGGCGCGATTCGCTACACTGCCGATCTTACCTTCCCGGGCATGCTCCATGCCAGGGTTCTGCGCAGCGCCCACGCCCACGCACGGCTGCTGGCCGTCGATACCTCGCGGGCCAGAGCCTACCCCGGCGTCGTGACGGTGTTGACCGCGGCCGACGTGCCGGGGTCCAAGAACCATGGTGTGTCCCAGAACGATTGGTCGGTGCTGGCCTATGACAAGGTCCGCTACTACGGCGACGCCGTGGCTTTGGTGGTCGCCGACACACCCAAAGCCGCCGAGGGGGCGTTGGCCCTGATCGATGTGAACTATGAGCCGCTGCCCGTAGTCGACTCGCCTGAGGGGGCGTTGGCGCCTGACGCGCCGCATGTCCACGAGCGGGGCAATGTGCTGAAAGAGATCCACGTCCACAAGGGCGATGTGACCGCCGGCTTTGCCCAGGCAGACCAGATTGTCGAGGAGACCTATCGCACCCCGTTCGGCGATCACCTTTTCCTGGAGCCTGAGGCGTCGGTAGCTGTGCCCGAAGCCGACGGCCGGTTGACCGTCTACGTTGGGTCGCAGATCCCGTTTGGCGACCGCCGCCAGGTGGCGGCCAGCCTGGCCATGCCCGAAAGTCAGGTGCGCGTCGTCCACATGCCGGTAGGCGGCGCTTTTGGCGGCAAGGAGGACATCGCCGGTCAGATCCACGCCGCGCTGGCAGCCAGGGTCACCGGGCGGCCGGTCAGGCTGGTGTGGAGCCGCCAGGAATCGATGATTACGCACCCCAAGCGCCATGCCACCGTGATCCATGCTCGCCTGGGAGCTGCTGCCGACGGCCGGCTCGTGGCGGCGCAGGTGGAGATCCTGGGCGATACCGGCGCCTATGCCAGCCTGGGCGAGCACGTCATGACCCGCGCTGCTACTCACGTCACCGGCCCCTATGCCGTGCCCAACGTGGAGGTGACTTGCTACGCCCTCTATACCAACAATCCGCCGGCCGGCGCCTATCGCGGTTTTGGCGCCACCCAGGCCCAGTTTGTGGCTGAGCTTCAGATCGACCGCCTGGCCGAGCGGTTGGGCCTGCACCCGTTGGAGATCCGCCGCCGCAATGCCCTGCGCGTCGGCTGGGAAACATGCACCGGCCAAGTGCTGCGCGAGAGCGCCGGCTTGATGGAGTGTATCGACAAGGTCGAGCAGGCAAGCGAACGGTTCAGGGCACTCGACCGGGGTGGGCAAGCTCCTGGCAAAGCGCGGGGCTGGGGCTATGCTTGTGCCTACAAGAATGTCGGCCTGGGCGGCGGGGCAGCCGATACCGCCGGGGCGGAGGTGGAGTGGCTCGACGGCCGCGTCAAGGTTCGGGCCGGGGCTGCCGAGGTGGGCCAAGGTCTGTTGACCATTTTGTCCCAGATCGCGGCCGACAGGCTAGGCGTTTCGCCCCAGCTTGTAGATGTCCTGCTGGGCGACACCGATCGGACGCTCGACGGCGGCCCCACTACCGCTTCGCGCCAGACTTTTGTCACCGGCAACGCCGTTCGCCAGGCAGCCGAACAGCTGCGGGCAACCCTGGCTGCGGCGGCTGCCGAGGCATTAGGCGCCCCGCCGGACGAATTGAGCTTTCGCGATGGGCGGATCTGGGCGCCGTCGGGGGTTTCGTCGAGCCTGGAAGAGGCTGCCCGCCTGGCCGGTAAAGAGGGCCGGGCGCTGAGCGCCAGTGTCGTCTACGAGCCGCCTTCGACCGTGTCCCTTGGCCAGAAAGGCGATTCGCACTTTGCGTATGGCTTTGCCGCCCAGGCAGCCGAGGTGGAAGTGGATCTCAAAAGCGGCCAAGTGCGCGTGCTGCGGGTCATCACCGCCACCGACGTCGGCAAGGCCATCAACCCGCTGGCCGTGGAGGGCCAGATGGAAGGCGGGGTCATGATGGGCATCGGCTATGCGCTCACCGAGGAGCTGGTGGTGGACAAGGGCAAAGTGCTGTCCGATAACCTGGTGCGCTATCGGGTGCCTACCATCCGCCACCTGCCCGAAATCACACCCATCCTGGTCGAGCACCCTGTGTCATCGGGACCCTATGGCGCCAAGGGGCTTGGCGAGATCACCTCCATCCCCACCGCGCCGGCCATTGTGAATGCCATCTACGACGCTACCGGCGTGCGCCTGAACCAATTGCCCGTCGTGCTCCCTCTTCCCTTGAGGGAAAAGGCCGGGCTGAAGGGCTAGATCACCATGACCCAGCGGATCTTGGTCGTTGACGACGAGCCTGGCATCTGCCACGCACTGAGGAGTGTGCTTCTCGACGAAGCCTATTCGGTCGAGACGGCCATGTCGGCCAAGGAAGCGTTGAACAAGCTGGCCGTTGCTCCCTTTGACCTGGCTATCGTCGATCTCTACCTGCCGGGAGTAAACGGCCTGCAACTGGCCGAGGCCATCCGCTTCCTGGACCCCCAAACGCCGATTATCCTCATGACGGCCTATGGCACCTCCACGTTTGAGGTCATGGCCTCTCATCCTGCCATCACGACCTACGTTCACAAGCCCTTTGACCTGGATGTTATGCTGGCCCTCATCAGGCGGACCGCTTTGCGCCAGGCTAACTAGGTAACCGGCCGTTTTCGCCGCCGTCGCCCTCGACGGCCGGCCGCGCTGGTCGCGCCAGCAGCCATAGCCGGTTATAGCCCGGTTCGCTACAACCCTTGCCTGGGCTCAGCCTTCTCCCGGTCGGGATCGCCGGCCTCGTCGATCGGCGCCTGCACCTTTCCCGGGTGCCGGCCCAGCTCTTTGGCCAGCTCCCGCTTGTGGGCGATCTCTTCGTCGCCGATCGGCCGGCCAAAGCTGTGCAGCCCCTCCAATTGCAGCCCGTGCTTCTTGAACAACCGGTAGATCTCTTTGACCCGATCGATCTCGATGTTGCGGCCGAGCGTAAAGCTCTCAAAGCGGCCTTCCATCGCCAGCAGCGCCGTTTCGGCCAGGCAGGCATAGGCCACCCCCGGCGGCAGTCCGATGTCGAACCCGAAATCGGGCTTGCCGGGCAACAGCACCCCGCTTGACTCGACAACCAGCACGTCGGGGCGTAGCCGGGCGTCTTCCTCCTTTACGTCGGGCGGTCGGGCTATGTCACACACGACGCAGCCCGGCTTGAGCTTGAGCACGTCGATCACCTTCTGGCCCATGGCCGTGGTAGTCGTCACTACCAGGTCCGCGCCTGATAGGTAGGGACCTGAATCGGTGGCGATCGTCACCTGGGCGCCGGGGGTCTCGGCCTCGATGATCCGCTTCAGGAGGATCAGCTTTTCCGGCCGCGGCGCCACCAGCACCACGTCGCGGCTCGCCTGGACCAGCAGCCGCGAGCACACCGTCCCGATCGACCCCGTCGCTCCGATGATGACCGCCCGACCCCTGTCCACCTGATTGCCCATCTTGATCATAGCCTGCTTCGCCGTCTCCAGCGCCGCCACCGCGGTCAAGCTGTTGCCGGTAGTGATCGCAATGTCGGTTTTGTGGGCCAGGGTCACCCCCGCGTCGCCCACCACTTTGGTAAACGCGCCGAGGCCCATGATCTTGGCCCCCTTCCGCTGCGCCATCCGCGAGGCCATGATCAGCCGCCGGTAGGTAAAGCCCGGCTGGCGGCGCATCAGCTCCCGAGGCGTGGCGCCCAGCGTGATCAGAATTCCCTCCACCTCCGTCCCGGTGGACGGCGAGCGGACGCCGGTGATGCGCGACAGGTACAGCGGCCACACGTAAGCCGCGACCCACTCGATCAGCCGCTTGGGCAGAAAGTGCAGGCGCTGGGGCAGCGGGTGGTGAAAGATGTCTTCCGCGCTGAGCGGGTGGATTACAAAGGCGAACCGGGCCGCCGGGCGCGGAGCGTTCAGTGTCACGATCTGGGGTTCCATCTCGCAGCGGGCTATCAGGTTCAGGTAATCGTCCTTTGTTACCTCCGCCGGCCGCCGGCCCATGAGCGTGCTCAGCATCGCCTCCATCACGTCCACGCCGACCGGGGCGCATCCCGTGGGTGGCGCCAGGGTGATGTTGATGACCGATTCGACGCCTCGCGCCCGCATCTCTTCCAGATCGGCAGCCGTCAGGTCGTTGGTGATGATTACCTTGTGGCGCAAATTGTCGGGGGCAAAGCGGCGGATGTAGGCATAATTGCCGGCGATAATCTCCGCCTGCTGGAAATACCTGCCGCCTCGTGGTGTTCGCGGCTCCTCATCGGCGCCGGCCGGAAACAGCACCCGGTCGTGCGCCCGGCACAACGCCGGCATCATCAGCCTGGCGTACTTTTCCAACTGCTTGAGCGAATGGAGGGCAAACGGCAGGCCCAACTGAAAGATCGGATCGCCGAACCACACGTGCGGTGTATAGAAGCTCAAAGCCTCGGCCATCCCCCACCGGTCGATGCCCGACACGACGAGAACCCGCTTCTGGCTGAAAATGCCCGGCTGCTGCTCTGCCGCACGGCCGATCGCCCACCGTTCCAGCGTCTCCCTCAGGTGCGCCCCGTCCACCACCGGCGTGGTGCGGGCTGCGCCGGCGATCTGCTGCACCTGTGGATGGCCGTAGGTCCGGCGGCCTACCCTGAACTCCAGGCACGTCTCGCCTATCCCGATCGCGTCCACCTGCCCGTCGAGCTGTGCCGCCAGCTCGCGGGCGCGGTTGGCGTCGCCGCCGGTGCCCACCCGCCGCACGTGAAACTCTTCACCCGAAATCCGGGTGGTCAGCTCGTAATCGCGGCTGGCAGATCCCAGGCTGATGCTAACGATTTCTTTCACGATCGGCCCTTTACCTGCGCCTATTATAGCATTGTGTGCCGGAACGTCAAGAAAGGTCGATCACCCTATCGTGCTACCCAGCAGTGCTTTGATCCGAGGCATCGCTTCTTCGGCCATTTGCCGGCCCAGCGCCATCGAACTTTCCGCTGCCGATTGCTTCAGTACGCTGCCCAGCCCCGCCATCGGCAAGCTGATGCACAGGTCGGCGCTATCTGGGTCGTCACCGGCGCGGAGAAGCATATGTTCCAAGGCCGCCACCACAATGCCGAAGGAGCCTTTGGGGCGCTTGCCCGGTGCTTGATACAAGGAAACGGCGATCACCACGTCCGCGCCCATGGCGCGGACGACCGAGATCGGCAGGTTATTCACGACGCCGCCGTCGACCAGCGTGCGTCCGTCCAGATCGAGGGGAGTGACGATGCCGGGCACCGAGCAACTGGCCCGTACCGCCGGAGCTACCCGGCCTGTGCGCAGCACTATCTGCTCGCCGGTCGCCACGTCGGCGGCCAGCGCGGCGAATGGGATCTCGAGATCGGCAAAGGTGACATCGCCCACGATCCTTGTCAGGTACCCCTCCAACGGGGCAAAGCTGACCAGGCCGTCGCGCGGCCAGACAAGCCGGGCCACGTTCCGCCATCTGGTCTGCCGGGCCAGCTCTGCCAGGCGTTGTCCCCGTATCCCGGCGGCGTAAGCAGCGCCCACCAGCGATCCAACGCTGGCGCCGGCGATGCAGTCGACCGGCACCTTTTCCCGGTCCAGGACCTCGAGCACGCCGACGTGGCCCGCGCCTCGCGCCCCACCGCCGCCCAAGGCCAGCCCGACCCGTTTTCGACCAGTCTCCATAGTTTCTTCCTGAAACAGACTTTTTAGGTGTGCTCTACCCCCACAGCTCCTCGGCGATGTCGGCCAGCCCGAGGTTGACCAGCTTTTCCCGGTTGGGCCTGCCGGTCTGCCAGTCCCATTGGCGGCAGGTATAATACTCCTGCAGCAAGCGGTCCATGTCCGGCGTCTTTCCCCTGGTTCCATCCCGCTTGGGGATGGATAACGCCTGGGGAAGCCGGTCGTTGCCCCGCCGCAGGCCGAGCCGGTTGTTAAAAGCCCGCTTCAGGTTAAAAATCCGCTCCCCTGTCTGGCACCACGCCACAGCGTCTGCCTGCTGCCCGGTGGCTGCCGAGAGCATCTGGGCCAACACCGGCGCCGTTGGATTGGCAAAGTTGCACATGATGATGCTGCCGTACAACGACCGCCAATCCTGGATCCGGGCGACGACGGCAGCTTTGCCTCGCGACTTGAGCCGGTCGCCGGGCAGTATGCCTACTTCGGGGATATTCAACCCCATGTCTACAGCGTACATGTCGCCCTGCATGTGACACGCCCCGCGCGGCGACGTGGCATAGACCAGGCCCATACTCATATTGGCCCGTGGATCGTGGGCCGGCAGATCCAGGCCGTTGACCTGGATCGCCAGGTCCTCGGCTCCATAGCGGGCCGCCATCCGCTTGGCACCCTCTGCCAGCACGTCGCCGAACCCTTCTCGCTTGGCGATCATCTCCAGCAGGATGTGAACCGTTTCGACGTCACCCCATTGCAGAGGCATCCCGCCGGTGTCGGCGGCGGTGATGAACCCCCGGTCGTGGAGCAGATAGGCCAGGCTGATGGCCGCACCGGCGCTGATCGTGTCCATGCCATAGCGGTTGCACAGGTGGTTGGCATAGGCCACGCCCGGCAGGTCGCTGATCCGCAGCGACGAGCCGAGCAGCGCGACCGACTCGTACTCTGGCCCGTCGACCACTTTTACGCCGTAGGGGGTATCTTTCAGCGACACCTCCCGGCCGCAGCCCACTAGGCAGCCATAGCACGGCACCGACCTGGTCAGGATCGTCTCGACCATCGTTGGTCCGCTCAGATTGGTAGCCTCGTCGAACTTGCTCTTGGTCCAGTACTGGATCGGGATGTCGCCCCACATCAACGCCATGTCGACGTACGAAGCCGTGCCCATCTGATGATAGACCTCGGTGGCTACATCTTCTTTGAGGATCTGGACCGCTTCTTTGACTGCCTGGCTAAATCCTTCTTTGTCGGCCAGCGGCACACGCTGCTTGCCACGCACGGCAATAGCCTTAAGCCTTTTCGAGCCCATTACCGCGCCCATGCCGGTCCGGCCTGCCGCTCGGCCATGGTCGTTCATGATCGCGGCGTACAGCACCATCCTCTCGCCCGCCGGGCCGATGCTCGCTACCCGCGCCTTCTGATCGCCCAGCTCGTCGCGCAGATGCTGCTGCGTCTCGTAACAGTCCAGTCCCCACAGATGACCGGCGTCGTGCAGCGCCGGGGGCTGCCCCTCTACGATCGACAGCCACACCGGCTTGGACGACTGTCCGCGGATGACGATGCCGTCATAGCCGGAGAATTTCAGCTCTGCGCCCCAGAAACCGCCCGAGTTTGATTCACCCCACAGGCCGGTCTGTGGCGACAGGGCGCACACTTCGTGCCGTCCGCACGACGGCGCTCGGGTACCCACCAACGGGCCGGTCATGAACATCAGCGGGTTGTTGGGCCCCAGGGGATCTGTGCTGGGATCCAATTCGTCGTAAAGGTAACGGGCCGCATATCCCGCCCCGCCGACCAAGTCGCGCGCCCACGACCGATTCAAGGGCTCGTCCTTTAGCCGGCCGCTGGTCAGATCGACGATCAGCAATTTTCCCATGTAGCCGCTCATCATTGTTCCCCTTGAGATCTAGAAATCGACTGTCTTGCCTTCGTACGCATACCGGTACAGTTTTTCCATTTCCTCTTCGTCGGGGCAGCGGGCGCAGGTGGTGGTATCGATCATCCCATCTTCTACCATCTTGGGCAGCGCTGCCTCGAACGCCTCACGTGGGATCCCGAGGTCGGCCACGGTCAGTGGCTGACCGATCTGGCCGGCCAGGTCGCGCACTGCCTGTACCAGGCTGGCCGTCCCCTCTTCGTTGCTGCCGGCCGGCAGCCCCATAAAGCGGGCAATCTCGGCATAGCGAGCGCCCATGCACCCGGCCGTAAACTGGATGGTGTAGGGCAAAAACAGGCCGACCGCCCGCCCATGGGGCACGGCGAGCGCCGGGCTCATCGGATGGCCCATGGCGTGAGCCAACGCCGCGTTCGAGTTGCCAAAACCCAGACCGGCAATCGTAGCGGCATTGTGCATCTTTTCACGTGCCTCGGCGTCCTGCCCATCGACCCAGGCCCGGGGCAAATAGTTGAACGCCAAACGAATGGCCGCCAGGCACAGCCCATCGGAAAAGTCATTGATCCACAGGCTGGTGTACCCCTCCACGGCATGCGTCAGCACATCCATGCCCGTGTCGGCTGTGATCTGCCGGGGCAGACCCATGGTGAAGCTGGGATCCACAATCGCCAGGTGGGGCACATTCTCCCGCGAGCCGAGCACCGTCTTTTTATGGGCTTCCTGGTCGGTCAGCACCACCACCCACGTCGTTTCTGCCCCTGTGCCTGACGTGGTAGGGATGGCCATCAGCCGTGCTTTTTTGCCCAGCCCAAGCGGGACCAATGGGTTGATCTCCTCGACCTCCATGTCGGGCCGTTCGTACAGCACATAGATCGCCTTGGCGGCGTCCATGGCCGAACCGCCACCCAGACCCACCACCCAGTCGGGCTGGAACGCAATGCACAGCTCCTTGCCCTTGAGCACCACCTTGAAGGTGGGGTTGGGCTCCACCTCGGCAAAGATCCGGGTTTCGATGCCTGCCCGGTGAAAGTAACCGGCGACCCGCTCGGCAAAACCGAGCTTGACCATAGTGGCGTCGGTGACGATAAAGGCGCGCTGACCGCTCACCTGCTCCAGCGTGTCCAGCGCACCCTCACCATAAACGATCTCGGGGCTCTTGAAAAGCCACATCCTCTTATCTCCTCCTTGAGATGCAAGTTGCGTGTTCCGTCATCTACCCGGAACACGCAACAGGTTAAGCTGCCTCTAGTTGTTCGACTGGGGCACCGCCGCGTTCAGATCTGTGACCAGCGCCGGGACGTCGATCCCGTGCGCCACGGCGCCCTGCTCGATATTCTCAAAGCGGGCGATGGCACAGCCAAAGCACATCAGCCCATGGCGCAGAAAAACCTCGACCGTCTGGGGGTATTTCTGCACTACTTCGGCGATAGTCATCTCTTTGGTAATCGTTTGTTCCACGTGGTATCTCCTTCAATAGGTTTGAACTAGTCTTCTATTCTTTCCTGGGCGGATTGGCCCGGTCTTCCAGCCGGGCGATGTACATTTCTGCCTGGATGCCAGCCTTGGCGCCTGCCCCAACCGACGTCGCGATCTGGCGATAGATCCAGTCACACACGTCGCCGGCAGCCCATACCCCTTCGACACTGGTGCGGCCGTCCTCGTCGGCTACGATGTAGCCATTGTCATGCAGCGCCAACTGACCGGCCAAAAAGCCGGTGTTGGGCACCCATCCGATGGCGGCGAAAACACCTTGGGTTGGGATCAGCTCTTCGTCACCGGTCAGCACGTTGCGCACCTTGACCCCTGTCACTGTGTTCTCGCCCACAATCTCGGTCACAACCGAGTTCCACACAAAGCTGATCCTTTCGTTGTTAAAGGCGCGCTCTTGGATCAGCTTTTCCGCGCGCAGCTGGTCGCGGCGGTGGATGACCCGCACCCGAGAGGCAAAGCGGGTCAGGTACAGCGCCTCCTCGATGGCGGCATCGCCGCCGCCGACCATGACAATCTCCCTGCCGGTGTAGAAAAAGCCGTCGCACGTGGCGCAGTAGGACACGCCGCGCCCGGAAAACTCGGCCTCGCCGGGCACCCCCAGCTTGCGCGGCGAGCCGCCGGTGGCTACGATCAGGGCCAGCGTCTCATACTCCCCGCCATAGGTGGTGATCTTGAACGGACGCGCCGCCAGATCGACCGCTGTCACTATGTCTATCTCGAACCGGGCGCCAAACCGTTCGGCCTGTTTCTGCATCAACTGTGCCAGCTCCATGCCGTTGATATCTTCAGGAAAGCCGGGATAGTTGCCCACCTCGTTGCTGGTGGCCACCTGGCCGCCGACTGCCGGTCCGGCGATCACCAACGGCTGCAACTGCGCCCGGGCGGTATAGATCGCCGCCGTGTACCCGGCAGGCCCACTGCCGATGATGATTACCTTTTCAGCCAACTCTGCACCTCGCTGCCGTAGGGATTCCGTCTGATATTCTACTCTCTTTTGAACCCTTTGACAAGAACAAACCTCCCGCAGGTTAGGCAATGCCTGCGGGAGGTTGCTTCGAGCCTGACGTCTACAGCACGTCCTTGCGCCCGATGTCCCACCCGGCCAGTATGGCGAAAAGCAGCCCGCCGCCGGCGCCTATCGCCAGGAATAGCGGCACGGACATGGGCAGGCTCACCTCCTTCTGGAGAGTTGAAATGGCCAGCAGACCCGGCATGGTCCACGGGAAAAAGCGGCCCCAATCGCTCTGAAAGATCAGCACGGCCGTCACGGTGGCAGCGATCCCAAAGCCGATCGCCACAACAAAATTGGGCCACCGGCTGCTCACCCACAGGTGGATCGAGATGATCAAGAATGCCGCCAGATATACCAGCGTATAGCCCGTTGCCATCTCTTTCCAGGGGATGAGATCGGGCCGCAGGCCGTAGGCCGGCTCGATCGCTTGCAGGATAAGGCCAACCAATACGGCAAAGCCCCACATCACCAGGATGCTGATGCCGATCAGCGCCATGCTGATCGCCTCCTTGGCCGCATAGAAGGCCCAGCGCGGCACCGGCATGGTGTAGAGTAAGGTCCAATTTTTTCGGCCATACTCCAGGCCGCTCATCAGCGCGGTTTCCAGGGTCACAAAGAGCGGCATCATCAGCAGCGACCAAAAGACCATGCTGTTCTGGTTGAGGGTGAGCCACTGGTTCTCGTCGACGTTCGCCAGGTAATAAGCGCGGTTCTGGATGTACATGGCGAACTGGATGATGGCGATGACCGCCGGAGCGAGCAGGGTCATCAGCAGGGCCAGCGTGCGCTTGGTTTTCAACATCTCTGCGCCGAGGGCGCGTCCGAATGCGTTCATTGAGTGCCTCCTGCCGCGGGGGTCGCGGTCAATTGCAAAAAGATCTCTTCGAGTGACGGTTGTTCCAGGTTGGCGCGGTAGATGCTATAGCCGGCGCCGGCCAGATGGCTGATCAGCAGCGCGGCGTCCGACTCGCCGTTGGCGACTATCCGTAGGGTGTGGTTGTTGTTGTGCTCTACCTGCCAGCCGACCTGGCGCAGCGCCTGCTGCACGGCTTCCGGCCGATCTACCTTCAGGGCGACGTGATCCTGGTAGCGGCCGCGCAGCTCGTCGGGTGTGCCCTGGAAGATCAGCCGGCCTGCCTGGATGATGCCGATGTGGGTGGCGATCTGCTCGACCTCACCCAGCAGGTGGCTGGAGACAAAAACGGTCACGCCATACTCGCCCGGCAGCCGGCGGATCAGCTCGCGCACCTCGTGGATGCCGGCCGGATCCAGGCCGTTGGTCGGCTCGTCCAGGATCAACAACAGCGGCGTGGCCATCAGTGCTACGGCCAGCCCCAGGCGCTGGATCATTCCCGTCGAGTAGGTGCCGGCCCGACGGTCGGCGGCCTCCTCCAGGCCGACTAACCACAGCGCGTGGCAGACCTGCGCGCGCGTGCCCCCGCGCAGGCGGCGGATTACCTCCAGGTTCTCGCGGCCGGTCAGGTGCGAATAGATAGCCGGAGTCTCTACCAGCGAGCCAATCTGCGCCAGTACAGCCGTCGCGTCCTTTTGCACCGGTGTCCCGAATAGTTGCACCCGTCCTGCGGTGGGCCGGATCAGTCCCAGCAGCATCCGGATCGTCGTAGTTTTGCCGGCGCCGTTCGGTCCTAAAAAGCCGTAGATGCTGCCCTGGGGCACGCGCAGGTTCAGGCCGTCTACTGCGGCCAGGCGGCCAAACCACCGCGTAAGCCCTTCTGTCTCGATCAGATTTGTCGTCATCTTGTCCTTTACCTCCTTGGCTCCAGTGTACTACTGACCTGTCGCATCCATATCAGCGGCCTGTCTCAAGTCTGTCGCAGATCAGGTCCGATCGTAGAAAAACAAAAGCGCGGCATTCCTGCCGCGCTCATTCCAGCGCCGTGATCTAGCCGGCCGACTGTTCTTTCAGACTTGCAGCAGCCGCACGGTGAAACAGCTCCCCTGGCCTACGATGCTTTCCACTGTCACACTGCCGCCCATCGCCTCGGTCAGCTCCTTCACCAGCGCCAGGCCGAGGCCCGCACCGTCGCCGGTTCTGGCGCGATCCTCCCCGCCGCGATAAAATCGCTCCCAGATGTGCGGCAGCTCGTCTGGTGGGATGCCCGTACCGGTATCACGCACTTCCAGCACTACCGCATCTGGCTCAGACCGCAGCGCCGCGGCGACGATCCCACCCGGCTCGGTGTGACGGACTGCGTTGCGCACCAGATTGGCCAGCACCTGGCCCAGCCGCTCCGCATCGGCGCTGGCCGGCGGCAGCCCGGCAGGCAGATCGGCGATCACCGTCACGCGGCCGGCCTGCCACGCCAGCGGCGCCAGCGCGTCCACTACTCGTTGGGCGGTTGCCGCCACATCGGTGGGCCGGCAATCGAGCTCGAGCCGGCCTGCCTCGGCACGAGCCAGCAGAAACAGATCGTCGATCAGCCTCTGCAGCCGCACCATCTCGCCATCAATCACTTCCAGATCGTGTTGTATGGCCGCCGGCGACTCGCCGCCGCGCCGCGCCAGGTTCGATTCCAGCAGGGCGCGCACGGTGGCAACCGGCGTGCGCAGCTCGTGTGACACACTCGCCATCATCTCTCGGCGGGCGTCGAGCAATTGCGTCACCGTGTCGCGCTGGACCTGAAGATCGGCCATCGTGCGCGACAGCTCGTCGGCCATGGCATTAAAGTCTGCCTGCAGGTGTGCCACCTCGTCCTGACCTTTGACCTGGACACGCGCGGCATAGTCGCCCTGGCGCAGCGCCTTGGCCGTCGCGGCCAGGGCGTCGAGCCGGCGCGTGGTCCGGCGCGCCACCAGGAAGGAAAAGATCGCCGATGGCGGCAGCAGCACGGCCAGGCTCAGCCCGACCCAGATCACTAGCACGGCGACGGTGGGAAAGATGCGCAGCAGGAACTCGCCGACCAAGGTCGCCAGTGCGCCTGTATTCTCGATCGGTGTTGTCGCTGCTTCGCGGGCGTACGGAGAGGCAACAAAGAGCAGGATCGCACCCAATACGCTCGTCAACACCACTACCACCAGGTGCGCATGGGTCAATGACCACAGCATCCGTTGCCGGCGGAGGCTGTCCCATGCCAGCCACACGCGCAGCGCAACCCGCGCCATCACATAACCGGCGCCGGTGCCGAGCAGCAGCAAGGATGCGATCGTCGTGCCCCAGTCCGCTTGGGTCCAGATCGTCTCTATGCCAAGCGCGCGCACCGGCAAGCGCAGCGCCAGCATCGCACCGCTCAACGCCAGCCCGGTCATTGCTTCATAGACTAGATGGCGAAAACGGCCTCCCCCCGGCAGCCGCGTCCGCAGCACCGCCCACATCCCGCTCAGCCCGCACAGCATGACCATGCCGTTGTCCAGCGCAAAGTGCGTCACCCGCCCCACGAGCTGCGCAAGCCCGAGCGCTACCAACAGGCCGATCAACCACGCCTCGCCAATGGCCTGGACAGGATTGGCGCCGAGCAAAAAACGCGCTCGCTTCATGGTCATGCCTATGATTCCGGCCGCAGGCGGTAGCCCACGCCCCACACCGTCTCGATCGCGTCCTCGAGCGGGCCGAGCTTTTTCCGCAGCCGCAGAACGGCATTGTCCACCGACCGGTCGCCCGTGACGTAATCCACGCCCCAGATAGTGTCCAGCAGGTATGATCGGCTGAACGCCCGGCCCGGATTGCGCAGCAACAGGCGCAGCAGGTCAAACTCGGTGCGGGTCAGATCGAGCGGAACTCCCTGCAGAGTGGCCTGGTACGCTTCGGGATCGAGGCGCAAAGAGCCATAGTTCAGCGGTGTGGCGTCTGCCGAGCGGTCGGCGGCGAGGATCTCTTGGACATGCTGGATGCGGCGAAACAGCGCGTGGATACGGGCCACCAGCTCGCGCAAACTGAACGGCTTGGTCAAATAGTCGTCGGCACCCAGCTCCAGGCCGACGACGCGGTCAGTCTCTTCTCCGCGAGCGGTCAGCATCAACACCGGCACGGCCGAAGTCGCTCGCAGCCGGCGCAGCACTTCCAGCCCGTCCAGCTTGGGCAGCATCCAGTCGAGGATCACCAGGTCGGGTGTGTGTTGGCCGAACATCTCCAGAGCTGCCATGCCGTCGGCGGCATGCTCCACCCGGTAGCCTTCCGCTTCCAACTCGCGGCGCACCACCCCGGCCAGGTCAAGCGCATCTTCGATGAGCAGGATCGTTGTCATAGCTCTTTTATACCGGCAATCTGTCGTCAGGTTATGGCGAAAGTGTCGCACCTTTGTCGCAAAACGCCCTTCGCCTCAGCCCTGCCGCCATCCCAGTATAGCACAGCCTGCCGAGAATCGCAACGACCGGCACTTATTCGTGGCGCTTTACAAAATCCTCATCTTGCAGTATACTCAGTTTGTCGTTCTGTCTCCTCCCCCTGTGGGGGTTGTCCCGATCCTTTGGGGGAGATTGCTGTACAGTGCAACCCGCAGGATAGCAGGGTAGGGGTGAGGGGAAGGCTCTTGCAAGAGGAGTGAGACTATGGGAGATCCCAAGATTTTCGACCAACAGGGCCAGGAGCATGACTGGGCTTGGCTCGTCGCCAACTTGGGCGCGATCAACCTGGAGCGAGCCGGCTCCACCACCGGCAAGGTTTTTCGGGTCGTCAAGCTCCAGGATGTCGAAGGCGCGGCCGTCCAGATAGTCCAGGTGGTCGATCAGGAGGGCAAGCCGATGGGCGGTGTGGGCGTGGTCCGCTGGTGGCCCGATGCCCCCAAGTTGCCGGGGTGGGGCGACGAGGTCAGCCAGTGGCGCAAGCGCGGCGTATTCGGCCCGACTAACTACTCTGGCGACATTGGCTTTGGCATGGGGCACGGCGACTATTACTTTCCGCCGGCCGGCGGAGCAAGTGGCGTGTGGGTGGCCGATCTAAAGGGGCAGTCCGATTTTGTCAGCGGCCTGGGCATGCTGGGCGGCACCAACCACCGCCACATTGACGTCGTTTTCCAGCTTGTGGACCTGGATGTGCCGCCGGTCGAGCCACCGGTTGAGCCACCGGTTGAGCCACCCGTCGAGCCGCCGGTTGAGCCACCCGTCGAGCCACCGGTCGAACCGCCCGTCGATCCGTGGCCGGCCCTGTTTGAAAAGCTCGACCGGATCATCGCTCTGCTCGAGGCAAAGGGCGGATAATGTCTGGTTTTCCAAGCAAGGTGTGGAGCATCCTGCCGTGATGGCATACGGCATGTCCCAGCCCTCACCACAGACCCCAAGCACGTCCAGCCAGTTTGGGCGCAAGCTGGCCGGACCAGCATTGCGCTTGGCCCAAGCCGTGTGGGCAGCGACCGTGGTGATCTCGGTTGGCGTGTTGGTCAGTGACTTTTATGCCGTCTTTGCCTATCCGGCCGACCAACTGGGCGGAACATATCTGGTCTCGCCTCAAGTCAGCCAGTTCTATGCCACTTTTCTGGTTCCACTGCAATTAGCCATCGCCCTGTCGGCGCTTGGCCTCGGCAGCTTGGTGGTGTGGCGCCAGCGGGACGACGGCGTGGCGATACTAACCTCCATGGCCATCATCACCCTCATAGGCGTCGTCAGCCTGGGGATCGTCGACGTGAACCCATGGGCATCGCCGCTCAAAGAAACGGTTTCCCGAGTCGTCAACTCGATCGCCCTCTCAGCCGGCATTGTCCTCCCGGTCCTGTTTCCCGATGGGCGTTTTGTTCCAGGCTGGATGCGCTGGCCGGCTCTGGTCTGGGTCGGTTGGATGGGTATCGGAGCCCTGGTGCCGCAAATTCACATCTACAGCCTGCCCGTGCCGGTGTGGGGCACGCTCCAAATGCTGGTCTTTGGGCTGGGCGTTTGGGCCCAGGTGTACCGCTATCGCCGCACCGACAGCCTAATTCAGCGCCAGCAGACCCGTCTGATCCTATATGGCGTTATCCAGTTGGTGGTGGTGCAGATTGCCTACCAGTTGCTTACCTACCAGTTGCCCACCTCCTGGAGTGAGGATCCGGGCAGCGCTCCCCTTCTCTTTTCCGCCGCACGCCTGGCCTATTACCTATCTCGCCTGGTCTTTATGCTCTTGCTGGCATTCTCTGTGCTGCGCTACCGGCTGTGGGGGGTTGAGTTCATTGTCAACCGCTCGCTGGTGTATGGCTCGCTCAGCCTGGGCCTGGCCTGCTTGTTCGTGGGCGTGCTGTACCTGGTCTCTCTGTTTGTTCCGGGCCAGGCAACCACGATTGCCATCGCCATCACCGCAGCGCTGGCAGGGTTGATCTTTCAGCCCGCCCGCCGGAGGTTGCAGCGTTTCGTCGACCGCGGCTTGTACAATATCCAGATCGACTACCGGCCTCGCCCTGCACCCAGTCCGGCGCCGGCCAACCTGCCGCCCGTTCGCCTGGCCGATTACCAAAATCTGACACTGATCGGGCGCGGCGGCATGGCCGAGGTGTACCAGGCCACCCATCCTGCCAGCGGCAACAGGGTAGCCATCAAGCTGCTGCATGGCGAATCTGTTGACAGCCCGGAATATCGCCACCGCATGGCCCGCGAAGCCCAGCTCATGTCGAGCCTGGACCATCCCAATATCGCCCGAGTGCTGGACAGTGGGCAGACTGATGATGAGTCGCCCAGGCCTTACCTGGTCATGGAATATCTGCCCGGCGAGGACCTGGGCCATCGCCTGAAGGCGCGCGGCCGCCTATCTCTGGATGAGAGCCTGGCGATATTGGATCAGCTTACTAACGCCCTCGATTACGCGCATGGCCGGGGCATCGTGCACCGTGATATCAAGCCATCAAACGTCATGTTGGTGCCAGATGGAGCGCGCGAGCGGGCGGTCTTGACGGATTTTGGGATCGCCAAGCTGCTGGGCAGCCACACCAGAATGACCCACACTGGCGGTGTGGTCGGGACCTTTGACTATATCGCCCCAGAACAGATACAATCGGCGGCCGATGTCGACGCGCGGGCCGACCAGTACGCGTTGGGCATCCTGACCTACCAGATGCTGACCGGTGAATTGCCCTTCAAACATCCCAATCCGGGAGGGCTGCTGATCGCCCATCTGACCCAACCTCCGCCCGATCCACGCCAACTGCTGCCGGAGCTGCCGGTCGCGACTGCCCGGGCCATAACCCGAGCATTGGCCAAAAAACCGGTCGAGCGGTTTGACGGTGCCCGGGAGTTCTTTGCGGCGCTGCAAAGCAGTGTAGGGCAGTAGAGGAGTGTTCGCAATATACCATGAACGCCAGGCGCGGCGTCATCGTCTTGACTACCGTTCTGCTTCTGTCCGTTGCGCTGAATCTGCTTCTCTTTGTGGCGGCTAGGCGCTACTACTTGCAGGGTAGCGCGGCTCCCCTGGATCCGCTGGGTCTGAGCTTTTACCCTGCCGGCTCTAATCCGCAACCGCCCACGACGGCGCAACTGCGGGTGGTGTTTTTTGGTGACTCCCGGGCCTATGATTGGCCAGCTGTGCTGGCCGACGAATCAGGTGTGGTTCGGCGGGAGTATAGCCGGGATATGCTGCATCTCCAGGAAACCGGGTACGAGGCGCTCAATGAACAGTTGGCAATGGTCCTAGAGACCCTGGGATCTCAGATCCAAGTTGATGAGAGGTGAGCTTGTGCATCCACAAAAAAAGAGGTTGGCTGCTATCGTGCTATTGGGGGGCATTGCCGTGCTGAGCAGCTATGCCTACGTCCTGGCGGTCGATCCCGCCACCCGGGCCGGCCTGTGGGGAGGCGTGCCCCAGTCGCTCCTGCCAGCCTATGTCGTCTCGATGGTGCTGGGCGCCGCCGGCTTTTTCGCTTTCACCTACTTGCTGCTCGTCCGCGTAGAGCCGGACCGGGCGCAGATCGCCGGTCGCTTTGGCTATAGCCTGTTCCAGGGGTTGTACCTGCTGATCCTGGTGCCATCGGCGCTGTGGCTGCCGCTGACCGCGGCGATGGTACAGCAACCGAGCAGCTTTCTGTGGCTGAGCATCCGGCTAATACTGGCCCTGGTGGGGCTCAGCGGGGTGGCCTTGCTCCTGGCGCTGATAGGCCTGAGGCCGCGGCGGCCGGCAATAGCTTATTGGCTGTCCGTCGCGGGGGCGGTGGCCTTTTGCATCCAGACGGCTGGGCTGGACCTTTTTGTCTGGACCGCCTTTTTCCCGGCTTAGCGGGTGCAGCTAGAGAGGCGCCGTTGCTAACTCAACCACTTGCCGGCATAGTAACCGGCAAGACTCACGACTGTGCTCAACACTGTGCCCCAGATCAGGTCCACGACGGTGACAATCAAGGGCCAGTCTTTCAGCGTGGCGAGGTTTGTCAGGTCATAGGTGGCATAGGCGACCAGCCCAAAGAGCGCCCCGCGCAGCAGGGTGGTCTTGAGCGAGCCTGCTTCCAGCCCGGGCAGGACGGCCAGCACCAGAATGCCGACAATGAACAACAGGTAAAAGATGATCGCCGCGGCCCAATTGGGGCTGGGTGCCATCAGGAAGCCGAGGTACTTGCGGTAGAAGGTGCGGGCCACAAGGGTGAGCCAGACTATATCGACCGCGAAAAAGGCGACGAGCGTCGCCAGGTAGAGCTTGAGGTAGTAAGCCATTGTGATTCTGTTCCCCTTTCTAAAAATGTCCTGCCGGCTCCAGTATAGCACAGCTATCTTGGCTGTGCAAGTGCTTCGGGCGGACGGTCTGGGCGCCGTTCTGTGAGACTTGCCCTTTTCAAGAGTCTGCGTATAATGAGGCCGGGCAGTGTATTGGAGTGGATCCGACCGGGCTCCCGAGTGCCGTACAACGCCGCAGGGGCGGGCACGCCCGGCAGCCCGAAACTGCGGGAGACCAGTACCGGTAGAAGGAGGCCTTGAATGACGCAGACTACCTGGTACCTGACTGTGCAGCAGGGACCAAACGCCGGCAGTTCCTACCCTTTGCGTGGCGACGTTATCACCATCGGCCGCCATCAAGACAACCAGATCGTGATCAACGACTCGATGGTCTCGCGCCACCATGCCCAGCTCACCTGGCAAGGCAATGCACTGGTGGTCCACGACCTGGGCAGCGCCAACGGCACCTGGGTCAACAACCAGCAGATCAGCCAGCCGACGGTGCTGCACCCCGGAGATACGCTCGGGTTGAGTGACAAGATCGTCCTCAGCTTTGGCGGTCAGCTACAGGGTCTTGCGCCCGGCCTCGGGGCAGCTGCGCACGCCCCGGCGCGATCCTCGCTAACCTGGTGGTTGCTGGGCATCGCCGGCGTCCTTGCCGTTGCCGTGGCCGCTGTGGCGATCATCCTGGTCTTGAACGGCGACAAGGGCGGCAGCCAGAGCGGCCCGATTACCCAAGTGGTCACTGTCGCCGCCACGCAGGGTCCGGTCGTGGTGGTGGCCAGCCCGGAGCCCACCTCGCAGTCCGCTGTGCCGCCGACCTACACCCCCTACCCTACCTACACCCCACTCTCCACCGCAACCCCTACCGAAACGCCAACGCAGACGCCGCAGCCGACCTACACGCCCTATCCCACCTACACTCCCTATCCTACTCAAAAGCCGCCGACGGCCAGGCCGCCGCAACCGACCAAGACCACACAGCCGCCACAGCCCACCGCCAACCCGCAGCCGCCTTACAGCGTGGCCGTCAACAAGACGGCGTTCGAGCCCTGGGGCCGGCCCAGCAATCCCGATGGCTGCCAGGGCCCCTACAGGGACCGCGACCCGGTCAAGCGCTTTACGATCGAGCTGGTTGTGACCAACCATTCGAACCAGACCATCCCCGATGACTGGTACCCCGTGTTCATTACCTACCAGGGCAAGATGCCGACGACCTGTATCTTTGACTATGATGCAGCCATCCAGCCGGGAGAGACGACCTATGTCACTTTTGCCACCCACGTCGAATCGAATGACTGGGTGGGGGCGCTGATGCTCGACGAGCTGGGCTACCAGGTGTTCATCTGCTTCAACTCTGCGGCCCAGGTGATGACCTGTCCTCTCCCTTAGAACAGGAGCGACAGGGGAAGAAACTCGGTTTCTGGGGAAAACCGGGTTTCTGGAGTCTCGAAAGGGGGCAAGAATGAAGATCCATCTCGTTGTGACGGTAGGCCTGGCTTGGGTATTGATCCTTCTCGTGTCTGCTTTCGCGCCCGGCGGCGGGGTCACGGCGCAAGGCAGATGTGATCGCTGGGTCGTGACTGAAGGCGCGAACACGAGCGATTGCAGCGATGAAGCCCATCCCTGCAAGACGGTGCAGTATGCCATCGATCAGGCGGCAGACGGCGACGTGATCTGCGTCGCTGCCCTTGGCGCGGTGCTGGATCCGACGATCTACCACGAGCATCTGTTCATCGACCAGACCCTGACACTGGACGGCAAATGGTCGGCCACCTGCTCGCCGATCACCTTTGCGTGCGACTTTATTCCCGTGATCTGCACGCCGGAAAGGGTGGTCATCGACGGTTTTAGGCAGGGGCGGGTGATCACCATCGACGGCAACATTGAGCCTACAGTCGACTGCTTTACGATTACCGGCGGCAACGCAAATGGGCTGGGTGGCGACCCTCCCGCCGGCAGTTGGGGCGAGCTTGCCGAGAACCATGCGGGGGGCGGCATCTACAGCCGCGACGCGGCGCCGATCATCATCAACAACATCATCACCGACAACTATGGCTGCATGGACTGTACTGCCTATGGCCGTGGGGGCGGTGTCTATCTGCTGAACGCGCCTGGGACGGCAATCATCAGCCGCAACGTGATCGCCGGCAACGCGGCCGATTTCAACTCGACCTGGGGCACAGGGGGAGGAATTATGCTGCGTGACTCGGATGCCCAGGTGAGCAACAACACAATTACGGACAACCGCGCCGGCTTTTCGGCCGGCGAGGGTGGCGGGATCGCGATCAAGGGCGGCATGCCCACCATTGCCTACAACGAAATATCGGGCAACGTGGCCGGCCAGGCAGTGAGGGGCATGGGCGGCGGCATCTATGTGTGGTCGTCTACGACGGCGATCATCGAGCACAACCTCGTCCTCAAGAACCTGGCCATCAACGATGATGGCGATCCGGTGTTCAAGAGCGTGGGTGGGGGGATCTACTACGGCGGCGCCCCAACCGTCGTCGCCGTCATCCGCGGCAACACCATCAACGGCAACGTGGCGTCGCCCTACTCGCCCTCGGGCGGCGGCGGCGGGATCTACCTCGCCGGCCTGGTCGCGCCGTCGGTGGTGAGCGGCAACCATCTGGAGTCGAACATCGCCGGCCATAACTGCGACGGCGAGGGGGGCGGCGTGTATGTTGGCGGCAGCGAGGTGACGATCGAGGGCAACGAGCTGGTGGACAACTCGGCTACATGGGCCGGCAGCCTCGGAACGGGCGGCGGCCTGTATATCGTGGGCGGGAGTGTGCTGGTGCAGAACAACGCGATCACCAGCAACTATGGCGGCGGTTTCCCCGGATCCCCCAGCACCGCCACGGGCTTTGGCGGGGGGATTGCCATCTCGGGCAGTCTGACAATCGTACAGGACAACTTGATTGAGAATAACGCCGCCACCAATTCAACTGGACCGGGCGCAGGGGGTGGCATCTACGGCGTCTACGGGTCGGTGCAGATCGCCAGAAACGTGATAGCCGGGAACCAGGGTTCGCCGGCTGTAATGGGATTGGGTGGAGGGGCGTATCTCCAAGAGATGGCCCCATGGCTGGACGCGAATACCGTCCTGGACAATGTCGCGGCGGGCGGCACTATGGGGCGCGGGGGTGGCGTGCGGCTTGTCTCCTGTGCCCCCTTTACCCTGACCAACAACATCATCGCCCGCAACCAAGCCAGCCAGTATGGCAGCGGAGTGGCCATAGCCACCGGCAGTACAGGGATGCTGGCCCACAACACCATCGCCGACAACTTGCTCGGCGACGGCGTGGGGGTATACGTGGACGTCACCGGTAACGTGGAGCTGCTCAGCAACATCATCGCCGGGCATGACACAGGCGTTTTTAACGACGGTGGAGCGGACGTTGGAGCCAGTTATACCCTGTTCGAGGGCAACACTACGAATTACAGCGCCGGCGTCATCAGCACTTACCCGGTCGCCCCGCCGGCAGCGCTGCTGGCCGATTACCGCATAGGGAGCGGCTCGAACGCCATAGACCACGCCCCTGATTTGAGCTGGCTGACGTGGGACATCGACGGCGACACGCGGCCAATCGGGTTGGTGTGGGATGTGGGGGCCGACGAATACGGGTTCCGGGTCCACCTGCCGCTGGTGATGCGCAACCCGCCGTCACGCGGGATGGGCGAGCGCCGGTAGGGCTGGGAAGCCGCTATCTCGACAGGGCCAATTTCGCCGGCGCGTCAGCCCAGGGCGCCAGCAGCTGTAGGGCGATGGGTTGGGTCATTGCCTTCTCTAGTGGAAGTGATCTACCAAAGTCGACCAAGATTATGGTAACCAGAAGGGCAGGAGTTGCCTTGACAGGGGCGGCGGGGGTAGTCGATGGGTGTAGCACAACAGCCTGAGATGCTTGGGTCCCTCGGATAAGGACTTTGACCAAGGAGCCACTCGCCTCCCGGCCGAAGGGAGTATAGCACAGATGTTCTCTGATGGCAAATAGAGGAGGGGATGTGGATCGCGTGGGCGGGTGCGTCTGGAGACTACAACAGCGCAGAGGAGTTTGCGCGAGTTATTGTGCTGTGATATACTGATGCAAGACAATAACGTCATCTTTGCCAAGTTTCGACAGGAGGAGAGGGGGCATGAGCGAAAAAGCTGACAAGAAAGGCGATGATCGCACCGCAGCCGACGTGGATCGCATTCGGGACATTATCTTTGGATCGCAGATACAGCAGTACGAGCAGCGCTTTGGTGGCGTGGCAAGCCAACTGGAGCTGCTTGAGAAGCGTCTGGCGGAACTGAAAGGCGCTCTTGACCAGCAACGAGATGCCCAGGAGGGCCGCACGCGCGAGGTACAGGAAGAGATGCGCCAGCGCAATACGGAGCTAAAGCGGACCCTGTCGGGTCAGATAGGACAGGTGGAAACCACTTTTGCGCTCAAGACGACGCAGATCCAGGATGAATCGCACCAATCCGAAGACGCGCTGCGCGACGAGGTGTTCGCCCGGTTGGAACGGCAGAGCGAGGATCTGGCGGCCCGGATCCGCCAACTGGGGACCGACCTGCGCCAGCAGGGGAGCGATCTGCGGAGCGAGCTTGCGGCTGCCGTCAACGCGCTGGGGGATGAAAAGGCGAGCCGCCACAACCTGGGCAGCCTCCTGATGGAAATGGGAATGCGCCTGAAAGGGGAACGGGAGGTCACCGACCTGCTGGAACAACTGCAGGGAACACCCCAAAACAAACCGAAGGAATGAACCGCCGGTTAGACCGGTGATTCTTGGGATAAGGAGAGGGCGTGTTCTCCAGTGACAGCGACGTAAGAGCTTCTGGGCCTGACCAGGAACGGCCCGATGACTCCCTGAAGGAGCTGCAGGATATTCTGCTGCGGCAAGACAAGGAGTACCTCACCGAGACGGTCAAGTCGGTGATCAACGAGGCCGCCGCCCGCCGGATCGCAGAGAACAGGGATGAGGTAGCCGTCACCCTGGCCCCGGTGATGGGGCAGGCGATCCGCGAGCAGATCAGAGACGCCCAGAGCGATATCGTCGATGCGCTCTATCCGGTCATCGGCCGCTCGATCCAGCGGGCGGTAGCCGAGGCGATGCGCGGCCTGGCCCGCCGCGTGGACGACAATCTGCGCCAGACCTTCAGCATGCGGCGGCTGGTCCGCCGGATCCAAGGCCGGCTGCACGGCCTATCGGATGCCGATCTGCTGCTGCGCGACACACTCCCCTTTCGCGTCAAAGAGGTTTTCCTCATCAACCGGGCTTCAGGCTTGCTCCTGGCCCACCTGTCCGACGATCCCGCACACACCACCGACCGCGACCTGGTCAGCGGCATGCTGACGGCCATCCGCGACTTTGTTCACGACAGTTTTGGCACCGAGCAGGAAGGCGAGCTGGACGAGATCCAGTATGGAGAGGTGCGCATCCTGGTAGAGCCGGGACCGTGGGCTTATTTGGCGGTGGTGGTCGACGGGATCGAGCCGGCGGACCTGCGCCACAAGATGCGCGGCGCCTTGAGCGACGTGAACCGGGATTATGCCTCGGTGCTGGCCGAGTACGACGGTGACCCGAGCGGACTGGCGGGGGTGGAGGATCACCTGCGTCCCCTGTTGTTCGCTTCGGGGGAGGAGGCCAGGCCCGAGTCGCCTCGCCGCACGCCCTGGCTGGGGATCGGCGTGGTGGGAGCTCTCCTGTTTCTGTGCCTGGCCCTGGCTTGTTGGGGATTCTGGCGGCTGGCGGAGGGCGGCGCTACTCCCACCGCCACGGCAAGCCCTACACCATTTCCCACTGCCACGATGACCGCTACCCCTACTTCCACGCCGACAAATACGCCGACCCAGACTCCAACCAGCACCCCGACCTGGACACCGACTCGTACTCCCACCGCAACCAACACGCCGACGCCGACCTATACTCCGACCGCTACGGCGACGGCAATTCCGGCGCCCTATGTTGGGGTGATGATCGGTAATGTCTATTTGCGCAGCGAGCCCCGAGACGATAGTCCCTTGACCGGAATAGCAGTGGACTCGGGCCGGCCCGTGGAGGTGTTGGCCGTCTATGGGACGTGGTACCTGATCCGCTGGCCGCCGGGCGACCCGGCAGGGACGTCCGGCTGGGTGCCCGGCCGATGGGTCGGAGTCGTGGCTGCGCCGCCGCCGGCCATCATCACACCAGAGCCATGAGGAATGCCAATGACTGAGACCATACGGACGTTGACCCGGAAAGTATGCCTGCTTGGCGACTATGCTGTGGGCAAGACGAGCCTGATGCGACGCTTTGTCGAGGGTCGCTTTGACAGCAAGTACTTGAGCACGATCGGCGTGAAAGTAGATCGCAAAGTGCTCCAAGTTGCAACGCCGGACGGGATGGTGGATTTGACCCTGATGCTCTGGGACCTGGCCGGACATGGAGAGGGAGGCCGGGTGGTTCCCGGCTACTATCGCGGCGCAGCCGGAGCCATTATTGTCTGCGATGTCACCCGGTCCGAAACACTGCCGGGACTCAGTTACCATGCCCACAGGTTCCTGGCGATGAACCTGGGGGCCCAGGTGGTCATGGCGGCCAACAAGGTGGACCTGGTTGACAAGCGCTGCGTGAGCGACGAGGAGCTTGCCGCCGCAGCGCTGGAGCACGAGGCCCCTCTGTTTCTCACCAGCGCCAAGACGGGGGAGCAGGTGGAAGCGATGTTCGAGCGCTTGGGGCTGCTGCTGGTGACCGGCGCCGGCTCGCAGAGGAGACCATGAATCGACCCCCAGAGGGTTCGTACGCGTTGTTGAGGTCGGAACGCCTGGCTTTGCTCGTCACCGGCGAGCTAAAGGTGACCGCTGCCCACATCGACGCAAACCATCAGATCGTGGCCTGCACCCCCGGGCTGCCGGAGTATCTTTTGGTAGCCGGGGAGGAGCCGTTAGGTCTGTCGCTCATGGAGCTGTTCCCGGAGCTGATCGGCCACGAGGAGGATCTGGCAGATGTAGCCTGGGGCCGGGTCCCCCGTTTCGATCTGCCCAAGATCAACCGCACGGTTCCGAATAGCGCCGACCGGAACTATCTGTCGCTGACCATTCTGCCGCACCCGGAAGCCCACGGCCACCTGGTGCTACTGGTGCAGGATGTGACCGGCGAGGGCCGGCTGGAGCAGCAGATAACGCAGAGCCTGAACGAATTGGGCCTGCTCCGGGCCGAGCTCGAGGTCGCCAACCGCAAATTGGTCCGGCTCAACGAGAAAAAGTCCGAGTTTTTGAGGATCGCCTCCCACGACCTGCGCAACTCGCTGACGGTCATCAGCGGATACGCCGAATATGCCACCAATTCGAAGAGATCGCGGCCGGGCGGCCACGTGCGACATTGCCTCGACATGATCCGGGATCGCACCCAATGGATGACAAACCTGATTGAAGACCTGCTCGACGTGGAAAAGATCGAGTCGGGCGAGGTGGCCCTGCGGCGGGAGCCGGTGGACCTGGCCTCGTTGGTGGAACGGGTTGGACAGAGCTTCCTGCTGGTGGCCCAGCAGGGCGACTTGACGCTGGCGTGGACCGTCCCTGCCGGTATCGCGCCTCTTGTAGGCGATGAGGACCGGTTGATGGAAGTGCTGAACAACCTCGTCGGCAACGCCATCAAGTTCACCCCGGCGGGCGGCCGGGTCGAAGTCCAGGTCATGGAGCGAGGCGAAGAGGTGGTCGTAGAGGTCAGCGATACCGGCCTTGGCATCTCAGAAGAGGACCAGGCACACCTGTTTCAGCAGTTTTTCCGATCGGCGGATGCCCGCCAGAGAGGGATTTCCGGCTCGGGCCTGGGGCTGCCGATCGCGCGGGCGATCGTCGAGCAGCACGGCGGGCAGGTCTACTGCCGCAGCGAACTGGGGCAGGGCAGCACCTTTGGGTTCAGCCTGCCCTGTCGTACTCCACCCCCTGAGTAGCAGGAACGCCAGCATTGCTCTAGATCGCCTCTTGCATGTGCACAGCAGCGTCGGGCGATACCAGCCGCACATAGTCACAAATCTCTTGGAGATGGACGCGCACTGCCTGGTTGTCGATCAGTAGGATCAGGTCAAGATCCTTGTGGGGACGGGCCTGCTCGCCGAGCAGGGCGTCGATGCCCCAGCCGCCGGTTAGCCAGACCCGTATGCCGTTATCCACGAGACGCCGGTAGATGGCGATGGCGTCTTGAGCGGTAACCATGTTGCCTTGGGTCATCCCGCTGATTTTCGGTAGCGCGGGAACTCTTTGACCACGTAAAAGCCCAGGCTGCGGTAGAGGTCTACGGCGCGGGTCTGATATTCGGCAAAGGTGTCGGTCCAGATCATCTGCTCGCCGCGGTCGCGCATGTCGCGCAAGGCGCGGATCATGAGGGCACGGGCCAAGCCCTTGCGCCGCCACGCGGGCCGGATGCTCAACTGGCTCAGATAGGCCTGGCCGCTTCTGATGACCATGATGGCCTGGCCCACGACCTGGTCGCCATCCCAGGCTATGTACCAAAGCTTGGGGTCGTACTTGGGCTTGCGGAATTCGGCGGAGTAGTAGGCGACGCGATCGAAGGTGGTGCGGAAGCGGTTACCGGGGAAAGCGTCGTAGTAGCAGTTGATGATGCTGGAGATGATCTGTGGGTAGTGCTCGGGCAGCACAGGGCGTACCTCGATGCCGGGCGGCAGGGGCGGGGCCGGCGGGAGGGTCGTCGAGATGTCAAAACGCAACTCGAGGGTGGTGAAGGCGACGTAATATCCTTCGTTCCGCAGGAGGGCAGCGGCGTCGCGCTCGGTGCTGCTGGCGTTGGCGGCGAACTCGAACCTTTCGCCCGGATGCAGCGCAGCCGCCGATCGGCGCGCCGTGGCCTCTGCCCAACGGAGCATGGCCGTGCCGATGCCTTTGCCGCGCCACTCGGGCAAGACCCAGCCTCCGATAAAGTAGGCCCAGATGTCGTCCTCTTCGTGCCAGCTCTCAAGCTGACTGTAGCCCACGACCCGATCATGGATCTGGGCAACCAGCCATTGGTCTTGCTCTCCGGCGGCGACTGCCTGCGACAGATCGTCGCGCAGTCCATCCAGAGACGGCACGTCTTCAAAGTGCGACGAGGGATCGACCTGATCGCGGTCGATGCGCCCGGTGTGGACGGCGTAGAGCAGGGCGGCGTCCTCCTCACCTGCGATGGAGCGGAAGGTTAGCCCGCCAACGGCGGGCATATCGGGAAGGACGATCGGATCGGTTGGCATATGCCGGACCTCCTTATTTGGATCGGGTGCGTTGCATCAACAGCAGGCGCAACGCACCGGCGTGTGGGTTTCACTTTAGCATCACTTTAGGTAAGTGCATTGGCCTCAGACAGGTTGCGTCGCGCGATCTGGATAAGGGGATGGTCGGGCGGCAAGAGCTTGACCAGGATAGCCAACGCCTGCTCGAACTCGGCCCGCGCCCCGGCCAGGTCGCCAAAGGCCGGTAGCACCAGCCCAAGGTTGTTGTGGGCTATGGCTACCTGGATGTGCTCTTGGCCGTAGGCCGATTGCCAGATGGCCAGCGCGCGCTCGTACGCCGCCCGCGTCCCAGCCAGGTCACCCAGGGCCTGGAGCACACCGCCAAGGTTGTTGACGTCCCTGGCGACGTCCGGGTGGCCGGGGCCGCAGGCTCGCTCGTCGATGGCCAGCGCGCGCTCAAAAGCGGCTTGCGCCCCGGCCAGGTCGCCCAGGGCCTGGAGCACGCCACCGAGGTTGTTGACGTCCCTGGCGACGTCGGGATGGTCGAGGCCGTAGACCTGCTCGTCGATGCGCAGAGCCCGCTCAAAGGCGGCCCGCGCGCCGGCCAGGTCACCCAGGTCGTGGAGCAACCGACCCAGGTTGTTAATGTCGGGGGCGATGGCCGGATGGTCGGGGCCATAGGAGTGCTCACCGATGCGCAGGGCCCGCTCGAAGGCGGCCCGCGCGCCGGCCAGGTCGCCCAGGTCGTGGAGCACGCTCCCCAGGTTGTTTACGTCGGTGGCGACGTCGGGATGGTCGGGGCCTTTGGCCTGCTCGTCGATGCGCAGCGCCCGCTCGAAGGCGGCCCGCGCGCCGGCCAGGTCGCCCAGGACCTTGAGGGCACTCCCCAGGTTGTTGACGTCTGCGGCGATGGCCGGATGGTCGGGGCCGTAGGCCTGCTCGTCGATGCGCAGGGCCTGCTCAAAGGCGGCCCGCGCGCCGGCCAGGTCGCCCATGTCCTGGAGCACCAGCCCCAGGTTGTTGACCAAGGCTGTCACGTTGGGATCGTCGGATCCCAACGCTCGTTGAAAGATCGCCAGCGCCCGTTCGTAGGCGGCCCGCGCCCCGGCATAGTCGGCCACCTTGTGGCGGTGGGAGCCCAGCTCGTTCCACAGCACTCCGGCCGTCTCCAGCCCGACCTCGTCGGCCCAGGCCACGGCGGCCTCAATGTGAGGCCGCAGCGGGACAAACTGCGCCGGCAGGCCCGTGTCGTTGGCTTGGTAGGCAATCTCCATCAAGGCGTTGACCAGCGCCACCAGCGGGGCGCCGTCTGCCTCCAGCTTGCGGCCGAACTCGGCCAGGAGGGGGTGGAGGGCCGGCCCTGCCAGCCGATTTTCCCAGTCAACCAGACCCAGGCGGGCCAGGAGCCCGGCGGCCTGATCGCAGCTCTCGACGTCCAGCCCGGCAGCTTGCTCCAGGACCTGGCAGGGGATGGGCTGGTTGGGAGCGCACCAGCCGGCGATGGCAAAGAGGCGGCGGGCCGCGGGACCTTCGGGACCGGTGACGCGCTGCCAGCTCAGGGCAAAGGTAGCGGCGAGGTCGAGGTCGTGGCCAGTGGGGTTGCCCAGCTCGGCCAGCCAGTTGTTCATCGATGGATCGCCGAGGGCGTCGCGCATCCGGGCGGTATAGCCGGCTACCGGCAGGCGAGGCAGGTCGGCCAGGTAGCGGCCGGCCAGCTCGAGGGCCAGGGGCAGATGGCCCAACCGCTCGGCCAGGGCGTGGAGATCCTGATCGGCCGCGGTGGGCAGGTAGCGGCGCAGGAAGGCCAAGCTTTCGGCAGGGCTGAAAAGCTCCAACGGCAGGGGGATCAGGCCCAGGTCGGCCGGCCAGCTCCTGCGCCGGGAGGTCAGAAGCAGGCGCATGGTTCCGCCGGCGGCCAGGCGGGCGAGCCAGTCGCGCGCCACCGGCACGTCTTCGATGTTGTCGAGGACGATCAAGCGGGGGCCGCTCTCGCTCCATGCCCCGAGGGTGCGGGCGACCTGCTCCGGCTGCCGGTCGGGCCAGTTGGGAAGGCCCATGGCCAGGCCGCACTCGGCCACTTGGGCCTCGAGCGACGATGGCTGGACGGCGTTGAGCCAGTGGACGCCGTGGAAAAAGCGGCCGTAGCGGTAGGTGAACTCGACGGCGAGCTGGGTCTTGCCGGCGCCGCCCATGGCATGAACAACTTGGGCGACCGGGCTGGAGAGGGAACCGGTCGGGGTGTGAAGAAGGACCTGGGCCAGGGCCTTGAGAGGGCCAATGCGGCCGGTGAAGAGGGCGTTGCGCAGGAAGGGCAGCCGCCAGCCCGGCAGCCTGGATCCAGGCTCGGCCAGCTCGGCGGGGTCGGGCGGGCGAGGCGGAAGGTAGGTCCACGGCACCCGCGCCTGGACCGCCGCCGACAGCCGCTCCAGCTCTCCCTCTGTCCGCCGGCAGTGGTCCAGCAGCAGGGTGGTTTTTTCGTCCTTGCGCAGACCGCGGCTGAACCGGTCGTACACCTCGGGGTAGCTGTCCATGGCGAAGGCGTCCAGGCCGGGATCGTCAAACGCCACCGTCAGCAGCCTGCGCATCGCGGCGGTGCTGTACGCTTCTTCCTCGTCCGGCATGTCCCTCTCCTGATCGCAAGGTGGTTCTGGCCGGCATGGAGCGACGCACGGGCAGGAGAATACCCCTGCCGCAGCGCTGCCTGACCTTTGATTGACACCCGATGTGCGCCGGGTTGCAGTCTAGCATGATTCCTGCCGGTTGTCAAAAGGGCGTTGGATCGCCTGGGGCTGTCGCGAAATCCAGGCTTTCGCCACGAGAAGGGCGAAGGCTAAGTCAGGTAGTCGGATTCGGCGTCTCGCAAGCGCTTGAGGTGGGTGGCCCAGTAGTCGTTGTTGAGAAAGTCGATGCCCCAATCTGGGGCGTTTTGGGTGTGTACGCCTATGTGCCACAGGTAACGGGCGCAGACGAACAATGGGACGGCTTGCACATCCAGATCACTCAGGGGCCGCGTTTCCCGGTAGGCTTGCAGAAATGGGGCCCAGCGGGCGGCGACGGCGTCCTGGAGGCGGCAGCACCACAAAAATACGGCCAGATCGTAGGCTCGGTAGCCGTAGCCGCCGCAGTCAAAGTCGAAGAAGGTCAAGGCGCCGTCGGGGGCCACGTTGGCATGGTAGCCCTGAAGGTCACCGTGGCAGGCGCCCTGCTCAAGCTGGCCGGCAGGCAGTCGCAGGAGCCGGTCGCGCAGGGCGGCGGCAAAGTGCTGCACGTAGGCCCAATCGTCGGGGCGATGGGCCAGGAACGGTTGTATGTAGGGCAGGGGCCGGTCGACGAAATAGGCGAGGTCGAGGCGGAAGCGGGGGTGCGGGCTGGAAAAGTCGTCGAGGGCGTTGTGCATGCGGGCTACAGCCTGGCCGTAGCGCTTGGCCACCTGCTCGGGCTCGCGATCGTACGAGACCTCATGGCCGGGGGCCTCGGTGAAGAGAGCCAGGTAACGCCGCCCCTCGGGAGCGGGCACGGCGCAATAGTATTGGCCGTCGCGGCAGGGCACCGGCTGCGCCGCCGGAAAGCTTTTGTGCTTCAGGTGGTTGAGGAGATCGATCTCGTAGCGGATGTCGTCCAGGGTGCGCCAGCCACGGCGGTAGGCGCGCAGGTAGTAGGTGGACCCCGCAGCGGTTGTGAGCCGGTAGGTGTGGTTAAAGCCGGTAGAGTAGAGCCGGCACTCGGCGATCTCGCCCACCGCAAAGCCGGGCAACACCCGGTCGATCAAGGCTTGGGGAGAAAGGATAGAGGCGAGTGCAGGGAAAGGATGGCTCATCGTTCCACCCCCGGCTTCCGGCAGACGGCGATCAGGTGCGTGCCCATGTCAAGGCAGCCGGGCTCGCAACAGGCTTGTATCTCCATATCTATCAGGAACCGCCAGGCCGCCTCGTCCTGGTAGACGTCGCCCAGGCGTTCGGCCCAGGTGGCCGACAGACAGTCGCTGGCCGACAGGATCTCGACGACTGCCCCCGCCTGCTCCAGGCACTGCCTGAGCTCGGCGGCCCGATACATGTGGCAAAAGTGGGCGCCCACGGCAGGCCCCAGATCGCCCGTGGCCATGATATCCTGGTTAACGGCAGGATCCAGGGTCAGAACATCAGGCAGGAACTGGTGGACGGTCCCCCACAAGCTCATCACGCCGAGCAAGAGCCTGCCGCCCGGCCTGGCGACGCGCAGCAGCTCGGAGATGGCCCTGTCGCGCCGATCAAAGACGTAGCTGAGCGGCCCTCCGTAACAGACGACGGCGTCAAACTCGGCGTCGCCAAAGTGAGGGCGCAGGTCGCAGATGTCGCACTCTGCCCAGCGCTCCACCGACTTGTCGTAGCCCAACACCTGGGCGTTGTCTCGATTGAGCCGGAGCTGCACCGGCGAGATGTCGGCAACCACGATCCGGTTGGAGATGCCGGCCAGGTGTTGGGTGAATCTGCCGGGACCCGCGCCGATCTCCAGGATGCGGTCATCCGCGCGGAGGCAGGCGCGGAGGTAGTGGAGGTGCACCTCGAGCTTGACCTGCTCGACGAGGCTGGCATCCCACCGCTGCCACTCTTTGGTGCCGTATTGGTCGTAATAGGATTTGACCCAATCGGGATCGTAGTTCATCATGCAGCGGTCTCCTGTTTGCTTTCCGACAAGCCGGGCGCGTGAGGTAACAGCCTCTAGTAGCTTTTCACGACAGCCGGCAGGAAGATGCGGCAACGGACGAGACTGGCCCGCAGGGTATAGGCGCCGCCGCCCGAGGTGGAGCGGATCATCAGGTAGTAGGCGCCGGCCTGGGTGGGGTTGACCTCGATCCGCTGGTCGGCGTAGGCGCCGGCGCCCTTGGCGTCGTATACCAACGTGGTGGGCAGCGCGCCAAAGCGCAGGTAAAGGTCGTAGTGGTTATAGTTGGACGCGCCGTCAAGAATAACTACCAGGTCCTCGTCCGCAGCGACGGTGATCTGGTAGAATTTGACGTCGTAGGTGGATTGGAGCTCACCGGGTTTTGGCACGCCGGGGATCAGGGTGGGGAAGGTGCCGGCGGTGTGGGCGGTGACGACATAGTCGCCGCCACCAGAGGCGGAGCGGATCAGGATGTAGTAGGTACCAACCTGGGTGGAGGGGATCTCGACCGCCTGGTCGGCGTTGGGCAGGTCGCCGGCATCGTCGTAGATAAGGGTGGTCGGCAGGGAGCCGAACTTGATGTACAGGTCGTAGGAGTTGGAGTTGTAGACCGAGGCGTCGAGGAAGACGATCAGATGCTCGCCGGCGGCGACGGTGACCTGGTAGAGCTTGCAGTCGTAGGTGGATTGCAGCTCGCCGGGCCGCGGTGTGCCGTCGGCCAGGGTGGGGAAGGTGCCGGCGGTGTGGGCGGTGATCGTATAGTTGTCGCCGCCCGCGGTGGAGCGGATCAGGATGTAGTAGGTGCCGGCCTGGGTGGAGGGGATCTCGACCGCCTGGTCGGCGTTGGGCAGGTCGCCGGCGTCGTCGTAGACGAGGGTGGTGGGCAGGGAGCCGAACCTGATGTAGAGGTCGTAGGAGTTCGAGTTGTAGACCGAGGCGTCGAGGACGACGATCAGGTGCTCGCCGGCGGCGACGGTGACCTGGTAGAGCTTGCAGTCGTAGGTGGATTGCAGCTCGCCGGGCCGGGGCGTGCCGTCGGCCAGGGTGGGGAAGGTGGCGGCGGTGTGGGCGGTGATCGTATAGTTGTCGCCGCCCGCGGCGGAGCGGATCATGACGTAGTAGGTGCCGGTCTGGGTGGAGGGGATCTCGACCGCCTGGTCGGCGTCGGGCAGGTCGCCGGCATCGTCGTAGACGAGGGTGGTGGGCAGGGAGCCGAACCGGATGTAGAGGTCGTAGGAGTTGGAGTTGTAGACCGAGGTGTCGAGGACGACGATCAGGTGCTCGCCGGCGGCGACGGTGATCTGGTAGAGCTTGCAGTCGTAGGTGGACTGGAGCTCGCCGGACCACGGCGTGCCGTCGGTCAGGGTGGGGAAGGTGGCGGCGGTGTGGGCGGTGATCGTGTAGTTGTCGCCGCCCGCGGTGGAGCGGATCATGACGTAGTAGGTGCCGGCCTGGGTGGAGGGGATCTCGACCGCCTGGTCGGCGTCAGGCAGATCGCCGGCGTCGTCGTAGATCAGGGTGGTAGGCAGCACGCCGAACCGGATGTAGAGGTCGTAGGAGTTCGAGTTGTAGACGGAGGCGTCCAGGACGACGATCAGGTGCTCGCCGGCGATCGCCGGCACCTGGTAGTACTTGATGTCGTAGGTGGACTGGAGCTCGCCGGGCTGGGAGATGCCGTCGGCCAGCGTGGGGAAGGTCGTGCCGTCGTGGGCGACAATGGTATAGCTGCCGCCGCCCGCGGCGGAGCGGAGCAGGATGTAGTAGGTGCCGGCCTGGGTCGAGGCGATCTCGACCGCCTGGTCGGCATTGGGCGAGTCGCCCTTGTCGTCATAGTCGGTGGGGGTGGGCAGCGCGCCGTACTTGATGTAGAGCTCGTAGGAATTTGAGTTGTAGACAGCGGCGTCGACGACGACGGTCAGGTGCAGCCCGGCGGCGACGGATATCTCGTAATACTCCTGGTCGCCGGTGCCGGACAGGGCGCCATCGACCGGGACGCCTAGGGTGAGCGGCTGCTGAGCCGATGCCGAAGCGGGGCAAAAGAACAGCAGCAAACAGGCCAGGACTAGAGCGGACCTAGTGCTGAGCATTTCTCCTCCTCCTTGGAACAACGCGCCCAGTGTACCACAAACGGGCGCGGCCGTCAACGAAGGCGGCAGGGGAAATGGGAGGTGGTCCGACTTGGATCGTCCGGCGACTAGGAAAGGCGCCGCAGGGCGGCCTGCGCGGCATAGTAGCCGCACAGGCCGTGTACGCCCCCTCCCGGCGGCGTGGATGACGAGCAGAGATAGAGACCTCGCACCGGTGTCGTGTAAGGATCCAGACGGGCCACGGGCCGGGTGAAGAGCTGGCGCAGGTCTTGGACGCCTGCGTTGATATCGCCCCCGACATAGTTGGGGTTGTAGGCCTCCATGTCGGCGGCCGTGAGGGTATGGCGGGCGAGGATGCGATCTCGAAAGCCCGGGGCAAAGCGCTCAAGCTGTGCCTCAAGCCGGTCGGTCATGTCCTCGGCCGAGCCGTGAGGGACGTGACAATAGGCCCACACCGTGTGCTTGCCCGCAGGGGCGCGGGCAGGATCGAAGAGGCTTTGCTGGGCTACCAGCACCAGCGGCCGTTCCGGATGCTCCCCTCGCCAGGGGGCCGCTTCGGCTGCCGCGATCTCGTCCAAGGTGCCGCCGACGTGCACTGTGCCGGCGCGCAAGCACTCTTGGGCCCGCCAGGGGATCGGGCCGTCGAGCGCATAGTCGGCCTTGAAGACACCGGGTCCGTAGCGGTAGCGGGACAAGGCCTGCCGGTAGCCGGCCGGCAGCCGTTCGCCTGCTATCTGGACAAGCTGGCGGGGTGAGGTGTCAAACAGGATGGCTCGGGCGTCCGGCAGGTCGGCCATTGAGCGCACGGGATTGCCGGTGATGATCTGGCCTCCCAACGACCGAAAATGGGCGCCGAGCGCATCTGGGATGCGCTGCGAGCCGCCGCGAGGCATTGGCCAGCCTACCGCGTGAGCCACCAGGGCAAGCACTAGCCCAAAGGCAGCCGTGGCCGGCCTCGTCAGGGGCATCATGGCGTGCGAGGCCATGCCGGCCAGGACAGCGCGAGCCCGCTCACCGCGAAAGGCCCGGCGGGCCAGCGTGACGGCCGGCAGCAGCCCGGCCAGCCCAAAGCGGGCCATCAACAATGGGTGACGCGGGACGCGCAGCGGCCCGAGGAGGTCGTGCAGCAGCCCCTGCCAGCCGGCCGCCAGCGGCTCCATCAGCCGGCGATAGGCGGCTGTATCCGGGCCGAGGCCCGCCGCGGTCTCGGCAACCGTGCCATGGACCAGGACGGCGGTTCCGTCGTCGAGCGGATGGGCCAGGCAGACAGGAGGAAAGATCCATTGCAGGCCGTACTGGGCAAGGGGCAGGTCGCGGAAAAAGGGCGAGGCTACTCCCAGGGGATGGAGGGCCGAGCAGATGTCGTGGCTAAAGCCGGGCAGGGTCAACTCGGCCGAGCGGGTCCCTCCCCCGATCGTTTCCCTCGCTTCCAGCAGCAGGACTGACTTGCCGGCGCGGGCAAGGGTGATGCCGGCCGAAAGGCCGTTGGGGCCGGCGCCGACGATCACGGCATCATAGGTCACTGCGCACCCTGACCTCGGAGCCAGCGCACCGGCATGTGAAGGCCGTTGCGAATGGCCGCGTTGTACCAGAGGTTTTTCACTCTCGACCACTGCAGACTGGAATCGAGCAAGACAGCCTGCTGACTGACGGGCTGCCCCTCGACGCCAAAATGGGCTGCCAGGTTCTTTAACGCGCCCTGCCAGAACCGATCCTCGGGCTTGGTGGCAATACCCAGCCGGACTGCCATCTCGAACAGAGGATCGCTGGCTCGCAGGAGCGCCTGGACCTGGGCAACAGAGGCGCCGTTGTCCTCGTGCGCACTGAAGGTGATCATGCCGCCGAACATGTGGCCCGCCGCGCTGATAAAGCAGAACGACTCGCCGTCGGCATAGATGACCCGGATGCCGGTGGCGATGGTCATGCCTGCCGGGCCCGCCAGGTTCAGCAAGGCCACGTCGCCGGCTTCGATCGGCTTGTCAGCTCCGTAATAGCGACCACTGGGCGGCCAGAAACTGGCAAAGCGCTCCTTCCAGACCCGCACCACGTCCGTCGGGGCCGCCGAGGAGCCGGCCAGGCGGATCGCGTAGGTCCTTCGCCACAGCGAGCCAAATCCCCTCACCGGGCCGGTTGGGTGCCTGCCCTCGGTGTTGATGTTGATCGCCTCGTCTGGCACAGGCGGCAGGGTGAGCCGGTCCACCGGATTGGCCCACCCGCCCGGATGCTCTGCCACTTGCACCGCCTGTGATCCAACCGCAGGCGCCGCCACCCGGGCGCCGGGCACCGGAGGCATCAAACTGTGCAGCGCAGCGGCCTCGTCTGCGCATAGGCTCACCACCTCATCGAGGTGGGTCAGCTCAAAGGCTCGCCGGCAGTGCTCGCTCGATCCATAGGCCAGCAGCCGCTGCCTCTGCCGGCGGAGGCGGGCCAGCAACGCGATCAGGACCCCGGCGCCGAGGCTGTCGATCGACTGCACATCGCTCAAATTGAGGACGATAGCCCGGGCGTTGCTGCCGGCTGCCGCGCAGGAGGCAAAGAGCGCGTCCTCGGCGGAACCGGTGATCTTTCCCTGAATGTCCAGGATCCCGATTCCCTCAGCCGGGCTGCGCACATTGACGTGAATCTTGGATTGAGCCATGTTGACATCTCCCAACTCTTCTGTAAAACGAGCAGGACTCTAGCTCTGCCACTTTCAGAAGCAGCCAGCATAGTTGACTGCCGTGCTCAAGACTGTTCCCCAGATCATGTCCACGATGGTAACGATCAGAAGTATAGCACAGATGCTGCGACGGGTCAAACACCTCCCGGAAGCCAAGAGGGTGTCGGCATCAGAACGGCTCTACTTGCTTGACATCAGCGCGGCCATTTGGTATGATCGAACCTTGTAGGAGGCGATTCCCGGCTCCCAATACGACGGTTCTGTAAGAGGTCAACATATGCAGACATTGCTCGCCAAGCATTGGCATCATCTGCCGATCGATGAGGTGGTGGCGGTCCTCGAGACCGATCCTGACCGAGGACTCGATCTGTTCGACATCAAACACAGACAGGAGCGATTTGGTCCCAATGTCCTGACTGCGCGCAAGGGCAAGAGCCCGTTGGTGCGGTTCCTACTCCAGTTCAACAACCCCCTGATCTATATCCTGCTGGTAGCCACCGTCGTCACTGCGGTCTTTAAAGACCTGACGGACGCAGTGATTATCTTGGCCGTCGTCCTGGTCAATGCCATCATCGGCTTTGTCCAGGAATCGAAAGCCGAAAAGGCGATCGAGGCCCTGGCCCAGGTCATGACCTCAGAGGCCACCGTACAGCGTTCGGGCCAGACTGTGCGGATTCCGGCCTCGGAGCTGGTCCCCGGCGACGTGGTGTCATTGAAAGGGGGCGACAAGGTCCCTGCTGACATGCGGTTAGTGCGCTCTCGCGACCTGCAGGTAGCCGAGTCTGCCCTCACAGGGGAATCGGTGCCGGTGGAGAAAGCGGCCGGAGTGCGCCTGGCTGCCGACGTCGTGCTGGCCGAGCGCCAGAACATGGTCTATGCCTCTACACTGGTCACCTATGGTCAGGCATTGGGGGTGGTGACGTCTATCGGCGATAACACCGAGGTGGGCCGCATCTCGCAGCTCATCTCGCAGGCCGAAGAGCTGACGACGCCCCTTACACAAAAGATCGCTCGCTTTAGCCGCATCGTGTTGTATGCCATTGTGGCGCTGGCAGCGTTTGCCTTCCTGGTGGGAGTGCTGCGCGGACAGGCGTGGCTGGATACCCTGGCAGCAGCCATCGCCTTGGCCGTGGCGATGATCCCCGAGGGCCTGCCGGCTGCACTCACCGTCACGCTGGCCATCGGCGTGTCGCGCATGGCCCGCCGCCACGCCATCATCCGCAAGCTGCCGGCCGTGGAGACGCTGGGGAGTGTCACGGTCATCTGTTCCGACAAGACCGGTACACTGACCCAGAATCAGATGACCGTGCAGCAAATCGGGGTCCTGGATGCCTGTTACGAGGTGACAGGCTCGGGATATGCGCCGACGGGCGAGATCCTGGGACCGGATGGACAGGCGGCGGGGCTGGACCGCTCGCCCGCGCTGGGGGAGGTTCTGCTCGCCGGGCTGTTGTGCAACGACAGCCAACTGATCGAGGACGCAGGGACCTGGAAAGCGCAGGGCGATCCCACCGAGGTTGCCCTGATCGTGTCGGCCCATAAAGCAGGCCTCAGCCCTGCTGTGCTGACCCTTCCGCCGCGGCTTGATGCCATCCCCTTTGAGTCACAGCACCAGTATATGGCCACTCTGCACGATATGGGGCCCGATCAACCTCGCGTGGCCTACATCAAGGGAGCGGCTGAGGTCCTGCTGGCCAAGTGCGGTGGGGCGTTGGACGCAGCCGGGCAACCAGTATCATGCCGTGCGGATGAGCTTCACCAGATGGCCGACGCAATGGCCCGGCGAGGGCTGCGAGTGTTGGCCTTTGCCCGCAAACAGCTCCCGGCCAGCAGCACAACGATCACCCATGACGACATGGCTGATGGCTTGACGCTGGTCGGGCTACAGGGCATGATCGATCCGCCCCGGCCTGAGGCAATGACCGCAATTCGCGTCTGCCAGGGCGCCGGCATCCGGGTCAAGATGATCACGGGTGACCACGCCTTGACCGCCGTGGCAATCGGCGGGCAGTTGGGACTGGGGGGAGCCTTGGCCGACGCAGAAGCACCCGCGGCCCTGACCGGGCGCACGTTGGCCGAGTATAGCGATGCCCAGCTCATCGAGGCAGCCGACCGCACGGACATCTTTGCCCGGGTGTCGCCGGAGCAAAAGCTCCGCCTGGTGGAGGCGCTCCAGGCGCGCGGCCACGTGGTGGCGATGACAGGCGACGGGGTGAACGACGGCCCTGCGCTCAAGCAGTCGAACGTGGGCATCGCCATGGGCATCACCGGGACGGAGGTGGCCAAGGAAGCGGCGGACATGATCCTGACCGACGACAATTTTGCTACCATCGAGGCAGCGGTCGAAGAGGGCCGTGGGGTGTTTGACAACCTGACCAAGATCATCGCCTGGACCCTGCCGACGAACCTGGGTGAGGGGATGATTATCCTCCTCGCCCTGATCCTGGGCGTTGCCCTGCCCATCCTTCCGATCCACATCCTGTGGATCAACATGACCACGACCGCCGTCCTGGGACTGGCGCTGGCGGTGGAGCGGAGGGAACCAAATATCATGAAACGGCCTCCGCGCTCGCCTGGCTCGGCGATCCTCAGCCCAGAGCTCATGATCCGCATATTGATCGTCGGCCTAGTCATCCTGATCGGGGCGTTTGGCCTGTACGAGTGGGAGCTGTCGCGGGGGGCGGGTGTGGCGGCAGCCCGCACGGTCGCAGTGAATGCAGTCATTGCGATCGAGGTGTTTTACCTGTTCAACTGCCGCTCGCTCACACAATCGATGTTCCACCTAGGCCTGCTGTCAAACCGCTGGATAGTAGTAGGTATTGGGGCCATGGGGCTGTTACAGGTGTTGTTCACGTATGTCCCAGCCATGAACCGTTTCCTCACGAGTGCGCCCATCGATCTGGCTGCCTGGGGGCGCATCCTGGCAGCAGGCTTGATCGGCTACTTGATTGTCGAGCTTGAGAAATGGCTACGGCGCCTACGCGGCGGGGCCTGAGCCGCAGGACAACTGCAGTGGCGTGTGAGAAAGGGCTCTACCGGCGTGGCAGTTGGGTTGGACGGCATTTGGCATTCTGGCAGTGGTTTCATCCGCATCAGGAGGTGGAGATGGACAGGTACTTGAAGTGGTTTGAACGAATGGTGGTGCTGGCCCTGGTGGTCATGATGGCCGTGATCATACTGCTGTCAACGGTTGAGCTGGGCTGGATCATTATCCAAGACATCATCACCCCACCCTATGTGCTGCCGGGCATTACTGAGCTATTGGACGTTTTTGGTTTCTTCCTGTTAATCCTGATCGGAATCGAGCTGCTGGAGACGATCCGGGCCTACCTGGTTGAACACATCATCCATGTAGAGATCGTGCTCGAGGTCGCCTTGATCGCCGTCGCGCGCAAGGTGATCATCCTTGACGTCAAGGAGTATCCAAGCCTTACGATCCTTGCCATCGGAGCATTGATCCTGGCATTGTCGGTGGCTTTTCTCCTTGAGCGACGGGCGCGCAGCAAGGTGCAGGATCCGAACCCCTGACCATACCCGGAGCATGCCTGTAAGACGACCGGTTTCACTGGATCGCTTGTCCGGCTGTCCGCGCACCTCCCCCTCATTAGAATTGCGTAAAAAATCTGGACAATACCTTGACAAAATGACCTCCTTCTGCTATAATCCAGACAGCGATCAGGATTACGAGCTTGTTGAGGGCATATAGGAGGCATATGATGAGTGGTTCGTTGAGTTTGGGTAAGGTGTTGGGAATTCCGGTGCGGCTGCACGCGACCTGGTTCTTGGTTGCCGTGCTTGTCACCGTGTCGCTGGCGGCCGGTTTCTTTCCAGCGCAGTATGAAGGCTGGAGCCCCACGACCTATTGGCTGGTTGGGGCAGTGACGGCGGTGCTGTTCTTTGCCTCAGTGCTGCTGCATGAGCTGGGGCACTCGGTTGTGGCGCTGCGCGAAAAGGTGCCGGTGAAGAGCATCACTCTGTTCATCTTTGGAGGCGTGGCGCAGATTGGCGCCGAGCCTCCCACGGCGGGAGCCGAGTTCCGCATCGCCGTTGCAGGGCCGCTGGTCAGTTTTGCCCTGGCGGCCGTTTTCACGGGCCTAGGGGCCGTTCTGGGCGCTATCGAGTCCCTGTCTGCTCCACTGGCCTACCTCGGCCGCATCAACCTGATACTGGGCGCCTTCAATCTGATCCCCGGCTTTCCCCTGGATGGGGGTCGGGTGCTTCGCGCGCTGTTGTGGAAAACCGGCGGTAACTTTCGCTCGGCCACGCGGTGGGCATCGCGCGCCGGACAGCTTGTGGCCGTGGGCTTTATCCTGTATGGCTTCGCCCAGTTCTTCTTTGGGGCCGGGCTGCTGGGCGGCCTGTGGTATGTCTTTATCGGGTGGTTCCTGAACAACGCAGCCCAGTCCAGCTACCAGCAGGTCATCCTGCGCGACGTTCTGAGCGGCGTCAAGGCGCGTAACGTGATGACCCAGCAGTGCCAGATGGTGCCGGCCGGGGTGCCGCTTGACCGTCTGGTGGAGGATAACATCCTTGGACAGGGCCAGCGCTGCTTCTTTGTCGCCGACCAAGGTGACCTGAAGGGCTTGATCACCCTGCACAACATCCGCGGTGTAGCCGCGGGCCATCGCGCCGAGTTTACGACGGATCAGGTGATGACACCGGCTGATTCGGTCTACCGGGTGCATCCCGAAGACGACGTGATGGTGGTGCTGCAAAAGATGGACGAATCGGACGTGAACCAGGTTCCAGTGGTTGAGGGCGGTCGCCTGCTGGGGTTGATCACCCGTGAAAGCCTGCTTCATGACATCCGGCTGCGAGCCGAGCTGGCGGTGTAGGCCCGATTTTCAAGGGCCAGGGATGAGGTGAATGGTGAGCATACCCAAAGCAACCGAGATCGAGATACAGCAGGCGCTTGCCGAGCTGGACTCGTGGACCGTGGTCGACGGCAAGCTCCATCGGGAGTACAAGTTTCGCAGTTTTGTGCAGGCCTTTGGCTTCATGGCCCAGGCTGCCCTGCTGGCCGAACGCGCCGATCATCACCCGGAGTGGTTCAACGTGTATAACCGGGTCGTGGTCGACCTGACGACGCACGAAGCCGGGGGCATCACCCAAAAGGACCTGGACCTGGCCCGCAAGATGGAAGAGATCGCGAGCCGGATGTAATCCTGTCATGGGCAAATGGGTTTCCGAGCTAGACGAACCGGTTCTTGGTCCTGGGCCCGAATGCGGCCCGCTATCTGCACATCACCTGCTTCCAGGAGGTGTGACAGTGGGCAGCGCGGTTGGAGGGGTGATGTTGCGGACAGGCAGCAGATCACAGCCGGCCGGGCACAGGCCTGCGCCGGCAGGAGGGTAAGCGCACATGGAGCTGGACGGAAAAGCGGCAATCGTGACCGGCGGCGCGGTACGCCTGGGCAGAGCCCTGGCGCTGGCGCTGGCCGGGCAGGGGGTGCGTGTGGGCGTCCATTATGGCTCGTCGGCCGGTCCTGCTGAAGCAGTAGTGCAGGAGATCAAGGCGATGGGGGTGGACGCCATGGCCATCCAGGCCGATCTCAGCCGGCCGGGTGAGGCGGGATCGATCGTCGAGCGCGCGGCGGCCCACTTGGGCCAGGTGGACATCTTGGTAAACAGCGCGGCGATTTTCGAGCCGGGCAATTGGGACGACACCACCGAGGACAACTGGGACCGGCATTTTGCCGTCAACCTCAAGTCGCCCTTCTTCCTGAGCCAGGCCTTTGCCGCGCAGGTGGGGCGGGAACGGACCGGGCACATCGTCAACATCGCCGACTGGCGCGGCGTCCGGCCCGGTTCGGATCACGTGGCTTATACCCTGACCAAGGCGGCCATCATTGCCATGACCAAGAGCCTGGCGCTGGCGTTGGCCCCCAATATCCAGGTGAATGCTATCGCGCCGGGCCTGATTTTGCCCCCACCGGGCCAAGATCTAGCCTATTTGGAAAACAAGGCCGGCCAGGTTCCCGCGCGGCGGACAGGCTCGCCGCAAGAGATCGCCAAGGCGATGATCTTTCTGCTGCGTTCTGATTTCGTCACCGGGGACCTGATCTTTGTGACCGGCGGCGAGCATCTGTGATGGAAGGAAAAAGCCACAAATGAGCGATCGAATCCAGATTCATGACCTCCTGCTCAGGACGATCATCGGCATCAACGAAGAAGAACGCCGCAATCGCCAGGACGCGTTGATCAACATTACCCTCCATGCCGACACCCGGCCGGCCGGCGCCTCCGATGAGATTGAGGATGCGGTCAACTATCGCACTATCACCAAGCAGGTCATCGAGTGCGTGGAAGGGTCGAGCTTTCACCTGGTGGAGAAGATGGCCGCCGAGATCGCGGCGATCTGCCTGAGAGATCCGCGCGTGGAGGCGGTTGATGTCCGGGTGGAAAAGCCGGGCGCCCTGCGTTTTGCCCGTTCGGTGGGGGTCGAGATCCACCGCACTCGCGCTGACCTGGAGGCGTAGATGAACCGCGCCTTGGTTGCCCTGGGCTCGAACATCGACGGCAAGCGCAATCTGCGGGAAGCGGTGCGGCGCCTGTCGCTTTGCTGCCGGCTCGTGGCCGTTTCCCCTGTGTACGAGACCGCGCCGGTGGGCAATACCGAGCAGCCGAACTTTTTCAACGCGGCGGCCTTGATCGAGACCGATTTGACCGCTGCCGAGCTCAAGGCACGCGTGCTGTGGGTCATTGAGCAGGAGATGGGGCGCGTGCGCACCGAGGACAAGAACGCGCCGCGCACAATCGACCTGGACATTGCGCTTTTCGGCGATCAGGTATTGGATCTTGGGCTGCGGCATATACCCGATCCAGATGTCTTGCGCTATTCGCACATCGCAGTTCCGTTGGCCGATCTGGCGCCGGCCATGCGGCACCCGGAAGACGGCCGCACGTTACGAGAGATCGCCCAGAGCCTCCCGATTGGCGGGCTGGTACCTCGTCCCGATGTTGTGCTCTGGCCGGAAACAGTCAAGAAACCGATCAAGGAGAGTTGAAATGTCTGAAACTTTGGAAGTCCGTCCCTTCGTGGTTCGCCCGGCTGATTTCGACGTGTTCCGCAACGAGCTGGTCGACGTGCCACAGGAAGCTTGCTCTGGGGAGATCGAGTGCGCTACGCGGGATATCCTTCTCGCCATCGGTGAGGATGTGAACCGGGAAGGGCTGTTGGACACACCCAAGCGGGTGGCGCGCGCCTATGCGGAGCTGACCGCCGGTTATAACGTGGATCCCGTGCGCCTGATCAACGATGCCATCTTTGATGTCAGCTATGACGAGATGGTCATTGTGCGCGATATCGATTTCTACAGCCTGTGCGAGCATCACATGCTGCCCTTCCTGGGACAGGTTGACGTAGCCTACATCCCCAACGGCAAGGTGATTGGCCTGAGCAAGATACCACGCATCGTGGAGATGTTCGCCCGCCGCCTGCAGGTGCAGGAGCGGATGACCCAGGAGATTGCCGAGTTCCTGGATCAGACGCTCCATCCTCTCGGCGTCGCGGTGGTGGCCGAAGGGCTGCACATGTGCGCGGCCATGCGCGGTGTGAAAAAGGCCAACGCGCGCATGGTCACGAGCGCCATGATCGGCAATTTCAAGACAAGCCAGACAACGCGCAACGAGTTCTTTAACCACATAGGGCGCGAGCATGTCGGCTTCTAGGCCGGACTGCTTCTGTGAGGCGCTTGGGCAGCGGCGCAGTGGTTTTCGCCTCGGAGCCTGCGCCAGTGACGTGCCGTTGTGGCGGCACCCAGCGCGGGCACGGCGACTCGCTCAAGACGGATGTGGCTTTTGACGCGGCCGTGCTGGGTTGGCGAGGTGGTGAGGAGGCAGGCACAGGGAAGAGCGGGCACGCGGGCCGGCCCCTACGGAATAGGCTGCTGGTACTCGTCGTACTGGCGGGCGCGCTCCATGCCGGCGGCCTCGTAGAGGCCAACGGCCCTGTCGTTGTCGGCGTCGACGGCCAGGCCGACCTGGCTCTCGCCGCGTTTCCAGAACTCGCCAAAGGCGTGGCGCAGCAGGGCGGCGCCCAAACCGCGCCGCCGGTGCCCCTCGGCTACGCCGAGCTGGCGAACCCAGCCGATGCCCTCGTAGGGCAAACATAGGCAGGCGCCGGCCAGCTCGCCGCCCGCTTCAGCCAGGAACCAGAGCTCGGGCCGGAAGAGGCTAGGCTGCATCATGAACTCTTGCCAGGCGTTGAACGGCTGCGGGATGCGGCCGGGCCGGTCAAAGGCGGCCTGGATCAGGGCATGGACGGCGCGATCGTCCTGGCCGGGCACGTGGGTGCGGACGGCGACGCCGGCCGGCCACTGGGGCGGCGAGGGTGGGGCGTCCATGCGGATGCGCATCTGAAAATGGTATCGCGCCGGGCGGAACCCGGCCGCCTCGGCGATGGCCCGCTCGGCGACGTTGGTGTGGGCCAGGTAGATGCGGGCGAGCGGCTGGCATGCCCCATCACGGGCCAGCTCGGCGCCGCGGGCCCGGCAGCGGGCCAGGAGGTCGCGGGCCAGCTCGTGCGCGGGGCCGGTCCAGGAGGGGTCGACGTAGAAGCCGTAGCGCAGGGCCCCGATCCAAGGGGCTACCTCGGCATAACCGATCAGCGCGCCGCCGGGGGCCACCGCCAGCCAGGTGTCGCGCGCCAGGTCGATGTGGTCCCAATCGTATTGGAGGTCCTCAATGCTCGAGTCGGGCTGGCCATAGTCGGCCACGTCGCGCCGGATCATCAGCTCGAGCACGCGCTCGGCGTCGCCGGGCGCCGGAGGGCGAAAGGTGAGGGCGGAAAGGGATGGATCGGTCATGAGCATAGCCTCCTATTCCTGGATTGGCTCTACCCACTGGGCGCGCCAGGCCGGCGCCGGGTAGGGATCGGGCCAGTATTCGGTTTGGCGGACGATCTTGCCGTCGCGCACCCGGGAGAAGGTGATGGCCCGGGCGACGACGGCGCCGTCGGTGACCGTTACGTCGGTGACCACCTCGTCCTCGCCGGCAACCAGGCGCTCTACGACGAACCGCCACGGCCCGGCGGCGGGATAGTGCTCGTTGACGGCGACAAAATTGTCGCGACCGCGGATGCATTCCAGCGATTGGGGCCACTCGAGGAGATAGTCGTCGTGCAGCCAGACGGCGGCGGCGCGAAAGTCGTTGGTGCTCATGGCGGCCCAGAACTGCTCGACCACATGGCGATTCTGTTCTACCTTCCAGGAAGCCCGGAGCTTCCTGGAAGGCGGCCCCTGAGTGGTCACTTGACTACACATAGCGACTGTCGTATCTGGCCCAAGTGAAAGGCGGTGTGGGCCAGGATGGCAAGGGAAGCGCCAATGTCGTCCTCGCCCTCCCAGACATCCAGATCGTTCATCGCCGCCAACACGCTCTGCTGGGTGTGGCGGAGGTCTTGCTTGAGCGCTTGCCATTCATCGGGCGTCACTTGCTTTAGCTGCCAGCTTGACGGCCAGTCTGGTCTGTCGATTTTTTTCTTGAGCAGGCAGCCGTCCAGAAGGACTTTTAGGTAGTAACGAACGTGGGCCACCTGGGCGGCAATACAGGCACACCCGGCCGATACGGGACGAGATGCCTCCTCAGCCGAAATGGTTTCCAGGGTCTCGAAAAAGGATGTGCCTCGATCGAGATAGATGCCTTGGTTCATTTTCTAGCATCTTTTCCTCCGTCCTCCAGATGGTTGATGTGATATTAACATAACCGAGCGGAAAAGGCAAGGGGGGGTGAGGGGGAGAGAAGAGGCAAACCTGCGGCCCAGAGGGTTTTCGAGGCAGGAAGCTCCCCGTCTATCAACCCCACGCGTGACGGGCCTTCCCGGGTCGGTATTGTGATATGTGATTTCGGGCAAAGGGGTGAGACGGTGGGAGAGGGCTTGACAAAGTGGGGAGAGTCGGGTACTCTGGGGCACAAAAGTGGGGGATGCCCCTACAACAGACCGGAGGTGAGCCGGAGATGAGGGAAGCGGCGGTGGCAGTGACGTGCAACAAGGACTGCGGCGGGGGCTGCCCGCTGGAGGCGGTGGTGAGGGACGGGCGGGTGGTCCGGGTGCGGAACAACCGGCTGGGCGGCCGGGCGATGCGGGGCTGCCCGCGCGGGTTTGAGATGCCGCGGGTGGTGTACGCGCCGGACCGGATCCTGAAGCCACTGGTGCGGGTGGGGGAGCGGGGATCGGGGCGGTTCCGGGAGGCAGAATGGCCGGAGGCGCTGGAGTTGGTGGCCGGCAGGCTGTCCGAGGTGCAGGGGCGGCACGGGGCCGGCTCGATCCTGGCGCTGGCCGGGTTCGCTTCAGGCCGGGGGGCGCTGCACAGCACGCAGCGGCTGACAAAGCGGTTTCTGGGGCTGCTGGGAGGCTATACAGAGATCACCGGCGGCTATAGCTCGGCGGCGGCCGATTTCGTGACGCCGTTCGTGCTGGGCACCAACCTGGCCGGTATCGACGCGGCGACGGTGCGGCGCTCCAAGCTGATCATCCTGTGGGGCGCCAACGTGACCGACACTCGGCTGGGGTGCGAGACCGAGTTCTATATCGAGGAGGCGCGCCGGCGGGGGACGGAGGTGATCGTCGTCGATCCGCGCCGTTCGGCGACGGCGAGCAGGCTGGATGCGCGGTGGATCCCGGTCCGGCCCGGCGGTGACGCGGCGCTGATGATGGCGGTGTTGTACGTGCTGCTGGAGGAAGGGCTGGTGGACCGGCCTTTTGTGGAGGCGCACAGCAGGGGGTTCGAGGAGCTGGAGCGGCGGGTGTTGGGCGAGGAGGACGGGACGGCCAGGACGCCGGCCTGGGCCGAGAAGGTGTGCGGCACGCCGGAAGGGCTGATCCGCGAGCTGGCGCTGGCCTATGGCCGGGCGCATCCCACGGCGCTGATCCCGGGGTTGTCGATTCAGCGCACGGTGGGAGGAGAGGAGGCGATCCGGCTGGCGATCGCGCTGCAGGTGGCCACCGGCAACCTGGGGCAGCCGGGCGGGTCGAGCGGGGCGTTGACGTGGGGCAAGCTGCCCGTCCCACGGATGGGGCGGATGGAGGCGCCGGCCAACCCGGCAGGGGCGTCGATCCCGGTGGTCCGCTGGCCTGACGCGGTGCTGGAGGGCCGGCGGGGCGGCTATCCGGCCGACATCCGGGCGATCTACAGCGTGGGCAATAATTACGTGGTGCAGGGCAGCGACCTGCACAAGAGCCTGCGCGCGTTCGGGCAGGTGGAGTTTAGCGTGTGCCACGATTATGCGCTGACCCCTACGGCGCAACAGTGCGACGTGGTGCTCCCGGCAACGACGTTCCTGGAGCGGGAGGATATCGTCTTTCCGGCAGGCGGCAACTATCTGCTCTATTCCAACCGGGCGGTGGAGCCGGTAGGAGAGACGCGCAACGATTATGCCATTTTCTGCGAGTTGGCGGAGCGGATGGGGCTGGGCAGCGCTTTTTCGGAGGGGCGGAGCGAGGGGGAGTGGCTGGAGCGGTTCCTGGCCGAGTCGGAGGTGACCGACGTCGAGACGTTCCGGCGGACGGGCATCTATTGGGGGGCGGACCAGGCCCGGGTGGGGCTGAGCGAGTTCGCGCTCGATCCAGAGGCGCACCCGCTCAAGACGCCGTCGGGCAAGGTGGAGATTTCGTCTGAGGCGTATGCGTCGACCGGCTTTCCGGCGGCGCCGACGTGCCGGATGGCGGCGCCCGACCCGGCCTATCCGCTGTGGCTGGTGACGCCCCACGCCCGCTTTCGGACCCATTCGCAGTATGAGACGATCGAGTGGTTCAAGAGCAGGACGCCGCAGGTGATGTGGCTGAACCCGGCCGACGCGGCGGCGCGGATGATCGCCGATGGGGACGCGGCGGTGGTGCGCAGCCGGCAGGGACGGATGCGGATCGCGGCGCGGGTCAGCGAGGAGATTATGCCGGGGGTGGCGAGCCTGTTGCAGGGGACGTGGCCGGTTTTCGACACGGAGGGCACTGAGACGGCGGGATGCACCAACGTGCTGACGAGCACAGAGCCGACGCTGCCAAGCCAGGGGCCGCGCACCCACTCGGTGCAGGTAGAGGTAGAGAGGGGATGAGAGGGCGGGCTTACAGGTGGAGGATTAGCTCGATTTCGTGACCGTAGTGGTCGCCGGTGGCAGTAAAGCCCATTTTGCGGTAAAAACCCTCGGGGCTGCCCTCACCCTGGCCGCAACTGGTGTAGAGCACGGGGATGCCCATGGCTTTCAGGTGCTGGATGAGCTTTTCCAACGCCAGCCTGCCGTAGCCCTTGCCCTGGTAGGGACCGGCGATCATGAACCGCCACAGGAAGACGCCTGGACAGTCGATGCCGTCTTCATAGTCTGAGCCGGTGTGGGTCATGATAAAGCCGATGGGGGTGTCGCCGTTGTGGATGGCGCGAAACCAGGCGCCGGCGGAAAAGTGGGCCTCGGCGATCGAGTGGACGTTGTCGGCCACCATGTTATGCTGGGCAGGGGTGAGGGTCTCGCTCAGCTTGCAGACCTGCTCAAGGGTGCCGGCGGTGATGCGCACAAAGTGGATGTCTGGGATGGGCTCGGCGAGCGTTGGCCTGTTTTGGTCATCCGGCATGTTTCGATCTCCTGAACGGTATTCGATCGCTGGAAGCACGGTGATTTTAGCACGATCAGGGGAAACGGGCAAGGAGAGAGGAAAGTGAGGTCGGGAAGGGTATTGACGGTGGGTGGCGTTGGTGATAAAATGGAGGGGAGAAGGGAGGGCTGTCGAGATGGAAAAGTCGCAGGTTGATTCGTCGTCCAGACAGGACCGTCCGATCATCCCCAACCGGGTGCTGTTGTTCAAGGTCAATGAGGTCGAAGCGTGCGCCAGCCTGGTCAGCCGGAAGGTGCAGCCGTGGCACCTGCCGGTGGATGGGCTGGCGATCCCGATGGGGGTGGAGGCAGGCTCGTATGGGAAGATGGCCCAGGCGATCAAGGGGGTGCTTGGCGAGGAGCTGTGGGGCAGGCTGATCGAGGCGATTGAGAAGCAGTCAGGGGGGAGGATCGAGCCGCTCAAGCCGGTGGCGGTGGTGCTGGACGACGAGGTGAGGGCGGCGCTGCTGCCGAACGCGCCGCGCGGTCCGGGTGACAAGCCGGGACGCTTTCATGCCATCGCCGCCACGGTGGGCGGCCTGACCGATGCGAGGGAGGCGCGGCAGGTAGCCGAAGCGGTGGTGGAGACGGCGGCGCAGGCGGGGGTGCGGCGCCTGGCGCTGCCGATGCTGGGCACCGGGGCCGGCGCATTCAAGACCAAGGGCGTCCAGGTGGCCGAAGCGATGGTGCGCGGGGTGCACGACGCGCTGATGCGGCTGGAGCCGGGGTCGATGGCAGAGGTCACGCTGACGACGCTGGACAAGCCGACGTTCGAGGCGATCCAGGAGAGCGCGAACCTGCTAAAGAACACGCTGCCGCAGCGGCTGGTGAGCGACCAGCCGGCCGAGCAGGACCTGTTGAATATCGGGGACGAGGTGGGAGCGCTGGCCGAGGCGCTGCTGCTGGAGAAGGTAGAGCCGCCGCTGGCGGTGGGCATTTTGGGCGGCTGGGGCAGCGGCAAGACGACGGTGATGAACCTGATGCGGCGGAGGATGATGGAGATCCGCGGGCTGGCCAGCCCTGGTTGGCCGGCCGACCTGGACAAGCGACCCGACACGCCCTACGTGGGCCACGTGTACCTGATCCGGTTCAACGCGTGGACTTATGCCAAGTCGAGCCTATGGGCCAGCCTGATGCACACGATCTTTTTCGAGCTGAGCCGGCAGCTCACGCTGGAGGCGCGGCTGGCCGACACACTGGCACAGATCAGGTTCGAGGAGCAAAGGGCGGCGGGACCGGAGGAGGAGAGGAAGGCCACGCCGGTCTCGAAGGAGGATCTGAGGAAGAGGGTCCTGCTGGAGGAGGATCACCGGTTGTGGCCGGTGCTGTACGCGGCGGAGGAGGAGGCCCAGAGCCGGCTGCTGGAGACGGGGATCGGCAGGGAGGTGGTGAATCGCTGGCGGAAGGGCGAGCTTACCGCCGACGCGCTGTGGACCTATTTGCGGGAGCGGACCGAGGCCGAGACGGCGGCGCTGGACAAGGAGCGGAGCGACCTGGCAGAGGCCAAGAGCGAGCTGGAGAAGAAGCTGGCGCAGGCGCGCAAGGAGCAGGCGGTCAGGGTGGCCTGGGCGCCGGTAAGGAGCAGCCTGAAGGCGGTGCTGTCGGATTGGGGGTGGAAGAAGCTGGAGGCGCGGCTGGCCGCCGAGGATGCGGACCAGCTCAGGGAGCTGGAACGGGTGGCGCCCGGGCTGTGGGACGCGGGCAAGAATGCCCTCCGGCACTGGCCGGAGACGGTGGCTTTTTTGGCCTTTGCCGCAGTCGCCTTTATCCTGCCGCTGGCGCTGGAGCAGGCGGCTTGGGAAGTGCCGTCGTGGATCGTGGCGGCGGCCACGGTGGCGGCCGGCTGGCTGAGGGCGTTGGGGCGGGTGCGCAAGGAGCTGGATGGGGTCCGGGCGAGGTACCGGGCGGGGGTCGAGGCGGAGCAGGCTCGGATCGAGGCCGGGGAGCGCCCTCTGCCCGAGCCGGCCGAGATTCGCGAAGCGCGCCAGAAGGTGGCGGACCTGGAAGCCAGGGTGCAGTGGCGGGAGCAGCGGGTGGGCCTGACGTCGCGGCACCGGTCGGTGTTGGAGTTTGTGCAGGCGCGGCTGGAGGAGGGCTCGTACGAGAGCCAGCTTGGGCTGATGCACTGTGTAGAGTGCGATCTGCAGGAGCTGACCGACGCGCTGTATATCCACCGGGAGGACCGCGACGAGGTGGCGAAGCAAAAGCAGGCGCTGTTCCCCCGCGGCCAGCCGCGGGTGGTGCTGTTCATCGACGACCTGGACCGCTGCCCGCCGGATAAGGTGGTGGAGGTGCTCGAGTCGGTGCAGCTTTTGCTCAAGACCAAGCTGTTCATCGTGGTGATGGGGATCGATACGCGCTATGTGACGCGGGCGCTGGAGAAGGTGTACACGGGGATTTTGCGGCCGGGGGGCGATCCGTCAGGGCTGGATTACGTGGAAAAGATCCTGACGCTGTCGTACCGGGTCAAGCCGGTGCGGGGTGACGCAGCGACGGTGTTCCTGGAAGGGCTGGGGCTGGAGGTGGCGGCCGAGCCCACCCAGGCGGCGGGTGAAAAGGTGCGGATTCAGCCCGCGAGGGAGAGGATGGGGTTGGAGCTCACGGCGGAGAAGGAGCCGGAGGAGCCGGTGGGGATCATCGGGCAGATGGCGCTCAAGCCAGCGGTGATCACTTTTGCGCCGGAGGAGTATGAGGCGATCGGGCGGGTGTGCAGGAGCATCCAGCTCACGCCGCGGGCGCTGAAGCGGATCGGCAATGTGATGAAGCTGGTGCGGATCTTTTGGCACCGGACCGACACCCCGCACAACCCGGAGGTGGTGCAGACGGTGACGGCGCTGCTGGCGCTGTCGGCGCGGTATCCGCAAGTGATGCGCGACGCGTTTGTGGAGATCGATGTGAGGCGGCAGAGCGACGTGGGCCAAGGGGATACGTGGCACAAGATGTTCGAAGAGTTCCTGGGGAGGCACCGGGCGCTCAACCAGCACCTGGAGGCGTGGGGGACGCAGTTGATGGAGGATGTCAAAAAGGCGATCCCGGAGACGATGACGCTGGCCGGGGTGGATGTGCGGTCGCTGGACCTGGCGCGGTCATTCTCGTTCGTGGGGGATCCCACGCCTACGGTGGGGGAGAAGGTTTAGGACGCAGATAGACGCAGGTTTACGCAGATAATAGGGGAGGATGGAGAGCGAGGGGAGAGAGGGTTGGATGGAGTATCAATGCGCCAAGAGAACTTGACAAGGGCGCTGTTGGGATGCAAAATGTGACCTGGCGGTCGTGGGGCCGCCAGGTTTTTGTTGCGGAGTGTCGCCGAGCTGAAGGGCAAGTGTTCAGACTAGATAAAGGAGGGGGTCTATGAGTGTCATCGAAGTCAACCACCTGACCAAGTATTATGGGAAGGCGCGGGGGATCATCGACCTGTCGTTCCAGGTGGAGGAGGGGGAGATCTTTGGGTTCATCGGGCCGAACGGGGCGGGCAAGTCGACGACGATCCGGCTGCTGTTGTCGCTGATCCACCCGACGAGCGGGAGCGCGACGATTTTCGGCAAGGACTGCATCCAGTACGGACCGGAGCTGAGGCAACAGATCGGGTATTTGCCTTCGGAGGTGTTTTACTATGACCGGATGAAGGTGATCGACCTGCTCAAGTACTCGGCCAGTTTTTACCCAGGGGATAACACCAAGCGGATGCACGAACTGGCCGAGGAGATGGAGCTGGAGCTGAACCGGCGGATCGAGGACCTGTCGTACGGGAACAGGAAGAAGGTGGGCATCGTGCAGGGGCTGCTGCACCGGCCAAAGCTGCTCTTCCTGGACGAGCCGACTGCCGGGCTGGACCCACTGATGCAGCGCAAATCGTTCGAGCTGATCCGGGAGGAGAACCAGCAGGGGGTGACCGTCTTTTTCTCGTCGCACATCCTGAGCGAGGTGCAGCGGATGTGCAACCGGGTGGCGATCATCCGGGAGGGCAAGATCGTGGAGATCGCCGATATCCGCACGCTGCAACAGAACAATTACAAGAAGGTGCGGGTGGTGGCCGGCGACGTCGACGGGGCTTATTTCGACATGCCGGGGGTGACCAACCTGGAGCAGCACAACAGCACCGTCCGCTTTTTCTTCAAGGGCGACGTCAACGCGGTCATGCAGAGGATCGGGGGGATAACGGTCTCGGACGTGACGATTGAAGAGCCGACCTTGGAAGAGATTTTCATGCACTATTACGAATAGGGTGATGACCATGGCTAATAACATCTTTAAACAAGAGTTCAAGATGCGGCTGAGATCGGTGATCACCTGGTCGGTGGCGGTGGCGGCGCTGATATTGCTCTATATGTCGATGTTCTCCTCTTTCGCCGATCAGGCCGAGCTGATGAACGACATGTTTGCCAATTTCCCGGAGGCGCTGCTGACCGCCTTTGGGATCAAGGGAATGAACCTGGCGGAGGTGCTGGGCTATTTCGGCTTTGTGTTTCTGTTTGTCCAGCTCTGCCTGGCGATCCAGGCAGCGAACTATGGATTTTCACTGGTGTCGGTCGAAGAGAGGGAGTGGACGGCCGATTTTCTGCTGGCCAAACCGGTGGGGCGGGTCAAGATCCTGACCAGCAAGCTGCTGGCCGCGCTGTGCGGCCTGCTCATCACCGACGTGGTGGTGTGGGTCAGTTGTTTTGTGTTTATCAGCCTGTTCAAAGGGAGCAAGGCGTATGACGCCGGGGCGCTGGCGGTGCTGCTGGCGAGCATCGTGCCGTTCCAACTGTTCTTTCTGAGCGTGGGGCTGGTGATCTCGCTGCTGGTGAAGCGGATCAGGAGCGTGACGCCCTATGCGATGGCGCTGGGATTTGGGATGTACGTGCTGAGCGTTTTTGGCGACCTGCTCGGCGAGAGCGCGCTGGAAAAGCTCACCCCGTTCAAGCACTTTGAGCCGAACTATATCGTGCAGAACCGGGCCTGGGACACGCCGCTGGTGCTGATCAGTGTGGTGGTGATCGCGATCGCGGTGGTGGGCAGTTACGTGCTGTACCGCAGGCGGGATATCCCGGCTGTGGTATGAGGAGGCCAAGGGATGAATATGTTCTTGAGGGAGCTGAAGGCGAACCGGAAATCGCTGCTTATCTGGGGGATCATCGTAGTGCTGTTCACCTGGGTAGGGGTGAGCAAGTTCTCGGCCTACTTTGAGAACCCGGAGATGCTGGCGATATTGGACGAGATGCCCCCGGCCATGCTGGCGGCGTTCAGTTTCGGGGCGTTTAACTTGACGACGATCAGCGGCTTTTTCGGGCTGATGTTCACCTATTACGCGCTGATGCTGGGGATCGCGGCGGCGATGTGGGGCAGCGACATTATCTCGAAAGAGGAGCGGGACAAGACGGTCGAGTTTGCGCTGACGCTGCCGGTGACGCGCAGCCGGGTGGTGACAGCCAAGGCGCTGGCGGCGGTGGTAAACTGCATCGGGTTGGTGCTGATCACGTGGGGCATCTCGGTGGCGGTAGCGCAGGGCTACAAGCCGGATGGGGAGTTTTACAGGTTTTTGGCGTTGTGCATGCTGGCGCTGTTTATGCTGGAGCTGATCTTTTTGGCGGTGGGCATTTTCCTGGGCTGCGCCATGAAGCGGTACAAACGGGCCGGGGCGGTGGCGGTGTCGGTGCTGCTGGGGACCTATTTTCTGTCGGTCATCTCGGCCATGAATAAGGACCTGGACTGGCTAAAGTACTTGACTCCGTTCAAGTATTTCGACGCAGGGCTGCTGCTGCGCGAGTCGAGGTTCGATCTGCTGTTTGTGGGGCTGGCGGCGGCGATCGTCGTGGCGTGCATGGCGGGGGCTTATTTCACGTATGCCAGGAGGGACCTGTACATTTAGAGCGGCGGGTGGCGCCGGGCAGGGAGGGGTGGAGTAATGGGCGTTTTCACCAGAGCGCTGGCTGCGGCGGGGATGGTCGTGGCGTGGCTGCCGATCGTGGCGACGATCGTGGTGGGGGCGGTTGGGTCAATACTGAGCGGCAGGCTGCTGGTGGACTATATGATGCCGGCCGAGCTGTTCCTGATCGCGCTGGTGGGGGCCGGGCTGTTATTGTGGGCGTCGATTCGGGCACGCTCGCGGCGGGGTTTTTTTGCGTGGGGCCTGGCGCTGCTGGTGGGATTGTGGATCGGCATGCAGGTGGTTGCCGTGGCAACGGGGCTGGCCTCGGGGGAGACGGAAGCGACGGGCTGGCCGTGGGCGCTGGTGATGGCGATGCTGGCCGGGTACACACTGGCGTTGGCGGCGATTGCCGTCGGCGGGGTGCTGCTGGTGCGCGATGTTTCTCGGAGGGCGACAAGAGCGGCCTCTAGGGTTGCTTGAAGGCTCGCACTCGTATGACAGGCGTGCTGGTGTGTGGTATCGGGGCGATCCTGCTGGGGCTGCCGTACATCCTGCACGCTTTTGGCCCAACTGAGGCAGAGGTGGTGACCTGGGGCCGGGCCTGCCTGGGCTCAGGGGTAGCGCTTGTGCTCCTGGCCGCTGTAATCGGGTGGAGCAGGAAGAGGATCGCCCGGCTTGTCGCTGCGCTTGGCTGTGCCGGCTTGGCCCTTCTTCAGGTGCTGCCGATCTACTTGTGGTTCGTGTTCCACGGGACCGGGATATCCGACGGCACGCCACCAAGCGCTTTCGTGGCTCACTGGGGGTACGCTATTCCTCACCTGGCGCTACTCCTCGCCTGCCTCGTCGTTCTCTCCCGCCTTGTAAGGAGGTAGCTGCTATGAATGAGCACAAACTGGGTCAAGTGGCCGGGTTCAGCCTGAGCGCTGATCCCACTGCCGTCATCGGATCTTTCCTGATGGCTGCGCTGCTGAGCGGCGTCGGTATGAGGTTCCTCGGCCTGTCCGTCTGGGAGGCGCTGGGCGGGAGCCTGCTGGCCGTGGCGCTGCACTGGGGGTCTGACATCGCCCACCACCTCGGCCACGCCCGGGCCGCCCGGCGGACCGGCTATCCGATGAGCGGGATCCGGCTGGGCAAGTGGGGGGTGCTGGGCACTTCGCTGTACCCGGCGGACGAGCCGGCGCTGCCGGCGGCGATACACATCCGCCGGGCGCTGGGCGGGCCGGCCGGCAGCCTGGTGGTGACGCTGGCCGCCGCGGCCGCCGCGCTGGCGCTGCGAGCCGGGGGCGGAGTGCTGTGGTGGGTGGCGGTCTTTGTTTTCCTGGACAACCTGCTGTTGTTGACCCTGGGCGCGTTTCTGCCGCTGGGGTTTACGGATGGGAGCACGCTGCTGCGGTGGTGGGGCAAGCAATGAGGGGGACAAAACCGTACGGTGAACTGTCCTTGGCCGGACGGCTGCGGCGGCTGCGGGAGCTGGCGGTTGCCGCCGTGGCCCAGTATGGGCTGAAGGACCCCGAGATTGCCTACCACGGGTTTGACACCAACTTGCTGTATCGGGTGACGACGGCGGCGGGGGAGCGGTTCATGCTGCGGCTGGCCTATCCCGGCTGGCGGACGTTCGAGGATCTGCGGTCGGAGGCGGCCTGGCTGGAGGCGCTCGGCCGGGAGACGGGCGTCGCGGCGCCGAGGATCGTGCCGGCGCGGTCGGGGGAGTATGTGCTGCCGATGGGCCGGGCCAATATCCCCAAGGTGTGGAACGCGAGCTTGATGAGCTGGGTGCCGGGGCGGCTGCTGGGGCGCTATTTGACCGAGGGCAACCTGGAAAAGATGGGCGGGCTGTTCGCCGAGCTGCACGATCACGGGGCGAAGTGGAGCCCGCCGGCCGGGTTCACGACGCGGCGGTTCGAGCACTGGCTGTCGAGGGGGGAGGAGAACCTGATCACGGGCGACGGGCAGGCGGCCGGGCTGCCCGGGCCGCGGCGGGAGATGCTGGAGCGGATGGACCGGCACGTGGAGCTGGCCTACGCGGCGATCGACCGGGCCGACCTGCGGGTGATCCACTGCGATCTGTGGCACGATAATATCAAGCTGCACCGGGGGGTGCTGCAGCCGATCGATTTTGAGGACACGGTGTGGGGGTTTCGGGCGCACGATATCGCCATGGCAATGCTCGATCTGCTGGAGGCGACCGACGAGGAGCGGTACGCGGCGCTGCTGGCGGCGTTCCGGCGGGGGTACGAGGCGGGCATGGCCTGGCCGGAGGAGCGGATCGAGCCGTTCCAGATCGGGCGGCTGCTGTGGAAGATCAACTGGGTGGCGTGCTTCCGGCCGGATGGGCTGGCCAGCTTTATGGAAGGGCACGTGCCGGTATTCGAGGAGTATGAGCGGACGGGACGGGTGGCCAAGCCGCCGGTGGGGTAGGGAGATTTGTACAACACGGTTCCAGGGAATTTGCGGCCTGAATGGGAGTGTGATAGAATGGTTGGCAGGCCGAAAGCGGCACGCCGGGGGGCACGTCAAAAACAGCTTGAATAGGGGGAAAGGGGAAAATGTCCACAGAAAGCATTGCTGATGCCAGCAGGCCAAGTGCGGGGCGAATTTACGATTATACGCTGGGTGGTAACCACAATTTCGAAGTCGACCGCCAGGCAGCCGAGATGATCTTTAAGATCTTGCCGTTCATTCCTAAACATGCCCGTCTTCAGCGCTGGGCACTGAAAGACATAGCCATAGAGCTGAGCGAGAGGCGGGGCTATGACCTGATCATCGATTTTGCCTCTGGTCTACCGACTAATGACCACATACATACCAGGGTGACCAAGGGGACGACTGTCATCTATTCTGATTTCGATCCGGTGGTGGTGGAGTACGCCCGCGAGATCCTAGGAGACACCCCCCATGTATATGTCTTCCAGGCCGACGCCCGCCGTCCCGAGGAATTGCTCAACCGTCCGGAAGTGGAGAGGATCCTGGCAGGCAGACGGAAAGCTGGCTTTGTCTATTGGGGCGTCAGCGCTTTTATAGACAACGATTCTATAGCTCATGCGATGTCGTACCTCTACGACTGGGCCGACGCCGGCAGTTGTCTGGTCTTTAATGCTCAGGGAGGAAACAGTATCGGCACTCCCGATGAGCAGGAACGAATAGCCAGAATCTATGAGCAGATGGGGACCAAGCTTTACGGCCGGACCTTGGAAGAGCTTGAGGAATTGCTCAAACCCTGGCGCCTGGATAAGGATGGCTTTGTCTCGCTGCTGGACTGGCATGGCCTCGACGACCCAGAACTTGTCGAAGAGTATAAAAGGCATTTTGGGGCGATGGCCGGCACCTTTGGCGCCTACCTGATCAAATAACAGGGGCTTGAGGCCGATGTCACCAGTAGAGAGTGACCGTCCGATAGCAACTGATACGCTGCGAAAGCTACTCGCCGAGCAGGTAGAGGCCGGTCAGGCTGACCTGGTCGGCCGGTACCAGCGGACCCTGCGGGAAACCCTGTTCACCAATCGGGCCGACGTGCGCCCGACCATGTTGCGGGACATGGCCATGGACGAGGCCGCTGCGTTCAGGAGCTATTTGCTCCACGGCCAGCCTTCGGGCCTGGATCGCGGCGCAGAGCTGTGCCAAATGGGCCTGGGCGAACAGGCCGTGCTGGGCTTGTGCAAGGTCACGAGCCGATTCATTCTGACCCACCTGGAAAGCGATCTGATCGTGCCGGCGCTGGACGCGGTCTATGCCTACCAAAGCGGGATGATCCAGGGCTTCATAGATCGCCACGAAAAGATCATGCTCGTCGAGCAGGAGCGCATCCGTGGCGCTCTACAGGTGGCCGTCAGCCACTACACCGTCGAGATCAAACAGGTCCAGGACCTGGCCCAAAGAGCGGTCGCGGCCAGCGAATTCAAATCTCGGTTCATGGCCCGGGTCAGTCACGAGCTGCGAACTCCACTGGGCGCGTTGATGGGGATGTCAGAGATGCTGCAGGCAGACGTCTACGGACCACTGACGCCTGCGCAGCAGGATATTGTCCAACGCATCATCAACAACGCCCACGCCCTGGAGCGTTTCTTTGCAGAAATCCTGGATCAATCCCTCATCGAATCGGGCCAGCTGCGCCTGAAAGAAGAGAGCTTTTCTCCTCAGGTACTGGCCGAGACGGTGCATTCAACTTGTCTGCCGCTGGCGCTGCGGAAGGGGCTGTCGCTGCAAGTCAAAGTTGATCCTCATCTGCCGCCCACGGTGATCGGGGACAGGGGAAGAACTGAGGAGATCTTGTCCAACCTAGTCGTCAATGCCATCAAGTTTACCGATAGCGGCGGCGTTGGAGTCAACGTCAGCAGAGACGGCGATGCGCATTGGGCGATGCAGGTCAAGGACAGTGGGATCGGCATTTCGGAAGAGAACCTGGCTCATATCTTTGAGCCCTTTCATCAGGTCGACGAAACCACGGCGCGCAGGTTCGGCGGAGTCGGGCTGGGGCTGGCGATCGTTCAGCAGCTAGTAACAGCCATGGACGGCACTGTCTCTGTGAAAAGCAAAATCGGGCAGGGGAGCATGTTTACGGTGGTCTTGCCCCTTCGAACGCCGGGGTAGAAATAGGGAGGACGACCCTTGAGCACACGACCTCTCGCGTTGATAATCGAAGACCATGAGGATCAGTGTCTGGTGTTCACTGCTGCGCTGGAGAGAGCCGGTTACCGGGCCGAGGCTATCCGAGACGGGCTGACAGCCCGGAAGCGGCTAGCCGAGGTTAGCCCAGAGATGATCGTCTTGGATTTGCATATACCGGGCGTCGATGGAGGTACCCTGCTGGGCCAGATCCGCAATGATCGGCGACTGGCAAATGTGCCGGTGATATTGGCCACTGCCGATGCTGCGTTCGCGTCCAGCCTGCAATCTCAGGCAGATCTCGTTCTGCTGAAACCTATCAGCTTTTCTCAACTGAGCGAGCTGGCAAATCGCTACATCCGTCGTCTGGAAGCCCGAAATATGCCGCCCGACAGTTTGCCGGGTTAACACTCTGTATAGAGGCGGCGACAGTGGTTTGAATTCGCTGGGGGCATCTGTATTGCCACCTGGCGAGACAAAGCCAACAAAGAGGGGTTGAGCCCAGAATTGGGGCTCAACCCCTGTTGTTTTCTCACCAAAGGCCACGGAGATCCGAGAGAACAGGAGCTGCACCACTTGACGGCAGTCGCCCCTTTGGGTGCGGCTTGTGGCAGGGGCGCGGTCAGACGTGGGCGGCCAGCCAGACCTCCACGTCGTGCAGAACTGTGGCGCGCTCGGGCTCGTTGTGGGTTTCGTGGAACAGGCCTTCGTAGACCTTGAGGGTCTTGTCGGCCGAGCTGACGGTGTTGTAGAGGAACTCGGCGTCGCCCGGGTCGAGGCGGTCGGCGCTGCCCTGGAAGATCATGACGGGCAGGGTGATCTTGCCTGCTTCGGCCGTGACGCGCTGCATGGCGCGCATCATTTCGGCAGCCAGGCGAGCCGGCGTCTTGCCGTGAAAGACCAGCGGGTCGTCCATGTAGGCCTGGACCACGGCCGGATCGCGGCTGACGGCCGCGGCGTCCAGGGGGAGAACGCCTGCTTTGGGCGCCAGGCGCGACAGCAGCCGACCCATGATGATGGTCATGGCCGAGACGTCGGCAGGCACACGGGACAAGGGTGCGGACAGGATCGCGCCGGCCAGTCCGGCCTGGTGATCGAGCAGGTAGGTGGAGGTGATCAGCCCGCCCAGGCTGTGCCCGTATAGGATGAGCGGCTTGCCGGGTTGGGCCTGGCTGACTATGCCCCGATAGATGTCGAGGGTGTCGGTGTAATCCTCGAAACGCTCCACAAACTCGCGGGCGCCTTCCGACTTGCCGTGGCCCACGTGGTCCAGCCCGTACAGGGCATAGCCCAGCGGGATCAGGTGGTTGACGACGTTGGTGTAGCGGCAACAATGCTCGCCCAGGCCGTGGATGAGCAGCAACGCTGCCCTGGGCTCGCCGTCAGGAAGCCAGCACTGGCGGTAGATGCGGAGACCTCGAACGCCCTGGAAAAAGCCCTCTTCGTGCCTCATTGCAGTTTCACCTCTGATCGGTATTTGATACATGGTACCATAGAAACTCGGTTTCTCCAAGAAACCGAGTTTCTGCTTCGAATCATCTACCTGATCACCCAATTAGGGGATGACGGGTCACCCAGTTGGGAGATACACTAGGCCCAACTTGTGGGACGGGAGAAATCACGACGAGTAGTTGACGCCGGCGTTGATGATTGCTGTGCTGTGGCCGCATCAAGTCGTGGCAGATTTCAAGGAGAGATCATGAACAACAGACATCGAAGTGGCTCGTTTCTGCTGTTCCTCGGCTGTGGGTTGGTGGTGTTTGTCGTCTTTAGCCATTTCTTTCCGATCTTTGAGCGGAAGGTGGACATAATCGGAAGGGTAATTGCCGGCTTGGCGCTGCTGATCGCAGCGCTGGCTGCCCGCCGCAGCGAGCGGTTCGGCCAGTACTGGCTGGTGCTGTTTGCCTTTTTCACGGCGCTGACCGCGATCAGCATCGACCGCTATGTGAGCCTCAGCCGGTGGATCCTTCCGGCGCTGGGCGTGGAGGGCGATTCACCGGCAGGGCTGGCGATCGAGAAGCTGGAAAGCTCGCTGCTGGGCATTGCCGTCATCCTGGCACTGAACCGGCTGGCCGGTCAAAGCTTGGGGTCGCTGTACATCCGGCGAGGAAACCTGCGGCTGGGGCTGGGGGTGGGGCTGGCCGCTTTTGCGGTGATGAGCGCCGCAGCCATCCCCGTCGCAGAGATGTTTTTCAAAGGGGTGAACCTGAGCTGGGCGCGCCTCTTGTCCTGGACACCGTGGGTGTTGATCTGCGTGCTGGCCAATGCATCGAATGAAGAGCTGGTTTTCCGGGGCTTGTTCATCGGCAGGATGGAGCCGTTCCTGGGCAGGCTGGCCACGAATGTGGTGACGACGATCCCTTTCGTGGTGATGCACGCTTTTACCGATTACAGCCTGGACCAGTTTGTGTTCCTTGCCTTGCAGCTCCTGCCGCTGTCGCTGGCGTGGTGCTGGTTGATGCAGAAGACAAAGAGTGTGTGGGGCTCTATCCTGTTCCACGCGGCGATGGACATTCCGATCTTTGTGGGGCTGTTCTCACAGATGTAGAGGGGTCTGCAACATTGGTCATGGATTACGCCGGCACAATCTGCTCAGCGCAGAGGAGGGCTGCCGAAAGGGTGGAACAGCAGGGGGTAGCGCCAAAAGATCTGGCAGAGTATTTTGGATGCGCCCTATTTGTGGGGAGGAAGTGAGGGGCAATATGGAGATTGGCGCACGGGTCGAGCCGTGGTGGGCGGCGCTGGCTGTTTGGGGGGTGGTGAACGCCGTCAACCTGCTGCAGGCAGCGGGGTTCCTGTCGCGGGTGCGCACGGGCAGCAAGGCGATCAATCACCTGCTGGGTTATGGAATCGCCGCGCTTGCCCTCCCGGCGGCCCTGGCCCTGGTCGCTTTCGTGCGGGCGGGCGCGGGCTGGCTGCACTGGGTTGGTCCGGCGGTTTATATCGCCTTTGTGGCGCTCATGGTCGCCGTGGAGTATGTCCGGCCGGTCGAGTTCCGATCGCCGGCGCGGCATGGCATCCTTGTGCCCTATCTGCTGCTTTTCTTTGGGGCGATCCTGCTGATGGGCCTGCCGATGTTCCGCATGGACCGAGGGCTGTGGCTCGTCACGGTGGCAACTACGATCCTGCTGTTGGGGTCGATGGGCGTTGCGCTGCGCAAGGGGGTGGGATGAGCCAAATGGTCTGTTATCCACAGCAGCGCCGGACTGTTTTCGGTCCATAGCTTCCGGCTCTGACCGATGCGGAATCCGGCTTGGGGACATCGCGGAGTTTGCGATCTGGACATGATGTTCTATACTGGCTGTTGCTCGCAGGATGAGGCAGGTGGTTGGCGCGACAGTAGCGTGGACAGGGCGGAGGTTGCATGCACAAATGGAGCGGTGGCTGCTGTTTGTAACAAAGGGTTGTAGATGAGAGACTGGAAATTCAAGCTCAAGAGCGAGCCAACGGAGTGGCTGTTGGAAGCAGAATGTCCTCCCGTTCGCTACCGGACTCTGGTCGACATCGCCAACCGCCCTCCCAACGATCCGGAGGTACGTGCGGCGCAGTCGGCGATTCCCAACTATCCACCTGTGGCAGAATTGCTGGCAACCCAGGGGCCTGATGGGGATTGGGGCAAGGGCGATTACTACCTGCCCAGGGCCGGGCGTGGCACCTTCTGGGTGCTGAGCATCCTGGGCGACTTGGGGCTCACGGCTGAGGAGGAGCATGTACCGCGGGCGTGTGACTGGATGTTCACGCACCAACGGGAGGACGGCGCATTCTATCGCCGCCGACGAGTCCCAGGCCAGGGGGTGGTGTGGCAGAGCAACACAGAACCTTGCACTCACGCGCGCATCGTGCGCTTTTTGGTCCAGTTTGGCTATGGCCAAGACCCACGCGTGCGGAGGGCCATCGACTGGCTCCTGCCAAGCCAGCGATACGACGGGATGTGGTGTTGCCGCGGCGCCGAGGGACGCGGCTGCCTGCGGGCTACGCTTGATACCCTGCGCCTCGCGGCCCTGGACCCCCAGACTGCCGCTCAGCCGGGAATTGCCCAGGCGGCGGCTGCTGTCTGCGGTCTGTTGATGGAGCCACGCATGAGCCGCTATCACGTGGGCGATGCGTGGGGGACGTGGGAGCGCCTAAAGTATCCGTACCTAGGTTTCAGTGTCGTCAGCGCGCTCGATGCCCTGGCGCGACTCGGCTGCACACTTGAAGAGCCCAAGGTCTCCGGCGCGGCCGAGTACCTGCTGAGCAGGCAACTGCCTGATGGGACCTGGCCTCTGGATGACATCTGGCCCAACCTGCCGATCGACTTGGGCCGGCCGGGCCAGCCGAACAAGTGGCTGACGTTGGATGCCCTGCGTGTGGTCAGGCTGCTCTACGGCCGGCACTGATGATACCGGCCACGCATCCACCAGAGCCGACCTGCCAGCCCGAACCCCGGAGAGGTGTACTTGACAGAACGACGGTGCTGCGATTTCTGTGGCCGGTCTAAAGACGAACTGCCGGGACAGATTCCGGATGGGGCGCCGGCACTGGAGATGGACGAGGATGGCCTGTGGGTGTGCTACGACTGCCGCAGCAGGCTTGTCCTTCCTGTCGTGGGCACAGAAACGGGAGAACTGGCAGAGGATCTGGAAGCGCTCGTCGGCAAGAGCGCCGGGGCGATTTGCTATAGCCTGAATCTGCCCTACGGACCTCCGTATCAGGCGATCATCGATGCGGCATCCAGGATCGCCTACGATGAAGATAGGTTTATGAGCGCATGGTCGTTCGTCACGCAGTGGCTTGACGGCACGACGGTATGGCGCGCCGAGGATGGCGGGGCAGTGGCGGTGGTCACGCCAGACGGGTCTGTTCGCGTTTCGGCGTCCAGATAAGCGTTCTCCAAGAAACTTGAGGCCTGGCCCATTGACCGTGGTCCCAGGGTGTGCTATAATCCAACCGCAATGAGGGGAATGAGGATGCCACTGCTCACGACCAAGCTCCACGTCCCGCCGATCCGGCCCAGGCTGGTATCGCGGCCGCGGCTGCTCGAGCGGGTGAGCGGGGCGATGGACCGCAAGCTCACCCTAGTCTGCGCGCCGGCTGGCTTTGGCAAGACCACGCTGCTGAGCGAGTGCGCCGCCATCTGCGGCCGGCCGGTTGCCTGGTTGTCGCTGGATGAATCGGACAACGATCCGGCCCGCTTTCTGGCCTATCTGATCGCCGCTTTGCAGGGCGTCAAAGCGGGCATTGGGCAGGGGGTGTTGAGCGCACTCGACGCACCGCAGCCGCCGCCGGTTGCGCCGCTCCTGGTGGGCTTGATCAACGAGCTGGTCGCCGTGCCCGCCCCCTTTGTCCTGGTCCTCGATGACTATCACCTGGTCGAGAGCAAGCCTATCCACGAGGCGCTCGCCTTCCTGCTCGATCACCAGCCGCCGCAAATGCACCTAGTCATTTCGACTCGCACCGACCCGCCGCTGCCGATCGCGCGCCTGCGCGGCCGCGGGCAGATGCTCGAGCTACGCCAGGGCGATCTCTGCTTCTCGGCTGAGGAGGCGGGGCAGTTCCTGCGCCAGGTAATGGCCCTCGACCTGCCGGCCGGCGAGGTGGAGGCGCTGGCGGCCCGCACCGAAGGGTGGATCGCCGGGCTGCAGATGGCCGGGCTGTCGCTGCAGGGATGCCGGGATACGGCGGCGTTCGTGCGCGCCTTTGCCGGGAGCGACCGCTACATCCTGGACTATTTGGTGGAGGAGGTGCTCCAACGCCAGAGCGAGCGGGTGCAGAGCTTTTTGCTGCGCACCTCCATCCTGGAGCGGATGAGCGGCCCGCTGTGCGACGCGGTGCTGGAGGCGGAGAGCTCGACGGCGCTGCTGGAGCAGCTCGAGCGGGACAATTTGTTCGTGATGCCCCTGGACAACCGGCGGGAGTGGTACCGCGCCCACTGGCTGTTTCGCGACCTGCTGCGCCGCCGCCTGGAGGCGCGCGAGGGGGAGCGGCTGGCCGGCCTGAACGAGCGGGCCAGCCTGTGGTACGAGGAGCAGGGGCTGCCGGCCGAGGCGATCCGCCACGCGATGCAGGGGCAGGACTGGGAGCGGGCGGCGCGCCTGGTCGAAGGGACGGCCGAGCCGGCGATGATGCGGGGCGAGTTTGCCGCCTGCATAGGCTGGATCGATGCGCTGCCCGAGCAGGCGATCCGCGCCCGGCCCCGGCTGGGCCTGTACCGCATCTGGGGGCTGCTGATTGCCGGCCGGCCGCTGGCAGAGGTGGAATCGCGCCTGCGCGACGCCGAGGGGGGCCCGCACCCGGCGGGCGGGGAGCCCTACGAGGGGGCGCTGGCCGCGCTGCGGGCGGTGCTGGGGGTGGTGCGCGGCGACGTGCCTGAAGCCATCGAACAGGCGCAGCTCGCCCGCCGACTCCTGCCCGAGGAGGACCTCTATTTCCGCCGGTTGGTGGTCCGCAGCTTGGGGGTCGCCCTGCTCTATCGCGGCGACGCGGTGGGGGCGCAGCCGCTGTTCGAAGAGGATGCCCGCATCTCGCGCCAGGAAGGGGACATCACCGGGCTGCTGGCCGAGACGCGGCTGTGGGCCGTGGCGCTGATGGCCCGCGGGCGGCTGCGGCAGGCGCGCGAGGTGATCGCCGCCGCCGAGCCCTTTATGCCCCAGGCGCCGGGGATGCTCCAGCCGGCGGCGATCAAGCTGCTGGTGGTGCACGCCGATCTGCTGCGCGAGTGCAACGAACTGGACGAGGCGGCGGGCCTGTGCGACAAGGCGATCGCCCAGGCGCGGGAGGTGCTGGAGCTGTTCGGGCTGGGGGCCAACCTGATGCTGGCCCGGGTCCGGCAGGCGCAGGGCCGCGTCGACGACGGCATGGCCGCCATCGACGAGGCGCTGCGCCTGGCGAAAAGGTACGACATCACCGACCTGGACGACGCCCTGGTGTACGCCTACCGGACGCGCCTGTTCCTGGCCGGTGGCGACCTAGAGGCCGCGGCGGCCTGGGCGCAGGAGTGCGGGCTGGATGCCGGGCTCCGGGCGGGCGATCTGGCCGCCGGCCTGGCCCGGTCCTCTCTCCCCTATTACGTGCGTGAGGTCGAATACACCTCCCTGGCCCGGGTCTATCTGGCCTTGGGCCGGGTAGAGCAGGCCCTGGCTGTGCTCCGGCCGCTCCTGGCGACGGTCGAGCAGCAGGGGCGCACCGGCACTGCCATCGAGGTGCTGGCCCTGGAGGCGCTGGCGCTGCAAGCGGCGGACCAGACGGCGGCGGCGCTGGCGGCGCTGGCGCGGGCGCTGAGCCTGGCCGAGCCGGAGGGGTATGTCCGCACCTTTGCCGACGAGGGGGCGCCGATGGCCCGGCTGCTGGGGCTGGCCGCCGGGCAGGGGATCTGCCCCGCCTACGCGGGGCGGCTGCTGGCCGTGATGGGCGCGCCGCGGCCCAAGCGCGGCGATCTGCTGGAGCCGTTGTCCGAGCGCGAGGTGGAGGTGCTGCGCCTGCTGGCAGCCGGACTGTCGAACCGCGAGATTGCCGGCGAGCTGGTGATCACCGAGAATACGGTGCGCTCACACTGCAAGAGTATCTTTGGCAAGCTGGGCGCGCACAAGCGGTGGGATGCGGCCCGCCGCGCCGAGGAGCTGGGGCTGCTCTAGCAGATCCCGGCCCACGAGGGGAGGTCTGGCATGGAAACCAGGTCGATCAAGGGGCTGACGCTCTTTTTCGACGCCGAGGAGCGGGAGGCGGCCGATCTCGTCGGAGGCGCCTGCGAGCGGAGCGTGGAGCTGATTCACGGGCTGTGGGGGCTGGAAACACCGGCCAATTGCCGCGTCTATATCATGACTTCGTGGCGATCCTTTCTATTTCACTCGGCCCCCTGGCCGTGGCGGATCTGGCTGGCTGTGACCCTGCCCCTGCGCTACGCGCGCCTCAACAGGCTGTGGAACATGGCCGGCGGCTGGACCCAATGCTACGGCCAGAGGCGAACCGTCGGGGTCAAGCCTCCCCGCCTGCTGCAAGCGGTCGATAACCGCTTCCGGGAGCGCGTCTTTGGCCCGCGGCAGGTGGAAGAGTGGGTCGAGCACAACACCTGCCATGAGCTGGTTCACGCCTTTACCGCGCACCTGGGGCTGCCAACCTGGCTGCACGAGGGGCTGGCCATGGTGACGGTCGACCGGCTGGCCGGCAGGCCGACGGTCAAGGCCGAGACGCTCGGGGCCCTGGCCCGGCCGGGGGCGGGGCAGGGACGCGCGCCGCTGGACCAGGAAGCGCTGATCTACCTCGCCGTGCGGGGCTACTGGGTCACCCGCTATCTGGACGAGGCCCGGCCGGATCTGCTGAAAAGGCACCTGGCGCGGCGGCTGCCCCACGACGCGCTGGAGAGCGCGCTGGCAGCCGAGTTGGGCGTGGACTGGAGCGGGATTGACGCCGTGGTGGTTTCACACGTAAGGTGATTGGGGACCCTCACCCTGGCCCTCTCCCAGGGGGAGAGGGAAGGGGACCCTCACCCTAGCCCTCTCCCAGGGGGAGAGGGTTTTTTTGTTCCCCAGAAGGGGAGGGTTTTTTCTGCCTTCTCCCTTGGGGAGACCGCTGTTCAGTGCGGCCCGAAGGGCAGCAGGGGTTGAGGTTGAGGGGATAGATCACCCTGGGGAACCACCCGAGCGGGGGATGACAGATCACCCCTCTGTAGTTTATGCTTGGTCGTAGCCGGCTGAGCCGGGTCTGCGGTAGCCGGAGAGTACAAGCGGAGCAGAGTGGAGCAGTGATGGACGGCAAGCAGCGGGGTGGAGCCCATTTCCGTATCAGGGTCCAGTCAGAGCTGGACCCGGGCTGGTCCGACTGGCTTGGCGGCATGAGCGTCACGGCTGAAATCTGCCAGGGTCGTGCGGTTACGGTGCTGGAGGGCGTTGTGCCTGACCAGGCTGCCCTGCGGGGGTTACTCTCCAGGCTGTGGGACCTGAACCTGGTGGTGCTCTCGGTGGAGCGGCTGGCGGGGGGCCCGGCTGGGCGGGCTGATCCAAACTAGGGAGGGGAAAGGAAAAGAAGATGGACGCGAATCGCCTGGGGCAAAGAGGCAAGATGTGGATCCTGGTCGGGGTGCTGCTGGGGATGTTTGTGGCCGCCCTCGACACCTTTATCGTTTCGCCGGCGCTGCCGCAGATCATCGGCGATCTGAAGGGCATGGAGTACTATGCCTGGCCGTTCACGGCCTATATCCTGTGCATGGCCGCTACCACCCCCGTGTTCGGGCGGCTGGCCGACATGCTGGGGTTCAAGCCGGTGTACGCGGCGGGCATGCTCCTCTTCCTGGCCGGCTCGGCGCTGTGCGGCGCGGCGCAGAACATGATCCAGCTGATCATCTTTCGCGGGGTGCAGGGGCTGGGTGCGGGCATCATGACGGCCAACTCGCTGGCGATCATCGGGGCCACCTTTGCGCCGGCCGAGCGGGCCAAGTATATCGGGCTGGGCTCGTCGGTGGCCGCCCTGGCCAGCATCGTCGGCCCGCTGATCGGGGGGGCCATCACCGACCACCTGACCTGGCGGTGGGTCTTTTACGTCAATATTCCGGTCGGCCTGGTGACGCTGCTGATCATCCTGCTGACCCTGCCGCGGGTCAAGGAGCGGGCCGCGCGCAAGATCGATTTCCTGGGGATCGGGGTGTTTGTGGCGGCGGTGGTGCCGCTGCTGCTGGCGCTCACCTGGGGCGGCGGCGAGTACGAGTGGGGGTCGGTCCAGATCGTCGGGCTGCTGGCCGGCGCGGCGCTGATGGCGGTGCTGTTCGTACTGGTTGAGCTGAGGGCGGCCGAGCCGATCGTGCCGATGGCCTACTTCAAGAACTCGATCCTGGTGACGTGCTCAGCCGGCATGGTGCTGTCGACCGGCATCTCGATCGGGACGGTGGTGTTCATCCCCCTGTTCATGCAGGGGGTGCTGGGGGCCACCGCCACCAGGTCGGGGACGATCATCACCCCGCTGATGCTCGGTTTCCTGGTGACGGCGGCGGTGGGCGGCGGTATCATGTCCAAGACGCAAAGGTACAAGGCCTTTGCCCTACTCGGCTTCCTGGTGATGGGGGCCGGGATGTTGCTGCTGTCGGGGGCGGGCATGGCCACCGGCCGGCCCACCATGCTGCTGTACATGGTGGTGGTGGGGGCGGGCATGGGCCTGGCGGTGCCGGTGTTCAGCCTGGCGGCGCAGAACGCGGTGCCGCAGAGCCAAGTGGGATCGGTGACGTCGCTGATCCAGTTCTTCCGGCTGCTGGGCAGCACCCTCTTTTCGGCGGTGCTGGGGACGGCGATGACCACGTCGCTCCAGAACCGGCTGGCCGGGGCGAGCTTTGGCGGGCTGCCGGAGCAGGTGACGGCCTTTTTGCAGAACCCGCAGGCGATCTCCAGCCCGGAGGCGGTCGGTCAGGTGACGGCGGCGCTGCCGGCGAGCCTGCTAGCGGCGTTTGAGCAGGCGCTCGGCCAGGTGCGGGGGCTACTGGCCGAGTCGATCACCTCGGTGTGGATGGTCGGGGTGTTCCTTGCTGTGGCGGGGCTGGTGACGGCGGTGCTGCTGAAAGAGATCCCGCTGCGCAAAGAGATCCTGCGAGAAGAGCCGGTGGCTGCGCAGGAGACGGCCAGCAAGGCCGCGTAGTGGGCTATACTATACAAGTATGACACTCACACGGAGGAATCAAATGTCTGGTGCCAATCGAGCTATCCCAAGATACTTGCTGCAAATCGGTATTCTCATTCTGATATTCGCCGCGAGCCTGTTCCTCTCGGCAGGAAGCGCCAATTGGGCGATGGGATGGGCCTTTATCGCCATCGTCTCGGCCAGCCAAATTAGCATCGCCCTCATCCTAATGGCGAGGAATCCAGAACTGATGGGAGAGCGCAGTAAGAGCAGGGGCAAAAGGGATCTGGACAGGGTGCTTGCCGGGATCATGGCCCTGTTCGGGCCAATCGGCGTGTGCATCGTGGCCGGACTGGATGTCCGCTTTGGGTGGCTGCCACAGATGCCCATGGCGCTCCAGGTCGCCGGGATTGTGCTTTCCGTGTTGGGGTCTGTGCTGACGGCCTGGGCGATGGCTGCAAACAGGTTTTTCTATGGCGTTCTGCGCATCGCCCAGGATAAAGGCCATACGGTTTGCGCCGGCGGGCCTTACCGCTATGTTCGCCATCCCGGCTATCTGGGCGCAATCCTGTTTGATCTGGCGACGCCGTTGATCCTCGGCTCGGTGTGGGCGCTCATCCCGGCGGCGCTCACGGCCGGCGCGGTGCTTGTCCGCACGGCGCTTGAAGACAGGGCGCTCCAGAAGGGGCTCGGCGGCTACAGGGAGTATGCTTGGCAGGTGCGCTATCGTCTGCTGCCGGCGGTGTGGTAAGTTAAAAGCCATTTCGCGTCGTTTACATGCTTAACAACGAGTTGCAGTGGGGTAGGTATAGTCCGCGCTAAGCGGGGAGGGTGACGGGCGCCCCTGGGGGAGGGTGGCCGGCTTGTGGAGGGCGGCGCGCTGTGATATAATGGGATGGTGGAGGGGCTGAGGCCCCAATCGCGCGACCGGGGGCAAGCGGGTGGCCTATACCCTATTGACCACGAAATTGTATATGCCTCAGGTGAGGCCGGAGTGGGTGCTGCGCCCGCGCCTTGTGGAGCGGCTGAGCGCCGGGCTGGGCGGGCGCAAGCTGACCCTGGTCTCGGCGCCGGCCGGCTCGGGCAAGACGAGCCTGGCGGCGGCTTGGCTGTCTGTCCTAGATTCCGATTTCCGGGTGGCCTGGCTGTCGCTGGATGGAGAGGACAACAACCTGCCCCGTTTTTTTGCCTACCTGGTGGCCGCGCTGCGGACAGTGGACCGGCAGATCGGGCAGGAGGCGCTGCGGCTGCTTGAGCGCGCGCCGTCGCTGCCGGCCGAGCCGCTGGTCACGTCGCTGATCAACGATGTCGCGGGCCTGGCCTTGGCGGTGATCCTGGTCCTCGACGACTATCACGCAATCACAGAGCTGGCCGTCCACGAGGCGGTCGGATTCTTGGTGGACCGGCAGCCACCCAATATGCACGTGGTGATCACCACCCGCCACGACCCCCCTCTGCCCCTGTCGCGGCTGCGAGGTCGAGGCCAGATGGCCGAGCTGCGGCAGAGCGACCTGCGCTTCACGCCTGAGGAGGCGGCCGCGTTCCTGAATCGATCGATGGGCTTGAATCTGGCGCCGGCCGAGGTCGCGGCGCTCGAAGAGCACACCGAGGGCTGGATCACGGGGCTGCAACTGGCCGCGCTGTCGATGCAGGGGCGCGATCCGGCGGCCATCAGCCGGTTCATCGCCGGCTTTTCGGGCCGCTATCATTTCATCCTCGACTATTTGACCGACGAAGTGCTGCAGCGCCAGCCCCAACCGGTCCAGACCTTCCTGCTGCAGACGGCGATCCTGGACCGTCTGTGCGGGTCGCTGTGCGATGCGGTCCTGGACGATGCCGGCCTGGCACCGGGCAGACAGGTGCTGGAGCAGTTCGATGCGGCGAACCTGTTCGTGACGCCGCTGGACGACGAGCGCGAGTGGTACCGCTATCACCACCTCTTTGCCGAGCTGCTGCGGGCGCGGCTGCAGGAAACGCGGTCCGATCTGGTTTCCGAGCTGCATCGCCGGGCGGCGGCTTGGCACGAGCGGGCCGGACTCAGCTCTGAAGCGGTGCAGCACGCCCTGGCGACGGGGGATGATGGCCTGGCGGCGGAGGTGATCGAGCGGGCCATCCTGCGGATCGCCACCTGGTCGCGGGCCGACACGACCATGATCCAGAGGTGGCTGGCGGCGCTGCCCGGCGAGGCGGTGCAGTCCAGGCCCTGGCTCCGGCTGTTCAGCTCACGGCTGTTGTACGTGTCGGGGCAGCCAGAGCTGGCCAGCCGGACCCTGCAGGCGCTCGAGGCCTGGCTCCGGGATCACCCAACGGCCCCCGATGCGGGGCGGATCGAGGGCCTGGTTGTGGCCGACTGGGCGTCTTATGCAGCCATGCTGGGCAATGTGCAACAGGCCAAAGATCTGGTGCGCCAGATGCTGGCCTACGTGCCACAAGACGACCCGATCGCCCGCCTTCGCGCGCCTGCCATCCTGGGGATGGCTCACTCGCGCGCCGGTGAGGTCTCGGAGGCGCATCGCGCCTTCTCCCAGGCCGTCGAGATCGCCCTTGCGGCGGGATTGCGCTTTGCGGCCGCACCCCTGCTCTGCAACCTGGCCGAGACTGAGATCGCGCAAGGTCAGCTCCGGAAGGCCGCCGGGACTGTCGAACGGGCCGGCGACCTGGCGGTTGTCGATGGAGTGCCGATGTCTGTGGCCGGGTTTGCCAGGCTAGAGATGGGCAAGATCCTGTTCGAGTGGAACGACCTGCCCGGCGCGGAGCGCAACCTCGTGGAGGGGCTGGATCTGCTCAGCCGGGGAGGCATCAGTGAGAGCTTTGGCAGCGGGCACGCCGTGCTGGCCCTGGTCAGGCAGGCCCTGGGGGACCGGGCTGGGGCGTTGGAGGCGGCTCAACAGGCGGTGGAGATCGCCCGCCGGGAGAATATCCCCCGTCTGATCGGCCTGACGTCGGCCTACCAGGCCCGCGTTTGGCTGGCCCAGGGGCAGATCGACCTGGCCGCCCGTTGGGCCGATGCATATCGACAGGTTGGCGAGACCGAGTATCTGTGCGAGTTTGAGGAGCTGACCCTGGCCCGGGTGCTGCTGGCCGAGGGGCGGACCGCCGAAGCGCTGGCCCTGCTCGACGCCCGGCTGGGGCCGGCCGCCGAGGCGGGGCGGATGGGCGCGGTGATCGAGATGCAGGCGCTGCGGGCGCCGGCCCTGCCGGACGCCGGCGAGGCGCTGGAGGCGCTGGCGCAGGCGCTGGCCCTGGCCGAGCCGGAGGGCTATGTGCGGCCCTTTCTCGATGGGGGAGAGCCGATGCGGGCGCTGCTCAAGCGGGCGGTCGCGGCGGGGATCGCTCCCCGGTATGTCAGCCGCCTGCTGGCCGCCTTTGAGCCGTCCCGCCGGACCGCCGCCGGGCCGCCGCAGCCCCTGGTCGAGCCGCTGACCGACCGCGAGCTGGAGGTGCTGCGGCTGCTGGCCGAGGAGCTGTCCAACCGGGAGATCGGGGCGCGGCTGTTCATCTCGCTGCCCACGGTCAAGTCGCACACCCGCAACATCTATGGCAAGCTTGGGATTGGCAGCCGAGAGGAAGCCGTCGCCCGCGCCCGGGATTTGGGCATATTGATTTAACCGCAAGGGACACGAAGGACACCAAGGGGGCTGCGGATTCATCCGCAGCCCCCTTGCATAAATCATCCCCCAGATCATCCCGGGGGGATGATGCGCCTCATACCGGTTTTGTGCTATCCTTACGGCAGAGATAAAGAAGGCAGGGGGATCGATCGTGACAGAGGGGCGGACCTACGAGATAGAGGTGCAGGGCCGGATCGGGGAGCGCTGGGCGCACTGGTTCGACGACATGAGGGTCGGCATCCGGGGTGAGGCGCAGGGCACGGTCACCACCCTGACCGGGGAGGTGGCCGACCAGGCAGCGCTGCTCGGGCTGCTGCAAAAGCTGTACACGCTGGGGCTGCCGCTGCTGCGGGTCGAGCGGAAATGAGGCAAGGAGGATGGAGGGATCCACGATGGGAGAAACAGAGCAAGTGGTTGTGATGACACAGGGGCTGCGCAAGTCCTACGGCAGGGTCGAGGCGCTGCGCGGGGTGGATCTGGAGGTGCGGCGCGGGGAGATCTTTGGCTTCCTGGGCCCCAACGGGGCGGGCAAGACGACGACGATCCGCTGTCTGCTGGACCTGATCCGGCCCGACGGGGGGACGGCCCGGGTGTTGGGCATCGATCCGCAGGCCGACCCAGTGGCGGTCCAGGCGCGCAGCGGCTATCTGCCGGGAGAGCTGCGGCTGAATGACAACCTGACCGCCGAGCGGCAGATCCGCTTTTTCAGCGACATGCGCGGCGGGGCGGCCGACTGGGAGCATGTGCGGCGGCTGGCCCAGCGGTTGGAGCTGGAGCTGGGGCGGCCGATCAAGAACCTGTCGAAGGGGAACAAGCAGAAGGTGGGGGTGATGCAGGCGCTGATGCACCGCCCGGAGCTGCTGATGCTGGACGAGCCGACGAGCGGCCTCGACCCGCTGATGCAGCAGGAGGTGCTGAAGCTGATCTGCGAGGCGCGCGACGGGGGGGCGACTGTCTTTTTCAGCTCGCACATCATGAGCGAGGTACAGGCGGTGGCCGACCGGGTGGCGATGATCCGCCAGGGGGAGATCGTCGAGGTGGCCGAGACGAGCGCGCTTATCAGCCGCGCCCTGCGTCGGACGACGGTCTGGTTTAAGGAGCCGGTGGACAGCAGGGCGCTGGCGGCGCTGCCGGGGGTGAGCCTGCTCGGGCAGGACGACGGCATGGGCGTCACCCTGCAGGTCGAGGGCGACATGGACCGGCTGATCAAGGCGCTGGGCGCCTTTCCGGTCCGCGATCTGGAGACGAGCCGGCCGTCACTGGAAGAGGTGTTCCTGGCTTACTACAAGGCCTGAGGCGACAGAAAGGAGATTGACATGCTTACCACATTTCGTTACACGCTGTCCTCGCTGCGAGGACAGATCCTGGGCTGGGGGCTGGGCATCGCCGCCCTGGGGCTGATCCTGGTGCCGTTCTACGACGTGTTCATGGGCCAACAGTCCGATTTCATGCAGATGATCGAGAACTACCCGCCCGAGTTCCTGTCTTTTTTTGGCGGGGATGCGGCGAGCCTGGCCACCACCGAAGGCTACCTGGGGATGTATGGTTTTTCGATGCTGCCGGTGATCGCCGGCATCTTTGCGGTGCTTGCCGGCAGCGGGCTGCTGGCAAGCGACGAGGAGAGCGGCCGACTGGACCTGATCGCCGCCCATCCGGTGGGCCGGGCCGGGCTGTTCTGGGGGCGGGTGCTGGCCTTTACAGCGGCCAGCCTGGGGATCATGATCGTGGGGTGGCTGGGCTTTTCGGTGCTGCTCGGCGGATCGGGCCTGGAGGTCACCTGGGGGCAGATGGCGCTGCCGTTTCTGCCGCTGCTGGCCCAGACTCTGATATACGGCGCGCTGGCGCTGCTGATGAGTATGCTGCTGCCCGCCCGCCGGCTGGCGGCGGCGGGGGCCGGGGCGGTGCTGGTGGCCAGCTACTTTCTGTCGTCGATGGCCGGGCTGAACGAGCGGCTGGCAGCGGTGTCGCGGTTCCTGCCCTACGACTATTACCAGAGCGGCGACGCAATCAACGGGCTGGACTGGGCGCCGTTCCTCGGGCTGCTGGCAGCGAGCGCTGTGCTGGCGCTGCTAGCCTGGTGGCGCTTTCAGCGGCGCGATATCCGAGTGGCCGGCGAGGGGGGCTGGCGGGTGCCAGGGTTGTTGCTCCGGCGCCGCTCCCGGACTGGGGAGTCGTGAGCCGCGCAAGGCGGCGTCATCCCATCGGAGATGGAGAAGGGGGGCGTTGCCATCTCCACCGCGTTAAGGTTGGCGATCAAGAAATAAGCCGGGCAATCGGCAGGCGCGTCTTACCCAAGAGGAGGGGCGGCCTGGGGATATGAAGGACGGCGGGTTTGACAAAGAAGCGCTCCCGGCTTATGATCCGGCAGCTTGGACTAAACGGCTGCCGGATTTGCTTGGAAGGGTGCCCGGTGTTGGGCAACCGCCGCTATGGTTCCGGCTCGACAAGATGGCAACAGAACTGACACAGACCCACTCACGCTGGAACCTGGTGCGTTACCTGCGGCCCTACCGGACCGCGGCCGTCCTCGCGCCTTTGTTCATGGTCCTCGAGGTAGCCATGGACCTGGCGCAGCCCTACCTGCTGCAACGGATCGTTGACGTCGGGATCGCCCAGATGGACCTCACGGTCATCCTCAACACCGGGCTGCTGATGATCGCGCTGGCCCTGGTCGGGGCGGTGGGCGGCATCGGCTGCACGATCTTTGCCGTGCGGGCGTCGGTAGGCTTTGGCGCCGATGTCCGCAGCGCGCTGTTTCGCAAGGTACAATCGCTCTCTTTTGGCAACCTGGACCGGTTGGGAACAGGGCCGCTGGTAATCCGCTTGACCAACGACGTGGCCCAGGTACAGGACGTGGTGGTGATGGCGCTGCGGGTCATGGTGCGCTCGCCGCTGCTGTTCGTGGGCAGCCTGATCATGGCGGTGATCACCAGCCCTCGATTGGCCCTGATCCTGCTGGTGTTGAGCCCTTTTGTGATCGCATTGCTGGTGTGGGTGGTGGGGCGCTCGCGGCCGCTGTATGCCGAGCTACAGCGGCGGCTGGATCGGCTGAACATCGTGATCCAGGAGAATTTGGCCGGAGTGCGGCTGGTCAAGGCCTTTGTCCGGGCCGATTACGAGCAGCAGCAGTTTGGCGCCCGCAACGACCAGTACATGGAGCAGGCGATCGCCGGAATACGGCTGGTTGCGGTGATGAACCCGGTTATGATGCTGACGGTTAACCTGGGGATCGCGGGCGTGATCTGGTTTGGCGGGAACCATGTCCTCAAGGGTGGTCTGCAGGTGGGACAGATCATGGCCTTTGTCAACTATCTCCTGTCGACCCTCTTTTCGCTGATGATGGCGAGCATGCTGTTGATCCGCCTGTTCCGGGCGATTGCGTCGGCCGACCGGATCCAGGAGGTGCTGGACAGCCGGCCGGAGATTGCCGATCCCGCCGACCCTGTCTCTTTCCTTGCGCCCAAGGGCCGGGTGGCGTTTGAGCATGTCACCTTTGGTTATGGCGGGAACTCGAGTGAGCCGGTGCTGTCCGACGTGACCTTAAGCGTGGAGCCCGGCCAGACGGTGGCTATTTTGGGGGCGACCGGGTCGGGCAAGTCGAGCCTGGTACACCTGATCCCTCGCTTTTACGACGTGACATCGGGGCGGGTGACGATCGACGGGGTGGATGTGCGGGACCTGGACCGGATCGATCTGAGGAAGCAGGTCGGCATCGCTTTGCAAGAGTCGGTCCTTTTCTCAGGCACCATCCGCGATAACATCCGCTACGGCCGCCCTGACGCCTCGGACGAAGAGGTAGTGGCCGCGGCCCGGGCAGCCCAGGCGCACGACTTTATCACCCAGTTTCCGGAGGGGTACGATACCCTCCTCGGCCAGCGGGGGGTCAACGTCTCGGGTGGGCAGAAGCAGCGGATCGCTATTGCCCGGGCGCTGCTCACCCGGCCGGCGGTGCTGATCCTGGACGACAGCACCAGCTCGGTGGACGTGGAAACCGAGGTGCGCATCCAGAATGCTCTGGCCGAGCTGCTGGCCGATTGTACTAGCTTTATTGTGGCCCAGCGCATCAGCACTGTGCTGGCCGCCGACAAGATCCTGGTGCTCGACGAAGGCGTTCTCGTGGCCGAGGGCACGCATCGCGAGCTGTTATCTTCCAGCCCCATCTACCGCGAGATCTACGAGTCACAGTTGGGCAACGGTCCGGTGAGCCATGTCTCAGGATAGCCGCAACCGCGAAAGCCGGGCAGAGATCCCCCTGGGGCGCGGGCCGAGAGCCATCGGCACTGGGGAAAAGCCCAAGAATACCCAGCGAACTGTGCGCCGGTTGTGGGGTTATCTGCGCCAGCAGCGGTTCGGGCTTTTATGCGTCTTTATGCTGGTGGTGGCCGGAACTGCCTTTGACTCGCTGGGGCCCTACTTGATGGGCAGGGCCATCGACAAGTATATTTTGAAGGGAGACCTGCCGGGACTTGCCCGCCAGGTCGCGTTGATGGCGGGTGTGTATGCCGGGGCATCGGCCATGGTCTGGCTGCAGGTTTATGTCGTGGCCTCGGTGGCCCAGCGCACCGTGCGCGACATCCGCAACGATCTGTTTGCCAAGCTCCAGACCCTGTCGCTCAGGTTTTTCGACCGGCGGTCTCACGGCGACCTGATGAGCCGGCTGACCAACGACGTGGAGAATATCAGCACGGTGCTGACCGAGAGCGTCACCCAGTTCTTTTCCAGCTTTTTGATGCTGATCAGCGTGGCCTCGATCATGCTGTGGCTCAACTGGCGCCTGGCCCTGGTCAGCCTGGTGACGATGCCGCTGATGGGGGCGCTGACGACCTTTGTGGCCAAACGGACCCGGCGCGGTTACCGGCGGCAGCAGCGCGCGCTGGGGGATCTGAACGGCTTGATCGAGGAGAATATCTCAGGCGCGCGGGTGGTCCAGGCTTATGGGCAGCAGGCCGCAGCCATCGAGGCGTTCGAGTCGGCCAACCGCGAGCTGCGGCGGGCCTCTACGACGGCGCAGACCTTTTCCATGGTGCTGGGGCCGCTGTCCAACATGGTGAACAACATCGGCTATGCGATCGTCGCCGGCGCCGGCGGCTGGATGGCCTTTGCCGGACTGGCTACCGTCGGTGTCATTGCCAGTTTCGTGGACTATGCGCGGAGGCTGTCGAGGCCGGTGAATGAGATCGCCAACCTGTACAACTCGATCCAGTCGGCCATCGCCGGGGCGGAGCGGGTGTTTGAGCTACTCGACGAGGTGCCGGAATTGGTCGATGTGCCAGGTGCGCCCGCCCTGCGCCCGATTGCCGGCGAGGTGGTGTTTGACGACGTTTCTTTCGGCTATGACGAGGGTGTGCCGGTGCTGAGGGATGTGAGCCTGCGGGCCGAGCCGGGGCAGACGATCGCCCTAGTGGGGCCGACCGGCGCCGGCAAGACGACGATTGTCAATCTGCTGACGCGCTTTTACGACATCGACGAGGGCCGGATCCTGATCGACGGGCAGGAGATCCGCACTGTGCAGAAGGACAGCCTGCGGCGGCAACTGGGGATTGTGCTGCAGGATACTTTTCTGTTCTCGGGAACGGTGATGGAGAATATCCGGTACGGCCGCCTGGATGCTACAGACGAGGATGTGGAAAGGGCGGCCAGGCTGGCCAATGCCGATTTCTTTATCCGGCGGCTGCCCCATGGATACCAGGCCCTGGTGGCCGAACGGGGCAGCAACCTGAGCCAGGGACAGCGGCAACTGCTGGCCATCGCCCGCACGATCCTGGCCGACCCGGGGATCCTGGTCCTGGACGAGGCGACCAGCAGCGTTGATACCCGCACGGAGGCCCACATCCAGAGCGCCCTGCTGCGGCTGATGGAGGGTAGGACGAGCTTTGTCATCGCCCACCGGCTGAGCACGATCCGCGAGGCAGATGAGATCCTGGTGGTCGATGGAGGGCGGATCGTGGAGCGAGGCGATCACAACCGGCTGTTGGCCCAGAAGGGGTTCTACTACGGGCTGTATATGAGCCAATTTCGAGGGCAGGCGGCCGGTCTGGCCGTCGACGGCCGAGGATAGGGACTGGGATTTGCCAGGCGACGGGGTCGGTGGTATAGTGGTTGGGCCGGTGGCAGCAAGCGGCGAGGCATCGGCGGCGGATTGAGCCCTGGACGAGTAGGGCTTGAGGTAGTAGCGCGAGAGGGGAGGGGGCAGATGTGTGAGTTTTGCACCAAGCACGGAGAGGGCAAGAAGTGGTACCTGGAGATGAAGAACTATGCCGACGATCTGCTGCACGAGCAGCTCTCGGCGAAGCAGGCGCAGAGCACAGGCTCTGAGACGCGCCTGGAGTGGGCCAACCGCTTCTGGCAGGGCTTTGTCATGCCGGCGGTCACCGGAGTCATGCCGGCCGCAGAGGCGGCTCCGTTTGCCGCGCAGAGTCCTGAAGAAGGCAAGATAGAGCATTATGGCCAGGTTCTGCCCATAGAGGATGTAGAGCAGGTTTTGGGGATGGTCGATTCGATCACGCGCATGCCCTGCGGCTGCCGGTTCCACTCGACGGGGCTGACGGACAAGAGGTATTGCTTTGGCCTGGGCATTGACCGGTGGGGTGTGCTGGGCCGGTTTCCTGAATCTTTGTCGTCGCTGGAGGTGCTTGACCGTGAGGAGGCGCAGCGACTCATCCGCGGCTATGACGAGGAAGGGCTGTTTCACAGCATCTGGACTGGGGTGACGCCCTATGTGATCGGTATCTGTAACTGCGATCGCGATTGCGGCGCGTATGGCGGTTATGTAGCCAATCCGGGGGCGCAGAGTTTTTTCAGGGCAGAGTATGTGGGGGCCGTCGACTGGGATCGGTGCACGGGCTGCAAGTCGTGCGTGAGCCAATGCCAGTTCGGCTCACTGCTTTACTCTTCTGCGTTGGGCAAGGTGTATATCGAGCCGAGGCGGTGTTTTGGATGCGGTGTGTGCCGAGCCGCCTGCCCGAACGACGCGATTGTGCTCGTTGCGCGCGAGACGCAGCCGTCAGCGGCGGGCATTTGGCACTGAGGTAGCCGTCGAGCGGTAAGGCTCGAATGGTTGGCGGCATAACCAGTGTGCACTCTAGAAACTAGGGTTTGCCGAGTGCGTCGAGCTTGTCAGACAGGGCTTCCAACTGGGCGACGATCTGTTGCAGGTCGTCGCGGGTGGGGATGCCCCGCGCTCTGAGCCTTTCCTCCAGCCCCTGGTCGCCGAGTGTGGGCGTGGCCCACAGCCAGCGGCCGGGGGCCAACAGTTTCTCACGCAGGCGGTGGCCTTCTTCCTCGGCCAGCTCACCCCGGGTGATGAGCGCCTGGATCCGCGCCTCGATCTCTTGGTCGGCCTGGTACAGCAGGCCGAGCGAAGAGGCGAGGGTGCGCTGCAGGGTGGCCAGGGTCTCACCCCCGGAACGGATCAGCCCGGTCAACACCGCCTGCGGGAGAGCTCCGTTGCGTTTCTTCTCCTGCTCGGCAATGATCTGGGTCAGAACTATGGCGGTCAGGTCTTCGCCGGTGGCGTGGTCCACCACCTGGACCTCCTGCCCGCGGCGGATCAGGTCGGCGATCCCTTCCAGCGTGATGTATTGTTTAGCTTCGGTGTCGTACAGCTTGCGGTTGGGATAGCGCTTGACGACCGCCATGGATCGGCTATGGCTCCGATTTCTTGAGCTCGTCCACCTTTTTGCTCAAGGCCGCGATCTTGGCACTCAGGGCGTCGATGTCGGACTTGCGCGGGACGTCCAGCTTGGCCAGCAGGTCTTCGAATCGCTTGTCGACTTCTGCCTCGGCCCTTTGCGCCCCTTTCTTGCGCTTTTCGAGCACTTCGCGCATCAGCTTTTTACCGTCCTGCTCGGCGACTCCGCCGCGCTCGACGAGCTTTTTGACAAAGACTTCGCTTTCGTCCTGGGCCAGGGCGACGGCGCCGACGCCGGCCAGCAGGACTTTGCGCGCAATGTCGAACATGGGGCTGCGCTCTTCGATTGGGTTTTCGGTCACGGCTTTTTCTTTGGCCATGGGATACCTCCTATATTGATGTGTCGATCTATGACGCAGTGCGTCATGAGTTGATTGTAACATGGTGCGTCATGGATGTCAAATTGGCAATTGACAGATTTCGGCCTGGTTTGTGTGAGCTGGCTTGCCCGAGCCGGGCGAATGTGCTATAATCAAGGCCTAGTGGTGCGCCTGGCGGCCGCGTGACATGCAAAGCACCGAACACGACATCGAACCGGTGGAACAGCAAGGAAGAATCAAGTCACAGAAAGGAGAGGAAAAGATGAAGCGGTTATTCGGAATTTTGGCGGTGGCAGTTCTGTTGCTAAGCATGAGCGGCGTCCTGTTGGTCGCTGCCAGCTCCTCGGCGGTGGATGAACCGGCAGGGGATCGCCTGCGCCGGATCGGGGAAGAGACCGGTCTGGTCGCCTTGGAGCAGCCGGTCTCTGCTGCCTGCCGTTACGACACGGGCTACCGGCTATACCTCTGTCCCGAGCGCCAAGCCGCCCCACAAGGCCGGCGCGATCCGGCAACGGCAGCCCGAGCCAGTGTCCTGCTGCAATCGACTGGACTGCTGTTGATCCCCGACTCGACCAACAAACGGGTCATGGCCTTTGATCCCACCAGTGGCGATCTGGTGGACGCCGACTTTATTCCCGCCGACCCAACGAACCTCAGCACCCCGGTCTGTGCTATCCTCAGCGCCGGCGGCGACAGCATCCTGGTATCCGATCAGATCAGGGACGTGGTCCAGGAGTATGACCTGGACGGCAACTTTCTGGGCACTTTTGCGCCTGTGGGCGGCCCGAACCCTGCCATCCTCGACAACATCCGGGGCATCGCCCTGCAGCCCAACGGCAATCTGCTGGTGACGGTGGGCGCCGGGGCCAACGACGATGCCGTGGCCGAGTTCGACACTAGCGGCAACTATCTGGGCAATTTCGTGGCCAACGGCAGCGGCGGGTTGGGCTCACCCTTTGACGTCTATGCCCGCGGCGCCGACTGGCTGGTGGCCGGCATTGACAGTGACGCTATCCATCGCTACGACCTGACCGGCGCTTACCTGGCTGACCTGGCAGCTATCAACAACTTTCCAGAGCAGGTGACCGAGGCGGGCAACGGCAACGTGCTCGTCGCCGACTTTGGCGGCACCCAGGAGGGGATCGTGGAGCTCACCGCCGCCGGGGCGCTGGTCGGCGTCTACAACCCGGCCGCTCTTGGGGGCTACCGGGGCGTCTATGAGCTGCCGAATGGCAATATCCTGACCACCACCGGCGCCGGCGTTTACGAGATCGACCGTGCCGGCAACGTGGTCGAAGCCAAAATCTCGGGTGTCAGCGGGCGCTTTATCGAGTACCTGGCCCCCAGCGGGCCAGATCTGTGGCTGATCAAGACGGCGATCCCCGAGCAGGCCGCCCCGGGCGAGACGGTGCAGTATGTGATCGAATTTGCCTATGCTGACGTGCCGACTGCCACCCTCGCCGGCGCCGTGATCACCGACGAGGTGCCGATCTACCTGACCGACGTCCAAGTGTCGAACAGCGGCGCGGCTATCACTGCCACAGGGACCATCAGTTACGTGTGGCAGGTGGGCGAGCTGGCCGGCGGCGAGGGCGGTGTCATCACCATCACCGGGCAGATCAGCCTGGGCCTAGCGGGTGGGTTTGCTTTTACCAACACTGCGGTCATCAGCTCACCACTGGTTGAAGGCAATCTGGGCAACAACACCGGCGAGGCGGGCTTGGTCGTGCTCAATGCGGCGCCAATTGCCGAGGACGATGTCGCCACTACGGTAGGAGGGGTGGCAGTGGTCATTCCGGTGCTGGACAACGATCACGATCCCAACAATGATCTGCTGCACGTGGCGGCCCTGGGCGACCCCAGCAACGGAACCGTCGAGACGGATGGTGTTACCGTCACCTACACGCCGGCGCCCGGCTTTGCCGGGATCGATGCCTTTGACTATACTGTCGGCGACCCTGGTGGACTGACCGACAACGCAACAGTATCGGTGACCGTCACGCCGGGCAACACAGCGCCCACCATCTCGGAGATTCCCGACCAGACGATCTATGAAAATGGGGCCGCCGGGCCGATTGACTTTGCCATTTATGACCCGGAAACGCCGGCCGATGACCTGTTGCTGTGGGGCGAGTCTTCCGATACGGCATTGCTACCCGTTAGCCACATCGTCTTTGGCGGGGCAGGGATGGCACGCACTGTGACCCTGACGCCTACGGCTGACATGACCGGGACGTGCATGGTCACAATCACTGTGGACGATGGCACTGACACTGCGCACGAGACGTTTGAGCTGACGGTGTTGCCACGGCCGGTGTTCCGTGTCTACTTGCCTCTGGTGATCAAGGCTCAGCCCTGAGAAGATCTCGAATAGGGCACGATCTACGCTGCCCGGCGGTATGCGTCGTGGCGCGGGTGGCAGACGAGATGGAAGGTGTCAGGCAACACCCTCGCCAGGATCTTGCAGGCTATGGTGGGCGATGGGTACCGCCCTTGGGTAACAGGCTTGCCCGTTTGACGCGCACCGCCTTTTCCGTTATAATCGGGCGGTCAGTTAAGCTGGCAACTCTACAATAGAGGTTGACAGGTGAATACACAGAGATCGTCACGCTCTCGAACGACAGGGAGCGAGCCGGAGAACAAAAACCTTATGAGGACGCTGGTGGTGCTGGGGGTAATCACCGCGATCGCTGCCATCGTGGTGGCGGCATTCTTGATCTATACTGTGATCAACTCGCGCAAGGAAGGCGCCACCGCTACGCCGGCGGCTGCGGTGTCGGTTTTCACGCCCATCATATCGATACCTACCCTGACCAGCACTCCGCCGCTGACGGCAGCAGTGACGTCTACGAGCACTCCAACGGTGGAGCTGCCGACCTGGACGCCCGCGCCGACGGCAACCCAAGCGATCACGGCGGCGCCGCCGGTGGACACCGATGTGCCGACGGCCGCGCCGGTCGCGACGACGGCTGCGCCGCCCAGCGCGACGGCTGTGCCGCCGACTGATGCTCCGATCAAGCGGCCGACGATGAAGTCGCCGGACTATGGCATGCAGGCGTTTTTGTGGTGGCGGGCTGAGGTGGCTCAACGGGACCTGGAGATGGTCCGCGACGCGGGGTTTCGCTGGGTCAAGCAGGACTTTTCGTGGCGCGAGATCGAGGGGTTGGGCAAGGGCCGGTTCGACTGGTCGATCACCGACCGGATCGTGGCCCAGGCGGAGAGTGTGGGCCTGCGGCTGATCGTCCGGCTGGATAGCGAGCCAACGTGGGCCAGCGGGCAGGCGTACCCGAACGATAATAAGGTGATCATGAGCCCGCCCAAAAATTATCAAGATTTTGCCGATTTTGCCTACGCGGTGGCAGCGCGCTACAAGGGCAGGATCGCGGCGTATCAGATCTGGAACGAGCCAAACCTAGCGCGAGAGTGGGGGGGGCAGGCGCCCAGCCCAACCGACTATACGCGGCTGCTCAAGACCGGGTTTGAGGCGATCAAGCGCGGCGACGAGGCAGCCTATATCATCACCGCCGGCATGGCGCCCACTACCCGGAACGACAAGGTGGCGATGCCCGACACGGCTTTTATCAAGCAGATGTATGCCGCCGGGGCCCAGCCTTACTTTGGATTCCTAGGGGCGCACGGCGCGGGCTTTAAGGCGGCGCCCGAGATGGACCCGGCGGAGGTGTCGACCAATGCCGACTACTATAACAAGGGTGATGTGAACTGCCCGGGACCGGCATGCCGCATCTATTGCTTCCGCCACGTGGAGGATCTGCGCCAGATCATGGTGGACAACGGCGATCAGAAGAAGAAGGTGGTGGTTTTGGAGTTCGGCTGGACTATCGACGAGCGCCCTGATTCGCCCTATGCCTGGCACGCCGTTACGGAGGAGCAGCAGTCCGACTATTTCGTGCGCGCCTATCAGTATGCCAAGGCGAATTGGCAGCCGTGGATCGGGGTGATGAGCTTGATCTATATGCCGGACATTGACTGGACGGAGAGCGACGAGCAGTATTGGTGGTCGATCGCGGTGCCTAACTATCCCCAATTCTATCCACGCGAGGCGTACAACGCCCTGAAGGCGATGGCCAAGTAGGGGATGGTAAAAAAGCCCCGACTGCCAATTGGCAGCCGGGGCTTTTTTACACTCTGTTTTACTCTTTGGCGGCAACGACGCCGATCAGCCGGGCCAGGAAGCGGGCTTGGCTGTCCTGCTCGAAGCGGCCGGCGGCCCAGATCCGGTCACCGACCTTGATGTCGGCCAAGGCCGGCTCCTGGATGTCGCGGATGCGGTATTTGGTGTCGTTGTCGGTGACGATGGTGACCTCGCCGCGCCGGCCCACCTGGACGGTCAGCGTGGCGGCGTCCAGGTCGATGGCGGTTACCTTGCCGACGAGCCGGCGGGCGGCCTCTTTGGCTGCGCCTGGCACTATTACGGCACCGCCGACCCACTGGCCCAGCTCGTTCGGTTGGCCCAAGGCGATGACGGTGTCGCCGAGGTCGGGGTTACCGGATGGCAAGAAACGGGTGCGGGGCAGAATGGTGATGGCGCGCTCCCGCTGGCCGGTGTCCACGACGATTGTCTGCTGGGTGGCGACGACTACCTTGCCTCGGATCAGGTATTTGGGCAGGTCCTCATCCTCGGCGACGACGATGATGAGGGCGGTGAGCGCCTTGCCGCCGTCGTCGCGGGTCGCCGGCCGGCCAAAGGCCAGGACGGGGTCGCCGACAGCCAGCTCTATGGTGTGGGTGGGCGGCTGGCCGGGCAGCCACCGGACGGTGGTGCCGGTGATGAGCAGGGTGACGGTCACGCCGTCGTCCGTGGTGATCAGTGCCTGGTCCTCTTCGACGGCGGTCACGGTGCCGCGGGCGATGTTGTCGGACAGCCGGCCCGGTATGCCGGCCGCCGAGGCTTGATCCTCGATGACGGTGCGCGCCTGTGTGGCGGGCAGTTGGGCCGGCGCCTGCGAGTCGGCGGCCCAAACAACTCCGCCAGCCAGCAGAACCAGCATGGCGATGGTCATCATTGCGATTAGCGTTCGGTTCATGGTGCCCTCCTTAACAATGGTGTTTTCTCCCTCACCCTGCCCGCTCCCCTAGGGAAGAGGGATTTAAGGGTAGGGTGCAGTGTTGGGTGTATTATGGGTGGGGGGTGTTGTGGGGGTTTTGCGGGAGTGTAAACGGAGTGTAAAAAAAAAGGGGCGGACCAGCGGTCCGCCCCTTGGGTTTGTGTCGACGCTTATCGCGTGACTTTTTGGTAGGTCAGGAAAAAGTTGGTGTGGATGGTAAAGTTGGGCTGCTCGATGGTGCCCATGCCCATGCCCAAGACGGCGTCGCTGGGCAGGCCGGGGATGCTGACCGCGTAGGAGCCCAAGGTGTTGTACATGGGAAAGTTTGCGCCATAGACCGGCGCCGGCTTGTCTTCGACAAAGATCGTCAGGCTGCCGCTTTCCCAGCGAACCTCTATCGGCTGGCCGACGATCCGCTGACCGGACTGGTCTTTGACTTCGATGTAGATGGTGTGATCGTTGCCCGATTCGTTGCCATCCTGCCAGCGAAGCTCGGTCAACCGCCAGTATTGCTGGCCCGGCTTGATGTTTGCCGGTTCGACGATCTTTACGCCGAGCGCGGCGATGCGGGGGTCAACCTGGCGCGGCGGCAGGTTTTTGGCCGGGGCAGCCGCATTGGGTCCACCCGCCGCGGATGCCGCTTTTGTTGCCGGCGCTGCCGTGGCCGGGGCCTTGGTTGGCTTGGGTGCTGGGGTGTCGGTCGGCGGCAGCGGCGTCTCGGTCGGCAGCGGCGTCTCGGTCGGCGGGATGGGCGTGTCGGTTGGCAGCGGCGTCTCGGTTGGGAGTGGCGTGTGGGTCGGTGGGATCGACGTCGGTGTGGCCGTCGGCGGGATTTGCGTCGCGGTCGGCAGCGGAGTCGACGTGGGCAGCGGAGTCGCCGTCTGGACAAAGGCTACTGCGCCTTGCAGGCCTGTGACGTCTTCGGCCGCCAGGGTGGAGATGACCAGGATTGGCATGGCAACCAGCACCAGCCAGGCGATCAGCAGGGTGGCGACCACGAGCCGTATCTTGGCTCCCCGGCTCAGGCCGCCAAACCAGTCGGAGAGCCGGCTGAACAGGTTGCCCGATCTGGCCTGCGGCTTGGCCGTCCTGACGGACGCAGCCGGCTCGGCTGCCCGGCGCGGCTTGGCCGCGGGGACCTTCTGGGTTACCTGGGACGCTTGAGCCATGAGCGGCTGAACCGGTACGGCTTTGGGCGCCGGCTGAGCGGCATATCGTGACGGCTGGGCGGCCATCGCCGCCGTGACAACGGGCTGTCTCAGGAAACGCTCGTCGGTGCTGCGCAGCCGCTCACTCAACAGCCGGCTGAGCGCCAGGACCAGGCTTGGGTAGCTGTTTGATATCTCGTCGAAACTGGACCGTGACATCAGCCACAGATCGACGTCGGTCAGCGCCATGACGGTGGCCGACCGGGGGTTGCCGGTGAGCAGCGCCATTTCGCCAAAGAGGTCGCCCATGCCCAGCTCGGCCAGGATGGTAGCGGCCGGCCCGTGGCCGCGGACTACTTGCACCTGTCCCGACTCGATAAAGTACATCTCGTCGCCGGGCTCGCCTTCTCGGAGGATGGCCTCTCCCTGGCGGTAGCGCACCGGCTTCATCTTGCGGCTGATTTCTTCTAGCTGGGTGGCCGACAAGCCGGTGAGCAGGCCCAGGCCGCGCAGGTGGTTCTCGGTAAAGCGGCGGTCCATGTCGGCCAGCCGCTGGCTGAGCGCCTTGCTCAGAGTCAGGCTGATGGCCGGATGCCGGTTGACCAGGTCTTCGAAATCGGAGCGGTAGAGGACCCACAGGTTGGTGTGGGCAGCAGCGCGGGCCGCTGTGGAGCGCGGTTTGCCGGTCAGGAGGGCCATCTCGCCGAAAAAGTCGTTGGCGCCTAGGCGGGCCAACACGGCGCTCCCTCGCCGGCTATCTGAAGCGATCTCGACCTCGCCCGTGTCGATCAGGTACAATGCGTCGCCGGGTGTTCCCTCGACAAAGACGACCTCGCCTGCCGGGGTGTGGCGCAGCAGCAAGCGCTGCGCTACCGCCAGCAGACTATCCTCCGCCAAGCCAGCGAACAGGGGCATGGTTGCCAACCGGTCCGCAGCCCGCGTCAAGTCTTGAGTTGTCAGCGGCTCGTGGAGGATATTGCTGAGGGATAGGCGCAGGGTGGGGTGTTTCTCGGCCAACGCATTGAACTCAGCGGCAGGCAACGCCCACAAGATCGCGTCGCTTGCTGCCTTGGCGGAGTGGGTATGTGGCTTGCCGGTCAGCAGAGCCATCTCCCCAAAGGTCTCTCCGGCCTGGAGTTCTGAAAAGTCTCCACCTTCTTCGGAGCTTAGTAGATGCACTCGACCCGTTTCGACGATGAACAGCGCCTGGGAATCTTGTCCCTGCTCGACGATGAACTCACCCTGCCGCTTTTCAACCGGTGTCAGCCGCCGGGCGACTGTCTTGAGGACGTCGTCGCCAAGCCCTGCCATGTAGGGCAGTGGCCTGAGGCGGTTGTCGATCAGGTATTGATCAAAAGCAGCAAGGCGGGCGCCGAAAGCGAGCGTCAGCCTAAGGCCGATTGTCGGCCTTTCGGCGATTAGCTCGGTGAGGTCTTGGCGGGTCAGAACCCACAGCTCAGTGTCACTGAGGACTGTTGCTCCCAGGGAACGATGGCGCCCCAGAAAGAGATCGGTTTCGCCGACCAGGCTGCCAGGTCCTTGGGTAGCCAGAACCGTCGCGCTGTCGGCCATTAGCCGCACCCACCCTGATTTGATCAGGTACAGCGCGATGCTCTCGTCGTCTTGACGGAACAGTATGTCACCGCTTCGCCGGTGTTCCAAGTGCATCCGTTGGGAAACGCACTCCTGGTCTTCTTCGGACAGGGCCGAGAAGAAGGGAGCATCTCCTACGTAACGCGAATTCACGTTGTTTTTGCACCTCCTCGCGGGCGCCTGGTATTATACCAGACATCCAAAGGCTGTCAAATACGTCACGGCGCTTGTTGAAACACCAATTGCCAGTCTTGGCTCAGGCTGGTGGAGGGGCAGATGCCCGCGGCCAGTTGCGAGGTCAGGCTGCCGGCGACGTCACTCTTGGCGTCGGCTATCGACACTTCGTATTCGACGCCGCGGTCCATTTGTAGGTCGGCGTAGCCGGGTCCCAGCTCTGGCCGGAGGCCTGTGTAAAAGCGGTCTTGGCCTGTCGTCCAGGATGCGGCGACCTTGACGCCTGCCATCCCATTGCCGTCCACGTCGCGCACCCGCACGATGATTTTGCCGGTTTTTTGCCCAGCCGGGGCACATGTGGCGGTCTGCTCGACCAGGCGGAAGGTCAGCTTGGGGGTGGGGGTGGCCGATGGGGTCGGGGGCAGGGGGGTGGTATTGGTGATCCGAGGGGCAGTGACCTTTGGCGTCGCGCCAAAGACGAGCAGGACTCCGCCGGTAGAGCCCAGATCCTGGGCTAATCTGGCCAGGTTGGCGACCTCTTCGGTCCGGCCGCCACTGTCGAGGTAATGCTCGATTGACCCGGCTAGTGTCGAGCCATCCGGCTCAACGCCCAGTTCTGACAGGCGCACTTGGGCCCGCTCAAGGTCGTCCTCTACAGCGTACAGGTCGCCGATGAGAGCCATGTAGACCAGTTTGTGCTCGGGCTGCAGCGAGTCGAGGGCGACGTTGTAGTAGTCGACGGGGGTCAAGCCCCAAGCAAATACAAGGCCCGCCGCCAGGCCGGCCACAAGGGCCAGGGCGAAAACAGAGGCTCGTCTCTGCCATTTCATGGGCAGCTATGGGACGCTTTCCTGCTGGGGGTAGGGCGTCGACGCGCTTAGATAAGGGCTCATCTGTGCCGTCTCCACACCGAGAGCGCGGGCCAGCTCTGCAAGGCTGCGGATGTCGATCTCGTTCCGACCTTGGGCGATGTAGCGGCCGGTGAGATCGGCTATCCATTGGGGGGTGTTGGGCGCCTCCAGCAGGTCGAGCCGATCCTGGGCCTTGGGCAGGTCACGATCCGCGGCATAGGCCGCAGCGACCAGGACGATATAGTTTTCCTTGTCGACTGTGCTCAGATCGATGAGGGTGGTGTTGGTGTAGCTGACCGGCCACACGATCCAACCGAGGATCAGGCCCAATCCAATGCCTGCTGCCAAACCCACTGCGATCAGCACGGCCAAGAGCAGCCCTGTCCGCTTAAGCTTTGGCTCGGTCAATTGATTATCCCCAGGTGCCGGAGGTGGGAGTCGAACCCACAAAAGGTCTCCCTCACGCGAGTTTGAGTCGCGCGCGTCTGCCTATTTCGCCACTCCGGCGAGTTAATGGGTATAGTATATGCGAAAAGGGTCGAGGCGTCAAGTTGGGCTCAGGGAAGGTCAGTGCCGCTGCCACACCGGAAAGAAGCCGGGTTTTTCCGAAAAATCGAGTTTCTCTCTGTCTGTTGCTTGCGGGGAGCGGGTTTTCGGTGTACAATAACCTTACTCAAAGGAGCGGAGTGTGGGTGTGATGGACGAAGCGGCGCTCGTCGCGGCTGCCGGCAAGGGCGACGTCCGCGCTTTTAACCAACTGGTGATACGCTATCAGAATATTGCCTATAACCTGGCCTACCGTATCCTGGGCGACGAGGATGCAGCATCCGACGCGACGCAGGACGCTTTCGTGTCGGCTTTTAAGGCCATGCCCAGGTTTCGCGGTGGCTCGTTCAAGGCCTGGGTGCTGCGCATTGTCACCAACGCCTGCTACGACCAACTCCGCGCCCTGCGCCGCCGCCCGACCAGCTCATTGGACGATATGGAGGTCGAGGCAGACCATACGCCGTACCTGCTCGATCCCTCTGAGCAGCCTGACGAAGCGGTCGTACGGCGGGAGCTGGACAAGGTGATCCAGGCGGGCATTTTGACTCTGCCTGCCGACCAGCGGAGTGTGCTGGTGCTGTCTGATCTACAGGGTATGGATTATCAGGAGATCGCCCAAGTGACCGGGCTGGCGCTCGGCACGGTCAAGTCTCGACTCAGCCGGGGCCGGGCCAAGCTGCGGGATTACATGATGGATCACCGGGAACTTTTGCCTGCCCAGTATCGTCTTAGGAGTGACCGATCATAGCGGCTGTGTCGTCCGCTGGGAGTCAAAACGTGTGAATTGGCTACGTAGGAATAAGCATCAAACTGAATATGAATGCTGCGGGGAGAGGCTGTCGGCCTATCTCGACTGCGAGCTGTCAGCCGAGGAGAGGGCTGCTGTCGAGCAGCACCTCGCCACGTGCGAGGACTGCCGCTGGAACCTGGAAACACTCCGCCAGACTGTCGAGTGGACCCGCAATTGCGCTCCCGTCCGTGTGCCGCGCTCCTTTACGATTCCGGTGGAAATCGCCGCGCCGCAAGCGGTGCGGGCGCGCCGGCCGGCATGGGGCTTGCCCTTGTTGCAGGGCGCGACTGCGCTGGTGGCCCTGCTGTTCGTCGTTGTGGTCGCCGGAGACCTGTTTATGGGAGGCACGGCGCCCCGGTCGGAACCCCAGATGGTTGCGATTCAGGCGACGGCGGTGATGGACCAGGCGTCGACCGCCAAGAAGGTGCAGGTTACACAGGTTGTGGAGCTCGTTGTGGCTGCTCCGACGGTGGCTGTTGAGGCTGCGGTAGAGATGCCGCTATCTGAGCCCGCCGTGGCAAAGGCCGCTCCGACCGAGCCACCTGCTGTGCTGCTTTTGCCGCCTGAAGAGCCGGCTGTGGCTGTAGTTGGGCCCACTGCAGCTCCTACGGGCGGAGGCGTAGGTGGGGGGGAGACAGCGGTTTCTGAGACTATGGAGATCCTGGCGGTGGCGGCTGAGCCATCACTCGAGGCGGCCAGGGCGGCTGCAACGTCTACCCCCACGGTGACGCTGGAGCTTTCCGCGGCGATGCCTTGGCTTACCCAACCGCTGACGGTGCAGGTGACGCTGACGGAGTGGATGACGGCCGAGGAGGCGCTCGAGCTGGTGGTCACGCCGACGGAGACGGCTGTTCCAGCGGTCTATCCGACGGTTGCGGCTGCACCTACTCGCTCTCTTTTGCCATCGCCCACCGCCGTCCCGGCGGCAGAGATGGAAGCACCAGAACCGGCGCCAACCGGCACGGCAGACGGCCATGCGGAGCAGGATGCGACCACCGTGGCCGAGGTTGAGGAGGCGTACAATGCAGCCACCCCAGCCGAGGCACCTGCTGCCCTGGCGTCGGGTCCCGAGGCGACTGCCGTCGCGGCCGCCCCTGAGGGCTATGGCGTGGAGCAGGGCGCTGAGGCCAGTGAGGAGCGGGAGGCGACGGAGACGACGCGCGGGACGGCGAGGTCGTGGGTTATCGTGGCCGAGGTGGCGCTGGGCGCCATCTTTGTGCTGCTGGCGCTGGCGACGGTGGTTGTTATGCTGCGCCGGCGGGCGCGGTAGCAGCGGTGGGGGACATTCCCCCTCACCCCAACTTGATTGGGAACCTGGTTTCTGGAAAGAAACCGGGTTCCTTTTTGTTGGGCTATTTGGCTCTCAATGCTGACAGGCGGGCGCGGAGGCGGTCGAGAGGGAGCGCGCGGAGCAGCAGACCCATGTCGGGCTGGCGGAAACCGCCGATGAGGGCCAGCACTACGATATAGACCATCATCCCAACCGGAATGAGCAACGGCCAGGGGATGCCCCGCAGAAGCCACATGACGCCGGCCATGACCAGTGAGGCGAGCGCCGGTTGCCACAGGAGCGAGACCCACGGCAGCGGCCCCAGGTATTTGCGGACGGCCCAATAGAACGGGATGAGCAGCGCCACCTCCGACAGGATGGTGACTACCGCCGCGCCCTGGTAGCTAAAGAGGGGTATGGCGATCAGATTGGCGATGACGTTAAAGGTCACGCCGATCAGGAAGGCCTTGGTCAGAAAACGTTGCTGGTCGATGGCGATCAGCACATATTGGGTCACGCTGTTGACGAAGCTGAAGGGCAAGAACCAGATCAGGATCTGGAGGGCAATTGCCGAATGGGGCAGGTACTCACCGCCGCCCAACAGCACGATCAACCCCTGGGCGATGAACGGCACGCCGGTGGAGATTGGGATGGCCACCATCAGCAGCAGGCGCAGGGAGAGGATGTAGGCCCGCATCAGCGAATCGCGTCCCTGGGCGGCATAGCGGCTCATGAGGGGGAATACAGCCATGGTGAAGAAGGAAGGGATGATGATCAGACCGTTGATGTAGGCGTAGGCGGCGCCATAGTAGCCGACCACCGTATCACCCTTGAGCGGCTGGAGCAGGAGCATGTCGATGCGGAAAAAGAGGGTCGCCAGCAGGAGGTTGATCATCAGTGGGAAGGAGGTTACCAGCATCGACCGGCCGGCCTGGCGATCCCACTCAAAGTGGGGCCTGAAGCAGTGACGGACCATGAGCCGGCCGAGGATGGTGGCGCTGACGAGGTTGCCCACTATCGATACAGCGGCCAGGCCGACATATCCCAAGCCGGCTAGAAGGACCAACACCCCCAGGCTTACGCGGGTCAGGGCGGTCACGGTCGAGATGGCGGCGGGGTATTCCATCTTTTCGTAGGCGTTGAAAACCGAGCTAAAGCCGTCGGCCAGGTTGCCAAAGAGCAGGCTTAGGGCGAAGAGGGCGATGGCGGCCACGACGGACGGAGTCATGGCGCCGAACTGGCAGTAGACCAAGATGACGATTGCCATCACGGGCAGCGAGGTGAGCCACAGCAGCCCGCGCAGGATGGTGATGATGCTCAGGTACCTGTTGGCCTGGGTGCGGTCCTTGGCTACCTCACGGGTGAGCAGCGTCCCCAGCCCAAAACGCACCAGGATATCAAAGTAGCCGATAAAGGCCACGGCAAAATAGTAGCGACCGGCTGCCTCTGGGGCCAGGATGCGCAGCATCAGCATGGCAAAGATCAAGTCGATCGCTTTGTTCAGCAACTGGAGGCCGATTGGCAGCAGGCTGTTCTTGGCGACACGCTTGACGGCATGATCATCGGCGCTCTCCCGGTAGAGCCGCCCCCACAGCCAATAGAGCGCCAGCAGGAGCATGACCATGCCGGCCATAAAGCTGCCGTACAGCCCCAGCTTGACGCTCAGCGGGGTGTACTTGAAGCGAACCCGGTGGGCGCCGGCCTCCAGCCACACCGCCCGGAAGTTGCCGTCGGCGCGGATGATCTGCAGCTCGACTTCATCATCCGGGACCGTCTTGGCCGTTGGGATCTCTTCGCTTTGAGCGGACCGGTAGGCCTTCCAGCCCGGGAAGTAGCTGTCGGCAAGGACCAGCCAGCCTGGTCCGGGCATATCCACATCTATGAACACTGTGTTGGAAGAATAGGTGACGATCTTGGCCGTCTGCAGCGGCCAGTTGGCCCCCTGATCTTCCGCCTCTCCGGTCTGCTGCCCGCCGTCCAGCACCACGACCTGGCGTGGATCCAGGCTGACCAGCCTGGACGGAAGGTCCGCAGGCGAGACCCACTCGGCGCGGGGCAGGGCAAAGGCGCGAGGCAGGGCGTTGACATTCTCATAGATGCGCACCTCGTCGTTGTAGACGAGCTTGTAGTCCGAGTTGGGGATTTCCCCCTCGGTTACCACGTAGCGGACGTTTAGCAGGTCGAGCAGCGGCGAGCTGAGGTTCTCGACGCCATAGATCGGAGCGATGCGGTTGTAGAGGAGCTCGCCCTGTGTTTCGATGGCAGCCATATACTCGACATATTGGCGGGGGATGATCGAGTCGTAGCCACGGATGTCCTGGAGTCCGTTCAGCCAGGGGATGTTGGCGTTCAGGGTTTTGGTGCTATCAGCCGTCTGGATCTGATAGGTGGTCAGCCGCCAAGGTTCCTCTTCGGCGACGCGCCGTTGGAGGAACTGGATGGCCGGCGGTGTAAAGTCGAGCTGCGCCGGGTCGGCCGAAGGGTTAAAGCCTGCCCCAAACAGGAAGAGATCGGCGGCCAGCACGGCTAAGGCCAGCGGCTGCCAGACGGGCAGGCGGCCCAGCCGACGGGGCAGGTAGATTGGGCAGCGGCTGATACGCACTACGGCGCCGCCGGCGGCGAGCATGATGCCCAGGATCAGGAGGTTACGCCATTGGTAGGACAGGAAGTCCTGTCCGCTGCTGAATGCCTGCCGAGCCGGCTCCACTGCTGCCAGGAAGCGGTCGGCCAGCGGGACAAAGAGGGAAGGGGCGGCCAGGATGATGATCGATACGACGACGAGTGCGGTTCCGATCCAAAAGGCGCCCCAGGGGATCAGATTTTGGATTTTGTCCCCTACAGGGGATCGGCGCGATTTTGGATTTTGGATTGGTGGTTCCCCGGAGCTTGGGGACCGGGATTGGAGATAGCTGACGCCGAGGGCAGAGAGGACGGCGATGCTGAGGGTGTAGGGGAAGACCCAGCGGAAGGGAGAGTGGAGCTGTTTGACGCCAGGCAGGCCGTAGTAGAGGATGGCGTACAGGGGTGTGCCAAAGACGAGCAACAGGGAGACGACGGCCAGAGCGCCAAAGATCCAGATGTAGCGCCGGTGGGAGGATGAGCGCGAGCCTACTGCGGCCACGACGGTCAGTATCAGCGGCAGGATGCCCACATAGCTGCCTGCCTCGACATAATTCTTGATACCCCAGAAGATCGAGCCAACCGGCACCCACCGGCGGGTGACCAGATCCCAGTAACTGTGGTGCGCCGGGTTGCCAAAGAAGTTGGGGACCAGGAAGGTGATGACCTGCCGCGATGGGTAGGCCCAGCCGACCACATCAGAGTAGGCCACCGAGCCCTGGCGGAAGCTGCGCGTTACCAGCTCGACCAGGGGGATGAGCTGGACCGATCCCAACCCCAGCCCGAGGCCCACCATAAAGACCAGCCAGGCAGCCAGACGCAGCACCGGCCGCCAGCGCGCAACGCCCTCGACGCCCGACGAGCGCAGCCGCCACCAGAGCATGAACAGCCGGACCAGTGCATAGTAGGCCATCACCAGCAGGGTATAGACCAGGATCTCTGGGTGCCCGGCCAAGATGACCATGCCCAGCGCCGCTGCGCCGGCCAGCACGTACCAGATCGGGACAAAGGGGCCGGCTCCCTTGCCTTCCTGCTTGCGGACCATTAGCTCGATGATCGCCAGCAGCAGTGGCAGCCAGGCCGCGGCAGCGATGATCATCGTAAAGACGACGCTGACCAGGAAGAAGGCGCTTAGCTGGTAAACGATGCCGGCGATGAGGGCGGGGAGGCGTCCCAGGCGGAGGGTCCTGATAAACAGGTACATGAACGCGCCGGCCAGCCACAATTGCAGCACCGTGAACAGACCGTAGGCACGGGTTACGGGCAGCACATAAAAGAGGATGGAGAGAGGGTACAGGGCAGAATGCTGGCCAGCGGCCAGGAACGGCGCGCCGCCAAACAGGTAGGGGTTCCACTGTGGGATTTCGCGGGCCTGGATCGATTGCAGGATGAACTGCTTCCAGGTCAGGTTTTCCAGGACCAAATCGCTGAGCAGCTCGTTTTGGGGCGGCAGGGCCACGCCCTGCTGCTCGGCATACGACCGGTAGGGCTCAAACTGGTACAGGTTGTCGGCCGGGACAAGTGTCTGACTGCCGATCGCCACCGGCCAGAAGAGGAGGAGGGGCAGGAGGAACAGAAGAGACAGGGCGCCGATGTCCAGGAGCCGTTGTCTGGATCGCAGGAAATTAGCCATCAGCTATCAGCTGACCGCTTGGCCTTTCGGTGGCGCCAGCGGATCTGCCAGGTCCGCAAGGCAGCCTCGATCTTAACCGGCACCGTCATCTTGGACTGGCCGATCCGCCGATCTTCGAAGTAGATGGGTATCTCACAGAAGCGGTAGCCCAGCTTTTCGGTCAGGTAGGCCATTTCGACTTGAAAGACATAGCCGTTGGAGCGAACTCGATCCAGGCCGATCCCCTCGAGGGTTGCCCGGCGCCAGCATTTGAAGCCTGCCGTGGTGTCTTTTGCCCGCAGGCCGAGGATCAGGCGGGTGTAAACGCTGTTTGCCCACCAGCTCAAGAAATAGCGCCACCAGCTCCAGCGCTCGTCGAGCCGGCCGCCTGAGACGTAGCGCGAGCCGATCACTACGTCGCAGTTGTCTATCGCCTCGAGGAATTTGACCAGGTAGGTGGGCGAATGGGAAAAGTCGGCGTCCATCTGGACGATAAATGCTGCGCCGTGATCCAGGGCGTAGCGAAAGCCGGTCAGATAGGCTGTGCCCAGCCCCATCTTGCCTGGACGGTGTAGCACGTGTACCCGGCCAGAATATTGTTGGGTTAGGGCGTCGGCTACCTGGCCGGTTCCGTCGGGCGAGTTGTCGTCCACGAACAGGATCTCCATGCCTGGAATGCCGAGGGCCAGCAGCTCCCCGACCATGGTAGGCAGGTTTTCGGCTTCGTTGTAGGTGGGGATGACCACCATGACCTTGGATTCATTCATGACTGTTTGCCTTATCGTCCCAAGTATGAGCCTCGCCGGCCTATTATACAATGATCGGAGCAAAAGGTCAAAGCCCTACTGTGTTGGCTGAAATCGCCCCTTGAGTTTATTGCATTAAAAACCGGTTTCAGGTATAATAGCCGGTGCCGTCAATCATGTCCGGCGGTTGCCGCCACGCTCTCACTAGGATATTAAGCGATGCGCCTGAGAATCCTATTCGTAGAGAATGATCCAGCTACTGCAGAGCTTCTGGTCCCCAGCTTGGAGCGCAGAGGGTATCAGGTTTCTGTAGTGCGGACACAGAGCCAGGCATTTGGCAGGGCTCGGATATTGCATCCCCACCTCTTGGTGTTGGACGTTGCCTCTTTGGGGACGAACGGCTACAAGATCAGCAATGCTATCCGGGCGCGGTTGGACGGTGTGCCGACGATCCTGTTCGTGGAAAAGGCCCATGCGGGCGTTCTGGCGGACGTGGATGAGTTCATGATTCCGCCTTTTACTTCGAAGAAATTGCTGCACAGACTGAAGAAGCTTGCCTGCAACGTGCCGGATTGTGAGATCCGGGCCGGCCCTTTGACGCTGGATCCGGATACGCGAACGCTGAGCAAAGGCAATAAGAGCTATCATCTGCGACCAAAGGAAGCGATTCTCCTGACCCTTTTCCTGAACAACCCCGGCAAGGTGTTAAGCCGATCAGAGATCATCAAGCAGGTGTGGGAGACAGACTATGTGGGGGACACGCGGACGTTGAGCGTGCATATCCGCTGGCTGCGGACCAAGATCGAGGACGATGCCAACGCCCCGCAGTTCTTGCGCACTGTGCGAGGCGTCGGCTACCGTTTTGATGTGCCGTAGCGGGAAAGCAGCTATGAGCGGTCTGTGACTGAAGGCCGCATAGCCGCGCAAGTGGGAAAAACAAGCGGACAGCGCTCCTCGAAAAGAGGAGCGCTGTCCGCTTGTGCCGGCCAGTCGCTTGTATGGCCGAAGCGGGTCCTATCCTCAGGATTGTTTTTTTGCCCGGTTCAGGGCCTTCATCAGCCGAGATTTCCGGCGCGCGGCAGTATTGGGGTGAAGAGCACCCTTTTTCGCTGCCTTGTCCAGGGCACTGGCTGCCTGGCCGAGCATGGTCTGGGCTTCAGCCAGCTCACCGTCCTCGATCAATATCCGGGTCTGCTTGACACGCGTCCGCGACCGCGAGCGATGCAGTTGATTAACTTGGCGCCGCCGTTCGGAAGCGCGAATTTGTTTGATTGCCGATTTGATATTTGCCACGTTTTAGATTACTCCCTAACGTCTGAAATGCGGGCGCAATTATAGCCCATGCCGGAATAAAAGTCAAACGACACAGGCGGCTAGACAAAAGTGCGTATTTCGGGTGTGACCGGCGCGACAAGGCCGGGGCTGCCGGACGGCAACCCCGGCCTTGTACTACCGGCTAGTAGTTCTTGGCTATCAGTGGCAGGTAGACCGCATACGAGGTGCGGATCACCATAGTGACCACCGGCGCGCCGACGCCGACCGCGCCCTCGGCAGAGCGCACGGCATAGTCGTCGTTGACGATCCGGTTGCCGCCGAGCACCGTTACGCGGAAGCTCAAGGCATGGCTTTCGCCTGAGTTCAGCGCCGCCAGGCTCCACTGTACCTGGGCGCCCACCAACTGGCCGCCGCCCGTGGCGCTACCGTCGACATACCCAGTGTTGGCTGGGATCGTATCGGTGATCACCAGCGCGGTCGCCTGCTGGCCCAGGTTGACGACCCGGATGGTGTATTCCAGCTCGCTGTCCTGCACCACCGGGTCGGGCGAGTCGCTCTTGACAATCTTGAGCACCGGCTGATCGGTGATGTAGGCCACCGCCTCAACGACCACGGCATCCGCCAGATTGGGATGGCTGATCACCGCCGTATTGGTGATGGCTCCCTGGAAGTAGGGATCGACGACTACGGTGAAGGTCATCACCTGTTCTGAGAAGGGCGCCACGTCCCCGGTCCAGTGGATGCTGACGATGTCGCTCATGAGCTGGCCCGCGTCGATGACGGCGTCGCGCTGGTAGGTGCTGTCTTCCCAAGGCAGGTTGTCCTCGACGGTCACGCCCGAGAGCGGGATGGGGCCAGAGTTGACGATGTGGACGGTAAAGGTCAGCACGATTCCCGGCCCGGGCAGCGACAGGACCGGCGTGACCTCTTTGTAAGAGTCGATCAGACCCACCTCCAGCACGGTGGTGGTCACCGGCGGCCCGCTCGTCAGGGCGTCGGTCATGATGTTGCCGTAGCCAAAGGCCGAGTACTCGTCATTGACGATCTGCGTGCCGCTGACCAGGCCGCTGTCCACCAGCACGCTGAAGGAGCGGACCACTCCTTCACCCGGGCTCAGCAGCGGCAGTGTCCAGGAAACGAACTCGGGATCGGCGGGCACTAGCACGCCGCCATCGCTGGCCCACTGGAAGGTGGTGCTGAGAGGGATCACGTCGGTCAGGACCGGCGCTGCTTCGGTGGACAGGCCACGGTTGAACACTTCGATGACATAGGTCAGCAACTCCCCGGCCCCGATCACGGCCGGCGCGGATTTGATCGGGGTCACGTTGGCAAAGTGAGTCACGGTGCCGACGACTGTGGCGCTGACCGGCAACGTGGTGGTGTTGGCCAGCGAGTCGGTGATGATGACAGTGGCCGTATAGTTGGTGCCTTCTTCACCGCCGATGGTGCTTTGGCCTTCGTAGGTGCTGAAGGTGATCACGTCGCCAGGCGCCACACTCCCAATCCAGGTATACGATCTGCACTGGTCCCCACAGTCAGGACCGGTGTCGTACAGGGTCCCGACGGGGGGATCCCTGTACAGATCGTTAAAACTGACGCTGATCTGTTCAAAGATGAGATGGGCAGTCGCGTCGATGGCATAGCCGTTGCCCACGTTGCGCACCACGAGGGTGGGCGTCACTTCCGTGCCGGTCCCACCGCCCGGCTTGTGGGCAATCGGGTCGAGGAAGGCCTCGGTCTCAAAGACCGGCCCCTCGATAGGGCTGGACAAGGGGGCGCCGGCGACGCATACCCCTTCGGCGCAACAGGCCCGATAGTCGTCGTTGACGATCGGCACGCCCATGATGTCGCTGACATAGACCGTAAAGTCGAATTGGGCCGACTCGCCGGTATCCAGCTTGGACAGTGTCCAGGAGACGATACCGCCGGCCTCGACGCCGCCGCTCACATACTCGACATTGGCCGGCACCCGGTCGGTGATCACCAGGCCGGTGGCCAGCGAGCCGACGTTGACCAGGGTCAGGGTGTAGGTTGCCTCTCGGTTGGATCCGGGCGGGTCGGGCACCACCTCTTTGGACAGCAGTAGAATCGGATCGACGATTGTCACCGAGTAGGGCACCCCGGCGGTGATGCCGGTTTCGGGGTTGGCGACCTCGTACGCGCCGTTGACGATGACCGTCCCGCTGGGCACATCGCCCACCAGCACGCTGAAGAAAAACTCGAGCTCTTCGCCTGTGTCGAGCGAGACCTGTTCAGTCCAGGTGACCACCTGGCCATCGGTGAATCCGCTGCCACCTACCTCCTGGACTGTCGTGCTGAGCGGCACCCGGTCGGTGACGGTGATCGGCAGGTTGGCGGCCGGCTGGCCCAGGTTGGCGACGGTCAGGGTATAGGTCATTAGCTTGTTGGCCCCCGGTTTGAGCGGAACCGAGCTCTTGGCGATGGTCAGGATCGGGTCGTCGGTGACCATCGTCTCGGCGGTGACGGTCACCGGCTCGGCGATCGCCGGGTTGCTGATGACCGCCGTATTGCTGACAATGCCGGTCAGAGTTGGGGCGACGGTGACGCTAAAGGTAACGACCACCGTCGCATCAAAGCCCACGTCGCCCTGCCACGACAGCACTCCGCCGGTCACGACGGGGGTGGGGGCCACGCTCGACCAGGCGTCGCCGTTGTAGGAGGTTCCGGTGGGGATCGTGTCGGTCAGGATGGTACCCGCCGCTGTGTAGGACCCAGTGTTGCGGATGTCGATGGTGTAGTAGAGGGTCATGCCCCCGGTGTGGGCCAGGGTGGGGGTCACCGTCTTGGTCGACAGCTCAAGCTTGGGATAGCCGGCGGGCGGCTCGACCGGATGGGCGTAGGCTACCGGTTGATTGCCGCTCACTGCCAGCCAGACGAGCAACATTACCGCCAGGGTGCACAGGAGTGTGAGCCCCAGCATCATTTGTCGCCTGGAATCGACAGCCTGCATTCTCTGCTTTGTCATTGTACCCTCCCTTTATTCAGTTTTCGCCCTATGCCAGTATAGGACCTTGCAGGAAGGATGTCAATAGGCTTTAGTTACTATTCGCCAGTAGAGGCCGCTGTCGCGCTGCATCAGGCCGTGCCCGATCAGGTCGCGGCGCAGGGTGGCCACGTCGTCGTGAAAGTCGACCAGGATCTGGTTGACCTCACGCTCGGTGTAGGTGCGGTCGGGCTCGAACTCTTGGGCCAGCTTTTCGAGGATGATCTGCCGCTTTTTGCGCTGGGCCGGGATGCCGCTCAGGCGCCCCTGGTGGAGGAAGGTGGCCAGCACCTTCTGGCGGTAGGCGTCCTCTTCTACCTGGGCGGACAGCCCAGGCTGGGGCATCAGGATTAGCTCGCCCATCGTCCGGTCTGACAGGCCGCCGGATAAGGAATAGGTCTGGTAGTACTGGTCTTTCTCGGAGTGAAGCAGGCCGGCGCTGCTCAGCTTGGACAGGTGGTGCGAGACGGTCGCCGGGCTGAGGTGCAGGATGGCCGCCAGCTCTTCCACGTGGCGGGGCCTGGCTTGGATCAGGTTCATGATCAGAAGCCGGGTCGGGTGTCCCAGCGCCTTGAACAGCTCGGCCCGGGCTTCAAGGTCCTGTTCGGATGTACGCTCATGCTGTTTCATGCCAGGGCCTCCTGCCGGTGACGCGCCGGTAACAGTGCTCAAAGATGGAGCGGGCGTGGGCCATCGTTTCCTTCTTGATCTGAGTCTTGAGCAGCTCTTCGTGGTCTTGCAGCGCGCGGGCAAGCTCGATGTCTGCCTGGGCATGGCCGATGACAAAGGCGGTGATGCAGTCAAAGGACTGGGTTAGCTTGTCCAGATCGGGCAGGTCCGAGGCGAGGATGCGCTCTACCTCGTTGGAACAATCGGTGTCAAAGCTTGGCATTTCTTCCTCCTTTGAGAATGATCTAACCACGAAGGACACCAAGGCGACAAAGGCGATCACGTGGTGTTTTTGTCCCTCGTGGTGTCCGAAAGGACTCAGGTACTAGTTTTGTCGAATTGGATTCTGTAATCTAATTCGATATATGTCTAAATGGATTATAGCAACCTGTCGAGGGTTTGTCAAATCAGGTGTGGGGATTGGCTGAGGGGGGGTATCTTTTGCCGTAATCTCCAAATGGGGGTACAATCATCCACACGGCTTGGCTCGACGCCGGCCGATCGGTTCCATTAGGCCAGAACATGGAGACTCGATGACCGACTCTCAGCTAGACAGCGAATCTGCGCCTCCGCGCCGCCCGGTTATTGTCGATACGGATATGTCGTTCGACGACTATGTCGCGCTGCTCTATTTGCTCCAGCATCCCAAGGTAGATGTGCGGGCGATTACGGTGGTCGATGGGGTGGCGCATGCCGGGCCGGGAGTGGAGAATGCGCGCCGGCTGTTGGCGCTGGCAGGGTGCGCGGCGCCGGTGGCAGGGGGGCCGGATGGGCCGCTGGCGGGCCGGCGCGCGGTTCCGCGCGACTGGCGGGTGATGATGGATTATGGCCCCCGGTTGGTGTTGCCAAGGACCGGAGTTCCTCTGGCTGGGCTTGCTGCACCCGAGATGATCCGGCAGCAATGCCGGGCGAGCGACAGGCCGGTCACGCTGGTGGCGTTGGGGCCCTTGACCAATATCGCACTGGCGCTGCGGGAGGATGCCGGCCTGGCCGGCCGGATCGAGGCGGTGTATGTCAGCGGCGGCGTAATCGAAGGGGGGGCAGAGCCCAAGGATGTGACGGACTGGAACCTGTGCCTTGACCCTGTGGCGGCCGACATGGTGTTTAGCGCGGGCGTCCGGATAGTGCTGGTGCCGCTGAATATTACGCACGTGACCGGTTTGCAGCCGCTGTTGTTCGGCCGAGAGTATGTGCGGCAATTGCGAGGCGCGGCGCGGGGACGGGCCTCGCGGCTGATGGTGCGGATGATTTATTGGTGGCAGGTGATGAACCCTCAATATCGCACCACACCGGTTTGGGATGCGGTGGTGGCGGCGGCTGTGGCAGAACCGGCTGTTGTCGCCGACAGGCGGGATATGGCGATCCGGGTGGCCGTCGAGCCGGAGGAGGCAGCCGGTCAAACCATCGTGGTGGGGGATGGGCCGGCGAATGCCCAGGTGTGCCTGAGGGGCGACCAGGCAGCGTTTGAGGCGAGCTATCTGGAGGTGGCGCGGAGGGGAAACGGCTGAAGCCGTTACTACATGGAGAGGGGAAGTACAGGCCAGCGGGCAGATTCTTGCAGGGGGATTTTGGCAAAGCCGGCGGATGGTGATAGAATGGGGCAAGTTCAGGAGGAGCGGCGACCATGACGACGCCGATGCGGCAGCAGTACTTGCGCATCAAGAAACAGTTTCCCGGCACGATTGTGTTTTTCCGGCTGGGCGATTTCTACGAGACCTTTGACGACGACGCCCGGACGGTGGCCCAGGTGTGCGATATTGTGCTCACCTCGCGGCCGGTGGGCAAGGATCAGCGGGTGCCGCTGGCGGGGGTGCCGTACCACTCGGTGGAGACCTACATCGCCCGGCTGCTGCAGGCCGGCCATAAAGTGGCCATCGTCGAGCAGGTGGGGGAGATCACCAACCGGGAGCTGGTGGAGCGCGAGGTAGTGCGGGTGGTGACCCCCGGCACGGTCGTGGAGCCGGCGCTGCTGGACGAGCGGCGCAACAACTATTTGGCGGCATTGGCTGTGGAGGGCAACCGGGCCGGGCTGGCCTACGCCGACATCACCACCGGCGAGTTTGCGGTGACCCAGTTGGACGGCGATGACCTCAGCCGGCTGCTGGCTGCCGAGCTGGACCGGCTCCGACCGGCCGAGCTGGTGATCGCCGATCAGAAGGTGGCCGACGGCTGGGAGCATCTCCCCGGCTCGCCGCTGTCGGCGCTGACGCTGACCGAGTACGACGGGTGGCGGTTCGACCTGGAGACGGCACGGCGGGCGCTGCTCGAGCATTTTCAGGTGGGAAGCCTGGAGGGCTTTGGCCTGGCCGGACTGCCGCTGGCGACGCGAGCGGCGGGGGCGCTGGTCCAGTATCTGGCCGGGACGCAACAGGCCCGGCTTGCCCAATTGTCCAGCTTGCGCACCTATTCGACCGAGCAGTTCATGCTGCTCGACCCGGCCACCCGGCGCAACCTGGAGCTGACACAGACACTGCGGACCGGCACGGTTAAGGGGTCGCTGCTGGGGGTGCTGGACGCGACGGTGACCAGCATGGGCGGCCGGCTGCTGCGCCAGTGGCTGAACCAGCCGCTGCTGGACCTGCCGCGCCTCAACGAACGGCTCAACGCCGTCGAGTTTTTCTACCGCGACACGCCACTCCGCACCCGGCTGCGGCTGCTGCTGAAGGGGATGGCCGATCTGGAGCGGCTGACCGGCCGGTCTGTGCAAAGGATCGCCCGCCCGCGCGACCTGGTCGGCATCCGCCAAAGCCTGGAAACGCTGCCCAAGGTCCAGGAGATGGTGGGCCAGGCAGGCGCCGGCGCTGCGGAGGGGATCGAAAGGGGGCAGTTTTTCACTACGCTGGCTGCACTCGACCCCTGCCAGGATCTGGTCGCCCTGATTAGCCAGGCTGTGGCCGACGATCCGCCGGCGACGTTGGCTGCCGGCGGCGTCATCCGGTCAGGCTTTTCGGCCGAGCTGGACAACATCTTGGCCGCTTCGCGCGACGCCAAGGTGTGGATCGCCGACCTGGAACGGCGAGAGCAGGCCCGGAGCGGTATTAAGAACCTGAAGGTGGGCTATAACAAGGTCTTTGGCTATTACTTGGAGGTTAGCAAGGCCAACTCTGAGCGCGCGCCGGCGGACTATATCCGCAAGCAGACGTTGGTCAACGCCGAGCGGTATATCACCCCGGAGCTGAAGGAGTACGAGTCACTCGTCCTGAATGCTCAGGAGCGGATCGCCGACCTCGAAAAACGGATCTATGACCAGGTGGTGGAGCAGATAGCGGCGGCCGGCAACCGGCTGCGTGCCGTGGCTGTGGCGTTGGCTCACCTCGATGTGTATGCCACACTGGCCGAGGTGGCGCTGATGCACCGGTACGTCCGCCCGCAGCTCGCCGACGGCGACGACCAGAATGGCCTCGATATTCGCATTGTGGCCGGCCGGCACCCGGTGGTCGAGGTGGCCCAGCGGGAAGAGCCGTTCGTGCCCAACGATACCCTCTTTTCCAGTGAGGAAAAGCTGCTGGTCATCACCGGCCCGAATATGAGCGGCAAGAGCACTTATCTCCGGCAGGTGGCGCTCATCGTCCTTATGGCTCAGATCGGCTCGTTTGTCCCCGCCGACGAGGCTCACATTGGCCTGGTAGACCGGATCTTTACCCGGATCGGCGCCCAGGACGAGATCAGCGCCGGACAGTCGACTTTTATGGTCGAGATGGTCGAGACGGCCAACCTGTTGAACCACGCCACGCCGCGCAGCCTGCTCGTCCTGGACGAGGTTGGGCGGGGGACCAGCACCTACGACGGCATGTCGATCGCCTGGGCGGTCGTGGAGCACATCCACAACCATCCTCACCTGCGGTGCAAGACGCTGTTTGCCACCCACTACCACGAGCTGACCCAGTTGGCCGGGCTGCTACCCCACATCCGCAATTATAACGTCGCCGTGGCGGAGGACAAGGGCAAGGTAGTTTTCCTGCGGCGGATCGTGCCGGGCGGCGCCGACCGCAGTTATGGCATCCACGTGGCCCAACTGGCCGGGCTGCCCAAGCCGGTCATCCACCGCGCCGAAGAGATCCTGGAGGAGCTGGAGCGCGAGGCCCGCGCCCCGGGGTCGACGCCGAAGACAGTCGAGATACGGCAGCTGCCGCTTTTTGCGGTCAGCAATCCTGTTCTGGAGGAACTGCGGCGATTGGACGTGAGCGCCATGACGCCGCTGGAGGCGATTGCGAAGCTGTATGAATTGCAGAAAAAAAGCGGCCGGGAGTGACCCGGCCGCTTTTTTTCTGCAAACGGTGGTGGATGGTTAATACACCGGCAGGGTCCGTTTGATGATCTCGTACATCTCCAGGGCTTTGCCTGCGCCGAGGGCCACGCAGCCGATCGGGTTGTCGGCCACGTAACAGGGGACGCCCGTCTCCTTGGTCAACAGCCGGTCGAAATTGCGCAGCAGCGCCCCACCGCCGGTCATGACGATGCCCCGGTCGATGATGTCGGAGGAAAGCTCTGGCGGCGTCTTTTCCAGGACCTGCTTGACTACTGTGATGATGGCGGCCAGCGGCTCGGCAATCGCCTCGGTCACCTCGCCCGAAGTGACGCTGATCGTCTTGGGCAGGCCCGACACCTGATCCCGGCCCCGGACCTCAATCTTTTCCTCTTCCTCCAGGGGTAGGGCGCTGCCGATCTTGATCTTGACCTCTTCGGCCGTCTGCTCGCCGATCAATAGGTTGTACTTGCGCTTGACATAGCCCATGATCGCTTCATCGATCCGGTTCCCGCCGACACGAACCGACGCGAACTCGACAATGCCGTTCATCGACACTACCGCAGCCTCGCTCGTGCCCCCGCCGATGTCGGCCACCAGGTTGCCGGTGGGCGTACCGACGGGCATGCCGGCGCCCAACGCGGCGGCGAGCGGCTCGGGGATGAGGTAGGCCTCGCGGCCGCCGGCCTGAATGGCTGCGTCATGGACCGCCCGACTCTCGACGCTGGTGACGCCGACCGGGACGCTGATGGCGATCAGTGGCTTGAACAGCCTGATGCGGCCGGTCACCTTTTCGATAAAGTAACGGAGCATCCTCTCGGTTACGAGATAGTCGGCGATGACGCCCTCACGCAGCGGCCGGGCCACCTCGAGGGTTTCGGGCGTGCGGCCCAACATAGCCCGTGCCTCTTCGCCCACCGCCACAATCTTTTCATCGTTGAGGGAGATGGCCACCACGGACGGTTCCTGGAGGACGATGCCCTTGCCCTTGACCCAGATTAAAACGTTGACGGTGCCCAGATCGACACCGATGTGCTTGGTAAATATCGACATAGACTGTTTATTCCTATCGGTTAGTTTTAGGCCTGCCGCCCGGCGATCCCGACTTGGGTCGCCGTTTCGCTACTTTGAGCCGGAGCATGGAACGGCGCAGGGCTGCCTGAGCCCTGGTCTTATCTTCCTCTTCTCCGCGCGCAAGGGACATGGTTGCTTCAGCCCGCCGCCTCGCCGCTTCGGCCCGCGCTTCGTCGATCTCTTCCGCCCGCTCTGCCGAATCGGCCAGGATGGTGACGTGCTCGGGGCCAACTTCCATGAACCCCCCGCCGATGGCCACGATCGTGTCTTCCTCGCCCGCTTTGTGCAGGACCAGCTCTCCGATCGTCAGGGCGGTCATCAAGGGCGCGTGGTGGGGCAGGATGCCCAGCTGGCCGTCAATGCCAGGGGCCACGACCATGTCCACGTCGTTCTTGAAGACGACGCGCTCGGCGGTGATAATCTCGCAGTGTATGCCGGCCATTACTCCCTCAGCTTTTCGGCGGCCTCGACCGCTTCGTCGATCCCGCCGGCCATGTAGAAGGCCTGCTCGGGCAGGTCGTCGTGCTTGCCGGCGAGGATCTCGCCAAAGCCTCGCACTGTTTCCTTGATCGGCACGTAGCGTCCCGACCGGCCGGTGAACTTTTCGGCGACGAACATTGGCTGGCTTAGGAAGCGTTGAATCTTGCGGGCGCGGGCCACCACCTGCTTGTCATCCTCTGACAGCTCGTCGATGCCCAGGATGGCGATGATGTCTTGCAGGTCCTTGTAGCGCTGGAGCACGCGCTGCACCTCGCGGGCCACCCGATAGTGCTCTTCGCCTACGATGTGCGGATCGAGGATGCGCGACGTCGAGCCCAGCGGATCCACAGCCGGATAGATTCCCTGCTCCGCGATCGAGCGCTCTAGGGCGATGGTCGCATCCAGGTGGGCAAAGGTCGTCACCGGGGCCGGGTCGGTATAGTCGTCGGCGGGGACGTAGACCGCCTGCATCGACGTGATCGAGCCTTTTTGGGTGCTCACGATCCGCTCCTGGAGTTCACCCATGTCGGTGCCCAGGGTCGGCTGGTAGCCTACGGCGCTTGGCATCCGCCCCAGCAACGCCGAGACCTCCATGCCGGCCATGACAAAGCGGTAGATGTTGTCGATGAACAGCAGCACATCGCGCCCTTCGTCGCGAAAATACTCGGCCATGGTGAGGCCCGTCAGCCCGACCCGGAAGCGCACGCCCGGCGGCTCGTTCATCTGGCCAAAGACCATGGCCACTTTGTCGATGACGCCCGATTCCTGCATCTCGCGCCACAGGTCGTTCCCTTCGCGCGACCGCTCGCCCACCCCGCCAAAGACCGATACCCCGGCGTGCTCTTTGGCAAAGGTGTAGATCAGCTCTTGGATGATGATCGTCTTGCCTACACCCGCGCCGCCAAATACGCCGGTCTTGCCGCCCCGGGTAAAGGGCGCGATCAAGTCGATCACCTTCACGCCCGTTTCCAAGAACTCGGGCTTGGTGACCTGTTCCTCGAAGGAAGGAGAGGGGCGGTGGATAGGGTAGAAGGTTTCGGCTTCTACGGGTCCGCGGTTGTCGATCGGCTCGCCCAGAACGTTAAAGATGCGGCCTAGGGTCGTCGGGCCGACCGGCACGCGGATTGGCTCCCCGGTGGCGATGGCTTCGAGCCCTCGCCGCAGGCCGTCGGTCGTGTTCATGGCCACGCAACGAACCCATTCGTCGCCCAGGTGCTGCTGCACTTCGGCCACCAACTTGCCGCCATCTTGCGGGATCTCCACCGCATCATAGATTTCGGGCAGCTCACCGCCCGGAAACTCGATATCGATGACGGGTCCCATGATCTGCACGACCCGGCCTGTGGTTCCTTTTGCCATAAATCCTCCCTTGAATCAGTCCTTCCCCTCACCCTCCCTTTCCCCAAGGGGAGAGGGAGACGACGGGGATGGGTCCCCCTCTAGCTTGCTCGCGCCTGGGCCAACGCTTCGGCCCCACCGGCGATGTCCAGCATTTCTTTGGTGATCGCCTCCTGGCGGGCGCGGTTGTAGGTCAGGGTCAGATCGGCCAGCAGGTCGTTCGCGTTTTCGGTTGCGTTGCGCATTGCTACCATGCGGGCGCTGTGCTCGCTGGCCAACGATTCCAGCACGGCCTGGTAGATCTGCAGCTCGGTGAAGCGCGGCAGTACCGAGTCCAAAATTGTTGCCGGGTCGGGCTCATAAATATACTCGCCAACGGCCAGGCTTGACTCGGCCTGCCGGTGCTTGTCGAGCGGCATGTTTCCCAGTTGTACTTGCTGGAGCGGCAGAAACTGCCAGGTTTCAGGTTGCTGGATCAGGGTGTTGATAAAGACGGTGTGCGCGAGGTAGACGACGTCAAACTGGCCGGAGATAAAGCCCTGTATCGCGGTGCGGGCAATTGGCGCCACGTCGAGCACGCCCGGCTGGGGCGGCAGGTTGTTGTATTCGGCCACTATCTTTTGCCCGAGCTGCCACATAGCATCACGGCCGCGCTTGCCAACGGTGATCAGCTCCACCGGATAGGGCGATGCGGAGATAAAGCGGTGAGCTTGCTGGATCAGGTTGTGATTGTAGCTGCCACACAGCCCCTTGTCGCTGGTGATCAGCACCAGGCCGACCGTCCGGATCTCGTCGCGGTGCTGCAGCAAGGGGTGGAGTGACTCGTCTACGGCGCGTTGGGCGGCCAGGTGGGTCAGAATCTCACCTGCCTTGGCCGCATAAGGCCGGGTGGCCAATACCTGCTCCTGGGCACGGCGCATCCTGGAGGCAGCGACCATCTGCATCGCCCGGGTTACCTGGGCGATGTTCTTGACGCTGCGGATCCGCCGCCGGATCTCTCGAATGCTCGCCAACCGTTACTCTCCCTTACAACTCGGAAAATGTCTGTTGTTTCCGTTTATGCCGGAGCGAAAGTCGCCACTACAACCCCACCGGCTGGTAGGTTCCTGACGCTTTGAAATCGCGGATGGCTTGGTCCAGGACAGCCAGGGTGTCGCTGCCCATCTTGTTGCCGGTGGCGATGGTCTGGGTCAGCTCAGGGTGGCTGTCGTGCATGTAGCGCAAGAAGGCCGCCTCAAAACCACCGACCTGGCGGATTTCGACGTCGTCCAGGTGTCCATTGGTTACCGCATACAGGATTATCACCTGGTCGGCCAGCGACATTGGCGTGTATTGGGGCTGCTTCAGCACCTCCTGGATCCGCATGCCGCGGTCCAACTGCTTGCGTGTGGCGGCATCGAGGTCTGAGCCGAACTGGGCAAAGGCGGCCAGCTCGCGGAACTGGGCCATGTCCAGTTTCAGCTTGCCGGCGACCTGCTTGATCGCTTTGGTCTGAGCATCACCTCCCACCCGCGACACCGAGATGCCGACGTTCAGCGCCGGCCGGATGCCGGCGTAAAAGAGGTCGCTTTCCACGTAGAGCTGCCCGTCGGTGATGGAGATGACGTTGGTGGGGATGTAGGCTGATACGTCGCCGGCCTGGGTCTCGATGATCGGCAGCGCCGTCAGCGAGCCGCCGCCGTAATCGGGGTGGAGCTTGGCCGCCCGTTCCAACAGGCGCGAGTGGAGGTAAAAGATATCGCCGGGATAGGCCTCGCGGCCCGGCGGCCGCCGCAGCAGCAGTGACACCTGGCGATAGGCCCAGGCGTGTTTCGACAGGTCATCGTAGACGATCAACGCCTCGCGGCCTTGCTCCATGAACTCTTCGCCCATGGCGCAGCCGGCGTAGGGAGCGAGGTATTGCAGCGTGGCGGGCTCTGACGCCGAAGCGACGACGATGATGGTGTGGCCCATGGCCCCGTGCTGTTCCAGGGTAGCCACCACTTGGGCGACCTGGGCCAGCTTCTGGCCGATGGCGACGTATATGCAGATCAGGTCCTTGCCCTTCTGGTTGATGATGGTGTCGATGGCCAGGGCCGTCTTGCCGGTCTGCCGGTCGCCGATGATCAGCTCGCGCTGGCCGCGGCCGATGGGGAACATGGCGTCGATGGCCTTGATGCCGGTCTGTGCCGGGGTATCCACGCTTTGGCGCGTTACCACGTTGGGCGCGATCCGTTCCATCGGCCGGTACTTGATCGATGCGATCGGGCCTTTGCCATCGATCGGCTGGCCCAGGGCGTTGACTACCCGGCCGATCAGCGCGTCGCCCACCGGCACCGACACGATCCGCCCGGTAGAACGCACCATGTCGCCCTCTTCGATGGTGGTATAGTCGCCCATGATGATGATACCGACGTTGTCGGCTTCGAGGTTGAAGGCCAGGCCCATGACGCTTTCGCCGCCCGCTTTGGCCGGGAACTCGACCAACTCCATGGCCATGACGTCGGCCAGGCCGCTGGCACGGGCGATGCCGTCGCCTACTTCGAGCACCGCACCCACGTCCACTGCCTGGACCGGGGCTTCGAAGGCTTCGATCTGTTTTTTCAGTGCTGCCGTAATCTCTTCGGCTCGTAAGGGCATTTCTGCCTCCTCAGAGTGCGTATGACTGGTCGTAGTGCAGACTCCCCCCTCACCCCACCCTGCATCGCTCGCTCTGCACCAAACAGCGGTCTCCCCCGGGGAAGAGGGCATGAACGGCGATCTTGGGAGGGGAGAGAGGTTACAAGCTTTTACGCCACCAGTTGAGCGCGCAAAGCGGCCAATTTCGCGGCGACGCTGCCGTCGATGACCTGGTCGCCCACGCGCAGGACGATGCCGCCCATCAACGCCGGGTCTACCTCGAACTGGAAATCCAGGTCAGGGCCAAAGCGTTTGGTCACCTTTTGTCGGAACGCTGCCTGCTCGGCGCTGGTCAGAGGCACGGCGCTGGTCACGCGGGCCGTCTTGAGGGCCGTCCCAACACGCGCAAGCCGGCCGAGCTCGCTAAGGATGGCGTCGAGCTGATCGATCTGACCGGCTTCGATCAGGGTGCCCAGGAATTTGCGCACCTCTGCGTCCAGACCACCGGGGACCGCCTTTTCGAGCTGCTGGAGCCTGTGGCTGGCTGCCGCCTCGACGTCGGCCAGCGCGGTCCGCAGGCCTGCGTTGTCGCGCATTGCCATCTGGACGGCGGTCAACTGCCGTGTCCACGCTTCGAGTGCCAGATCGTAAATGGCCTGGGCGTAGTGTTGAGGTTGGGCTTGCCGGCTCACTTTAGCTCCTCGGTCTGTTCCAGGAATTCGGTGATCAGCCGCCGCTGGCCTGACTCGTCCAACGTCCGGCCGATGATCTTTTCGGCAATAGAAACCGACAGCTCGCCGACGTCACGCCGCAGATCGCTCATCGCCTGGTCACGCTCGCGGTCGATCTCTTCCTTGGCCTTGTCGATCATGCTGCGTGCGTCTTCGTGGGCCCTGGCCAGGATCTCCTGGCGGGTCTTTTCGCTGACCTGGGTCGCCTGGGCGACGATCTCTTGGCCTTCCTTGCGGGCGACGGCCATCTGCTTCTGGAACTCTTGCTCGATCTCCGCCGCACGCTTGGAGGCCGCTTCGGCGTCTTCGAGGCCTTTCTGGATGCGCGCCGAGCGCTGGTCGAGCATGCGCAAGACCGGCTTGTACGCCACAAAATAGAGGAGTACGGCCAGCAGCGTAAAGTTTACGATCTGAGAGATCAGATAGCCTAGATTAATCCCTAGTGCTTCCAACCGTCAGCCTCCTTAGACGAACTTGATGATCAGCGCCACCACCAGGGCGTAGATGCCGATGGCCTCGGTGAATGCCAGGCCCAGGATCAGGGGCACAAAGATCGCATCTCTGGCTTCCGGGTTGCGGCCCAACGCTTCCATTGCCTTGGAGCCGATCATGCCCAGTCCCAGACCCGGTCCCAGGGCGCCCAGCCCGATGGCAATGGCCGATGCCAACAGTCGCATGGTTTCAGCTTCCATCTGTGTCTATCCTCCTCGAAACGATTCTGAATTCTCGTATTTCGGACTAGCCAGGCTGCAATCCTGGATCGAAATCGCTAATGCTCTTCTGCATGTTCTTCTGAGCCGTGACCGCTTACGGCGATGACAAAGAAGGCGACGGTCAACATCATAAAGACCAAGGCCTGGACGACGCCGACAAAGATCTCTAGCCCGAAGAACGGCAGCGACATCAGGTAGGGGATCAGGAAGGCCATGACCCCCAACAATACCTCGCCGGCAAAGATGTTGCCAAAGAGACGAAAGGAGAAGGAGATGATCTTGGAGAACTCGCTGATCGTCTCCAGCACGCCGACGAATACGTCGATAAAGCTCAGGCCCAGGGCGCCGATGCGCCCGACACAGCCCACTCCCTTTCTGGTCAGGGCACGCTTGACGCTGCCGACGGCTACGAACTTGTTAAAGTAGCCGGGGCCCAGCGATTTGACGCCAAAGAACTGGGCCATGACCACCGAAACGAGGGCCAGGGCGATGGTCGTGTTCAGGTCGGTGGCTGCCGAACGGAACATGGGGGCCAGCATGTACATCTCCTCGCCCTCGGTGTGTGACCCCTCAACAGCAGCGGCTTCCTGGGTGCCAGCCTTGACCCACAGCCCGGCCGTGTGTGATTCATTCAGCCACTTGACCGGCTGGGCACCTTGGGTGTGGGCCCCTTCGGCCGGCTCGAGGATACCCCAGCCGCCGTACAGGGGGGTGAGCCCCAATAGGTTAGAGGTGACGAGAAAGAGGAAGATGGTCATGACGATTGGGAAGAACTGCCGCACCCACCTGGGCCCGGCTACCCCCTTGACCAGGTTGTAAAAGCCCTCGATCAGCATCTCTAACAGGCCCTGCCACCGCCCTGGGATCGTCTTCATTTTGCGGGTGATGGCCCACGAGCCGATGATGAGGAACAGCATGGTAAGCCAGGTGGCCAACAGGGTGTTGGTGATGGGAAAGCCAAACAGATGCAGGACCGTCTCGGCGCGGATGACGATGCCGGGGAGCACCACTTTGGGGATGCGCAGCAACGACAACACGACCAGAAGGGCAATGATCCCGACGACCCATACAAGCACCTTTTGTCGTTTCGACACTAGTCAGTATCCTCCATCTCCGATGGCGGCGCTTCTTTCGCCGCCTCCTCCTCGCTGTCTTGTGTGGATGCCCGCTCAGAGCTTGGATGGCTCGCCTGGCCAAAGGTTCGTATCACCATGCGCGCTACTCCCACGGTAGCGGCAAGGATGCCCAGGACCATTCCGATCAGGATAAAGAGAGGGGCGGTATTCAGCTTTTTGTCGAGCCAGATACCGGCCAACAGGGGGATGATGAGTGAAAAGAGCAGGACCCAACTGAGCTGCAGGCCTTGGCTCAGCGCTTCCCACTTTTTCATCTCCTGCTGTTCCCTTCCTCTCTGTCGGGAATGGCTCTTCCCCTCGCCTCGCCGAGGCGAGGGGGTTGGGCGCACAGATTATAACAGAGGCCGGGCTGATTGGCAAATCGGAAAATCCGAGAAAATGGGTTCTTGCCCTCAAGCCGTCAGTCCGGCAACAGTAGCTGCATCGAGCTTTTTCACCAACGCCACCACCAATTGCAGCGCCTGATCGTAGTCGTCGCGGCACAGGATGGCGTTGTGGCTGTGGATGTGGCGGGTCGGCACCCCGATGACCACCGTCGGCACGCCTTCGGCGTGGGCCTGAACCATCGCCCCGTCGGTCGCCCCGCCCGGCATGGCCGAGAACTGGATCGGGATGCCAAGCTCTTCGGCGGTGGCGATCACCAGGTCGCGCAGCTTGAGGTTGGGGATCATCCGCGCGTCGTAGACCAGCAGGGTAGGGCCGCCGCCCATCTTGACCGCCGACTCTTCTGGCTTGATGCCCGGCACGTCGCCGGCGATGTCCACTTCCAGGATGATGCCCACGTCAGGGTTGACGGCAAATGCCGAGGTCTTGGCCCCGCGCAGTCCGACCTCCTCCTGGACGGTGCCCACGGCATATACGATGTTGGGGTGCCCGTCTGCAGCCACCTGGCTGGCGGCCTGCACGGCCAGGGCACAGCCCACCCGGTTGTCGAACGCTTTGCACAGATAGAAGCGGGGGTTGCCCATCACGGTGAACTTGCTGACCGGGATGATCGGATCGCCGGGCCGCACGCCCAGGTCGCGCACCTCTTCCTCCGACCGTGCGCCGATGTCGATGTACATGTCGTTCTTGTCGACGATCTTTTTCCGTTCTTCCTCTCCCAGCAGGTGCGGCGGCTTGGCGCCCAGCACGCCGATGACATCCCCCTTGGCCGTCTTGACCGTTACCCGATGGCCGAGCATGACCTGGTTCCACCAGCCGCCCAACGGCACGAAGCGGATAAAGCCTTCTTTGGTGATGAGCTTGACCATGAATCCGATTTCGTCCATGTGCCCGGCCAGCATCACCCGTGGGCCGTCGGCCTGGCCGACGTGCTTACCGATGATGCTGCCCATTTTGTCCTGCTCGATGGTAGCGACGCCCTCCAAATAGCGGCGCATGACAACCCGCACATCGCTTTCGTAGCCTGGCACGCCGTCGGCTTCGGTGATCTCCTGTAAGAATTTTTCAGTCTGATCCACTTTGTTCTCCCTGAGCTTGTATTGTCCCTTTCTCGACCTCGTGGCTTCGATCGAGCCCGTAATCGCCCAGCTTGTCCTCTGGGCGCTCGGGCTTGAGCGCATACCTGATACGAACCCCCAGCCTCAGCAGTGCCCTCGCGCCGATGGGCAAGGCCACGACCAGGCCAAAACCTGCGACGAGCAGGATAAAGATCTCTTTCAACTACCCTCCGCCCAACAGGTCGCCGAGGTTGACGTTAAGCCCGCCGCTCGAGCCCTTGCCGCCGACCTGGGGCATGAACTGAGCTACCTTGCGCGCCAGCTTGGACATCGGCATCGTCTGCAGCCACACCTTGCCCGGCCCGCGCACGCTGGCCAGGAACAGTCCCTCGCCGCCGAGCAGGATGTTCTTGAAGCCTTTGACCATTGTGACGTCGAAATCGACCGATGCTTCCATGGCGGCCAGGTGGCCGGTGTCTACCTTGAGCTGCTGGCCGGCTTCGAGCTGGTACTCGACCACCTCGCCGTCCACTTCGATAAAGACGAGGCCCGGTCCGGTGATCTTTTGCATGATAAAGCCCTCGCCGCCGAACAGCCCGGTGCCCAGCCGCTTGCGGAAGTGCATGTCCATCTCGACCGTCTTTTCGGCGCACATGAAGGAGTCCTTTTGGACGATCAAGGTCTCACCCGCCCTCAGGTCGAAGGGGATGATCTTGCCCGGGAATTCCGAGGCAAAGGCCACGGTCCCGCGCCCGGAATTGACAAAAAAGTCGGTGATGAACAGCGACTCGCCTGACACGGCCCGTTTGAGCATCCTGCCCAGGCCACCGCCGGTGTTGGTGTTCATCTCGATGTTGCCGGTCATCCACGACATGCCGCCCGATTCGGAATAGATCACCTCTCCCGGCTGCAGCTCGATGGTGACTACCTGCAGCGTCGTGCCGTCGATGCGATAGCTGATCCGGCCGCCGCCGCCGGCAAACTCTTTCTGGGCGTGCTCAACTGTAGTGTCCAGGGCCGGAATCCCAGTGTCACCGGCAGTCGGCGCGACCACCATTGGCGCTCCACACGCTGTGCAAAACCTGGTGCTTGGTGCGTTGTCAGCACCGCATTCTGAGCATTTCATCTTGACTCCCTCCCTCCCAAGATTGCGCCATTATACCATTGCTCGCCGATAATGGCAAGGTGCTTGGCCGAATAAGAGGGGGAGGGGGTGCATTTGGTTGTAGGCGTGAAGGATGCTATAATCTGCAGGCCATTCGTGCACAACGACGGCGCATCCCAAACAGGAGGGAGCTATATGGCGGCCATCAGCCACCTATACCGGGCTATGACCTACCGCGGGCGGGAAGGGCAGATCGCCTGGCTGCTTCACCGAGTCACCGGCATCGGTGTTTTCTTTTTCTTGGTCCTGCACATTGTCGACATTTTTCTCATGTCGTTTGGGCCGGATGTTTTTAACAACCTTCTGTTCATTTATCACAAGTTCCTGTTCAAGCTGCTGATCGTCTTTGGATTATACCTGGGCGTGCTGTACCACGCCCTGAATGGCATTCGCGTCGTCCTGATCGATTTGATCCCGTCCTTGGGCAGGTACCAGGCCAAGCTGTGGCGGTTGCAGTTGGTCATCTTTGCCCTGGCCTATGTCCCATCGGCTATCCTCATGCTGTCGGCGATGTTCGACGGCCATTGAGCTTAGGAAGGAGATGAACGTGCAATCGCGGCTTTCGGCCCGGTCACATTCGGCCAATAACGTGGAGCGGTATGCCTGGCTCTTTACCCGCATCTCGGCCATCGTCCTATTCGTGATGGCCGTCTTTCACCTGGTCTACATGCACCTCATCCTGGGCGTGGACGCCATCAACTTTGAGGTGATTGCCCAGCGCTGGGAGTCGCCTTTCTGGCGCTTGTACGACCTGTTCCTGCTCACCTTTGGCTGGCTGCACGGCGCCAACGGGATGCGGATCATCCTGGACGACTATGTCCATGCCCAGGGTTGGAGGGTGATGGCGAAATGGTTCCTGTACCTGCTCGTCTTGATCATCATTGTTCTTGGCGCCTATGTCATCCTTACGTTTGGACATTAGCTGTCAGCCGACGGCTGAAGCTGATGGCTGACTGCTGACAGCTCCTGAGAGGCTATAAGGTATGTATCACTCTTACGATGCGGTAATCGTCGGAGCCGGCGGGGCCGGACTGCGCGCGGCATTGGAGCTGGTGAAGGCGGGCAGTGTCGCCGTCCTGACCAAGCTGTACCCGATCCGCTCTCACACGGGCACGGCTCAGGGCGGCATCAGCGCGGCGCTGGGCAACGTCGAGGAAGACTGCTGGGAGTGGCACATGTACGACACGGTCAAGGGCGGCGACTATTTGACCGACCAGGACGCCGCCGAGGTGTTGGCCCGCGAGGCGATCGACATCGTCTATGAGATGGAGCATTGGGGCCTGCCCTTCGACCGCACCTCGGACGGCAAGATCGCCCAGCGGCCTTTTGGCGGCCACACCCACCACTTTGGCCAAGGGCCGGTGCGCCGCTCGTGTTACGCCGCCGACCGAACCGGCCACACCATATTGCAGACTGTCTACCAGCAGTGCCTGCGCCACAACGTCCAGTTTTTCGACGAGTACCAGGTCCTAGACCTGCTGATCGAAGGGGGTGCAGCCTGCGGCGTGGTGGCCTACCAGATCGGCACCGGCGAGATCCACACCTTCCGGGCTAAGGCGGTGCTGTTTGCCACCGGCGGGATGGGCCGCATGTTCAAGATCAGCTCAAACGCCCATGCCCTGACCGGTGACGGCCCGGCAATCGCGCTGCGGCGAGGCCTGCCGCTGGAGGACATGGAGTTTTTCCAGTTCCACCCCACCGGCATCTACAAGATGGGCATCCTGATCACCGAGGCGGTGCGGGGAGAGGGGGGCATCCTCAAGAACAGGCTCGGCGAACGGTTTATGCAGCGCTATTCGCCCAACCTGGTCGACCTGGCGCCGCGCGACATTGTGTCGCGGTCGATCTACCTGGAGGTGAAGGAAGGGCGGGGCATCGACGGCAAGGACTATGTGTACCTGGATGCCAGCCACCTGGGCCGGGCCGTGGTCGAGTCGAAGCTGCCCGACATCGCCGACTTTTCGCGCACCTACCTGGGGGTCGATCCGGCTGTGGAGCCGATGCCGATCCAGCCGACTGCCCACTATGCCATGGGCGGCATCCCGACCGACATCGAGGGGCGGGTGGTGGTGGATGGGGCCAACACCCCGTTGCCCGGCTTTTATGCCGCCGGCGAGTGCGCCTGTGTGTCGGTCCACGGCGCCAACCGGCTGGGCACCAACTCGCTGATCGACATCCTGGTCTTTGGCCGGCGGGCCGGGCGCGAAATGGCCCGCTACATTCGCGAGCACGATTTTGCGCCGCTGACGCCCGACCCTGACCGTGAGGCCCGGGAAAAGGTCGAGACCTTGCTCAAGGGCACCGGCTCTGGACGGGCGGGCGCCATCCGCGCCGAGCTACAGGCGGTGATGATGGACAATGTCGGCGTGTTTCGCGTTGAGAGCCAGATCCGGGCCGCACTGGACAAGGTCGGCGAGCTGAAAGAGCGCTACCGGCACGTCGGCATCGACGACAAGGGCAAGCGGTTCAACAGCGACCTGCTGGAGGCGATCGAGCTGGGCGGCCTGCTCGACCTGGCGGAGGTGACCGCCGCCGGGGCGCTGGCCCGCACCGAAAGCCGCGGCGCTCACTCACGCGAAGATTATCCGCAGCGGGACGACGCCAATTGGCTGAAGCACACCCTTGCTTACCGCACTGATAAGGGGATCGAGTTTCGCTACAAGCCGGTAGTGATTACCCGCTTTGAGCCGAAACCGAGGACCTATTGAGAGGGACGTGATGCAATCGACACTGAGGATCCTGCGCTATGACCCGGAGGTGGACCGCAAGCCTCACTGGGAGGAGTATCAGGTCGACGTGGAGCCGACCGACCGGTTGCTTGATGCCCTGCAGCAGGTGAAGTGGCGACAGGACGGCAGCCTGTCGTTCCGCTGCTCGTGCGCCCACGGCATCTGCGGCTCGGACGCGATGACGATCAACGACGCCAACCACCTGGCTTGCAAGGTGCTGATGAAGGACCTGGGCGCCAGGGTCAAGGTCGAGCCGCTGCGCGGCTTTCCGGTGATCAAGGACCTGGTGGTCGACATGGAGCCGTTCTTTGCCAAGTACCGCTCGGTCAAGCCGTACTTTATCAACGACGAGCCGCCCCCGCCGGCTGAGCGGACCCAAAGCCCTGCTCAACGGCTCCGCTTTGACGACACTACCAAGTGCATCCTGTGCGGGGCGTGCACCGGGAGCTGTCCCTCGTTCTGGGGCAACCCCGACTATCTCGGGCCGGCGGCCATCGTCCAGGCCCACCGGTTTATCTTTGACAGCCGCGACCAGGGCGCTGAGGAGCGGCTCGATATTCTCAATGCCCGCGGGGGCGTGTGGCGCTGCCGGACGATATTCAACTGCACCAACGCCTGCCCGCGCGAGATCAAGATCACCCAGGCCATTGGCGAGGTCAAGCGGCTGTTGGTGTTCAAGCGGGCGCCGTAGAAGAAGAAACCCGGTTTCTGCGAGAAACCGGGTTTCTTTTATGATTGGGATCGGCTATCCGCCGCGCGAGCCTAGCTGCCGGTCGAGCATCATCAGGGCCATCGGGCTCTCGCCCACCATCTTGAAGGTCTCGACGATCTCGCCTGCGTGTTTTTCTTCTTCCACCTGCTCGGTTATGAACCACTGCAGCATTGCCTGGGCAGCGTAATCCTTCTCTTCCACTGCCAGCTCATATAGCTTGGTGATCAGCCCGGTCACATCCTGCTCGTGCTTGAGCACCTGCTCGAACGCGGCCTTGGGTGTGCCAAAGTCGGCTGGCGGCTGGGGGATGGCCTGCAGCGTGACGCGGCCATTCCGCTCGTTGATATAGTCAAAGAATTTCAGGGCGTGCGCCTGCTCTTCGCCGGCCTGCGCCCGCATCCAGCGGGCCATGCCCGGCAGGTTGGCGGCCTCAAAGTGGGCCGACATGGCCAGGTAGAGGTAGGCCGAGTACATTTCGTGGGTGATCTGCTCGTTCAGTGCTTTCTGAAGCTTGTCGCTCAACATGGTGTTTTTTCCTTTCCTTTCAGTTAGTGTGGTCAGGGCAGTTGCTGATAACGTATCGCCGCCACCCCTTTATTATCATTGTTAACAATTATAGCATAAAAATTGAGCTGTGTCAAGAATGGAAATGGCCTTGGATGGGACGCTGGCCCTCTCATCGCCTGCGCCACTGCCCATACACTGCCGTCCCCACTAGCAACGCTAACGCCATGGCCGACAGCGCGATCGCCCAGGTACGCAGGGGGGTGGGGCCAAAGGCGAGAACCACCCGGTGCACCCCCGATTCCAGGGTAAAGTCCATCAGCCCATACGGATTCTGGATCGTCACCGGCCGCTGCTCGCCGTCGACGGTCAGCCGCCAGCCGGGATAGTAGTAGGTGGCCGCCCGGAGCTGGGCCGGCCCGTTGGCTTCGATCAGCCATTCGCTGCGGTGGCCGGTCACCCGGCTCGTGAGCACCCGCACCTGGCCGGCAGTCAGGAGCAGCCGGTCGGCCGGCGCCGGCGTCTCGGGCCGGGCGGTGGCCCAGACCGGCTCGTACTCGCGGGCGGTGGTCACCTCGATGCCTGTTGCGGCGATGACCGCCGGGCTGTACTCGGCGTCGGTGGTGTCGTAGTAGCCTTCGGGCCTGGCGTGGCCCATGCCGGTCAGCAGCAGCGCGCCAAGCACTGCCGCCAGTAGCCAGCGCCGCTGCCGCGGCGAGCGTACCGCCAGGAAGGGGAAGCCGGCGATAAAGGCGGTGGCTACCGCGGCCAACACCAGGATGCGCCACGGAAATTCCAGGTATTGCAGCAGCGGCAGCCTGTCCCACAGCCAGGCCGAAGGGGTGCTGGTCAAGAAAGCGGCCAGCGTCAGCAGGTCGACAAAGAACCAAAAATGGGCCCATCCGGCGCCTGCCCGGCGCAAGCGGCCGCGCAGCTTGCAGGCCAGCAGCAGCGATGCCACCAGCAGCGCCAGGTGGACCGGCCCCAGCGCAAAGCTCATGCCGTCCTCCGGCCCGGACAGCGACAGCCCATAGCCCCAGGGAGAATAGAGGAGCTGGCGCAGGTAGACGAAATGGTTGCCATAGCTCAGGTAGCCGCTCAACAGGCGGCCGGTCTGGACCCAGTCCCGCTCGGCCAGCGCCGGCAGCCAGAAGAAGGCGGCCAGTCCCAGCCCCAGCCCGACGGCCCAGGCTCCCCGGCCAAGCGCCGGCCAGGAGCGGGCCTGCCAGGCCAAGAATAGAGTATACAACGCCAGCACCGGCACGGTGAACAACGAGACGGGGTTGCTGCTGAGCAGGATCAGCGCCGTGGCCGCCGCCGCCACGATCAGGTGCCGGGCCCTGCCGTCTGGCTCGCCGCTCACCCAGCGGTACAGCCCCCATAGCGCCCAGGGGATAAAGGCCATGGCCGAATAGTCGGCCAACGCCTGGCGGATGTACAGATTGGTCAGCAGGAAGGGGGCAAAGAGGTAGGCCACGCCGGCGGCCAGCCCTCCGGCCCGGCCGAAAAGGTCGCGGGTATACAGGTACATGCCGATTCCGGCGACGGCAAGGAGGGCCAGCGCGGCCAGGTTCATCGAGGCGACGATCGAGAGTCCCAGGCCGTGAAACGCCGAAGTGACATAATAAACGGCCGGCGGGTTGAACAGGAAGAAGGGCTGGCCGTAACCGCCGGACAGGTCGGGCGCCCAGCGGGGGAGTAGACGTCCCTCGGCCAGCCCGCGGAAGAACTCGGCGGTGCGTGGCAGGTATTCAAAGGCGTCGTGGCCGGCCATCTGCTTGAGCTGGAGGGTCGGGAGGCCGGCCAGCAGGACAAAAAGCAGAAGGATCGGCAGTGGCGAGTGGACGAGGCGGGATACGGCCGGCGCAAGGCGCGACCTGTAGGCCGCGGTTCGCACGGCGGCCGGCGCAGAGCGCCCCGATTCCCGCAGACGGGAATCGAGCCGGAGCTTGTCCCGCTGCCACTCGGCCAGCGCCGCCAGCAGTATCACGCCCAGCCCGGCGGCCAGCAGCCACAGGCGCAGCGCCCCCGGTTCGTAGGTCAGCACGGCCTGATGCCGGCCCGGCTCGACGGCCAGCCCGACGAAACTGGGAGCCAGCATGTGTGTCTCGACCGGCTCACCGTCCAGCGCCGCCCGCCAGCCAGGGTGGAAGGTCGCTTTGAGCATCAGCCAGCAGGCGCGCTCGGCGTCGAGCTCGACAGTGTAGCGGTTGCCGGCCACCGTCTCGGCCACGATCTGGCCGCACGGCTCCTGCGGCGATTGGTCCCGGCCGGGCAGCAGCTCCGGCGCAGCGCTAAGCGGCAGCGCGTCTCCCGGGCCCTCGGGCGCCGGGCCCAAGACGATCCGCGGGTGCTGCCGCGCTTCCACCAGGCCGGTCTGCAGCCAGGCCCGGGCCGCTTCGAACCAGGCGTCGCGGTTGCCGTACAGGGTCAGGTCACTGTCGACCAGGTCGAAGTAGCCGGTCGTTGGGACCTGGTACAGCCGGTGGCGGCCGTAGGCTCCCAGCGGCCGGGCGCCGGCCGGCGGCTGCTGACCCTCGGGGACGATGATGTAGCGCAGGTTGAACAGGTTAAAGGTCGCCGGCCGGGACTCGTCCAGGTAGCCCTCGATGTCGGCGTTGAGCGACAGGGCATGATAGAGGTAGCCGGGGTTGTCGACCCGACTCACTGCCAGCAGGGCGTAGACTGGGACGCTGCCGATCTTGTAGTCCTTGCCCCAGTTGGCCCCCCGCCCGGCATAGACCCGCGCCGCCGGCAGCGCCTTGAGATCGGCCAGCAGGCGATCGAACTGGCCGCCGTCGGCCTGGAAGGCGGCCTGGCTGTCGTGCATCCAGCGGGTGTTGTATGTGGTGTATTCGATCCGCTCCAGGTAGCACGGAACCAGCAGCCCAACCGCGACCAACCCGGCCAGCGCCGCGCGCCATGCCTGCCGCCGGCCGGCCCAGGTCCTGGCCGCCTGCCCGGCCAGCCAGGCCAATCCGGCCCCGGCGAGTCCGATGGCCCCCAGGTGGACCGGGGCGATCAGCCGGTGGAGGTGCAGGTCATGGCTGAGCGGCAGAAGGTTGAGCAGCGCACCCCAAGCCGGCCGGCCAAAGTAGAGCAACAGCCAGAAGAGGGGAAAGAGCACCAGGAATCGGTAGCGCTCGCCCTGTCGCCAGCGGGCGATGCACACCACCACCCCCAGCGCTGCCAGCAGGGTGAGGGATGGAAAGCGGCCATAGTCCAGCAGCTCGCCGCGGACCAGCGCCCGCAGAGTCCACTCCCAGCCGTAGGCGTTGTACTTGCCTGCGTCCTCCCACACGCTGCGGTTCATGTACAGCCGGTCGGCGATAAAGGGCACCAGGAAATAGGCCGACGCGGCGAAGGTCAGCAGGCCGACCAGGGCCAGCCGCCCGGCCTGCCGCCAGAACTCTTTGCCTCCGCCGAGCAGGACGATCAGCGCTCCGGTCAGCGCCGCCGCATAGCCCAGCACGGTGTGGGACAGGATCGTCGCGGCCAGCAGCAGCGCCGTCCCGGCGTAAGCCCGCCCGTGGCGCAGCGTGATATACAGCCCGGCGACGGCCGGCCCCAGCAGCCACATGCCCCAAACTTGGGTGTAGAGTCCATAGCCGCGCCACAGATAGCTGGCCCAATCGAGGCCGTACAGGCCGTTGGTGGCCAGCAGCGAGCCGACCACCCCCGCCAGGGCCGCCGGCAGCATCCCAAAGCCCAGCCGCCGCCCGGTCCAATAGATCGATACAGGGAAGGTGCTTAACAGCAGGAGCTGGATCCAGTCGAGCACGGTCCGCGCCGACATTGCCCCGCCCAGGACCTCGTAGATAAGGGCCGTGGCGACGTGGGGCAGGTGCTGGTAGTGATGGAAGAGGGGGTAGCCCTCGACAAAGCTGGATACCCACGGGTCGGTCGGGTCCTCACCCCGTTCCAGCGCATCGGCGGCCCGTTGGACCAGCGCCAGGTGGAGGGTGTTGTCGTTCAGTGTGGGCGTCTCGACGGCGACTTCGGGCCAGAGCACGGCCAGGTTGAAGGCGATGGCCCCGGCCAAGAGCAGGATCGTAATCCACGTGGATCGTTTCATCGTTGAGCTTTCCTTGGACTGGATCGACCGGCTCATTATAGCACATCCGGCCCTGTTTGGCCAAATGTCCGAGAGAATGGCCTGAATTGTGGTCTTGCATTTCGTCCCTTTTCATGGTACAATAGCATTCACATTGATGGAGATGCTCTCTGCTGCGGCGCAGAGGGCGCAGTCGGTTCTTTTACAGACCGGCCGGATTGTGGCTGCTTTCGATGGGTCACAATTGTGGGCCGGTCTTTTATTCAGTGACCACCTGAAAGGATGGCCGGCTGTTACGCGCCGCTCTCGCTCAAAGGCAGCCGTGATGGCTGCGCCGCCGGCGCGGATTCTTGAGCGGCTCGTGGAAAGGAGGTGAAGAGTCCCTGTTAAGATGACCCCTGGCATCCTCTATGCCGATCGACTGTAGTCTGTGGCTGGTTTGCTTTTCTTGGGATTAGAAAGGAGTCTGCAGATGAATAGCAAACGTTTGTTGCTTTGGGGTTCCATCGTCGCCGTTTTCGCATTGTTCGGAGCAGCCGGAGCGCTAGCCTCCAGCATTCCCGATGACGTCGTGCAGGGCGGCTCGCCGGGCACGCTCAACTACCAGGGCCTGCTGCTCGATCTGGCCGGCAACCCGGTCGCCGACGATGATTACACCATCACTTTTGCCATCTATGACCTCGAGACAGGCGGCACCCCCCTCTGGGACGAGACCCAGACTGTCTCGGTGGCTGATGGGCTGTTTAACGTCCGGTTGGGCGCAACCAGCCCGATCACGCCCACTTCGTGGGTCGACGGCCGCGACCTGTGGCTGGGCATCACTCTCGCCGGTGAGACAGAGATGACGCCTCGCCAGCAGTTGGTCAGTGTGCCCTATGCCCTCAATGCCGGCGATGTGCGCGGCAGCGACATCCACCCCAACACTATCTACGTCGGCAACTATGGGCTGGTGATCGACGCCGGCGGCTACTGGCACGGACAGCCCTTCCCGGAGGGTCCGACCGGTCCGAGCGGTCCAACCGGCCCTGCCGGTGCTACCGGCCCGGCTGGGGCAACCGGCGCGACGGGCGCTGCGGGTCCGGCGGGCGCGACCGGTGCGGCGGGTCCGGCTGGTGCGACCGGTGCGACCGGCCCGGCTGGTGCGGCTGGCGCGACTGGCGCCACCGGCCCGGCTGGCACTGCCGGCCCAACCGGTGCGACCGGTCCGGCTGGTGCGGCCGGCACGACTGGCGCCACCGGCCCGGCTGGCGTTGCTGGCCCAACCGGCGCGACTGGCCCGGCTGGCGCTGCCGGTCCAACCGGTGCGACTGGCCCGGCTGGCGCTGCTGGCCCAACCGGTGCGACTGGCCCGGCTGGCGCTGCCGGTCCAACTGGCGCTACCGGCCCTGGCGGCCCGAGTGGTCCCAGCGGCCCGAGCGGTCCGAGCGGCGCTACCGGCCCGGCCACCCTGTGCGGCTACTACGAGTCGTGCGCGGCTGACGGCCTGTGGCTGGATGCCGGCAACGTGTATGCCATCGCCGGTCAGGGCGGCGCCTATGGCGTGGAGGGCTTTGGCAACACCGCCGGCGTGCTCGGCGACACCTTGACCAACACCACCCTGGCCGGCGTCTATGGCACCAACACACAGGGCGGCCGCGCCGGCGTGTGGGGTGCGGAGATAGCGACCGGCATACGGCGGGCCGGCGTGCTGGGCACGCGCGGAGCCCTGTCGATGACCGACAATTCGTTTGGCCCCGGCATCTATGGGGTGTGGGGCGACGCCACCACCGGCACGGCCGGCGTGCTGGGCACCAAGAACCCCGGCGAGCCGGGCACGGCCGGCGTGTCGGGAGTGAACCACCAGGCTACCCTGATCTTTGGCCCCTTGGGCCCGAGCCAGTATGGCGTGTGGGGCGAGACGACCGGCCTGATGCCCGGCGCCGACGGCGTGTTCGGCACGGTGATGCCGGCCGGCGAGGCCAGCGGCAGCGCCGGTGTGCACGGCATCGCCCGCGCCCCTAGCGGGGTCTGGGGCTTTCAGTACCTAAACCCGGTTACCGGCCCGACCGAGTATGGCGTGTGGGGAGATACCATCGGTACCACGGCCGAGAGCGCCGGCGTGTTTGGTACCGTCCAGAGCACTTATAGCAGCAGCGCCGGGGTGTCGGGCATCGCCGGCGGCGCAGTCTCGCCGCCGCGGATCGCGACTTGGGCGGCGCCACCGCCCCTGATCTGGGCCCCCTACGAGTCGGGCGGCCTGGACACCTTTGTGGGCGCCTATGGCGTGCGCGGCACCACCAACAGCCAGCAGTGGGGCAGCGCCGGCGTGCTGGGCGAGACCTACCAAGACCGGACGGCCGGGGTCTATGGCCGCTGTACGTTGGGTGCGTCGGGGCCGCTCGGCTGCTACGGCGTCTTTTCCGACGGGGCGATGGGCTCCAACGGCGACCTGTGGACCATAAACGGCAATACCAATGTGGTCGGCGGCGCCAAGTTCGCCGTGATCCAGACCTCGCAGGGTTGGGAACGGATGGCGGCCATCGAGTCGCCCGACGTCGAGTTCTATGCCAACGGCGAGGCCCAGCTCAAGAACGGCGAGGCGACCGTCAAGTTCGAGCGGCTGTTCCGCGAGGCGATTTCGGACGAGATCCCGATGCGGGTGGTGGTCACCTCGGTGGGCAGCTGGAGCGGGCTGTATATCGTCAGCTCGGACAGCGACGGCTTTGTGGTCAAGTCGGGGGCGGGCGACCCGAACTGCAGGTTCACCTGGATCGCCGTCGGCCGGCGCAAGGGCTACGAAGAGCGGCCGATCATGCCGCAGAGCATCCCAACGAACCTGACCGGGAGCAGCTCGCCGACACGCGGCCCGCAGTAGGGGGTGCGCGATGAAGACGCGATTTCTGGCCATCTTCCTGGCTTTGCTCGTGGTCCTGTCTGCTGTGGGGATTGTCTGGGCGCAGACGTCGCCCAACTATGATCTGACCTGGCACGTGCTGAGCCCCGGCGGAAGCGAGTGGGGCTCGTCGGGCACGCACATGGTCAACGGCACGCTCAGCCAGCTCGCCATCGGCCCGGCGGCCGCCAGCGGCGGCCACGGCGTCGGCTCGGGCTACTGGTATGGCGTCCGCCAGGTCACCATGGCCAGCTACCGGCTGTACCTGCCCCTAATCATGAAGAGCTACTAGATGGAAAATCGGAAGGCTGGGACGACGTCCCAGCCTTCCAGCCTTGTCAGGGCCGGCCGGGGGCGACCACAGAGGGCGAACACAAGGGGCGACCACGGAGGGCGACCACAGGGGGTTGCCCCTACTTTGACCTAAACCCCTTTTGCGGGTAGAATCATGCCCAGTACACAGGAGCTATCCAACCATGAGCGCTGCATCCGATCCAGATGATCTGGAGCAAGTGATCGCCGAGGCCTCGCGCCGGCTGGAAGAGACCGCCGGCCCGGCCCCGGCCGGCGTGGCGCCGCTCGACGACGGCGTGCTCTATTGCGCCAACCATCCCAACGAGCAGACGCTGCTGCGCTGCAACCGGTGCGGCAAGCCGATCTGCACCCGCTGCGCCGTCCGGACCCCGGTCGGCTATCGCTGCAAGCAGTGTGTCGGCCAACAGCGGGCGGTCTATTATACCGGCGGCACCTCTGATTACCTGATCGGCGGCCTGATCGCTGTCGTGTTGGGCGGCCTGGTGAGCCTGCTCATCGCCCTGTTGGGCGGCGCCTGGTTCTTTGGGTTGATCCTGGGACCTACGGCCGGCATCGGCATCGCCGAGGTGGTGCGTTGGGCGGTGCGCCGCCGCCGGAGCCAACGCCTGTGGCTGGCCGTGGGCGGCGGCATCCTGCTCGGATCGCTGCCGGCTCTAGTGCTAGTCCTGTTCAACTTTAGCCTGTGGTCGCTGCTGACCCTTGGCCTGTTTCTGTTTTTGGCCGTGGGTGCCGCCACGGCCCGACTGAGATGAGAGGATATTTGGGGGGAGGAATCTCCCCATCCCCCCTTGGAGAAGGGCTGAGGTGAGAAGTATATGTTAAGCGAGCTGACCATTCATAATCTGGCTATCATTGACAAGCTCAATCTCAAATTCGGCTCTGGCTTCAACGTCCTGACCGGCGAAACTGGTGCCGGCAAGTCGATCATCATCGACGCCGTCAGCTTGCTGCTGGGTGGGCGGGGTGAGGCCGACATCGTCCGTTCCGGCGCCGACCGGGCGGCCGTCGAGGGTACTTTTCTGCTCGATGCCGAGATCCAGGCGGTGGTCAACCCACTGCTGGCCGAAGATGGCCTGGAGGGCGACGAGCCGGGCACCCTGCTCCTGGGCCGTGAAGTCCGCCGCGAGGGCCGCAACGTGTGCCGCATCAACGGCCGGGCCGTCCCGGTCAAGACTCTGGAAAAGATCGGACAGTGCCTGGTCGATATCCATGGTCAAAGCGAGCACCTGTCGCTGATGCGCGTCCGCGAGCACGTCGATCTGCTGGACCGCTACGGAGGGCTGTGGCCGCTGCGCGACCAGGCCGCCGGGCTGGTGCGTGACCTGCGCGCTGTGCGCCGCGAGCTGACCGAGCTGCGCCGTGACGAGCGAGAGCTGGCCCGCCGCGTCGACCTGCTCACCTACCAGGTCAACGAGATCCAGGCTGCCCGGCTGCATGCCGGCGAGGAGGAGGAGCTTGCCCAGGAGCGCACCCGCCTGGCCAACGCCGAGCATCTGACTGCACTAGCCGGCGAGGCCTACCACGCCCTGTACGAGAGCGACGAGGATCAGGCCTCGGCGGTGGACCTTCTCCAGGGTGCGGCCCGCGCCCTGGTCGGGCTGGTCCGGCATGATCCATCTACCGAGGCGCTGGGCAAGACGGCGGAGGCGCTCGGCTACCAGGTGGAGGATCTGGCCGAATCGGTGCGCAGCTACCGCGACCGGATCGAGTTCAACCCCGAGCGGCTGAACCAGGTCGAGGAGCGGCTGGGTACCATTCGCAGCCTGCAAAGAAAGTATGGAGAGACGATCGCCGATGTGTTGGCTTTTGCCGAGCGGGCCGGCCGCGAGCTGGAGACGATCGAGCACAGCGGCGAGCGGATCGCCGAGCTGGAGGCCGACGAGGAGCGCCTGCTGCGCGATTTGGGCCGGCTGGGGGCCGATCTGTCTGCCCGGCGGCGCGAGGCGGGCGAGCGCCTGGCCGCCGGCATCGAAGCCGAGCTGAACGAGCTGAACATGGCCCGTGCCCGCTTTGGCGTCGATCTGGCCTGGAGTGACCAGGCCGACGGCGCCTACGTCGAGGACCGGCGGGTGGCCTTTGACAGCACAGGGCTCGACCGGGTCGAGTTCCTGGTTTCGCCCAACGTCGGCGAGCCGCTCAAGCCGCTCGTCCGCATCGCTTCGGGCGGCGAGACCTCGCGGCTGATGCTGGCGCTCAAGGCTGTGCTGGCCCAGGCCGACCGGACGCCAACGCTCATCTTTGACGAGATCGACTCAGGCATTGGCGGCCGGGTCGGCGCCGTGGTCGGTCAAAAGCTGTGGGGGCTGACCGCCGGCAACGGCGGCAAGGACCGTCACCACCAGGTGCTGTGTGTAACGCACCTGCCGCAGCTCGCTTCCTACGGCGACCTGCACCTCATGGTGCGCAAGGGGATTGTCGGCGACCGGACGGTGACCGCCGTGCAGGAGCTGCACGATGCCGACCGCGAGCAGGAGCTGGCCGGGATGTTGGGCGCCCTGACGGACAAGACACGGGCGAGCGCGCGGGAGATGATCGCGGCGAGTGACGAGGCCAAAGGTCGCGGCCCTCTCTCATAGTTCGTGGCGGCGTCTGTAGCCGCCAGCTTGTAGCTTGCAGTCAAGGAGGAGCTAGATGGATCAATGGCTCGAGTCGCTGGTGCCGTGGGGCACTGATGCCATTGTGTGGGTCCAGTCGATGGTAAGCCAGGGACTGGATCCTATTTTCATTTTTCTAACGTACCTGGGCCGCGAAGAGCTTTACCTGGTGCTGCTGCCCCTGGTTTACTGGTGCGTCAGCAAGCCGGCCGGCATCGGACTGGGGTACATTGCCATGCTGTCCACCTGGGTGAACGGTGTGTTCAAGAACCTGTTCGACATCCCGCGCCCGTGCGAGGCGCCCAACCCGTGTGATACGCCCATCCGCACCCCGCTGCCTGAGGCCAGTTTCTCTTTTCCCAGCAACCACGCCCAGGGCGCCGTCACCGCTTGGGGCTACCTAGCTCTGCGTTTTCGCCGCCGGATCGGCTGGGTGGTTGCCGCCGTCCTGATGCTAGGCATCGGCCTGTCGCGCATCGTCCTGGGCGTCCATTTTCCGGAGGATGTGATCGGCGGCTGGCTGATCGGCATTGCCGTGCTGGCAGTGTTTGCTCTATTGGCGCCAACCGTGAGCCGGTGGATTGTCCGGCAAAAGATGCCGATCCAGGTTGTCGTGGCCGCTGGCGTGCCGTTCCTCTTTATCTTTCTGTCACCGGCCGACCGGAATGGCCTGTACCCTACCGAGGATGCGGTCAAGACCATGGGTGCCCTGATCGGCATGGGCCTCGGCGTGCTCATGGAGCGGGCCTGGCTCCGCTTCCGGGTGGACGGCGCCTGGTGGAGGCGCGCCGTGCGCTTGCTGGTGGGCCTGGTCATCGTCGTTATCTTTTATGCAGGCCCCAAGCTGATCATCCCCGACGGTTTGTCCCACGGCATGGAGACGGTGGTGCGTCTGGCGCGCTATGTTCTGCTCGGCTGGGTCGTCGCGTTTGGCTGCCCGTGGCTCTTTGTCCGGCTAAAGTTGGCCGAAACCGATCATTTGCCAGAAAATGGTTAAAATTGGCCCTTCTTTCACAATTTCTCCATCAAATCTTCACAACCTTGTGGTATAATACTCTTGACAATGTCCTAGAGGGAGGAACTATGAGAAAATTTTGGAGAGTAGCAGCCGTTGTGGCGGTGGTCGTCGTCTTGGGCACCGCGGCAGTGGCTGCAGTAGCCGTGGCCCAGGAGGGCACGGATGGTGTCAAGAATGGATTGGCCAATCTCGGACAAGAGTTCCGCGAAGCAGTGGCCGGGATTCTGGGCATCAGTGTCGAGGAGTATGATGCGGCGCTGGACCAAGCCCGTGAGCAAGTTTTGGACAAGGCGGTAGAGGAAGGCGACCTGAGTGCGGAGCAGGCCGACCGGATCCGCGAGCGGGCTGAGGAAGGTTTTGGCTCTGGCATGATGGGCCGAGGGATGATGGGCCGGAGCATGGGCCGGGGCATGATGGGCCGCGGCTTGGGGCAGGGCATGATGGGCGACTCGGGCAACTCGCTGATGGCCGTAGCTGCCGACAAGTTGGGCATAACCGTCGACGAGCTGACGACGCAGTTGAAGGACGGCAAGACGGTCGCCGATCTGGCCAAGGAGAAAGGCATTGACATAAACATCATCATCGATGCCTTTATGGCCGAGCGTCAGGAGACACTGACCCAGGCCGTGACCGACGGCAGGATCACCCAAGAGCAGGCCGATCAGATGCTCGAGAATATGCGCGACATGATCGAGGATCATCTGAACGGCGAGATGCCGATGCTCGAACGTGGCGGGCGCGGCGGCCGTGGCAACTGGGAGATGATGGACGACTGCGGCTGCGACGACGACGAGCTGTAAACCAAACACGCTCTGACGGGGCGACGAGGGGCGGATCTGCC
>DAOUGI010000096.1:0-1983 GCA_034429215.1 Anaerolineae bacterium | reverse complement strand
GCGGCGGCGAAGAAGAAGGGCAGCAGCGCTCCGCCAGAGTGGAACAACCCGCCCCGCATGCCGGGAAAGGTAAAGGCCAGGGTCATGGCCGCGAAGAGGAGCGGCGCGTACAGGAAGAAGGGCCACAACAGACGCTCGCGGCGCAGCCGCCACAGCCCAAGCGCAGCAAAGGGAAGCAAAAAGATCAGCAGGTTTTCCACCCACAGCCGCTCCAGGTTGAGCAGCAACGCTTCGGCCTTGGAGCGGGCGATGGCGCCCCACCCCCAGGCCAGGTAGCTGCCGAGCGTCAACGGCCGGCCGTAGGCAAAGATGTCGTCGTAGGAGGTCAAAAAGAGGGTGGCCGTGCCCGCGCCGGAAAGGGGAGCTCCGATCACCTGCCAGTTGCGGACGAACCAGGGAAGCATGATCGCCAGGTAACCGGCCAGGGCCAAAACCACAGCGGCGATTTTGGATTTTGGATTTTGGATTTTGGATTGGGGTTGGGCTGCGTTGCTAGGCCGGAAGAGGCCGGCAGTGCAGAATAGGACCACAAATTCTAGAAGGAGGCCGTCGGCGCGGGCCAGATGGCCCAGGCCTGCCGCCAGACCGGCCAGCCCGAACCACAGCGGCTGCCGGTCGCGGAGGCCACGGCCGGCGGCCCACAGGCAAAGACCGCCGGCCAGGGCAAAAGGCGTCACGTTGTCGGGCAGGACCAGAAAATGGGTGTAAAAGCCGGGGAAAACCGCCAGCAGTCCTGCCAGCACGGCATGCCGGCGCTTGCGCGTCAGGTCCCAGGCCACGCCGTAGGCCAGCAGCGGCAGCAGGGCCGACAGCAGCACAAAGGGCGCCTGGACCGCCCGGAACGGGTCGAGATCCTTCGCGATGCTCAGGATGGCCGTGCCCAGCCAGCCCAGGATAGCCGTCAGCGGCATCCAGTACAGGTAACCGGGATGCGGCACGCCGGACGGCGGATCGAGATAGTTCCAGATGAACGGCTCGTCAAAGCCATGGCCGGTGGAGAGCCGGTGGGCCCCAACGGCATAGTAGTAGGCGTCGGCATAGCCCGGTTGGCGAAGCAGCAAGGCCGTCAACAAGCGCACGGCCAGACTCAAGGCCAACAGCGCAATGACCGTACGGCGATGACCTCCGTCAGCTCGGCTTGTCACGGCTGCCCCCGGCCTATGGCATAGATCTCGGCGCCGTTGATGCTGTCCAGCAGGCGGAAGCGCGGATCGGGATCTTGGAGGATGTCAGGATAGTTTCCAAAGGTTTGGGTGACGACCAGAAATTGGGCACCGTACCGTTGGGCTGCTTCCCATGCTGCGTCGGGCGACTCGTTGCCGGGCAAGACAACGGCCGGGTAGCCGCTGGCATAGTTCAGGGTGTAAGGCTGGGAGGTCATGATGACGCTGCCGGGAGCGGCGTGCTGGGCCAACCAGGCGGCCACAGCTCCAAACTGCTCCCCCTCGGCCCGGTGGCGCTCGGCGATCGCCGGCAGGGTGAGGATCGTCTGTGCTCCGGCCAAGACCACGAGCCCGGCCAAGACGCCGACCAGCAACGGGCGGGCCAGCAGCCGCGCCCGGCCGAGATGCCGGCCGGCCCACTGCACCGCATGGACGGCAGACAGGGCCAGCAAGGGCACGACCGCTCCAAGCGAATGATAGAACGTACCCGACACCGTCGAAACGGGAAAGACGACGGCCGTTACCAGGAAGAGGAGCAGGCCATAGACAAAGGGCAGGGAAAGAGCCCACTCACGGCGGAGCAGCCACACTCCCGGCAGGGCCAGCAGCCCCCATGGGAAGGTGCTCAACAGGAAAACTCGCCCGTTATGCAGCAAGGCTTCCAGCCGCTGCAGTGACAAGGCTTGCCAGCCCCGGGCGAGCAAGCCATCCCAGGTTGGAGATGCCTGGTAGTTGAAGGTGTCCACGTAATCATAGATCCGGGCCTGGCCCAACACCGAGGCAGGCAACGGCGTGCCAAAGGCAAGATAGTTCCGCACCA
>DAOUGI010000095.1:0-1626 GCA_034429215.1 Anaerolineae bacterium | reverse complement strand
CTCCCTCTCCCCTTGGGCGCCCTCTCCTACTCCCTCTCCCTCTGGGAGACCGCTGTACAGTGCCACCGACAGGGTGGCAGGGTTGGGGTGACCGCTGTATAGTGACGCAGATCCCCTTCAGGGGACAGCGCGTAGCGCAGCAGGGGGAGATCTCACCCTGCAATCACCCACCCCCTCCCCGGCGGCCAAATGCACCCGCCCTACGGCGGACCATCGGATCGATTGACAGGACGGCTTGTTTGGTGTATAATCAAGACATCTTGCCGGAGGTATAGGTAGATGGGAAGCAATCCGCCGCACGTGGACGCTCAAAAGATCACCGTGACACTGCCGCGAGCCCTGCTCAACCGGCTGGACGAGCACGTGGCGCCGCGCCGGCGCGGCCGCTTTATCGCCGAGGCGATCGAGGAACGGCTGGCGCTGGCGGAGCAGTCGGCGGCGCTGGCCGAGACGGCCGGGGCCTGGTCGGACGAGAACCACCCCGACATGCGCAGCGGACAGGAGATCGACGAGTGGCTGGATAACCTGCGCCGCTCGTGGGGGGCCGAGCGATGAGTAGCTACCTGTTGGATTCGGGGCTGATCATCCGCCACCTGCGCGGCCAAAAGCGGGCGGTGCAGATGCTGCGCGGGCTGGGCAAGATGGGCCGCCTGTCGATCTCGGCGGTGACCCGGCTGGAGGTGCACGCCGGGATGGCGGCCGGGGAACGGTATGCGACGCAAAAGCTGCTGTCCCGGTTTGTCACCTGCGAGCTGGACGGCGAGATCGCCGACCGGGCCGGCGACCTGATCGCCGAAAAGCGGGGCCAGGGGATCGCGCTCAGCGTGCCCGACGCGATCATTGCCGCCACGGCGATGGCGCACAACCTGGCGCTGGTGACGCTGAACCAGGCCCATTTTGAGGCGATCGGCGGGCTGAGCCTGTACCCGGTTGAGGAGGAGGAGTAGCAGCGCCTCACTTGCCCGCTTTGTTATGGTGTGATATAATCTCCTCACGTCGGAACGACACCAAAACAAGCCAAAGATGGACCAACACCGCCATGCCGCCGCACTCGATCCGGGCCGCCTGCCCCCGGCCCGCGCCTTGGCCTGCCCGCCCGGCCCGCCGGAGGCGCCATGACCGCCGGGGGACCCACCCGCCCGCGGGCCCACGTCCTGGAGACACTGTCGCGCCAGCACGTCGAACGGACCCTCCCCCCGGAGTGGATCTGCCGCGACGTGCAGGGCGACTATGGGCTGGACATGGCCGTCGAGATCGTCTCCGGCGAGCGGGTCACCGGCCGCGAGTTCTCCATCCAGCTCAAGGCCACCGACCATGTCAAGACCTCGGGCGATCAGATCGTCCACCACTGCGCCGTCACCGCGGCCCTCTACTTCCTCGACCGCCCCGAGCCGGTCATGTACGTCGTCTATGACGCCCGGGCCGAGGTCGCCTACTGGCTGTGGGTCCAGCCCTACCTGCGCGATCTCGACGCCGCCCGGCCCGGCTGGCGCGACCAAAAGACGGTCGCCATCCGCGTTCCCATCGCCAACCGCCTGGCCCCGGACGGCGCCCCGGCCATCGCCGAGCATGTCCGCGCCTGGTGGGCGCGGATGCTGGCCGCCGCCGCGCCGCCCACCCCCTACC
>DAOUGI010000094.1:0-71523 GCA_034429215.1 Anaerolineae bacterium | reverse complement strand
AACCCTGACAAGCTTAAGATGGTCGGCGACCCGCTGGGCACGGAGCAGTTCGGGTTCATCTTCACCCCCGGTTCTGACCTGGTCGCTTCCTTCGACGCTGCCATCAAGACGATGGCGGATGATGGATTCCTGGATCACCTGAACAATCGTTGGTTCTTCCTCTACGATCCAACAGCGGTCCAGTAGTCTGAAAACCCTCGGCAGGCCGCGCGGCCTGCCGAGGGTTTTACATTTTCCCAAGCGTAACACCTGACCGGAGGTGCCGGTGAGCGCCGGACAAAAACAGCAGACCTATCGGTCGCACATGATCCCTGTTGCCGACCGGCTGGCGCGGCTCCCCTACTGGCTGCTGGCCGCGATCCTGTTGGCGGTGGTTCTGTTTTGGAGTATCGCCCAGAACGACAGCTACCGTGTCATTTTCAATGCGGTTCTCCAGGGCGTGGGGACCACCGTCTTTGTCTCGGCCATCGCCTACGCCCTCGCCGTCGTCCTGGGGCTGTTGCTGTCTCTGATGCGCGTCCATCGCAGCCGGGTGACGCAGGAGGTCTCGTCCTTTTTCGTCGAGATCATCCGCGGCGTACCCATGCTGGTGCTCCTCTACTACATCTCCTTTGTGGGCGCACCGGCCTTGGTCCAGGCCGTGAACTGGCTTGCCGGCCCGCTGATCGACGCCGGGATCATGTCCGAGATCAGTGTCCGGCAGTTTGACTTTACGGCGCGCGCGATCATGGCCCTGAGCATCGGCTACAGCGCCTTTATCTCCGAGATCTTTCGCGCCGGAATCCAGTCGATCGGCAAAGAGCAGACCGAAGCCGCAGGGACAGAGGGGGCGACCTATTGGCAGACCATGCGCTTTATCCTGCTCCCGCAGGCCGTGCGCAACGTCCTGCCGGCACTGGGCAACGAGTTTATCGCCATGCTCAAAGATTCGGCGCTGGTCTCGGCGCTGGGAGTTCAGGACATCACCCAGCTAGGCAAAGTCTACTCTGCCTCGACCTTTAAGTTTTTTGAGACCTACAGCATCGTCGCCCTGCTCTACCTGGTGATGACCTTGGGGCTGGCGATGGTCGTACGCTTGCTGGAAAAGCGGCTGGCGCTGGAGTGACGCCCCGCAGCCTGCAACGCAAGAGGCAGGGGTAGTCACAGCCTGCATAGACTGCTCGCTGCTGCGCCGGCCCAGGTCATGGCATCAAATCGTTGGAAGCTTGAGGTGAGGGGTGGATGCAGGCGACGGCCTGCACGGAGCCGACCGCGTGACCGTCGCCTGCGCCCAAGGTCTACCGAGAAACGGCTACAGCGGTAGGGTTACAAGCCCTCGATGAATGTGGCAACCAGCATGAGGAGCAGCGCCACGAACACAAACCAGAAAGCGTACGTCGAAAGGAACGGGATCGTGATCAAGGCCCCGAGCAGGCCGAGGATTCCCAGGACTGCGGCGACGATCCATGTGATCTGCTTTGGTGCACTGAGATTCATCTTTTCCTCCTAAGAGTTATTGGGAGATATCGCCGGCTCTCCTGGCCCCGTGGCTGATTGCCGGTCGTGGAGAGTCCGACGGCACTGATTGTACCTCCGAAACCGATACCGGTCAAGTTAGGGATCTGCCCCATCACCGGCCCACTATGATTGTGGCGATTGGCCCCCCAAGGAGAATGGGAAGGAGGCCGGAGAAACCAGCCGGCGCCGGTTGTGATTCCACAACCGGCGCCGGCACAATCCTCTCGACGGGATGACTAGCGAGGGATGCGCAGCTTCCAGCCTGGCCGGATCAGATTGGGGCTCTTGATGATGTCCTTGTTGGCCTCATAGATCTCGTGCCAGCGCCCGGCCTTGCCATAGACGGCCTTGGCAATGCCGCTCAACGTGTCCCCGGGCTTGACCACATAGATCGTCTCCGCAGTCCCTTCAGTTCCCTGGGCAGCGGCCTTCATCGCCTCGGCTTGGCGCTCTATGGCCTCGGCCTCACGTTTCATGGCCTCGGCTTTTTCTTTCAGGGCCTGTGCCTCGCTCAGGGCTTTGCCCGCTTCCGCCTTTTTGGATTCCTCTTCGCGTTGTTGCGCTAGCTGTTCGGCATGCTGTTTGGCACTGGCCTCGCGGCTTTGCCGGGCAAGCTCCGCCTTTTCCTGGGCCTCGCGCAGCCGCCGGGCCTGCTCATCAGCCTTCCTTTGGTCCTCGGCTGCCTTTTTCTGGGCCGCGGCTACAGCCATGGCCTTTGCCTTGGCCTCTTCTGCCTTTTTCTGGGCTTCGACCGCAGCATTGGCCTTGGCCTCAGCGTCAACCTTGGCCTTGGCGTCGGCTTCAGCCTTAGCCTTGGCTCGCTGTTCTTCGACCTGTTTCATAGCCGCAGCATTCATGGCCGCTGTGTGACGGCGGCGCTTGTCGGTCTCTGTAGCCTTTAGGGCAGCGGCGATCGCGGTCAGGGCCTTTTGCTCCGCAGGGCTGGCCCCCGAGCCAGCGACCAGGCTCTGCTCGCGCACGGCTTTGGCAACGGCTTCGCCGGCGCTCGTCAGGAAATCCCGAATGGCATCGCCCTCGGCTTCGTCTGTCCTGGCCTCAAGCGCTGTGCCCAATTGTTCGAGCGCCTTTTGTGCCTCTTCGGCGCTGAGCTCGACCTTTTCGTCGACGTCCTTCTGTCCGGCGATGATCGACTGGACCAGGGGGGATTGCGACTTGTAGCTGCTCACAAACTCCTTGAGCGCTTTGGTCTCACCACGCTTGGTGAGAATGGCGCCACGGTCGGCTACCGTCACTAGATGACGGATGAGTTGGGGAGCGTTGACCAGTTGCTTCCACTCCGCGGGTGTGAATTTTCCAGTTGTCATTTTTCTCTCCTTATACTAGGTGGTACGGGGTTGCTCGATACTTCTTTTGTGAATCGACGGCTGTTCGAGTGCAGCCGCTTCTGCCTTACTATAGCACACTTGGCGGTGAAGGGCAAGCCCGGGAGGTCCACAAGATAAGGGCGTTGCAGGATGGCGTGCAGTTTGCCGGCCAGCAGCGAGGCCCGGTCGTGGTGCTGGAACTGGAGCAGCACGTGGCGGCGGACGACCGTTGTGGTCAACCCGGCGCCAGCCGGAGGGTTTGTGTCCACTTTTAGCTTGACGGCCAGCTTTTCGTCGCGGTTCCGTGATGGAGATTGCCGGTTTTTGCCGGTTTTTACCGGGATTATGGCAGTGGGGCGCGAGGGTCGACCGACGGCAGATCCGGGCCGGGGTCATCGGGATCGGATTCGGCTGCGCCGGACTCGAGCTCGGTGGTGGTGGGGTCGGGCTTTTGGTAAAAGTCGTCGGGCACGACCTGGCCACCGGTATAGGCGGCGATCATGTAGCGCAGGAGAGGATGGGCAACCTGGCCGGTGCGCTGCCACTGCACGACATAGGGCGGCGGCTGGTGGCCGCGGGCCCGGCACGGGCGCCGCGATCCGGGCGCGGGTGCAGCCTCGGGGTCATAGACGGCGTCGAGGGTGGCCTCGCACTCGGCGACGGTGAGGGGCTGGGAAGGAGGGGGAGGGTCTCCGGGCCGGCCGTACGCCTTCCATACGCTGAGGGTGTAGTCCATACCCATGTCCTCGGATTCGGAGAGCGACCGGCGGCCGGCGCGGGAGCGCAGCCGTCTTTCCAACCTAGCGGTACGACGTATCAGGCTCATGCTCTATGCTCCTTTGCAGGTCTTCGAGGTTGGCGACGCGGGTCGCCAGATCGAGGGTCTGGCGATAGCGCGGCCCGGCATCAAGGATGAGCCGAGCGGCGGCAACGCGAGAGGCGGGCGGGGCGGCGGGATCCTTGAGGATGGCTTCCAGGGTGGCGAGGGCCTGAGCGACGGCGCCGGTGATCTGGCGGGTGGCATCGGCCAGGACGTCGTCGAGGCCGCGGCCGATGGCGGCCCGGACTTGCGGGTCGTTCATGTAGGCGTAGGCAGTGCGATCGGAGATGCCGGCCTGGCGGGCGGCCTCAGCCATGGTGCGGGCGGCGAGCATGGCGGACACAAAGTGCGCCTGGCGGGGGCTGAGCTTGCTTTCGGCCATTGTTTCTCCTCTGAAGAGGGCGGGGAGCCCCCACCCCTACTCGTGGTATTCGGCCAAGGATTCCACGGGTAGAAAACGGGCTTGCATCGCCTGGGCTCTACCTATCGGCACTGAACGGCGGGCTCTTGACGCGGGGGCAGCGCGTGGCCCAGAATAGAACTAACGTTCCACTGTCTCTATTATACGGGAAGCTGAGGAAAAGTCAATAGGCCAGAGGGAGTATTTGTGGATCAGCCGTTGGGAGTAGGACCAGTGGGGGGCGCCAACCTCTGGATGTATTAAAGGTGGAAGAAGAAATCATCGGCAAGCTGCACGGTAGAGACGCCGGCGGTTGATGCTCTCTCGCTCACGTGGCACCTTACATCAAGATATCCTTGATCTCCCCCGGCTCGCCATTCTAACGCGCTCAAGAACGTGGCGCACGATTGCCTGCACTTCGACTGGGTCACCCTGGTCAACAGCGTGTTCCCCGATCAGGTGGTCAAGCCGGACGGCTTTGTGCTGCACCGCCCAGCAGAGTGGCGCTAGTGGACGCGGAGCGTCCGGGTTAACGTGCCCGCGCAGAGCGTGGGCACCAGTAGAATAGTGCAGAGCTACCGCTCTAGATCTAGATGAGCGCTAAATATGGTTTTGGAATCCTGAATAATCTTACAGCAGTCCTCGTAATACTTGCGAAGCAATGCTTCCTGACTTTTGAGGATCTGCCCTTTCCAGGTATTGTCATTCCTGATTTTTCTGTACACTTGTGGGTAAAAATTGACCCCTATTAACTCACACATCAAGAACAGATCCATCGGTGGAAATGGAAAACGCGGAACATCGATTCCAGGGTGTAACCAACAGCGTTCATTGAGTCTTGCCACTCCCCCTACTTGCATATGGTACGGGGGTTCGGGAGTACTTGGTACTGCCTCTTCGAAATGAAACCGGGCCATGACCCGCTCTGTAAACCCACCTTTTGAATACGAATCTAGAATGGAATTTGAATCCCATTCTTCTCGATAGAGCACTCTGTGATCTGAGGACCAGAGCCTTAATACTATGCACTGCCTGCATGGTACATCCTCTTTCCATCGAAAGTCACATATGACGTCGACGGCGAATTGGTATCCATTGATTTGAGTTTCAACAAAACGTAGAGGAGGATCGTCAATCTTGAATCCCCATCCTTCGGTAACGTATGGGTGAGCATAATCTGATCTATTATGGTATTTGTTGTAGAAGCATTCAGAGACCGCTGCTTGTTCTTTAGCGTTTTCTATGGCCCGACCAGTATGAGTAGGATCGAGGATTCTGGATAACTGCGTTTGCAGTATATCGAGGCCCTCACGCACTTGCTTGGCGTTCATAGCTCCATTTCCTGTATTTTGTTAAGCGCCTCGTCGTCGACACCCTCCAGAAAGATTCTTTGAATCTGATCATAGCATTGTTGAATTGCAGTGAAAGAAACACGAGCAGGGTCCATAATTGGCGGCCTGTTGTCAGGCCGATATGCAAGCGTATACTTATACATAACTGGCTCATGGAGAATGTGGCAAACGGTATCTGCCGGCGTTTCTCCGCGGACAATGCTTATAGATGGTTCTAATCTTATGCCTGTGCGCCTGTGAAACATCTCGGGGAATTTGTCTACAAAATCCTTATCTTGCACGTATTCCATAGCGGTGTGCCACAACGACTCTCTCCACCACCGGCCATCATCAGGAGCGAAAATGCCTTTGTACTTCGCTCCATCGAACAGCTTCTGGACCTCAGGCAATAGAAATGATTCAACTGATATTCTCAATTCAGTTGCAGCATAGACTGGATCATATAAGATTCCTGGAAACGCCAAAAGCGTATTCCTAATCCACCAAGCCATTCGAGAGACTCCCCATTCAGGTATGCCACGGTTTTGGTACAAAGGAGGCGATGCCTTCAAGATGAGAGCGGATTCGTCGGAAGAGACTTTCAATACTCCGAGCAAGGCCGGCCAATCTCTGTGCTCAGTAGGAATGCTTCTAAGCGCCTCAAAACCTCTCACCAATCCGATCAGCTTGTCGGCAAAAAGGAAGGCGTCAGTAGCTCCTTCTTTTTGTTCAGTAGCAATCTCTCCTTTGTAGAAGACATCATCTATTCGTAGTTCACTTCGGAGCTCTTCCTTCTGGCGGGAATCCAAAATGGAATCTCTCGTAATCAAGACTATTGGATAATCTGGAGCTCTTTCTCGAATAGCTGTGACCAGAGTACTTCCTGTATAGTTGACATGCTGATCGTCTAGTTGCCTGTCTAACTCATAGTCTACAAGAAACAGATCAGTGGCGCAAGATGATACAATAGCACCTATATCAGGAGTGGGCTGTTTGTGTACAACCTTAAGATTACCTGATGCTTCTAGGATACGCCCAAATCGTTTTGCTTGATCTGGCTCATCATCAATATAGCAAATTCTGATTTCCATCCTGATCTATCTCCTGGGAAGCGTAATTTCAACACACGTTTTCCAGCCGTTGGGTGCGTTGACAAAGTGTACCGTGCCATTGTATGATTGAACAATAGCACGCACGACATAAAGACCTAACCCTGTACCTTCTCCTAGAACCGGATCTGGCGCACTAGTCGTTGTGAAGGGCTCAAACGCGGACTCCCGAGGGATATCTAACCCCTTGCCTGTATCAATCATCTGAACGAAGACTTGACGCCCGCGATATCCTCCTTGAACCGAGATCTTTCTTTCTGGTTGATAGCGAACTGCCTTCAATGCATTGGTCAAGATATTTATCAGGATGGCGTGAATCTCGGCCAAGTACATTGGGGGACTCATAAGGTTGTTCGGAACTTTGTTGTCGAAGTTAATCCCAAAGTCTTGAGCATAGCCTTCTAGAGGTCTTGCAACGTCATTGACAACCTTATGCAAGTTATGTGGTTTGAGTTCGCTTCTGGCCTTGAGCCCAAGCAGAAAATTCAACTGATCGACCTGCGTCTTGATTAGCTGGTGCCATTGCCACAAGTCTCGTACATTCTCCAGGTAGGCATCACGGATCTGCGGCGATACGTCTTTCGCATAGATTTTGAACAATGCTGCGATTTCTGCAAGGTTGTTTTCCACAGCACGGAGTTGATGATTTAGGAAAGCAATGGTTGTCCCGAGAGAAGCTAATACGCGGAGCATGGATATCTCAGTAATTCGCTTTTTGTCATACTCTTTCCGCGCTTGATCATATTGTCTAGTTACTTGTCGGATATTTGTGATGGCTCGAGAAATTTCGCTTTTTTGTTCTGGGCCCAGTTTTGGCGAAGTCTGTACCTGATGTTCAATAAACCGTAGGGCATCTTCAACTTGTGGAGTGACTGGTTCAATAGGCCTGTTGATTTCCGGAAAGGGTTCTCGGACTTCTTCTTTCCATCTGAATCGAGCATATTCGACAGTCATCCAATATATACCGGTTTTCAGTAGGAGACGCAGCTGATTGAATGCGTCGTTTTCAACCAATCGGTCACGCGCAATGTTTAGTTCAATCTTGGTTCCTTTTTCATCGCCGTTTACAGAAGCTTGTTGTGACTGTGTTAGAAAGACTGCACCAAAGAGTTGGTTATTGCCTGGAAGACTCAGAAAGGGTTGCACGAACTCTCTTCGGAGTTTGCGGTACTCTTGCCGTAAGAATGGTGTCAGGTCGTCTGGCGTTCGTTCTCGTTCGGCTCGCAGCTCATTGAGACGAAGCCAGTCTTCACCCTTTTCACCATAACCATAGACTCTAAAACCATTCAAGTATATACGCACTCCACCGAATTCGCGGCCGTATTTGATGGCTTCTTGATAGCCAAAATCAACATCTCTGAAATGACGACTAGCATAGACGAAAAAGTATATCTTGAAGTCCGTGCCAACTATGTCCTGAAAGTGTGCTTGATCCTCAACATACTCTGAAACATCGCTTGATTTCTGGGTTTTGAATTTATAGTGGGCTCTTCCTTCTGAATCAACTTCCCCTGTCAATTCTCCCCAAGCAGCTTTGAAGAAATGCTCTCGCAATTCTCCTTCTTGCTCGGGGAACTCACCAGCTTGCAGCGTTGCCGAAAAGCCTGGATCTGCTTGGAAGCCATCAATCTCTTTAGTTCGCAAGATCTTGTCGCTTGGAAATGGATCCATGAGAGTGACAAGGTCTCGCCTCAATTCGGCGATGTCTTCCTCGGTCCATCTATCTCTGATTTCCTCAAGTAGCAGTGTAACGCCTGTGGGCGTATCTTTATCCACACTCCTTCTTTCGTAATTGACTTCTACCGAAGACAGATCTTGACCTCGTCTAAATGCTTTTCCCCATTCGAATTTTACCGAGACTTCTTCCTTTGTGCCATCGTCACGACCTGCAACAGATACTAGAGACAGTGTGTCTGCTAAACGACGAGCAGCAAATCTACCTATTCCTTTTGCTCCGGTGCGCAAACGGCCATATAGCGGAGAAATCGGATTGCGGATTTTGTCATCCGTAGCTATTCGCATCCAATGATCCCGCACATCTTCAAATGTCATTCCAGAACCATTGTCTTCGATTAGAATCGAACCGGTTGGATGTTTTGTGTCTTTTGTTGAGTGTTCGGATTTGTCATCTTCTTCTGCTCTAACATTTTCAATCAGTACAGTTGCCCTGGTTGCGTCAGCGTCGTACGCGTTTTTGATAAGTTCGCTCAGCGCTATAGACGGGCGTGTAACAAGTCGCTCGCCAAGTTCAAAGAGCAGACCTGCATCGACTGCAAAATTGAAGACTCCACTTCTTGTAGCCGCTTTGGTCATGGACTTGTACCTTTGAGAACAATGCTCAGAATGCTGTCAGCCGGTATGTTAGAAAGCTCGCCAGGCTCGAGTTTGTACAAGCCGCCACCATATACGCGCCCTTCAGCCTTAAGCCTGTCTATCGAGATTTCATTTAGGGCTTGCCATACGGCCTCAAGTAAGCTAGGCTCATTTGTTAGTATCTGTTCTAACTGGGGGTTTGGATACATCATCAAATATGTGTTGGTTGCAGTTGCATTCGAATGATTCAGAATAAAACGGAACGGTTGACTTTGCGATATGTGTCGTCCCATGTAGGTACATAGGAGAGGAGCTGAGGGTCGTTTCTCCTGGGAATACCACGGGCTGCGACTTCTGCACAAGGTCCGTTCGTTGAAACCTTCAACTGTTCCCAACTGGAGATATCGATACAAAGAAGGGTATTCGGCCTCCAGCTTCTCCATGGGTAGATGACAGTCCAACAGGAAGCGTTTCTCAGTCAAAATGGGGTTTCCATCTCCATCAGCTTGGATCTCGTTAACGGGTAGATACCGAGAACTTGGCAAAACAGGTTTTAAGAACTCTGTAGGTAGCTTATGTTCTGCAACTTGTTCGGGCGTGAGGATGAAGAACTCGTTTGCGCCCGTTGCCAAACCCCGCTTGATAACGAACAGGTCAGACAACTTCTTATGCCCTGGTTGAGGAGTGATTGAGGTAGACAGCTCCTCCCCGATTCCCAAGTACTGGTTCCACTTTGAGGCCTGTCTCAATGCAGTCAGCGAAATAGTATTCGATTCTTCTGGTCTGAGAAGTGAGCCACCAAGGCTAAATGCAACTTGGTGATTTGGTGGTGGCACCGCATTTCTAAACCAAACCACAGCAGAAGAAACAAGAGCATCGTCAAATTGCGACTCTTCTGGCCGGAAACGATGGACGTGAAGCAGAGTGACTTTATGTGTCAGGTATTCTCTAATAGGTTCTCCGTAGTTGACATACATGAACTCGCTAGGTATCAACCAGCCGGCAATCGCGTCTTCCGCCATCCAGTGGTGAGCCAACAACAAGAAGTAGCAGTATAGACCGCTCATTCCATTAAGTTTTGAAGAGGTTAGCCGATCTGTAGCCGACTTTAGCCGTGTTTTTTCCTCTACTGAGATGTGATGATGACGGACATAAGGTGGATTGCAGATGAGCAGATTCGCCCGCTGGTTCATACGTTGCGGCGGATTGGCTTTCGTAAAGTCCTCTATCAGTAATTCAAGTAGAGTTTCCTCCCAACGCTCTTGGGCGCATTTCCCTATGTCCAGATCAATCTCATACCCCATTGCTCGTTCAATCTGCGATAACGGAAAGGTCTTTAGCAAGGCTGCAAAGAGTGCCCCCATTCCAAACGCAGGCTCCAAAAAACGGATCTCAGAAAAAGGAAGTGGAAGTTGTCTTACATACAGCAGGATCTCTTCTGCTAGTTCCGGCGGAGTAGCAAATTGACCGAGTCTATTTCTTTTTGCTTGCTGAGACTCTAACCCCTTCAATTTATTGTCTTCTCTTCGATTTCAGCTGATAGGTAATGTCCATAGCTTCCTCGACGGAAGATACTGGCGAATGGACTACATTGATCATGAGCTCAGACTGGCAGGTGCTCCTACCGCGCTACTCGTCCCAACAACCCAAATGGTTTCGAGCAATGAGTGACCGAATAACCTCAGTCGGTGTGGCTGTTTCTTCAAAGCTTCCCATTTCTTTGAGCCAATTGAATCTGTTAGTTTCAGGTTGCCCAACCAAACCAGCTCGATTTGGCAGAGGGCCACGAAACCGACACGCGCTCAGAGTATTGAACTTTGCGCTACCAACCTTATCGGCCTGAGCCCACAACCAGGGTATAAGAACAGGGGAAGCCTCTTGCGAGGCTCCCCCTACCTTTTCGCGCTCAGAGTGGATGGCGGGAGCAGCCCCGCAGCCACCGCACAAGATATATCCCCTGTCGGCCGCTGCGCAGTCGAACTGACAGGTCTTAAAAAAGTACCCCCGAGGCGACTCGAACGCCTGCACATGGCTCCGGAGGCCACTGCTCTATCCACTGAGCTACGGGGGCTCACGGACCGGAGTTTAACACAGTCTGCCTGATTTGGCAAACAGGCGAATCACCAAGTCAGCTATGAGCTGTTTGCCGATTTGTCCTGGTTGCCAGCAGGATAACGCCGCCAACCACCAAGGCGGCGCCTACCGGCTGCCAGCCCTGCATCTGCTCGCCAAAGATGACATAGCCGATCATCGCACCAAACAGCACTTCCGAGGCGGAAAGGATGCTGGCCACGCTGACCGGCAGGTGGGTCAGGCCGGTCAGGTAGGCCGCAAAGGGCGCGATCGTCGCTACGCATACCAACCCGGCAAACCACAGCCACGTTTCGGCCGGCAGCGGCCAAGGCTGCTCGATAGCGAATTGGAAGGGCAGCAGGGTGAGGGCGGCAAAGGCAAAGCCGTAGGTCAGGATCGTCCACGGCGAATAGTGGCCGGTGAGGCGGCGGCTGAACAGGCTAAAGCTGCCATAGGCCAGCGCCACGATCAGCCCCAAGATCAGTCCGCCGGCCGTCAGGTCGGTGCCGGCCAGCTTGTCCAGTCCTGCCACCAGGACGCAGCCGGCCAAGCTCATGACGATCGCCGCGATCTTGGGCCAGGTAAGCGGCTCGCGCCAGATCAGCCAGGCCATGATGGTGACAAACACCGGCGCGGAGCAGACCAGGACCGTGGCGGCCGCGTAGCCGATGCGCGTGATCGTCAAGTTCCACAGCACGTGAAAGGCGCCGACCCCGACGATGCCCAGCCCGGCCAGCCACGGCAGGTCACGCCGCTCGACCCGCAGCCATTCTCGCTTGAACAGGGCCAGGCCCAGGATCAGGCTGACGGCTGTGGCTAGATCGCGCCAGAAGGCGAGCGACAGCGCCGACAGGCCGCCGCTGGCCACCGTCCAGCGGATGAACAACCCGGACGTGGACCAGGCGGCCGCTGCGCCGAGGACCAGCAGATAGCCGCGGCCGGGACTGCGCACGGTCAGGGCCGGCGGCCGTAGATCGCCGTCATCTCCAGCAGTTGGTCCGCCACGGCCTCGGTCAGGGCTCCGGGCAACAGGCGCCAGCACCAGTTCGGCGCGCCGACGGTGCTCGGCGTGTTCATGCGCGCCTCGTGCCCCAGGCCCAGCAGGTCCTGGACGGTGGTGATCACTGTGTTGGCTACCGACGCCCAACCCAGGCGGATCATGTCCCAGGCAATGTCCGAGCCGGTCCGGCCCAGGTACTTGCGCGCATAGTCGCGCTCCGCTGCGGTCGAGGTCTCCTCGTACCAGCCAAGGGTCGTGTCGTTGTCGTGCGTGCCGGTGTAGGCCACCACGTCATTGGTGTCATAGTTGTGGGGCAGGAACGGATCGGCGGGGCCGGCGCTGAAGGCGAACTGCAGCACCTTCATGCCCGGGTAGCCAAACTCCTCCTGCAAGGCATCCAGGCCTGCCCGCGACTCGTCGTCGAAATCGCCCAGGTCCTCGGCGATGATCGCCACCTCGCCCAGCGCGGCGGTGACCGCGTGGAATATGCCGGCGCCGGGGCCATACATCCAGCGCCCTTTGATCGCCGTCTTTTCCCCGGCCGGGACCTCCCAGTAGTTGTAAAATCCCCGGAAATGATCGATCCGCGCCACGTCGGCCTGGGTAAAAGCCATGCGGAAACGCTCGATCCACCACCGGTAACCGTCCTTGGCCATCATGTCCCAGCGGTAGAGGGGGTGTCCCCACAGTTGGCCTGTCTCACTGAAATAGTCGGGGGGCACGCCTGACTGGACTGTTGGCTCGAGGTTTTCGTCAAAATAGAACAGCTCTGGGTTGGCCCACACGTCGGTGCTGTCCAGCGCCACAAAGATCGGGATATCGCCGATGATGCGGATCCCTTTTTCGTTGGCGTAGCGCTTGACCGCCAGCCACTGCTCGAAGAACTGCCACTGCCGGTACTTTTGGCTGTCGATCTGGTCGGCCAGGGACCGCCGGGCGGATTCCAGCGCCTCGTTCTGCCGTGTCTTGAGCTCGGGCGACCACTCGTTCCAGGGGCGCAGGCCGTAAGCCTCTTTCACGGCCATGAACAGGGCGAAATTTTCGAGCCAGGCGGCCTGTTCATCGCAAAAGTGGTGGAACGCCGACCGCTGGCCGCGCGGCGCCTCGGCCCGAAAAGTAGCAAAGGCACGGTCCAGCAGCTCCATCTTGTAGGGGATGACCGCGCCAAAGTCGACGCGGTCCTGGGGCAGGTCGGGCACGCCGGCCAGGTCTGCGGCCGACAGGTGGCCGACCTCGACCAGCTTGGCAGGGCTGATCAGCAACGGGTTGCCGGCAAAGGCCGACAGACCCTGGTACGGCGAGTCGCCATAGCCGGTCGGGCTCAGAGGCAATACCTGCCAGTAGGACTGGCCGGCGGCCGCCAGCAAGTCTACGAACCGGTAAGCCTCATCACCCAAGTCGCCGATGCCATACGGGCCGGGAAGCGACGTGGGGTGCAGCAGGATGCCGCTGCGGCGTGGAAATCTCATGGGTAAACCTCCCTACTTGGCCTATCTTGAGGCCGATATGTACTTGACCGGCCCATCGCTGCACACCAGCCACCCCTCCCGGGCGCACGAGCCACACACTCCAAACCCGCAGCGCATATAGCGCTCGTAGCTCAACTGGGCCGGCAGATGGTACGCCTGGGCCAGCTTTTCGACCGCCGCCAGCATCGGCTCGGGGCCGCAGGCGTACAGCGCCTCGAAGCGGCGCGCTCCTCCGGCGACGATCAGCCGCTCTGCCGCTTCGGTGGCCAGCCCTCGCTCGCCCAGCGAGCCGTCGTCGGTCGTGACGTGCACCTCTGCGCCCAATGCCGCCAGCCGCCGGTCAAAGACCAGATCTTGGGCCGTGCGCGCCCCGATGACCGCGCTTACCTTCCATCTGGTCGCCACGGCCCGCTCGGCCAGGAAATGGAGCGGCGCAACCCCATAGCCGCCGGCCACAAGCAGGATCGACCCCTTCCGGCGGTCTGCCGCTCGCGGCGGCAAGGCAAATCCATGGCCCAGCGGCCCACGCAGCCACAGTGGATCGCCCACCTTCAAGGCGTACACCTGCGTTGTAAAAGGACCCACTCGGGCGATGGTCAGCGTCACCGGATCGGCCCGCACCAGGCTGAACGGCTTTTCGTCGGCGCCGGGCAGCCAGGCCATTACATACTGGCCTGGCTCAGCTTCCAGGCTCCGGTCGAGCACCAGGGTCCGCACTGTGGCGCTCTCGTCGGCGATGTCGACGATGCGGGCAGCCGCCGGCAGGTTTGTCTTGATCATCGGTGCGCTGCTCCGCGCATCTCGTCGACGCAATGATAACCCAGCTCGGCCATCCATTCTACCATTTCTGCGCCGATCCGGCCAAATAGCTCCGGCCCTTGACCATAGACCGCCGAGCCGACCCCTACTGCCGTCGCGCCGGCCATGATCATCTCTACCGCGTCGCGCCCGCTGCTCACCCCGCCGATGCCGACGATCGGCACCCGCACTGCCTGGTAGATCTCGTACACGCAGCGCACCGCCAACGGCCGGATCGCCGGCCCTGACAGCCCGCCGGTGCGGTTGGCCAGGATCGGCCGCCGGGCGTGCAGGTCGATGATCATGCCGGTCAGGGTGTTGACGGCGGTGATCCCATCGGCCCCGGCCGCCTCGACCGCCCGGGCAATGGCGGCGATGTCGGTCACGTTGGGCGACAGCTTGACCAGCACCGGCATCCGGCCGTCCACCGCCTGCTTAACCGCCGCCGTGACCTCGGCAGCAGCGACCGGGTCGGCGGCAAAGGGCGCGCCGAATTCGTCGTGGACGTTTGGGCAGGAGATGTTGACCTCGATCAGATCCGGCCCAGCCTCGACGAGGCGGGCCGCCACCTGGGCAAAACCCTCAACCGTCTCGGCAAAGACACTCCCGATCAGCGCTGCCCCCAGCGGCCGGAGCATCTCCTTCGCCCGAGCCAGCTCTTTCACTTCGGCATCGATGCCCGGATTGGCCAGTCCCACGGCGTTGATCAGTCCATGCTCCCAGGCCAGCACCGTCGGATTGCGGTGCCCGGCCCGCGGCAGCAGGCTGCACGACTTGATCGTGACCGCCCCGGCGCCCGCCCGCGCCACACGCGCCAGCAGCTCCGCCTCCGTGCCCAGGATGCCGCTGGCGAGCACCAGCGGGCTTGGCAGGCATATGCCGCACAGCTTGACCGTTGTGTCTGGCCCGGTGTTCATGCAGTGATCAGCCAACAGCCGCCAGTTATGCTTTGCCCAGCACCGCCGCCAGCAGCGCCATGCGGATGTACATGCCGTTTTCCATTTGCCGGAAGTAGGCCGCCCGCGGATCGTCGTCGATGGCGTAGCTGATCTCGTTGATGCGGGGCAGGGGGTGCATGATTACCATCTGCTCCTTGGCTCTTTCCATCAGCTCTGGGGTGATGACGTAGCAGTCCTTCACCTCGTCGTACTGGGCCTGGTCGGCAAACCGCTCACGCTGGACGCGGGTTACGTACAGGACGTCGGCGTCGGCGATGACGTCGTTCACGTCGTAGGTCTCGCGCACCGGCAGGTTGTGCTCTTTGATCTCGTTCATCACGTCCAGCGGCAGGCGCAGGATCTCGGGCGAGACAAAGGTCATCCGCACATCGTACAGGCACAGCAGCCGCGCCAGCGAGTGCACCGTCCGCCCGTAGCGCAGGTCGCCGGCCATCGCCACGTGCAGCCCGTCGATCTTGCCCAGGTCGGTACGGATCGTGTACAGGTCGAGCAGCGCCTGGGTGGGATGCTCGCCTACCCCATCGCCGGCATTGATGATCGGCTTGCGGGCATACTTGGCCGCCACTTCCGATGCACCTATCTCTGGATGGCGCAGCACGATGACGTCGGCGTACGATTCCAGGGTGCGGATCGTGTCGGGCAGGCTCTCGCCCTTGGTCACCGACGAGTAGCGCACCTCGTTGATCGGGATGACACTGCCGCCCATCCGCGACATGGCGGCGATGAAGGATGAGCTGGTGCGCGTGCTCGGCTCGTAGAAAACGCAGGCCAGGACATGACCCTTGAGCAGGTCGGTCGACCCTACCCGCCTCACCACCGCCCGCATCTCGTCGGCGACGCCAAAGATATAGTCCAGATTGTCGCGCGTGAACTGGTGGACAGAAATGATGTCCTGCCCATAGAACCCGCTGGTCAGGTTGGGCGCCAGCCCTACCCTCTTGATCCCATTGCTTGCTTTTGTTGTCATGTTCCCCCTCACTCCATCTCAGATCGAACTGACGACCCGGCCAAAGCCGGGCTCTGCCCGAATTTGACCCTCTTTCATGACCGGCCGTCCTCGCAGCACTACCTGCCGCACCCGCCCCTGCACCGGCCGGCCTTCGAAGGGCGTCCAGCCGCACCGGGTGTGCAGCTCCCGGCCGCTCAGGGTGTAGCGGGCTTGCAGGTCTACCTCCACCCACGTGTCAGGCTGTTCCGGCAGGCCAAAGATGCGCTTGGGCGCCTGGTGGGTTAGCTCCACCATCCGCTCCAGCGTGAGCCGGCCCTCGGCAACGGCGGTCAACAGCAGCGGCAGCATCGTCTCCAGCCCAGGGACCCCCGGCGGCGGTGCGTCGCTCTCCTTTTCTGCCCGCGTGTGCGGCGCGTGATCGGTGGCGATACAGTCTATCACATCCAGGTTGGCCCACAGCGCCGCCCGGTCCGCCTCGGTTGCCAGCGGCGGCTTCATCGCGCCGAATGCTCCCAGCCGCTGTGCATCCGCCTCGGTCAGGAACAGGTGGTGGGGCGTCACCTCGCAGGTCAGCGCCGCTCCTGACCCTTTCGCCGCCCGCACCAAGGCAATCTCGTCGGCCAGGCTGACGTGACACAGGTGCAGCCGCCGGCCAAAGCTGCGCGCCAGCCCGATGGCGATTGCCGCCGATAGCCCTTCAGCATGCACGGCGATCGGCCGGCCGGCCGGCCAGGTGCGAAAGTGGGCCAGCAGCGCGGCCAGGCTTTGCATCTGCAGCGGGCCGTAGGTCTGGTCCATGTAGATCTTGAGCCCCACCGCCTGACCGGCCAGACCGGCGACCTCCTGGGCGTTCGTTTCCGTCGCCCCGACGTAGAACCCCACGTCGCACAGCGCCTTCTGGCCGGCCAACTGCTGCTTGAGCGCCAGCGCCGCCCCATCCACGACCGGCGGGTAGGTGTTGGGCATGTCCACTAGCATAGTAACGCCGCCGTTAAGAGCGGCGGCGCTGCCACTGGCCATATCTTCTTTTTGCTCTCCGCCCGGCTCGCGGAGATGGACGTGGGGGTCGATCAACCCCGGAAGCCGCAAGGCGCCCATGTTGCCTCACATAAAAAAAGGGCACTCGGCGGTGAATTTCACTCCGCCGGTGCCCGGTCTATATGTACAATCGCATGTTGGGTACGCAGTCCCACGCTCACCTTCCTATAAATCGGCGCATTCTAGCACACAATGGTCCTGCTGGCAAATTCGGGCTCAGGGCTTTCAGGAATTCAGATAGGTCCGTACAGCATCCTGCTGCTCGGCGCTGATCCGCCCCGCCTCCACCAGCAGATCCAGCATCTCGCCCAGCCGCAGCACGGCGTGCAGCCGGTAGCCTGCGGCGGCCAGCTCCTGCTGCCCCCCCTGCTCCCGGTCGATCAGCACCACCACGTCCTGCACCCGCAGCCCCGCTGCCTGCAGCGGCTCAATCGCCATCAGCTTGCTGCCGCCCGTCGTAATCAGGTCGTCGAGCACGATGGCCTGATCGCCGGGCTGAAACTCGCCCTCGATGGCACGGGCCGTGCCATGGGCCTTGGCCTCCTTGCGCGGGTAGATCAGCGGCAGCTCCATTTCCAACGCCACCGCTGTGCCGATTGGCAGCGCTGCATACGGGATCGCCGCCAGCCGGGTGCCCGATCCCCCATCCCCGCCGGCCAATATCCCGCCTATCAGCCCGGCATAGGCGTGGGCCACCAGGCGCAGCACACCGGGATGGGAGGCGAGCAGGCGCAGATCGATATAGATCGGCGATTTCTTGCCTGATGCCAGCGTGAACTCGCCAAACTTGACCGCGCCGATGTCGGCCAGGGCCAGAGTTAGCTGCGATTGGAGCGTGGGGCAGGGGGCTGCCCCCTTTGCCCGCGCCGCGTTGATCTGCTGCCGCAGATCGAGCGCCGCCTGGCGCGGATCGCCGGCGTAGATGATCCCCCGCGAGATGTTGACGATCACCCCCAACCCGTCGTCGCGCAGTCCGGCGGCCAGCGCCGCCTCCAGATCGCCGCCCTGCGTGCCGACGCCCGGCAGGAGGATCCACGCCTGGGGCGCCAGCGCCCTGACGCGGGCCAGCGCCTCGGGGTAGGTCGCGCCCACCACCAGGCCGGTACCCCACCCTGCCGCCTTTTCGGCCACCATCTCGTACAGCGGGCGGGCCGGGCAGGGCAGTGTCTGCAGGTCGGTGGCGCCGGGGTTGGAGGTGTGACACAGGACAAACACGCCCCGGTCGGCGTGGGCGGTGAATGTCGCGACCGAGTCGCCGCCCAGGTAGGGGTTGACCGTCATCGCATCGGCGCCCCACGTCTGGAAGGCAGCCCGGGCATAGGCCACCGCCGTCGAGCCGATGTCGCCCCGCTTGGCGTCCAAGATGACCGGCACACGGGCTGTGTCGTGGATGTAAGTTACTGTGCGGCGCAGCGCTTCAAGGCCGTCCGGTCCCGCTTGTTCATAGAAGGCGCTGTTTGGCTTGTAGCAGCACACCAGGTCGCGGGTCGCGTCTACGATCCGCCGGTTGAAATCGAACTGGTCGGCGGCTCCTGCCAACTGCTCCGGCTGGGTGTCCAGACCCACGCACAGCAGGCTATTGTTCCGCTGCGCCGTCTCGGCTAACCACTCGTAAAACCCCATCCTATTCCCTCCTACCCGGCTAAGCATGCCCTACCTCTTGACTGTCCAGGATGATCGTGAACGGGCCATCGTTGTGGATCTCGACCAGCATCTCTGCCCCGAACTGGCCCGTTTCCACCCGGCAGATGCCGGCCTGTTTGAGCCGCTCCCCGAAATAGTCGACCAGCGGCGCGGCCACGTCGGGCAGGGCGGCGTAGGTAAAGCCCGGCCGGCGCCCTCTGCGGGTGTCGGCATACAGCGTGAACTGGGATACCAACAGCACTTCTGCGCCAACTTCCAGGGCCGACAGGTTGGTCTTGCCCTCGGCGTCGGCAAAGATGCGCAGGTTGGCGATCTTGTCCGCCATCCGGTCGGCCTCTTGCCGCCCGTCGCCGTGACCCACGCCCAGCAGGATCACCAACCCCGGGCCGATCTCGCCCAGCGTCTGTCCTTCCACCGATACCCGCCCCTTCTGTACCCGTTGGATCACTGCTCTCATAGGTCAATCCCTCTCGTTCCGGTCCGTGGCCGTGCCGCACCACAAGCGCAGGCAGGCCAGGAAATGAAGCGAAGAACCTCGCGGCCATTCTAGCCGGGCTTGGCCGAAAAGTCAAGCCCGGTAACCGCTTCCTCTGGGATTAGGAGTGACCACACGGGGTCGGCCCTGCATGGTGAGGAGTGACCGGCAGGGTCCGTTGACACTCGCCTTGCTTTATGCTATCATGGATGCCAGAATCACAGGGTGTAAACAGGCTGACAGATGGAATCCAACTATCCCCACGCCGCCTGGCGACTCGTCCTTCACGGCGAGGCGCCGGGTGCGCTGAACATGGCCATCGACGAGGCGATGCTGATCGCCCTGGCCGAGGGCGTTTCCCCGCCGACGATCCGTTTTTATGCCTGGACGCCTCCCTGCCTGAGCCTGGGCCGCAACCAACCCGTGACCGACGCCGACCTGCCGGCGTGCCGGGCTGCCGGCGTCGACCTGGTCCGCCGGCCGACCGGCGGCCGGGCCATCCTTCACGTTGACGAGCTGACCTATTCTGTAACCCTGCTGCACAGCGATCCCCGCGCCGGGGGCGGCGTGGTCGAGAGCTACCGCCGGTTGAGTGAAGGGCTGCTTGCCGGGCTGCGCCGCTTGGGTGTCGAGGCGGTCCAGGCGCGCGGCCAGCGCAAGCCGGCTTCTGACCTGACGGCGATCTGTTTCGAGACCCCTGCCGATTACGAGATCACCGCCGGCGGGCGCAAGCTGGTCGGCAGCGCCCAGTGTCGATCGCGCGGCAGCGTCTTGCAGCACGGCACTTTGCCCCTGCACGGCGATCTGACCCGCATTGTCGCCTGCCTATCGATGTCCGAGGGCGAGCGTGAAGCGCAGCGCCGCATCCTCGGCGCCGGTGCGCTGACCCTCGAAGAGGCGTCGGGGCACATCTTCCCCTTTGCACAAGCCGCTCAGGCACTGACCGACGGTTTTGCCGAGGCCCTTAACTTGACCCTGGTTCCGGGCGATCTGACCGAGTATGAGCGCACCCTGGCCGATGACCTGCGCCGGCGGTATGCGGCCCTCGATTGGCCGGCCCAGCCGGGAAGCTAAAACGGCTATTGCGCGCTCGGACGATTTGTGCTATAATCTGTTTCTAGAGGATCATGGCCACACACGTCGGCGTTTGTGTCATCGAGCTGCGCCTCCCAGAAAACGCATCGCTCAAGGGCAAGCGCAGCGCCATCAGACCGATCATCAACCGGGTCAGGCACGAGTTCAACGTCTCGATCGCCGAGGTAGACGCCCAGAACGCCTGGCAGCGGGCAGTGTTGGCGGTTGCCTGCGTTTCGGCCAGCGCCGAATATGCCCACGGCCAGTTGGAACGGGTGGTGCAGTGGATCGAATCGAACCGTTTTGATATAGAGCTGCTGGACTATCAGATAGACCTCTTCTAGGCCTTCAAACACCCCGACTCGAGTCCAATTGCGAAAGCTCGCCGGTCTGGCCCAGCGGCACTTACGGGAACAGAACCGGTTCTGAGTACGTCTGAAAAGTATACCCTGGAAATGAGGAGGAGCTGCGATCCAGTATAGGGCGGGGCCCCGCACCCCACAGTGGGCCGCACCGGCCCAGTGCGGCCTATCGGCTTGGAAGGCAAGGTGTAAAGGAGGAGAAGATGTGCAAGAAGTGTCTACTCATCGACATGCTCGCCCTGGCTGCCGTCGTTATGCTTGTGGCTTGCGGCGGCGCACCGGCTCCCAGCATCAAGGCCGCCGCGACCTCCGCGCCCGTGGCTGTGAAACAGACCGTTGTCGTGCAGGAGATCGTACGAGAGCTCGTGGTCACAGCGGCTCCACCAACCATGGCGCCCGCCGAGGGTGAAGCGGTAGCCGCTGCACCCGGCGCGACGCTCCCCCGCCAGGCCCAGGCGGGGCGGATGATCATCAAGGACGCCGAGCTCGATCTGTTAGTTGCCGATACCGACGTTGCCCTGGACGGTGTCACGGCCATAGTCTCTGACTATGGGGGCTATATCGTCAGCAGCCGCACCTGGTTTGAGCAAGAGTTCAAGTATGCGACCGTCCGCCTGGGCGTGCCGGTCCTGGAGTTCGAAAACGTCCTGCGCCGGCTGCGAGGGTTGGCCGTGCAGGTGACCAACGAGATCGCCTCCGGTGAGGACGTGACCGACCAGTATGTCGATCTTCAGTCACAGCTAACCAACCTGCGGGCTACCCAGGCGCGCATCCGCGAGTTCCTGGACAAGGCCAAGGACGTCAAAGAAGCCCTGGAAGTCAACGCCCAGCTCAGCGAGATCGAGGGCCAGATCGAAGAGATCCAGGGGGAAATGAACTATTTCAAGGATCGCGCGGCCTATTCGACAATTTCTGTCCAGCTCGTCCCCCAGCTACCTACCCCGACGCCTACGCCAACGCCAACCCAGACGCCCACACCTACCCCCACCCCAACGCCTACCCCGGCTGCCTGGCGACCAGGGGAGACGGTCAAGGGGGCCACAAATGTGCTGACCTCTATCCTCAAGGGCCTGGTGGAGGTGGTGATCTGGGTGGCGATCGTGCTGGGGCCGTTCCTCATCCCCATCGCAGTGGTAATTTGGCTCGTCATTCGCTGGCAGCGCCGCCGCAACCGGCCCAAATCGCCCACCCCACCGCCCGACGCCGCTTCCTAAAAAACAGAGAAACCCGGTTTCCTATAAGAAACCGGGTTTCATGTTCCTGGAGGTAGCGGATACGGGATTCGAACCCGTGTCTCCGCCTTGAGAGGGCGATATCCTAACCTCTAGACGAATCCGCCTTGCCCAAAAGAACGGCGCTATTGTACCAACAGGGGAGGGAAATGTCAAATTTCCGGCTGTTCGTGCCGTTCGCGCTGCCAGCCCAGGTAACGGGGCATGGCGGCCGTGTACAGCCGGTAGCCCAGCCGGTTGGCCGGATAGTCCCACGCGCCCAGGCCGCGGGCTATCTCCCCGCCCAGTCCCAGCTTGAATCGCACCACTCCCCACATCGGGTCTGACTCGTCCAGCCGCTCCGGCGCCCCCCACAGGTCGTACAGCGTGCAGCCCAGCGACCGCGCCAACCGGATCGCCTCCCACTGAAGCAGATAGTTGGGCATTAACTCGCGGTGTTGATCCGCCGACGCGCCATACATGTACCACGCCGTCTCCCCAAAGGCGAACAGGATCAGCCCGGCCACGACATCGCCGTCGGCGTGGGCCAGCAGCAGGTGGGCTAACCCCTCACCCAGGAACCGCTCCCAGGCGTCGCGGTAATAACCGGGAGGGCGGATGATAAAGCCGTCGCGCTGGGCCGTCTCGGCGTACAAGCGGTAGAACAGGTCTAGGTCGGCGCTGCTGCCCGGCCGGACGCTCACCCCACGCCGTTCTGCCAACCGGACATTGTAACGCGTCTTTTGCTTCATCGCCGCCAGCAGGTCCTCTTCAGAGCGGGTGAGGTCGAGGAGCAGCGTGTTGCGGAACTGGATCTGCTCGTCGGAAAAGCGCCAACCCCGCGCCGTCAACAGCCTAGCCGCTTCCAGGCCGTAGGCCAAGCGCGAGGAAGAAGGCAGTTTGGTGCCGGCATAGTAGATGTCGGGGTCGATCTTGACGAACAACGCCTGCCGGCGGCGGGCCATGCGCTCGAGCTCGGCCAAAACGCGCCGGGCCAGATCTGCGTTGGTCCAGTCCAGGGCCGGCCCCTTGGGCACGTACAGGATCGACACCGGTAAGTGAGGCAGCCGGCGCTGCAAGACCGAGGCGGCAGCGACTGTGCGGCCGCCTTCTTCAAAGAGGAAGCGGGCCGCGCTCCAGCCGTGCCGTGACTTGAACTCGCCCCATGCCCATGTTTGTAGAATGTGGGGGTTGGGCAGCGCCAGCAGGGCCCGATCCCAGCCGCCGGGATCGGTCACCTGGACCTGGACCATGCGCATCAGCCGCCTACCTCTCCTGTGGGCGGGGGTACCCTGCCAAGGCTGCTGCCATCCGCGCCCCGATGTGACACAAGGCGGACCTGTAATCGGAGCGCGGTGCTGTACAGCCAATAGCGTAGCGGCGCATAGACCAGATCCCATGCACCGACTGTTCGCACCAAGCGCCCGCCGAATCCGCGTTTGAAGCGGTACACCCCCCACAGCCCGTCGCCGCGCTGTGCAAACCCGGCTTCCAGCGTCGACTCGTCCTCGTCGGGCACCCCCCACAGGTCATAGGCGCGGCAGCCGCGTCCCTTTGCCCACATTATCGCTTCCCACTGCAACAGATAAGTGGGCATCAGATCGCGCCCTTCATCTGCGGAAGCTCCGTACAGGTAGCAGGCCGTATCGCCCAGGGTCATGACCACCAGGCCGGCCAGCAGCCGGCCCTCATACTCGGCCAGCAACAGGCATCCCCGGCCGGCCGGCACGAACAGGCGGTGGGCAGTCTCGTAGTAGGCCTGGCTGTGGACGGCAAACCCGTCCCGCCGAGCGGTGGCCTCCATCAGCCGGTAAAAGGCCGGCAGATCCTCTTCGTCGCCAGGCCGGACGGCCACCCCCTTGCGCCCGGCCAGGCGGATGTTGTAGCGGGTCTTTTGTTTCATCCGGGCCAGGATTGCCTCTGGCTCGGCGTCCAGGTCCACCATGATCGTCCGCCGGGGCTGGATCGGCTGCGGGCTGGGACGAAAACCGGCAGCCCGCAAGCGCTCAGCCTGTCCCGGATTGTCCTCCAGGTCCGGCTCGATCTTGAGGCAGACGGCCCGCTGCCGCCGGGCCAGAGGGCGGAGCACTGCCGTCAAGTCGCGCAAGGCCTGGCCGTCGCCCCAGTCCAGCAGCGGCCCTTTGGGCACGTAGGCGATGGCGCCCACGCCGCCCGGCAGGGGCCGGTAGAGAACCTGAGCACTGGCCGAGTCCAGACCGATCCGCTCGGCGCGCCAGCCAAAACGGCCCTTCAGCTCACCCCACGCCCAGCTTTGCAGCAGGTGACCGCCCGGCGCGGCGGCGATTCGCTCATCCCAGGCCCTTTCGTCTTCTGCTCGATCAAAGGTCTGCACCACAGGTGTCATAACCTGGATTATATCATGGCTCACGCTACGGGGGAAATCCATAAATTCTGTAAATCCAATGTTTCATGACTTGCCTTTTATACCGACTTGTGGCATAATATCGACCGCTTGAACCCCTTATGGAGGAGGTAGCACGTGCTATCGGATTATAGTTTCGTCGGGGTTTTTCTCGTTGTGGCCATTGTGTTTGGCCTCGCGGTGCTGGGACTGGCCTGGCTGCTCAGCCCTAGAAAGCCGAACCCTGTCAAAACCAGCACCTACGAATGCGGCATTGAAACGATCGGCGATACCTGGGTTCAATTCCGCGCCCAATACTATATCTATGCGTTGGTCTTTGTTGTTTTCGACGTCGAGGCCGTTTTTCTTTTTCCCTGGGCGGTCGCCTATGGCAGCAAGGGTATTGGCCTGTGGGCCCTGGGTGAAGCGTTCCTGTTCCTGGCCATCTTGACTGTGGGCCTGGTTTACGCCTGGCGCAAAGGCGCGCTGCGCTGGATGTAGCGGCACGGTTGCAGAAGCCATAACGAGAAAGGGCGGCGAGAGGAGAAGCGTATGGATTATGTGCTGAATTTGTGGGTGAACTTGGCCACAGACCTGTACCGGGTGTTTGGCGGTTGGGGTCTGCCAGGGTGGGCTGCCCAGTTGATCATTGACCTGATCGTCATCGTGTTCCTGGTCATCTTGGGGGTGATGGCGGTCATTGTCCTCACGCCGATGGAGCGCAAGGTGATCGCCCGCATGCAGGATCGCCCCGGTCCAAACCGAGCCTGGCCCTATGGCCTGAGCCAGGCGTTTGCCGACGCCATCAAGATGCTGACCAAGGAGATGATCCTTCCCCATCGCGCCGACCGCCTGATCTATACCGCCGCGCCGATCCTGATGGTCATGCCTGCGCTCATGATCTATGCCGTGCTGCCGTTCGGCCCTCAGGCGGCTGATGCTGAAGTGCGATTGAGCGCGGTCAACTTGAATGTGGGTGTCCTCTACTTTGTGGCCCTCGGCTCGATCTCGACAATCGCCGTATTGATGGCCGGGTGGGGCTCGAACAACAAGTTTGCCCTAATGGGCGCCTTTCGCGTGGTCAACCAGTTGATTGCTTATGAAGTGCCGATGATCCTGTCGCTCCTGGCGGTCGTAGTGCTGACCGGCACCATGTCCACGCAGCGGATCGTCGAGGTCCAGTCGATTCCGTACCTGATCATCATGCCGATCGCCGCCCTAACTTTCCTGGCCAGCGCCATGGCCGAGCTGAACCGTTCCCCCTTTGACCTGTTGGAAGCCGAGTCGGAGCTGGTCGCCGGGTACCAGGTAGAGTATGGCGGCATGAAGTTTGCCATGTTCTACATTGCCGAATATGTCAACATCTTGTCCGTCTCGATCCTGTTTTCGGCTCTATTCCTGGGCGGCTACAAACTCTTTGGCCTGGAAAGGGTAGCCCCGGTGCTGGCGCCGTTCATTGTGTTGGGCAAAGCGATCCTGGTCTTTTTCGTTATGTTGTGGACTCGGGGTACCTTTCCCCGCATCCGCCTCGACCAGATCGTCGGCTTGGCCTGGAAATTCCTGGTCCCCCTCACCCTGGTCAATCTGATGCTGACCGCGCTGGTGGTCAAGCTGTCGGCTAACCCCTGGGCGCAGGCCGGCTTCTTGCTGCTCGGTAACGTCGTCACGGTGGCTGTGGCTTTTCTCATCATGAGCCTGGTAGAGCGCCGGCAAGGGTCCGCCGAAACCCTCACCACTGCGGCAGAAAGGTAAAGAGCCTATGAGCACGCAGCAAGTCGTCTTTATCATCCTGAGCGCGATCACCCTGATCGGCGCCCTGGGGGTCGTCCTGAACCGCCGCCTGTTCCGCAGCGCTCTCTTCCTGGTGCTCTCGTTTGTGGGCGTGGCAGGGTTGTACATCTTGCTCGAGGTTGGGCTGCTGGCGATGATCCAACTGCTGATCTACGTGGGAGCCATCGCCATTCTGATCATCTTTGCCATCATGCTCTCCCGACAGGCGATGACCACCGAAGGCAAGGTCCTGAACGAGCAGTGGGCCCTGGGGGTGTTGGTGGCGATACTCCTGTTTGGCGCCCTGGTCTACGTCCTGGTGCAGGTCAACTGGCCGGTCGTCGAGGCGGCGGCGCCTGCCAACAGCATCCAGCGCCTGGGCGAGTCCCTGGTGAACCCGAATGGCTTTGTCCTGCCCTTTGAGGTCGCCTCGGTGCTGCTGCTGGTGGCACTGGTCGGCGCCGTGATCATCGCCCGCGAAAAGTAAGGAGGGAACGCCTATGCAAGTCCCATTGTCCTGGTATCTGGTTGTCGCTGCCGCGCTGTTCTGCATCGGCCTGTACGGTGTGCTCTCCCGGCGCAACGCCATCGGCATCTTGATGGGTGTGGAGCTGATGCTCAACGCCGTGAACGTCAACCTGATCGCCTTCTGGCGATACGTCGAGGCGGGGCAGGCCACCATGGCCGGCCAGGTGTTTGCGATTATGGTTATCACCGTGGCCGCTGCCGAAGCTGCCGTCGGCCTGGCGCTGATCATCGCCATCTACCGCAACCGCCATACTGTCGACGTCACCGAAGCGGACGAATTAAAGCTGTAGAGGAATGAGGGATCGATGACTGCCAATTTCTTTTTCAACCTAACGTGGCTGATTCCGCTCTTTCCCCTGGCGGCCTTTGCCATCATTGTGCTGTGGACCAACCGCAACCGGCTGCTCAGCACCTGGGTGGCCTGGATCGGTATTGGGCTGGCGTGGATCCTGGGCTGGATCATCTGCTTTTTGGCCGGTTATCATGCCAAATACTTGACCGCCCCGGTCGAAAACTATCCGGTGCCGCTGTTCAGCATCCCCGCCGGGTCCACCGAGCTTCAGGTCGGCTTTCAGGTGGACACCCTGACCGGGGTGATGCTGTTCATGGTGCCTTTTGTGTGTCTGATGATCTTTATCTACTCCAAGGGCTATATGAACTATGGCACCGAGGCGGTCGATTCGCGCTACTCCCGCTTTTTTGCCTACATTTCGCTCTTTGCCTGCGGCATGCTGGGGTTGGTTATATCCGACAATCTGGTGACGCTGCTCATCTTCTGGGAGCTGATGGGCCTGTGTTCCTATCTGCTCATCGGCTTCTGGTTCGAAAAGAAATACGCCGATCCCAACCGGATCACGCCCAAGCAGGCCGGGCTGAAGGCATTCCTGGTCACGCGCATTGGCGACACCCTCATGCTGGCGGGCATGTTTCTGCTCTACACCCAGACCGGCACGCTGACGTTCAAGGAGATTTTCAGCTCCGAGATGCTGGAAAAGCTGGCCACTACCTACGCCTTTGGCCAGGTGCCGTGGGCCACGGTGATCGCACTGCTGATCTTTGGTGGGGCGGTGGGCAAGAGCGCCCAGTTTCCGCTCCATGTTTGGCTGCCCGACGCTATGGAAGGCCCGACCCCGGTCAGCGCCCTCATCCACGCCGCGACCATGGTCTCGGCCGGCGTCTACCTAGTGGTCCGCACCTTCCCCCTGTTTGTGGCCGTCGAAGGGGGCTCTCAGCTCGCGGTGGTGGCCTTTATCGGCGCCTTTACCGCCCTCTTTTCCGGCACGATGGCCATCGCCCAGAACGACATCAAACGGGTGCTGGCCTATTCCACGATCAGCCAGCTAGGCTTTATGTTTGCCGCGCTGGGGATCGGGGCCTATGTGGCGGCGGTGTTCCACCTGATCACCCACGCCTTTTTCAAGGCGCTCCTCTTCCTGGGCTCCGGCTCGGTTATCCACGGCGTGGAACACGGGCGCCATCATGCTGAGCATGAGGCTTCTCCCCCTCACCCTACCCTCTCCCCCAAGGGAGAGGGCGTGGGCGAATTCGACGCCAACGACATGATGAACATGGGCGGCCTGCTGCGGCGGATGCCCACCACCGGCTGGGCCTTTATCGCCGGCGCACTGGCCTTGACCGGCATCTTTCCCTGGGCCGGCTTCTGGAGCAAGGACGAGATCCTGGCCGACGCCTGGAACGCGTTCATGCATGGCGCGGAGTTTGGTGTGGCCAAGTTCTGGCCCATCTTTGTCTGGGTGATGCTCACCTTGGCGGCTTTGCTGACCGCTTTTTACACTGCACGGTTGGTGTTCCTGACGTTCGCCGGCCGGCCTCGCACCGAGGCGGCTCGCCACGCTCCAGAGAGCGTGCCCAGCATGACCTGGCCGCTCATCATCCTGGCCGTTTTCTCCACCTTCCTGGGCCTGGTGGGCATGCCGTGGGCCAGCCAGTTCTACAACTTGCTCGGCAAGTATGGCACCATCCTGGGCGAGCATATCCCGCATGGCGAATTCAACGCGCTTGTCGCCGGCATCTCGCTATGTGCGGCCGGCCTTGGCTGGCTCTTTGGCTGGCTGCTATACGGCCGCAAGCCACTGACCGAAGCGGCGGATCCGTTGGAAAAGCCGTTGGGGCCGGTCTACACCCTGCTCAAGAACCGGTACTACATCGACCAGATTTACCAGAAGGGGATCGTCCGCCCGGTCATCGGCCTGGCCAGCGCTGCCTATGCCTTTGACGACCGGTTCGTCATCGACCCGATTGTCGACGGAGTGGGCCGCTTAATCCGGTGGCTGTCGGAGGCGTTGAAAAAGTTCGTGGACAACCCGATCGTGGACGGCGCGGTCAACGGCGTAGGCCGGGTCACCGCCGCGTTTGGCGAGTTCATGCGCGCTACCCAGACCGGCCAGATACAAAACTACCTGTTGGTGGCAGTCGTGACGGTCCTGCTGCTGCTGGTCATGTTTTTCGTGCGCACCTGACATGATGAACGCCCAACAACTGATGGCATTCTGTACACCGAGGAGGAAATAGATGGCGAATTACCTGCTGACCTTCATCACCTTTGTTCCGCTGGTTGGGGTGTTGTTGATCTTGCTCATCCCCAAGGAAGAGGAGCGGACCATCAAGCAGATGTCCGTCGGCATTAGCTTTGTCCCGCTGGTGCTGTCGATTGTCCTGTGGTTTGCCTACAACCAGCAGGCGGGCGGCTTTCAGTTCGAGACGAACTCGGCGTGGATCCCGGCCATCGGGGTCAACTACCACGTCGGCGCGGACGGGCTGAGCATCCCGCTCATATTCCTGACGACACTGTTGACCACCCTGGGCCTGATCTACTCATCTTACACCATCACCAAGCGGGTCAAGGAGTTCTTCTTGCTCTTCCTGCTGCTGGAGATGGGGATGTTGGGCGTTTTTATATCGCTCGACCTCGTCTTGTTCTACGTCTTTTGGGAGATCGGCCTGGTGCCCATGTACCTGTTGATCGGCATCTGGGGGCAGCCCAACGACCGACCCCAATACGCGGCCGTCAAGTTTTTCCTCTACACACTGGTCGGCAGTGTGGCCATGCTCCTGGCCATCCTGGGCCTGTATTTTAACCACGGCACCTTTGATATTGTCAGGCTATCTACCGAGCTGGGACCGGATAACCCGGTCTTTCACGGCAACGGCTGGGCTGCTGCTGCTGCCTTCTGGGCCTTTTTCGTGGCCTTTGCCATCAAAGTGCCCCTGTGGCCCTTCCATACCTGGTTGCCCGATGCCCACACGGCTGCTCCCACCGCCGGCAGCGTTATCCTGGCCGGTATCCTCCTAAAGCTGGGCGGCTATGGCATGCTGCGCATCCTCCTACCCATCTTTCCCCAGCAATTCAGGTTCTATACCTGGAATGTACCGGTCATTACTATCTTGGCCCTGATCAGTATTATCTATGGGGCGTTGGTGTGTATGGCCCAATGGGACCTCAAGCGGCTGATCGCCTACTCATCGGTGAGCCACATGGGCTACTTTATGCTGGGCGTGTCGGCATCTGCCGCTGCCTGGGGCAACAGCACACTCAGCGATGCGGCGGCGATGGCCACCAACGGAGCCGCGCTGCAGATGTTCGCCCACGGCATTATTACCGGCGGCCTCTTTTTCCTGGTCGGGGTCATCTACGAGCGGGCGCATACCCGCGATCTGAAGAAATTTGGCGGACTGGGCAAGATGACGCCCTACTATTACGGCATCTTTATGGTGACGGCGCTGGCCAGCCTGGGCTTGCCCGGCCTGGTCGGCTTCTGGGCCGAGTTCTTTGTCTTCCGGGGCGCTTTTGAGATCATGCCTGTGTTCGCAGCCATCGGTATCATCGGTGTTGTCCTGACGGCGGCCTATATCCTGTGGAAGATTGTCCAGCATGTGTTCCTGGGCGAGTTTGACCAGGAAAAGTGGAATGAGGTGACCCACAAAGCCAAACTGCTCGATATGCAGGCCTTTGAAAAGGTGGCGTTGTGGCCGCTCGTCCTGTTCATGATCGGCTTTGGCCTGTTTCCGACGCCCATCATCAACTTTTTCAACAGCTTTGCCCAGAAGCTCGTTTCTGGGTGGTAGTGTTCTCTCCATGAGCCGAGGAGGTGAGTTTTGATTTCAGGTAACACGTTGCGACTGCTCTCACCCGAACTGTTGTTGCTGTTTACCGGCCTGGTGGTCCTGTGTGTCGATTTCATCTGGAGGGACCATGTCCGGAAAACTCGGTGGATCCCGGCCCTGGCAGTCATAGGGCTGGCGGCGGCGCTGGCGGCAACGATCCTGTTGTGGAAGACCGATCAGACTACCGTCCTGGCCGTGATGGCGGTGGATCACTTTGCCCTGCTGTTCAAGATCATCGCCATTCTCACCGTGGGGCTGGTCGTGGTGGCTTCGGTGCAGTACCTCCAGGAGCGCACTCCCTACCGGGGCGAGTTCTATGCTCTGCTTGTCTTTGCCGCGCTGGCTATCTGCCTGGCGTCGTCGGCCATTAACCTGATCTCGGTCTACCTGGCCATGGAGTTTCTGAGCATCACCTCTTACGTGTTGGCCGGCTACCTGCGGGGCGACACGAAATCGAACGAGGCCGGCCTCAAGTACTTTTTGTACGGAGCGGTGACCTCGGCGGCCATGCTGTACGGCATGTCGCTCTTGTACGGTGCAACGGGCACTACCGACCTGGCCGGGATCGCCCAGACGCTCACTGTCGGCGATCCGCAGATGCAGTGGCTGGCGATCGTGGCCATCGTTCTGCTGCTGGCCGGCTTTAGCTTCAAGATGGTGTTGGCCCCCTTTCACCAATGGGCGCCCGACACCTACGAGGGCGCGCCCACGCCGGTGACCGCCTTTCTGTCGGTCGCCTCCAAAGCCGCCGGGTTTGCCATCCTGATGCGCGTGTTCCTGACGGCGCTGTACGATTTCCGCGGCGGGATCGGCTGGATGGCCTTTCTGATGTCCCTGTCGATCATCTCCATGCTCCTGGGCAACCTGATCGCCATGCGCCAGACCAACATGAAGCGCATGTTGGCCTACTCCAGCATTGCCCAGGCAGGCTATATCATCATCGGCGTGATCGCCATACAGAGTGTCGAGGGCGCCACCTTCCAGGGCATCAACGGCACGCTGTTTTACCTGTTTGGCTACCTCTTTAGCAATCTGGCCGCCTTTATCGCCGTCATAGCCTTCGAGAACGCCACCAGGTCCACCACCATAAAGGACTACAAGGGCCTGGTCCATCGCTCGCCCGTGCTGGGTGGTGTGCTGCTTATCGCCATGTTGTCGCTGGCCGGCATCCCGGGAACGGTTGGTTTCATGGGCAAGTTCCTCGTCTTTGGCGCGGCCATCCAGGTGGGCCTGTGGCAGACCCTGACCCTGGCCGTCGCCGGCATTATTACCAGTGTGATCGGTGCCTATTACTATCTGAACGTCGTGCGCCAGGTCTTTTTCGAGGCGGCCGACGAAGGGGCCGCCCCTATCGCCGTGCCGGCCGGGCTGAAGGTTGGATTGGCCTTGACGGCAGCGGGCATCTTGCTGATCGGTGTCTATCCACAGCCGTTCATCAACCTGGCTAACCAGTCGATGCAGATGCTGGCCGCGGCGTTCTAGCCTGCAACCTGTCCGCTCGACAACCGTATAGGTATTAGCGCCGCCAGAAACATGCGGCACGAGGAAAAGAAACCCGGGTTCTTTACGAAACCGGGTTTCTGATAAAAGAGGGTTAAAGGGAGGTTATATGGACGATAGGCCTGGGTGTTTGGGTGGGCTGTTGCGACTTACCATCATTACAGCAGCTTATAACTGGCTGCAAAAGAACTTGGGGTTTGGGCGTGGTGCGTCTTGCAGCGGCATCGGCTGCGGCGTGATTCTGCTGCTCATCTTTATCGTGCTGGTGTGCGGCACCTGTACCAACACCAGTTGGTTTGATTTCTCATTCTAAGCAAGAACCCCGGTTCCCAAGTGGGGGAACCGGGGTTCTTGTTGTCTCAATCCCGCCGCCGGCCTCCGGTCAGAATGAGAAAGTAGTAGAGCAGCGTAGACAGGGACTGGGCCAGGGCCGCCACGTAGGTCAATGCTGCCGCGTTCAAAACCGCTTTCGTCTGCCGCAGCTCTTCCCCACTGGCCAGTTGGTAATTTTCGAGCATTTGCTGAGCTCGCTTGCTGGCGTTGAACTCGACCGGCAGGGTCACCAGGGAAAAGACGGCGGTGCCGGCAAAGAGCAACAGGCCGATCCAGGCCACCGTGTTCGATCCGGTAGCGGGTGCCACAAGCATGAGGCCGACGAGAAAGACGATTGGCCCCAGCCAGGAACCGATGTTCACAATAGGCACCAGCCCGGCCCGCAGCCGAAGCGGACCATAATTGGTCGCGTCCTGGGAGGCGTGGCCGATCTCGTGGGCGACGATGCCCAGGGCTGCCACGGAAGGACGGTTGGCCACGTCTCTGGACAACCTCAGGACGTCCTTGCCCGGATCGTAATGGTCGGTGAGCGTGCCCGACGTCCCTTCCAAGCTGATGTGGTCCAGCCCGGCGCTGCGCAACAGGATGCGGGCGGCTTCCTGTCCTGTAATCCCCCGCGCGTTTGCCACCTGGCTGTACTTGCTATAGGTTGACTTGACTTTCCACTGAGCATACAACGCCAACAACAGGGCCGGCAGGGCAATAATCAAATACGTTAGCATCTTTTCTTCACCTCTATTACTGCTGTGAACTCGAGGGTCCTTTTAAGCACCATCGCTTTCATAACACCCAACTGTGGAAGGTTGTCATAATCACATTCGCATGGCCCGCCTTGGGCACAGCCGGGGCAACAATAGGCCTGACCGTCCACGATGGTGGGCTGCCAGCGGATGGCGATCCCGCAGTTGGCGCAAATCGGGCTTGACATGGTATTAACAGACTCCCTACCCTATTATATCACATATAGGGGCATTTTAGCCAGTCAACATTAGACAAACGCTAGAGCGCCGTTAGAGTTATGTTAGATGTCTCTGCGGTCGCGGGCATCCTTCGCGGCCCGCAGACTCCAAAAAGATGGGGATATTTGCCAGCTTGAGAGTTCTAGGGTACAATTTCCCTCCGATCGAGAGGTTATTATGGAGGAGGTGGCATCGTGAGCTTCCTAAAGCAGTTGGCTTACTGCGTGGGCTTGATCGCCGGCCTGGCTACCATCGGGGCGGCCGGGGCGGTCTTGCTCACCTACCTGTTCACCGGCAGATTGCCTGCCATCAAGATGGCAGAGGGCGAAAAACCCAGGGTACAGCTTTACACCCCCGATGAGATCGTAACCCTGATGCGCCAGCAGACGGGCGGCGCCGACGCAGCCGACCAGTCGATAGAGATAGGAGGGTAATAGGAATGGACAAGCCCAACCGCGCCGCCGCGATTGGAGGGCCAATCGGCGTGCCGCACGAAAAATCAGGTGGAATTGTGGGCAACCTCCTGGCCTTTCCCCTGAACTTGATCTCCGGTTACTTGGTCGGCCTGCTTGCGCCCGTTGCCGGTCTGGCGGCGATAGTCGGCGGCATCTACCTTCTAACCCGCCAAGTGCCCTTTGTGAGCCACACTTATTCTGACGACGAGGGAGGACAGCGCTTGTCGCTCAAGCTGATGCCACCCGATCAGGCTCGGGCGGCATTCGTCCGGGAAAAGGAACGGATTAGCGCCGATCTGAACGCGATGGGCGCTGAGATCAAGGCCTTCGCCGAGCAAGCCGAGGCTCAATCTTCGATGTCAGAGGAAGACTAGAACCACAGTATGGTTACAAATCAGACCACGTCCCGTTACGAAGCCACCGACATTCAGGTGTTGGAAGGGCTGGAAGCCGTACGCCGCCGTCCGGGCATGTATATCGGCTCGACCGACGTCCGAGGGCTGCACCATCTCGTGCAGGAGGTGGTCGACAACTCGGTCGACGAAGCGCTGGCCGGCGCCTGCGACCGGATCGAGGTTTGCATCAACCCCGACAACTCGGTGACGGTTCAGGATAATGGTCGGGGTATCCCGATCGGGCCACACCCAACGCAAAAGAGAGCCAACGGCGAGCCGATGGACGCCCTGGAAGTGGTCATGACCGTCCTCCATGCCGGCGGAAAATTCGGCGGCGGCGGTTACAAGGTTGCTTCCGGGCTGCACGGCGTCGGCGTTTCGGCTGTCAATGCGCTGTCGGAATGGCTCGAGGTAGAGGTTCGCCGCGACGGCAAGGTCCATCGCCAGCGGTACGAGCACGGCCGGCCGGCGTCGCCGGTCGAGGCGATCGGCAAAGCACCGGCCAGCGAGACCGGCACCAAGACGACCTTTATGGCCGACGCGGCCATATTTCAGAGCCTGGACTATAAATTCGACGTTCTGCTGCAGCGTTTCCGGGAGATGGCTTTTCTGACCCGTGGGCTGACGATCCGTTTTGTGGACAATCGCCAGGTTAAAGGCCAGCCGTTTGGCCGGGAGATCACCTTCTATTTCGAGGGCGGCATCGCTTCGTTCGTCCGTTACCTGAACAAGAACCGCGATGTTGCCCACTCGCCCATCTATGTCGAGAGGCAGGTCAACGGGACGTTCGTCGAAGCGGCCATCCAGTACACCGACGGCTATGCTGAATCGGTGTTCGCCTTTGCCAACAATGTGAACACGGTCGACGGCGGGACACACCTGACCGGCTTTCGCTCGGCGCTGACGCGGGTGCTGAACGACTATGCGCGCAGCAAGGGGCTGCTCAAAGACAAAGATCCGAACTTTTCCGGCGACGACACGCGCCAGGGCCTCACGGCCGTCCTCAGCATCAAGCTGACCGACCCGCAGTTCGAGAGCCAGACCAAGGCCAAGCTAGGCAACGCCGAAGTGCGCGGCCAGGTCGAATCGGTGATCGCCGAGGCGCTGGCGGCGTTTCTGGACTCAAACACCGGCGAGGCCAAGCAGATCGTGCAAAAGTGTTTGACCTCGTGGCGGGCGCGCGAGGCCGCCCGCCAGGCTCGTGACCTGGTAATCCGCAAGAGCGCGCTGGAGAGCATGACCCTGCCGGGCAAACTGGCCGATTGCTCAGAGCGGGACCCGTCCAAGTCAGAGATCTTTATCGTAGAAGGGGACAGCGCCGGCGGAAGCGCCAAGCAGGGCCGCGACCGCCGTTTTCAGGCGGTCCTTCCTCTGCGGGGCAAGATCCTGAACGTAGAAAAGGCCCGCCTGGACAAGATCCTGAGCAGCACCGAGGTCAGGGCGCTCATCACCGCCCTGGGAACCGGCGTAGGACCCCAGTTTAGCCTGGATAACCTGCGTTACAACCGGGTCATCGTCATGACCGACGCCGATGTGGACGGAGCCCACATCCGCACCTTGCTGCTCACCTTCTTCTTCCGCTACATGGAGCAGTTGATCGACAGCGGGCACCTGTTCATCGCCCAACCGCCTCTGTACCGGATCGATATGAAAAGCGGGCACCAGTACGTCTATTCAGACGAGGAAAAGGAAAAGGTGTTAAAGCGGCTCAAGGATGAGCGCGTTGCCCTCCAGCGCTACAAAGGGTTAGGGGAGATGAACGCGCCGCAGTTGTGGGAGACGACCATGAATCCCGAGAAGCGGACCCTACTTCAGGTGACTATTGAAGATGCCGCCGCCGCCGACCGCACTTTCGACATGCTGATGGGCTCGAGCGTCCCGCCCCGCAAGCGTTTTATTCAGACGCATGCCAAGAGCGTGCAAAATCTGGATGTGTAAGGTGGGTGCAAAATGGTGAAACACCTGGTTCTCGTCGCCGGCAACATCGGCACCGGTAAGACATCGCTGACCGAACGGCTGGGCGCCCGCCTGGGCTGGCGCACCAGCTTTGAGTCGGTGGCCGATAACCCTTACCTGGCCGATTTCTACACCAACATGCGACAGTGGTCTTTTCACCTGCAGGTCTTCTTTTTGGGCCATCGCGCCCAACAGCACCTGGCCCTGACCAACTGCCCCGAGTCGGCCATCGCCGATCGCAGCATTTATGAAGATGCGTACATCTTTGCCCGCGCGCTGCACCACAGGGGTGATTTGAGCGAACGCGACTATGAGTCCTACCGCCGCGTCTTTGACCAGGTGGTGGTTGGGCTGCCCCGACCCGACCTGCTGCTCTACCTTCAGGCGCCCGTCCCTGTGCTGATGAGGCGGATCGGACGCCGTGGCCGGGCCATCGAAACGGGCATCACGGCCGACTATTTGACGCTGCTCGAAACGTTCTACGAGGAATGGCTCCAGAACTTTGACCTATGCCCGGTGCTTGCCCTCCGCAGCGACGACCTGGACTTTGTGCACAAGCCCAAGCACCTGGACATTGTGGTCCAGCGCATCCAGGACAAACTGGCCGGAAAAGAGGAGCTGGTTTTTCCCGCTAACTCTGGGATGGCCTAGATCACGGCTGCCCAGCCGCCGGCCTGCGGGTCGTATGCCTCGACCATGCCCGTGTCCAGGTGGTAGACCCAGCCCACCAACGTCAGGATCCCCGCCCGTTCAGCCTCGCGCACCGGGTCGTAGGAGCGGAGGTGCTCGATCTGTAGCAGCACGTTCTCGCGTACTGTCGCCAGATGGCATTCCGCTGCCGGCAGGCCGCTGGCCTGGACTTTGGTCTTGGCCGGCCGCGCGTGCTCGAGCCAGCGGGCGATGTGCGGCTCACGATCCCAATTGGGTTGGGCGTCGAGAGCTTTGATCCCGCCACAGTCGGTGTGGCCGCAGAGGACGATCTGCTGGATGTGCAGGTGGCGGACGGCGTATTCGACGACGGCTCCCACCGCTGTCTCGCCGCTGCCGTACGGCGGCACGACGTTCGCTATATTGCGCGTGACGAACAGGACACCCGGCCCGGCATCGACGATCACTTCGGGCGGCACGCGCGAATCGGAGCAGCCGATAAACAGCACCTTTGGGGCCTGCCCCTCGTCTGCCAGGCGGCGGTAAAGCTCCAGATTCTGCTCGCGGCGATCGTGAAACCTGTGGACCCCTTCTACTATGTCTTGCATGGCGGTTACCCCCTGTAAGTTCAGTTCGGGCGGTTGAGCAAGAGCTGGCTAGCGGCGTATGGATCCAGCTCTCGCCGCACGATCTGGTCGATGAGCGCTGCCAACTGCGTGCCGTCAGTGCCGGCCAACACCCGGCGCAGCGCCTCCTGCTGGATGATCGTTTCCAGATCGGACGCAGCCCGCTCCCGCTCGCGCCACACCAGGTTGCCGCTTTGCTCCAGGTGGGCGCGGTGGGCGAGAATGGCCTCGACCAGCCCATCGATCCCCTCTCCACGTGTCGCCACCGTTTTGTGGATCGGCGGGCGCCACGCCGGTGTGCCGTCGGCCTTGCCGGCTATCGCTGCCACCTCTATTAACCGGCCGTGGTGCATGACGGCCTGCGGGCCGGATGAATTCAGGTCTAGCATCATCTGCAGCACCTGAACGGCGCGATCGGCGCCCTCGTGATCGGCCTTGTTCACCGCAAAGACGTCGGCGATCTCTAGGATGCCGGCCTTGATCGCCTGGATGTCGTCTCCTAGCCCCGGCACCTCGACCACGACTGTAGTATGGGCGGTCTTGGCAATGTCCACTTCGGCCTGGCCGGCGCCGACCGTCTCGACAAAGATCAGGTCGTACCCCCCCGCGTCCATCACCCGAACCGTATCGGCTGTGGCCCAGGCCAGCCCGCCCAGGCTCCCCCGGCTGGCCATACTGCGGATAAAGATCCCGGGATCGCCGGCAAGGTCCCTCATCCGGATGCGATCGCCCAGGATCGCCCCACCGGAGAAGGGGCTGGTCGGATCTATGGCGATGATGCCCACCGTCCGCGGCGGGCGGCCGGCGCTGCCCTGCCGGAAGCTCAGCGCCAGATCGTTGACCAGTGTGCTCTTGCCGCTGCCGGGCGGCCCGGTGACGCCGACGATGTGCGCCCGGCCGGTGTGAGAGTGGATCGCGGTCAGGATCGCTTGGGCCTCACTGCCGTCGTTCTCGACCAGGGTGATGGCCCGGGCGATGGCCCGACGCTGGCCGGCTAGGATGCCGGCTACCAGCTCGCTTGTCACAACACCTTCTTGCGGATAAAGCCGACGATCTCGTCGGTCGGCGTGCCGGGGCCAAACACGCCCGCGACACCCATCTCGTTCAGGACCGGCACGTCTTCGTCGGGGATGATCCCACCGGCCACGACCATCACGTCGTCCAGGCCGTTTTCCTTCAGCAGGCCCACGATCCGTGGAAAGAGGGTCATGTGCGCCCCCGACAGGATCGACAGCCCCACCACGTCCACGTCTTCCTGCAGTGCCGCTTCGGCGATCATTTCCGGCGTCTGGCGGATGCCGGTGTAGATGACTTCCATGCCGGCGTCGCGCAGCGCCCGGGCGATCACCTTTGCCCCCCGGTCGTGGCCGTCCAGGCCGGGCTTGGCGATCAACACACGGATCTTTTTATCTGGCATCCAGTTCCCTCCACTCGCTCGATGTCGCAATGCGGTGACGCGTTGCGCGTCAGATAATCGTCGGCTCGCGATACTCCCCGAAGACCTGCCGGAACACGCCCATGATCTCGCCCAGCGTAGCATAGGCGCGCACGCAATTGAGGATGTAGGGCATTGTGTTCTCCGTGCCGCGCGCGGCCTGGCGCAGCGCCTCCAGCGTCGCGCCCACTTGCTCGTTGTCCCGCTCACGGCGGATCCGCTCCAGCCGTGCAACCTGGCGGGTATAGCCCTGTGGGTCCATCTCCAGCAATGGAATGCGGACCGGTCCCTCTTCTACATAGTCGTTGACCCCGACGACCGTCCGCTGCTTGGCGTCGATCTCGATCTGGTAGCGATACGCCGACTCGGCGATCTCGCGCTGCATGAATCCCTTCTCAAGGGCCGGGATGACGCCGCCCATCGCCTCGATCTTTTGAAAGTAATCGTACGTTTCCTGCTCCATGCGGTTGGTCAGCGCCTCGACGAAATAGGCGCCGGCTAATGGGTCCACCGTGTTGGTCACGCCGCTTTCGTGGGCGATGAGCTGCTGAGTGCGCAGCGCGACCTTGACGGCGTATTCGCTGGGCAGGGCCAGCGCCTCGTCCATGCTGTTGGTGTGGAGCGATTGGGTGCCGCCCAGCACCGCAGCCAACGCCTGCCAGGCGGTGCGCACGATGTTGTTCTCCGGCTGCTGTGCCGTCAGGCTGCAGCCGGCCGTCTGGGTGTGGAAGCGCAGCAGCCAGCTTCGCGGGCTCTTGGCGCCAAAGGTGTCGCGCATCTCTCGCGCCCAGATGCGCCGTGCCGCCCGGAACTTGCAAATCTCTTCGAAAAAGTCGTTGTGCGAGTTGAAAAAGTAGGACAGCCGTGGGGCAAAGGCGTCGATCTCCAGCCCGCGGGCCAACCCCCAACGCACATATTCCAGGCCGTCGGCCAGGGTAAAGGCCAGCTCCTGGACCGCAGTCGCCCCCGCCTCGCGGATGTGGTAGCCACTGATGCTGATCGTATTCCAGCGGGGCAGGTACCGGCTGCCAAACTCAAAGGTATCGACTACGAGGCGCATCGACGGATTGGGGGGAAAGATAAACTCTTTCTGGGCGATGTACTCCTTCAGAATGTCGTTCTGTATGGTGCCGCCCAGTACCTCCATCGGGATGCCCCGCTTTTCGGCCATGGCGATGTACATGGCCCACACGATCGCCGCCGGACTGTTGATCGTCATCGACGTGGTGATCTGGTCTACCGGGATCCCGTCGAACAGCACCTCCATGTCGGCCAGCGACGACACGGCCACGCCGCACTTGCCAAACTCGCCCAACGCCTCGGGGGCGTCCGAGTCGTACCCGTACAGTGTGGGCATGTCGAACGCTACCGACAGACCGGTCTCGCCATGCTCCAGCAGATATTTGTAGCGGGCGTTGGTCTCTTCGGCCATGCCAAACCCGGCGAACATGCGCATCGTCCACAGCCGGCCGCGGTGCATGGTGGGGTGGACGCCGCGGGTGAAAGGATACTCGCCCGGGAATCCCAAGTCGCGCCCATAGTCCAGGTCGGCCACGTCCAACGGTGTGTACAGCCGGTTCACCGGAGCGCTCGAAGTCGTTACGAACCTGTCCGGAGGGATCCGTTCCGGGCGCTCGGCCAGCGTCTCGGTGAGCGTGGTTTCTTCCCAGCGCTCCTTTTGCTCCCGCAATAGCTTCAGCTTGTCTTGGTCAAACATGGTTGCCTCCAAGCCGATCATTCCCCGTGGTTCTCGTGCTCCACCAGCTCCAGCAGCACGCCGTGCATCCTCTTGGGGTGCACAAAGGCCACCCGCCCATGAGCCCCTTGTCGCGGAGCCCTGTCGATCAAGGGCACACCGTTGGCCTTGAGGCGCTCCAGCGCCGCCTCGATGTCGTTCACTTCCAGGCAGATGTGGTGGATACCCTCTCCCCGGCTTGCCAGGAATTTGGCCACACCGGTGTCGTCGGCCGTGGGCCGCACCAGCTCGATGTTCGTGTCGCCTACCGGCAAAAAGGCCACTTCCACCTTCTGATCCTGCACCTCGACGATTTCTTCTAGCTGCAGCCCCAAGGCCTCCTGGTAGACCTTGAGCGCCTCCTGGATATCATGCACGGCGATGCCAATATGGTCGAGTCTCACTTTTGTTACCCCCTGAAATTGCGCCACTGCCGTGGGCCAACAACCGCTCTGCGCGGCTGGGCAAGCGGCTTAATAGGCCTGATCCCATTCTCCATCTGACTGGATCTGTTTTAGCTCTGGCGGCAAGGGCGATGCAGCCGGTGTCTCCATCCAGGCAAATGGCTGTGTGACCGAAGGCGGCTCTGGCATGCGCCGCATGCCGCTGGCGGCCATGTGCCGGGGTGAGGCCTCTGCCGCCCTGGTTCCGGTCTCGGCCCCTGCGGCTTTTTGGAACAGCGCCGTTAGCTCGGCCAGCAATGGGAAACGAGGGTTCAGATAGTAGAATACCCGGTTGCCCTCTTCGGCACGGGCGAGCAGGCCGGCCCCGGCCAGTCGATCCATCTCGCGCTGCACAGCCCGGATCGGTTGCCCGGTCTCCCGCCCAATCTCCCGTTGGTAGAAATGCCGGTCAGGATTTAGCAGAAACAGGCTCAAGACCTCGATCCGCGCCGTAGACGAAAACAGAACCTCTAGTATAGACGACATATTGTATACACTCCCTATCAGAACAGCGTAGATGCCTCATACTCGCCAAAGACGCCGCGCAGCACGTCGCAGATTTCGCCCAGTGTGGCGTACTTTTCCACTGCATCCAGGATAAGCGGCATCAAAATGTCGTTAGATTGAGCGCCGACCACGAGGCGCACCAGCGCTGCCGACACCGCTTCGCCGTCCCTCCACTCCCGTAAGGCTTCGAGACGTGCTGCCTGGCGCTCGCCCACCGACGGATCTACGTGCAAAAGGCGGAGACTTGTCCCTTCGCCGGCCTGGAAGCGATTGACGCCGACTACAACCTTGTCACCGTGATCCACGGCGCGCTGCCAGCGATAGGCGCTTTCCTGGATTTCGCGCTGTATGTATCCTTGCTCGATGGCCCGTAAGGCGCCACCCAAAGCGTCTATCTTTGAGATGTAGTCAATTGCCCGCTGCTCGATCTCGTCAGTCCACTTTTCGATGAGATAGCTCCCAGCCAGCGGATCGATCGTGTCGGCAACGCCGCTCTCGTAGGCGATGATCTGCTGTGTGCGCAGGGCGATCTGGACTGCCTCCTCGGTCGGCAGGCCCAGCGCTTCGTCGCGGGAGTTGGTGTGCAGCGACTGGGTCCCGCCCAGGACGGCAGCCAGGGCCTGCAGCGTGACCCGGACGACGTTGTTGTCCGGCTGCTGTGCGGTCAGCATCGAGCCGGCCGTCTGGGTGTGGAAGCGCAGCATCCACGACCGTGGATCGTGGGCGCCGAACCGCTCACGCATGATCTGCGCCCACAGCCGGCGGGCGGCGCGAAACTTGGCCACCTCTTCCAGGAGGTTATTGTGCGCATTGAAAAAGAAGGATAACCGAGGGGCAAAGTCGTCCACCGCCAGCCCGGCGTCGAGCGCTGCCTGCACGTAGGTGATGGCGTTGGCCAGGGTAAATGCGACTTCCTGGACTGCCGTGCAGCCCGCCTCACGGATGTGATAGCCGGAGATGCTGATCGTGTTCCACTGTGGCACGTGATCTCGGCAATAGCGAAACACATCGGTCACCAGTCGCATCGACGGACCGGGTGGATAGATGTAGGTGCCCCGGGCGATATACTCTTTCAGGATATCGTTCTGGACGGTGCCCTGCAATTTGACCGAATCGACCCCTTGCTTCCTGGCGACGGCAATGTACATGGCCAGCAGGACGGCGGCCGGGGCGTTGATCGTCATCGACGTCGATACCCGATCGAGAGGGATGCCGTCGAACAGCCGCTCCATGTCCTCCAGCGATGAGATGGCCACGCCGACTTTGCCCACCTCGCCTGCGGCCATGGGGTGGTCCGAGTCGTAGCCGATCTGGGTGGGCAGGTCAAAAGCGACGGACAGGCCGGTCTGGCCCTGCTCCAGCAGGTATTTGTAGCGAGCGTTCGTCTCTCGGGCGCTGCCAAAGCCGGCGTACTGGCGCATCGTCCAAAAGCGGCTGCGGTACATCGTCGGCTGAACGCCGCGGGTAAAGGGGGGCTGGCTGGGGAAGCCCAGGTCGCGCAGGTAGTCGGTTTCCACGTCGTCGGGTGTGTAGAACCGCTCGACCGGAATATCCGATTCCGTCCGAAATTTAGGCTGTCGCTCAGGGACGCGAGACAGCGCATTCGCCAGGAGGGTGGCTTCCCACTCCTCTTTGAGTTGGCTAACCTTCTCCTCAGGCATCTTGAACTCCAACCCTACTTGTCTTTGTTGCGGGCCTGTATCGATGCTCGGTCATTTGGCCGTCATCGATCACTCTATTTCGGCCAACACCGCCCCCCGCTCGACATCCTGACCCGGCTGGACGTGGAGCGTCTTGATTACACCCGCTCGCGGCGCTTTGAGCTCGTTTTCCATTTTCATCGCTTCCAGGATACAAACGACATCCCCCGCCGCGACGGTGTCCCCTTTTTTTATCAGTATCCGGATGATCTTGCCGGGCATGATGGCCGTCACGGCTCCCTCACTTGCGACTGAGGCGCCCCGGGACGCTTTGCGGCCGGTCTCTCCCTTTGCAGGGGTTTCTGTCAACCCTTCCACTCCCAGGCTGTAGGTGATGCCCCCGACCATTGCCCGCCCACTCTCCACCTTGACGTCGTATGGGGCGCCATCTACCAGGACCTTTTCCCCGTCCAGGCCGACGACGAACGGCTGGCCGTTGACGAGGATGGTGTTGCCGTCGGCGACGACCTTGTATGCCACTCCGTCCAGCGTCAGTGTGAACTCGCGGTTCATCGCGACCCTCCTGCCCCGTCGAGCAGCCCGCCCCATCGGCCGCCCTGCGGCCGCCAGGCCGTCTTCCACGGCGACGGGACCACGCCCTGCTTTTCTGCCGCGGCTGTGCGCTCGCGCGTGGCTGTCTCTGCGCTCTGCTGGGCCTGGGCGACCAGCTTGGCAGCGACGGCGGCGATCAAGGCCTCCTTGGCTGCGCCACCCTTGGCCCGCCGCTCCAGGAAGGGCCGGGCGACCTGGGGAAACAGGGCGTAGCTGAGCACCTCTTCTTCGTTGTGGGCCAGCTCGCCGATCTCTTGCCGCGCCTGTTCCATGCCGGGCGACAGGAGGTCGGCGGGACGGCAGTCGATCGGCTGCTCGTCGCCGATCACCTTTTTCTGTATGTCCGGATCGACCGGCGCCGGCGGCCGCCCGTAGTAGCCTCGGACATAGTTCTTGACCTCGGCCGGGATAACCTTGTAGCGCTCGCCCAGCACCACATTGAGCGTGGCCTGGGTGCCGACGATCTGGCTGCTGGGAGTAACCAGCGGCGGGTAGCCAAGCTCTTGCCGGACGCGTGGCACTTCAGCCAGCACCTCGGCGTAGCGGTCTTCGGCTCCCTGCTCGCGCAGTTGAGACACCAGGTTGGAGAGCATGCCCCCCGGGATCTGGAACTGCAGGACGTTGACATCTACTCCAACCATACCGCTCTCAAATGTGGCGTACTTGGTGCGGACGTTGGCAAAGTAGTTGCTGATCTCGGCCAGGAGGTTGAGGTCCAGCCCGGTGTCACGGGTCGAATCTTGCAGGATGCGGACCAGCGTCTCGGTCGGCGGCTGTGAAGTGACCAGGGCCAGCGACGAGATGGCCGTGTCGACGATGTCTACGCCGGCCTCGATAGCTTTGAGCAAGGTGGCCATGGCCATGCCGCTGGTGTAATGGGTGTGAAGTTGGATGGGGGCCCGGCACTCGGCTTTTAGACGGCTGACCAGCTCGTAGGCGACGTAAGGCGACAGCAGGCCGGCCATGTCTTTGATGCAGATGGTGTCTGTCCCTATATCTTCCAAGACATGGGCCATCTGGACAAAGGCGTCCACGCTGTGTACCGGGCTGATGGTATACGAGATGGCAGCTTGGACGTGGGCTCCCTCCCGCCTGACCACTTCCATGGCCCGGCGCATGTTGCGCACGTCGTTGAGGGCGTCAAAGATGCGAAAAACGTCGATGCCATTTTCGTGCGCCTTGACGATAAAGCGTTCCAGCACATCGTCGGGGTAATGCTTGTAGCCGACAACGTTCTGGCCGCGCAGCAGCATCTGGAAGGGGGTGCGGGGCATTTTAGCCTTTAACCGGCGGATCCGTTCCCACGGATCTTCGTTGAGAAAGCGCATGGCCGAGTCAAAAGTGGCGCCGCCCCACATTTCGACAGACCAGTAGCCCACCTGGTCCAGCTTTTCGGCGATGGGCATGGCCGGCGTCCCGATCATGTCGTCGGTGCGCATCCGCGTTGCCAGCAGGCTTTGATGTGCGTCTCGCAAGATCGTGTCACAGATGCGTACAGGTTTGTTTTCCATTCTATCACTCTTTCACAGAGGTCCCTGGTGAGGATGAGAGCTTTTACTCAGCGAACAGGTGGGCGGCCTTGAACAATAGGACCAGCGCCTCCTTGTCGGCGCGGGAGCGGTGGCGCTCGCCCGCACGCAATACCAGGCTTTCTCCCGTGCGCAACGGGATGCTGGGGCCGTCGTAATAGTCGATAAAGATCTCGCCCTGGAGGACATAGTACATCTCGTCCTTGGCATGTTGGTGGAACTTGTAGCTGCCCAAGAAACGGCTTAGGTAAGCGCAATAATCATCCACTTGACCCAGGATGGTGTGGGTGAAGGGCTGGGTCAGCCGCGTGGCTGCTTCTTCAACGGTCGCTTTCCGCTCAGGCATTTGTCTTTCTCCCTGTAGCCGGTTGTTGTCCCCCGCAGACGCCTCGCCGCCTATTCCGACAGGCGGGATTGTGCTTGGGATGAGTTTGCTTCATTCATCGTAAGGCCGGCCCACGGCTTGGCCACCTCACGCCAGGCTTTGGCCGCCTGCTCGGCGTGCTCAGCAGCTTTCGACCAGTCGCCCAGCATCCGATATGCGTCGCACAGCGCCCAATTGGCTTCGGCGATGAGGGATGGGCTGCCGATAGCGCCGCGCAATGCCAGCGACTGCCGGTAAGCGTTGAGGGATCGCTCCAACTGGCCTTGGCCTTTTTCCCACTGGCCGCGCATGAACATGACGTAGGACAGGCCGATCTGATCCTCGGTCTCGCGGGCGATGGCCTCGCTGTCGCGCAGAAACTTGTCGGCCTGGCGCCAATGGCCCTGGGCTACCAGCACCGAGGCTACATGGTACAGGCTGCGCCCTTCCTGGAGCCGCAGGCCGGCCTCGCGCCGGATGACTAGACTGGCCTGGTGGGCGTCGAGCGATTTGGCCATGTCCCCCATGCGCAGGTAGGTCACGCCCAGGTTGTTGAGCGCCCATGCTTCCTGCTCTTTTTGCCCGGTCCCCTGGCACAGATATAGGGCATGCTCAAAAGCTCCCAGGGCCTCCTGGTACCGGCTCCGGTTTAGGTGGTTCCAGCCCATCAGATTATAGATCGCCGGCCGGGTACTGTCGTCATCCAAGACCGTAGACAAGACCAAGGCTTCCTGTTCCAGGCTGATCTGCTCTTGCCATTGGCCGCCATAGTGAAGTGACTCACCCAGCCAGCGCAACACCCGGGCGCGTAGATCGACCGGCAGATCTTGATCCAATAACTTGCGAAAGCTGCTCCCGGCGACGTGCCACCTCTGCCGCGCCCATTGAAGCCGGGCCTGGTAGTATTCCAACCACATGCGCGCCGGGTCACTGGGGGTGGTGGACTCAGGGGCCTGGTCTCGAATCGCCTCGTCGATCGCTACTTCCAGCTCATCGAGCTGGTGGGCTGCCAGCAGGGCCTCAGCTCTGTCTCCGAATTCCCGGGTGTCCATCGTGCCCTCCCCTACAGTGGGATGTTCCCGTGCTTCTTCGGCGGGTTCGAATCGCGCTTGTTGCGCAACATCTGCAACGCCTCGATCAACCGTGGCCGTGTTTCCTTGGGCTCGATCACGTCGTCGATATAACCCCGCGCCGCTGCCACGTATGGGTTGGCGAACGTCTCGCGGTACTCCTGCACCAACCGCGCTCGCTCGGCTTCCGGGTCGCTCGCCTGGGCTATCTGTTTCCGAAAGATGATGTTCACTGCGCCATCCGGCCCCATCACCGCGACCTCGGCTGATGGCCAGGCGTAGCTGATGTCGCCGCGGATGTGCTTTGAGCTCATCACGTCGTACGCCCCGCCATACGCTTTGCGGGTGATGATCGTGATCTTGGGCACGGTCGCCTCGCAGTAGGCGTACAGCAGCTTGGCCCCGTTGCGGATGATGCCGCCGTGCTCCTGAGTCACTCCCGGCAGAAAGCCAGGCACGTCCTCGAAGGTGATAATCGGGATGTTGAAGCAATCACAAAAGCGCACAAATCGCGCCGCCTTGATGCTCGAGTCGATGTCCAGCACCCCTGCCAGCGCCATCGGCTGTTGGGCGACGATACCCGTGGAAAAGCCTCCCAGCCGGGCAAAACCGACGATGATGTTCTGCGCCCAGTGCTCCTGCACCTCAAAGAAATCACCATCGTCCACCACCAAGCGGATCACGTCCTTGATGTCGTACGGCTTGTTGGGATTGTCGGGGATGAGGGTGTTCAGCGCCTCCTCCATCCGGTCGGGCGGGTCTTCGGTGGCCACGAAGGGCGGGTCTTCGGTGTTGTTCTGCGGGATGTAGCTCATCAGCTTGCGGATCTGGTAGATGCAGTCTTCCTCGTCCTCGGCAGCGAAATGGGCCACGCCGCTCTTGGTGTTGTGGACCATCGCTCCGCCCAGATCTTCGGAGGTGACCTCCTCGCGGGTAACGGCCTTGATCACATCAGGACCGGTGATGTGCATAAAGCTGGTCTTTTTGACCATCAGGATAAAGTCAGTCATGGCCGGTGAGTAGACCGCCCCGCCGGCGCATGGCCCCATGATGGCGCTGATCTGCGGCACGACACCCGAGGCCAGCACGTTGCGCAAAAAGACGTACGCATAGGCTGCCAGGCTGACCACGCCTTCCTGGATGCGCGCCCCGCCCGAGTCGTTAAGACCGATGACCGGCGCGCCGTTTTTCATCGCCAGGTCCATCACCTTGCACACCTTTTCGGCGTGAACCTCGCCAAGCGACCCTCCAAAGACGGTAAAGTCCTGGCTAAAGACGTAGACCAGCCGGCCGTCGACCTGCCCCCAGCCGGTGACGACGCTGTCGGCCAGGTACTTTTGTTCTTCGATGCCAAAGCCAACCGTGCGGTGGGTGACAAAGGGGTCAAGCTCTCGGAAGGTGCCGGGGTCGAGCAGCTTGTCGATCCGCTCGCGGGCAGTGAGCTTGCCCTGGGCATGCTGGCGGGCGATCCGTTCCTGACCTCCGCCCTCCTGCGCCTGGGCGCGCATGTCGTGAAGCTTCTGGATCTTGTGGTCCGCGGCCATTGTCCTTCTCCTCGTCGGTGAAATGACGGCTATAGTATAACACAAGGCCCCCGGCTTGACAACTGATCGTCAAAGGCAGGCGGCTTGACAGAAGCCGGCCTTGCCGGTATGATGGGTTGGGAGGGGCTCAAAGATGGGTACTGCTCGCGAACCGGCGCCGGTCAAGCTGATCGCCAGCCTGCTGACCGGGGATGTCGACATGCTGCCTAAAGTCAGGGCAGCGCTTGCCCGCGCCTTTGGCCCAACAGACCTGGAAAGCGAAATCCTGCCCTTCGATCACACCGACTATTACGCCGCCGAGTTCGGGTCGGCCCTGCAGCGGCAGTTCGTGACCTTTGAGCGCCTCATCGCCCCGGAGGATCTGCCTGCCGTCAAGCGCCAAACCAACGAGATGGAACGGGCACTGGCTCAGGAAGGTCGGCGGCGGGTGAATATCGACCCCGGCTATGTCTCGCTGTCCAAGCTGGTGCTGGCCACTACCAAAGACCACGCTCACCGCCTCTACCTGGGCCAGGGCATCTATGGCGAGGTGACCTTGGCCTATCAGCAGGGCCGCTTTCGTCCCTGGCCCTGGACCTACTCCGATTACGCCAGCGACAGCTACTGTGCGCTTTTTCTGGAAATCCGCAAGCGGTACAAGGCGCAGATCAGAGGGTAGAGCAGGGCTATTCGACGAGGAGCTGGACTTCTGACACCAGGCTGTCGTAATTCCAGCCCGAGGCATAGATAGTCAAGCCGGTGATGTGCGCCGGCTTGCGATCGCCCAGCATGACCAACAGGTTGCCCGACTCGTAAGGGAACCACACGTCTTGGGGGATTTGTTCACCACTCGGCCGCCCCCACGGATCAGGGCCAATGGCATAGCCGGCCTGGTTTTGGTAGTAAAAGCCATGCGTCCAAAAGTTGTCATTGCCGTAGATGTCTTTATAGTCTAACCGGACGATGATCGGGAACTCGGAGCTCTGCATTCCTCCGCCCGACAGGCTTTGGAAACTCAGCTTGATGTCGAGCACTACCTCTAATCGCACGAAATCGCGTACGTCGTAGTCAAGTTCTTGCTTTATGGCGGCCTCGGTGTGGTTGCCGTTGTCCGCTTCGCGCCGCACAAGGCGGATGGCCGTCCGTCCCCCGTCCTGCACTTGTTCTATGGCCGCCGGTTTTACCGTCGTGGTCAGTACCAGGGTGTCGGTCAGCCAAACATTCTCGATCGGGTCCCGAAAGTTGCCGTTCACCAGCAGGTTCTGCACGGCAGGCATGGGTGTGGATGGAGTGCCGTCCAATCCGACCTGGCTGCGTGTCCCCTGGACGAGGGTGAGTTGGGGGAAATCCCGCCCCACCAGCGCTTGTCCTCGGACGACGGTCACCTGTGTCCCCTCGTTGGTCACTCCGATCCGGTAGCTGCCCTCTTGCAGCGAGATGTCGGTATGGGGGGTCAGTACCTGAAAGTCGGTGGTCGGTTCGTCCTCAAGGGGCAGCGCGACGCCCACCCGGACCAGGCCTCCTGTCAGATTCAGGTGGATCTCGTCAAGGCGCTCGCTCACCTCAAAGCGGGGAGTTCGCATTCTCTCCAGAGTCAGGTCTGTGTTGCTGTACAGGATGAGACGGCTGCGCTCAAAGAGGTCCAGTGTGGCGCTAGAGGTGGCGTCGGTGATCACCTGGTCCCCCTGTGCCAAGGTGGTCGCCTGGGTGACCCCAATCGGCTCGCTGCTGTTGGCTTTCTGTACCAGGATCGTCCCGCCGATCACCTGGAGCTTGGTCTCCTGGCTTTCAGTAGCGTTGATCAGATAGGATCGAATCCCCAACGGCGTGCCAATAGCCAGGATCCAGCAGGTGGCAAAGGCGATCCATAGAACTATCCAGGCGACCCGCTCTGGTTTTTTGCGCATCTAGTGACGCACCTCGAAACGCTCAAATTCGTCAGTTGGCGCCAGCCATTGAACGTCCACATCGGTGACAAAGGCAGCCCGTGGCCCGACCCGGAGGAAGGCCAGCAACTCATCGACGGCCGCCTGCTGCCCTTCGGCCACTACCTCGACGCTCTCGTCCCAGCGGTTACGAGCATATCCGGTGATGCCCAACTCGCGGGCGCGCTGCACAGTATAGTAACGAAAGCTGACGCCCTGCACCCGCCCGTGGACGATGGCATGCAGGCGGACCTCTACAGACATCCCGTTCCCCCTGTCATGCGCCTGATTATAGCACGAGTGGGGCGAGATGCAAAAAAGCGCGCAGGCCGGCCCTTTACTCACAGCCGGCCTGCCCACGGCCCATCGCTCAGAAGCCCGATAGCTACCGGCCGAGTAGTTCCGTCCACAAGTGGATGCGGGCTCCCCCGGTGGCTTCAAAGAACTCGACTTTGATGGTATGCAGTCCCTGCTCGAGGTAAATGTCCGCAGTCTCGTCGTCGTGAGGGCCATCCTCCCAGGCGCGGATCAGCCGCTGATTGTCCACCCACACGCGGGCGCCATCGTCTACCGCCAGGTGGAAGCGATAAGTGCCGGCTGAGAACCACCGGCTCTGTGTCCATCGCGCCGAAAAATAGTCCGCCGGCACCGACGGGTCAGGTGAGCCTTCTCCCCAATTCAGGCTCAGCTCTTCCCCCGTGTATTCCTGGACGAATACCGGATTGCCGTCGAGATCGGGGTTGTCAAAGTACTGACCATACCATGCAGGGACCGGCCCTGGCAGCCCGGACGTCGGCGTTGGGGTTGGCGCCTCGGCCTGTGTCCAGTCAAACTGGATCATGGCCCCGCCGACGTTTTCATAGTATTCAATGCGCAGAGTGTGTGCGCCTCGTGTCAGGTATAGATCGGCCGCATAGGTTCCCAGCCCATCGTGCCATTCGTCGATCAACAGCGTGTTGTCGACCCACAGGCGGGCGCCGTCGTCTGTGGTGATCGTGAAATGGAAGGTTCCTTCACGGAACTGCCGGGTGCGTGTCCATCGTGCCGAGAAGCCATTCACGGGAATGGCGGGCCCCGGCGAGCCCTCGCCCCAGTTAAAATCAACGTACCCGTCGTTGCGGACGAGCGCCGGGTTGCCCTGCAAGTCGCGATTGGCGAAATACTCGCCGCGCCAATCGGTGATCACAAGGGCAGTGGCAGTGGGGGTCGGCGTCGGGGTGTTGGTGGGCGGTATCGGCGTGGGCGTATCGGTGGGCAGCACCGGCGCGGGCGTATCGGTCGGCGGGAAGGTCGGCACCGGCACCGTGTTAGTCGGGGTGGGTGCCACCAGGGAAAACCGGGTGATGGCTTCCATGCTCGAGCGGGTACCCCGGCCGATCACATCGGCCCACGGCTGTCCAACCCAGCGGGCTTCGTTGGGGAAGGTAAAGGCGGTGCGGATATTGCCCGTGTCGTCGGCTACTGCCGCTGCATAGGAGAATCCCCGCCCCGCTCCTTCTTGTGGCGAACGGAGAAAAACAAAGACCGGCTCCCCCGGCCACCAACCCTGGCCGGTGACGGTGACCAGGGTGTTGATGTAGCCTTCGGTAGGGTCAACAGAGATCTTGGCCTGGCCTGGCGCGCCGGGTGAAGCCGTCTGGCCTGGGCCGACCAGCGTGGCTACAGGAGTCCCTGTGTCATTGCCGGGCGGAATGGCGGGCGTGTCGCGCCTGAAGAGGAGAAAAAGCAGGACAGCCACGGCGCACACGGCTGACAGGGCAAGCAGCACCAGAATTGTCACCGTGAATCCTGTGACACCCCTGGAGGCTGGCTCTTCTTCCGGGTAGATGGCAGGTTGTGTCCATGTATCCTGCTCTTGTGACGACGATTGATCTAGCCGATTTTGAGTCCTGCGGACAGTCACAACAGCCTCCCTCTCAAGTCCGTCCCTTATATAACGTCCGGGACCCGTCTCTAGTTCCGTTTCCCCCGGTCGTCGACCAAGGATCGGTCGCCTTCCTGTTTCAGGCTGATTTTCGCCCAAAAAGATTCGCGTGTCAAGTTTACAGGAACCCCGGTCTATGGTATAGTCCTGCATGGAGGTAGTCGTATGAAGAGGGCGCTGATCATCTTTATCGTGCTAGCGGCGCTGGCGGCCGTTGGCTATTGGGGTTATACGAATTACATCGCCAACGCCGAGCAGCCGGAGGTGCAGCGCGAGGACTATCGGGTCCAACGCGGGACGCTGGCGGCCTTGGTAAACACCACGGGAACGATCTTGCCCGCAGGACAGACCACCTTGAGCTTCAGAGGCACCGGGTTTGTGGCTGAGGTGTGGGCTACCGAGGGCCAGGTGGTGCGCGCCGGGGAGCCTCTCGCCAGGCTTGAGACGAAAGAGCTTGAAGCATCGGTCGCCGAGGCCGAGCTTGCCCTGGCCCTGGCGCAGGCCCAACTGCTTCGCGCCCAGCGCCCGCCCTCCGAGTACGACCTGGCCGCGGCCCGGGCCGCGCTCGAAAGCGCTCAGGCTGCCTATCAAAGGCTGTTGGCCGGCCCGACGAAGGAGGAGATCCAGGTGGCCCGGGCAACCCTGGATCAGGCCGAGGCGGCCAGGGACCAGGCCCAGGCCGCCTATGACCAGGTGTCCGACCGGGCCGACGTGGCGATGCTGCCGCAGGCCTTGCAGCTTCAACAGGCGACCATCAACTACAAGACCGCCCAGGCCAGCTTTGACCTCACCCAGCGCGGTCCATCCAGGGCAGAGCTGGCCGCTGCCAAGTCGGGGATTGCCCAGGCCGAGGCTGCTCTGGCCCGCCTGCAGGAAGGGGTATCGGCCGAAGACTTGATGATCGCCCAGCTTCAGGTCGAGCAGGTCCAACTGCGCCTGGATCAGACGCGCGATCTGCTGACAGACGCCACCCTCACCGCGCCTCATGACGGCACGATCACAGTGGTGGGGGTCAAGCAGGGCGAATTGAGCGGCATGCAGCCCGCCTTTGTCTTGACCGACCTGTCCCGGTATCACATCGATGCCATGATCGACGAGATCGACATCGGCCGCATTGCCGAGGGCCAGCCGGTGACGATCACCCTCGATGCGCTGTCTGACGAGACGCTGACCGGCCGGATAGATCGGGTCGCCCAGACTGCCGTGGTCGACTTGGGCATTGTGACCTACAAAGTGACCATCAGCCTTGCCCCAACGGCTGCCGCCTTGCGGGCCGGCATGACGGCCAACGCCGACATTGTCGTCGAGCGACGAGATGGCGTCTTGCTCGCGCCCAACCGCTTCATACGCGTCGATCGGCTGACTGGTAAGACGTTTGTCGATCGGTTGGTTAGTGGCCAAGCTCAGCGAGTCGAGATCCAGATTGGCCTGCGCAACGAGTTCTCGAGTGAGGTGCTGGCCGGACTGGAGGCGGGTGATGTCATTGTCTTGATCGAGGAATCCACCCGCGAGCAGCTCCAGCAGACTTTTATGCAGCCGTAATGTCGGCCTAGCCATGGCGGCCATTTGGCCGCCTGCTTTTGCCAATATCGACATGACAAGCCAGAATACAAACGGCAGCCTGATCGAAATTGAGGATGTGACCAAGGTCTACCAAATGGGAGACCTTGAGGTCCACGCCCTGTGCGGCGTATCGCTGCACGTCACCAAGGGTGAGTTTGTGGCGATTATGGGGCCGTCTGGTTCTGGCAAGTCCACGCTGATGAATATCATCGGGTGCCTGGATCAGCCGACCTCGGGGCACTACTGGCTGGACGGCATCGATATCGGCGGGCTCAACGACAACAAACTGGCCGAGATCCGCAACCGCAAGCTCGGCTTTGTTTTTCAGACCTTTAACCTCCTGCCTCGCAACGCCGCCTTCCAGCAGGTTACGTTGCCGCTAATCTATGCCGGCATAGGCATGCGGGAGCGCCGCGAGCGGGCCAAGGCTGCGCTGGAAGCGGTAGGGTTGGGCGACAGGCTGAACCACCGGCCTAACGAGCTGTCGGGTGGCCAGCAGCAGCGGGTGGCTATCGCCCGCGCCTTGGTCACCCAGCCGGCCATCATCCTGGCCGACGAACCAACCGGCAACCTGGATACCCGGTCGGGCAAAGAGATCATGGCCATATTTCGCCAACTGAACGATGAACGGGGTATCACCATCATTTTTGTTACACACGATCCGGGGATCGCCCAACAGACCCGCCGCATCATCCACATCCGTGATGGGCTAGTGGAAAGCGACGAAGCGATCGGCTAACATGAACGTTACTGAAAGCGTCCACATCGCCCTCCGAGCATTGTTGTCCAACAAGCTGCGTGCCATCCTGACCATGCTCGGCATTATCATTGGCGTGGGAGCAGTCATTACCCTCATGTCGGCGGGCAAGGGGGTCGAGCAGTTTGTCCAGCAGTCGTTCCAGAGCCTGGGCTCAAACCTGCTCTTTGTCTTCCCCGGCACGCTCGAAGGCGGCACGACCAAGAGCCCAGAGATGACCTTGGCCGACTATCAGGCCATCGCCGATCCGTTCCAGGTTCCCGACACCATCGGCGTGGCGCCCGAGCTGTCAGCCCGGGCCAATATCGTGGCCGGCAAGCGCGACATCCGCACCGAGATCGCCGGCGTGACGCCTGATTATCTGAGCCTGCGGGGCTTGACTTTGGCCGAGGGCGATTTTGTCACCGATGCCGACGTCAATGCCCGCTCGCGCGTGGCGGTGCTCGGCAGCCAGGCCTACGGAAAGCTGTTTGAAGAAGGCGCCTATCCCATCGGCCAGACGATCAAGATCAATCGCGTGCCATTTCGGATAGTCGGCATCATGGTCGAAAAGGGGGGCGCCTCTTTCGGCAACACGGCCGACAGCACCATCTATGTCCCGCTGACCACCGCCCAGTCGCGGCTCTATCCCTCTTGGCGTAACCGCAAGGGCGAGCCGCTTTTGTCGACTATATATGTCCAGGTAGCCGATAAATCGGCCATGGACCAGGTAGCCGACCATATAAGTGAAGTGCTGCGCGAGCGCCACAAGATCACCTTCCGCGACGAAGATGACTTTACGATCATCAAGCAGACCGACGTTGTGGCTATCCTCGGCGATATTACCGGCGTGCTGACCATCTTCCTTGGCTCGATCGCCTTTATTTCGTTGTTAGTGGGCGGCATCGGCATTATGAACATCATGCTTGTGTCGGTGACTGAGCGTACCAGGGAGATCGGCATCCGCAAGGCGGTTGGTGCAAAAAAACGCGACATCCGCATGCAATTCCTGGTGGAAGCGATGATCCTGTCGCTCATCGGCGGGCTGATCGGCATTGCTCTAGGCATCGCCGGCTCGCGGGTGATCGCCAGCCTGCAAGACCAGCTAAACCCGGTCATAACCTGGGATGTGATCTTGCTGGCCACGGCCGTTTCGACGGCGGTCGGCCTGTTCTTTGGCCTCTACCCTGCCATTCGGGCGGCACGGCTCAATCCGATCGATGCCTTGCGCTATGAGTAACACCATGACGACCGTTATGCGGAAGGCTGTCACTCTCCTCATCCTGGGTGTGGCCCTCATCCTGCTTGTCACATGTGGCGCCCAGCCCAGTCCGGTGCCGACGGCTATTCCACTGGCGGCGACGGCCACCTTTACCCCTTGGCCAAGTCACCAAGGACAAGAGCTGCTCCCTTTGGCCACAGCGACCCGGCCGTTGGCCGGATCACCTTCGCCGTCGCCCACACCCCAAACGACGCGGCCAGCCGGTTTTTCTCAGCTCGACAATCTGCTTGTCGAGCGGGCGGTCGCCGATTTCCTGGCGCGCCTGGTAGCGGGGGATGCTGCCGATGCTTTCCGGCTCCACCTGACAGACCAGGTCCGGCAGGAGTACGGCGCAACGCTCCTGCCTCAGTTCACCTTGGCCGGCTCAAGGCTGACCGAGGCCACACTGCTGGAGCTGCGGCAACCGGGCCGCCAAAACCATGCGGCACAGGCGGTCAGCGGCTATGAGGCGCGCGTGCTCCTGCGTTGGGCAGAAGCCGATGGGGAAGGGGTTACTTCTCAGACGATGACGCTGCAGATCGTGCCAGAGCGCGGCCTGTGGCGGATCGGGGCCATTACCCTGGGCGACCGGCTTGCTGCCGCGCCAACCCCGACACGCCGGGCGGCCGCCAACCGGCCGGTGAGCCCTGGCGCCGGCCGGTTGGCCTTCCAGGTCAGCAGCGGCGGTGACATTTATACCATCAACGCCGATGGCAGCGGTCTCCGCCGCCTGGCCGACGGCCTGGATCCCGCCTGGTCGCCGGATGGAACAGAGATCGCTTTTAGCCGGTGGCGCTCACCGTGGGGCATCTACCGCATCCGGCCAGATGGCGGCGGGGAAGAGCGGGCGGTGGATGGCAACTTGCTCAAAGAGCCTGCCTGGTCCTCTGATGGCTCTCGCTTGGCGTTCAGCATCAATTACAGCTATGGCGGAGGCGGCGAGGTCTGTTTCTTTGGCTACTGCTTCAGCCTGCCGCCCACTTCTGTCGGCCAAATCTGGGTCGCCAATCTGAAAACCGGCGAGTTTGTGAGCCTGCCGTTGGACGACAAGGCGCCGCACTCTCCAGCCTGGGATCCGGCGCGGGACCGGATCGTCTACGCCGGTGACCGAGGTCTGGCCTGGATCGAGCTGGGGGAGCAGATCTCCACCGGCCGCTTTGCGAGCAGCAGCGCCTGGGACGGCTCGCCCAGCTTTTCGCCCGGCGGCGGGCGCATCGCCTTCATGGGCCGCGTGCACAACCATTGGGAGATATTCGTCATGAACGCCGTGGATGGCTCAGGGCGGGCGCAGCTTACCCACAGCGACCCGGATCTGGACCAACCGCCCAGCAATGTGTCCCCGGCCTGGTCGCCGGATGGCCGACATATCGCCTTCCTTTCCAATCGCGATGGCCCATGGCGCATCTATGTGATGAGCGCTGATGGCTCTGGGCAGCGCCCCATGTTCGGCGATCATCTCGACCCCCTGGGCATCCGCTACGAGTGGGCCAGTGAGAGGGTCATCTCCTGGACCAAGTAGCACAAGTTGCCAAGTTGACCTACTTCTGTTATAATATCGCCCGTTGCTCGCCGGCGACCAGGAGTCGCCGGCCGAGTTCTGCCGCCACAGGCATGGCACGAGGGAGGCATTTATGGCAGCAAGATGGACCCCGATCGCGACGCGGTTCGGCCGGTTCGTCGGCTGCCAGGCGAATTTTGGCCTGGCGCCCGTCGAGCTATTCCGTTGATTTTAGCAGTGCAGGGTGGAAAAGGATCCTTCCCTGCTCACATGACAAATCGAGAAAGAGGAAACAATGGCCGAACACGTTTACATCGAAAAGATCGCCGATCACGTCGGCAAAGAGGTAATTATCAAGGGCTGGCTCTATGCCAAGACCGGCAAGGGCAAGCTTCAATTCTTGCAGGTCCGCGACGGCACCGGGATCATCCAGTGTGTCGTCTTTAAGAAGGAGGTCTCCTCCGAGGCCTTTGATGCAGCCCAGCGGTTGACCCAAGAATCGTCGCTGATCGTCACCGGCCGGGTCCGCGCCGACGAGCGCGCGCCGGGCATCCCCGGCGGGATCGAGATCGACGTGACCGACCTGGAGGTTGTCCAGTTCGTCACCGAAGAATACCCGATCACCCTCAAAGAGCACGGCATCGACTTTTTGTTGGGCAACCGCCACCTGTGGATCCGCTCCTCGCGCCAGTGGGCCGCGCTGCGGGTACGGGCCACGATCATCAAGGCCATCCGCGACTGGCTGGACGATCACGGCTTTATTTTGATGGACACGCCCATCCTGACCCCGGCTGCCTGTGAAGGGACGACTACGCTATTCCAGACCGACTATCATGGCACGCCGGCCTACCTGAGCCAGAGCGGGCAGCTCTACAACGAGGCCGATATCATGGCTTTTGGCAAGGTCTACTGCTTCGGGCCGACCTTCCGCGCCGAAAAGAGCAAGACCCGGCGCCACATCCAAGAGTTCTGGATGGTCGAGCCGGAGATGGCCTACGTGGACCTGTGGGGTGACCTGGAGGTCCAGGAGCAGTTCGTCAGTTACATCGTCCAGACCACGCTCGAGCAGCGCAGCAACGAGCTCAAGCTGCTGGGCCGCGACCTGAGCCACCTGGAAAGGGTGCAGCCGCCTTTCCCGCGCATCCACTACGACCAGGCGGTGGAGATGATCAACCGCGCCGCCGCAGCGGGTGTGGTGATCCCGCCAAACGATGAGCCGGTGCCGGCCATCACCTGGGGCGACGATTTTGGCTCACCGCACGAGACCTACGTGGCTTCCCAGTTCGACCGGCCAGTCTTTGTCCATCATTACCCGACTGAGGTCAAGGCTTTCTACATGGCCCAAGAGCCGGACCGGCCCGAGACCTGCCGCTCTGCTGACCTGCTGGCGCCGGAGGGGTATGGCGAGATCATTGGCGGCGGCGAGCGCTCGGGCGACCTGGCTTTCCTGGAAGCCCAGATCGAGCGCCACAAGCTGCCCCGCGATGCCTACGAGTGGTACCTGGACCTGCGGCGTTACGGTTCGGTGCCGCACAGCGGCTTTGGACTGGGCCTGGAGCGGACCGTTATGTGGATCTGCGGCCTGAGCCACATCCGCGAGACGATCCCGTTCCCGCGCCTACTGGGCCGCATCTATCCCTAGTTGTCACTACTTAACCTCCCGCAGGTTAGCAGCCTGCGGGAGGTTTTATTCTTAGGTTGGCAGCCAGAAGAAGGCCAGCCCGATGATGGCATAGATCCCCAGTAGCATTGCTCCTTCCAGCCAGTTGGACTCGCCGTCCATCGACACCCACCCGGCGATGAACACCGCTGCCATCAAGGCGATCAGCTCGAATTGGTTAAACACCAGGGTCAACGGATTGCCCATCAGCAGGCTGACAAACACCAGCAGCGGCGCTACGAACAGGGCGATTTGCAGGCTGGAGCCCACCGAGATGGCCAGGCTCAGCTCCATTTTGTTCTTCAACGCTACCTGCACCGCGACCAGGTGCTCGGCCACGTTGCCGATGATCGGGATGATGATGATCCCCAAGAAGAAGGAGGGGATGCCGATCTCGGTCACCAGGTGCTCGATGGTGCCCACCAGGATCTCACTCATCCAGGCGATGGCCACCGTGGACAGCCCCAGGACGATCCCCGCCTTGCGCACCGACCAGTGAGGAGCCTCCTGTTTGGCAGCCGCAAGCTCTTCGTCTTGGGTTAGCCCGGTAGGCTGCTTGAACTGAAAGACCATGGCCAGGATGTACATCAAGATCATGACCCCGGCTACGCCCAGGCTCAAGTACTCTACGGCGGCGTGGTTGACCTGGTCGATGGTGTGGCTGAACAACGACGGGATGACCAGCGCCGCCACGGCCAACAGCAACAGCGTCGAATTGACGCCGGCGTGGGTCCGGTTGAACTTTTGAATGCCATGCTTGATCCCGCCCAGCAGGATGCTAAAGCCGAGCACCAGCAGGATGTTGCCCAGGATAGAGCCGGTCAGCGATGCCCGCACCAGCTCCATCAGCTCATCGCGGATGGCGGGGTTGATCAACCCCTCGCGGATGGCGACAATCGTGATGATCAACTCGGCGGCGTTGCCCAATGTGGCGTTGAGCAGCCCGCCCAATCGTGGCCCGACGTGCGTGGCCAGCGCCTCTGTGGATTGGCCGATCAGCCCGGCCAACGGGATCAATGCCAGACCGGAGGATATAAAGACGATAAGAGGGCTCCACCCCGCCAGCTCGGCGGCGATGGCAACGGCGCAAAAGACGAGCAATATGTTCAGGTATTTCATAGTTCATCTCCAGTGTTGTCGTCCTCGGACGGCGGCGGGGTCGGCCCACCCGGCTGCACCGGGGGAAGATCATCCCGGTCTGTTTGCACGGCCATGCCGGGGGTGATGAACGGTTTCTTGGGCGGCTGCCAGCCTCCGGCTTCGCCGCCCGTCATCCGCCACACGTGAACCATGCGTTGCAGCGCGGTAAACGAGCTGGCCACGACCAGGATGATCAGCATGATGAGCACCTGGTTCAACACCAAGCCGGCGACGGTGATGGTCACACGCACTGCCCGTGAGAACAGTCCTTCCTGGCAGGCCACGCCCAACCCCTCAGCCCGCGCTCGGGTGTAGCTGACCATCAGTGAGGCGGCGATGGCCGCCAGGATAAGAGGAGGCTCCCACTCGCTGCCCTGCCGCGTGTAAAAGACGGTCAGGCCCAGAAAGAGGATCACCTCTTCGATGCGATCCAGGGTAGAGTCCAGAAAGGCGCCAAACCGGCTGCTTCTGCCGCTGAGCCGGGCCAGTGTCCCATCCAGCGCGTCGCACAGAGCACCGGCGGTATAGACCACCGCAGCCCAGAGAAAGTATCCCATCCCGGCAAGCACACCGGCCCCGACAGTGATGATGAGCCCGGCGGCCGTCACCCAGTTGGGAGAGATGTGGGCCCGGGCCAGCACCCGGCCTATCGCCTCCAGAACGGGGCGGCTGATGTCACGGGCTCGTTGCTCAAGAGATGTCATGGTCTTCTAGTCCCCTTTGCTTTCGGAGTTCATCGTAATAAGCCAGTACCTTGGTGGCTACCAGGTCCCACGCGAACGATTCGGCTCGCTCCCGGCTGTTGCGTCCCATGCGCTCCTGCTGTTCCTTGTCGGCCAACAGGCGCAGCAGCGCCGCGGCCAACCCTGCCTCATCGCCGGGCGGGACCAGGAGGCCATCGACCTCGTGGCGCACCACTGCGCGATAGCCTGGTATGTCTGACGCCACCACAGGGCGGTTGGCAGCCATCGCTTCCACCAGAACCAGGCCAAAGCTCTCAAAGCCGGTGGACGGAGCACACAGGAGATCGGCCGTCTGGTACAATCGGGCCAGCATGTCGTTGGGTGGCCAATTGATGAAATGTACATCATGCAGGCCGTCGCTTTCCGCCTGACGGACAAATGGCTCCTGCTGTTCCCGGTTGAACGCGCCGGCCACAATCAAGCGTGCTTGAGGCATCTTGGCCTGGACCTCGACGAATGCCCGCAAAAGGTGCACAAACCCTTTGCGCTTTTCCAGGCGGCCTACGAACAGAATATTGGGTCGCCCATCGGCGAACTGTAGGACAGGTTCCAGGTTGCTGTTCCCAAAGCGGGCCAAATCAACGCCGTTGGAGATAATCCGGTAGTCGCCTGGAAAGTAGCCGGCAGTGTACTCCCTGGCTGCCTCGGAAACTGCGATCCGGCCGTCAAGCCGGCCCAAGCACCTGTGCAGGATGGGGCGGCCGAGCTTGTAGCCGACATTTTCTTTCTCGCGATAGGCATGAAAAGTAGCCACCACCAGCGTGTGCGGGTACACCTTGGAGTGGCGCAAAGCCAGGGGGCAGATAACCGGCATCAACGGCTCGTGCAGATGGATGACGTCAAAGCGTTCCCGGACGAGGATCGTTTTCACCTTGTGGGAAAAGCGGGATGAGAGCACAACGCGTGCCTCCGATCCGCTCGTGGGCAGTGGCACAACCGGGCCTTCGATCTGGATCAGGTCCGGCGGCGGCTGTTCCAGGGCATGTTTGTTGCGCGCGCCGGCGGTGAGGATCTTGACCTCGTGGCCGGCGCCCTTGAACTCCTGGCCCAGGGCTTCTATGTGGTGCTTCACCCCACCGGGTACTGACCAATCGTACGGCGCAACGAATCCGATCTTCATTCTTGATCCGCTCCGCCGGCGCTCCGGGACTCGCTTCGCTCGGGTTGCTCCACCAGGCCGCCAGGAGCGGGGCCGCCAAAGGCAGGCGGCACTCCCTCCGGTCGCGGCACACGCCAGATCGGGACCGACAGTGTCCATTGCTCCGGGTGCCGGGAGATATAGCGTTCCATGAGCGCTACCAGCTTTTCCATGCCGGCCGTCACCGCCGCTTCGTCCGCGCTCTTGCGCGGCGCTCCCTCCGGTCGCAACACCGGTTCAATATCAACACGGAATGAATTATCAGGCAATCGCTCTGTGAAGGCAGCGAACAGCGGTGTGCCGGTGCGCAGGGCGAGTCGCACCGCACCATCAGGGAGCAGCGCTGGCGAACCGAAAAAGGGCACTCGATAGCCATTGTCTGTCAACGCTCGATCGCAGGCCAGACCCACAATGTCCCCCCGCTTCAGCGCCCGGATTAGGCCTATCATCGGCCCATCCGATGGGATCAAATGCACTCCTTGGCTTGTCCGCTGCTTTATAGTGTACTGATAGAGGCGTTCAGGCTTGATATGTTCCATGACACCGGTAGCCGAATATCCCAAGACGGAAGGGATGTGCATCATCACCTCCAAGTCGCCCAAATGCGGTGTGACGAAAAGGATCCCTTGCCCTCGAGCCAAGTCGTCCTGCACGATCTCTCGACCGTCGATCTGTACCTGCCTCTTGAGCTCGCCGGGAGTCAGGCGGTTGGCGCGGAGCAGATCGTAATAGTTCTTGAGTAAATTAGTGCAGATCCCGCGCACATGCGCCTGCACTGCTGCTTCTGGCGCATCCGGCCCCAATACGTGGCGCATGTTATCGCCCGCAGAGCGTTGGAGCCCGGGTGAAAGCCTGTAGACGAGCCCTCCTCCCCATTCTGCGATCCAGTAGGCAACGCGCGGGGGTAAAAAGCGCACCAGAATGCCTGCGAGTCGATACAGGCCATAAACGAGATAATCGTGCAATCCTGTGTCCTCTTCCCTTCAGTCAAGAATCTTACCCGAAATGCTTACCTCTGTCAAGCTTGCCAAAGGGCAGGTTTTGTGTTAGAGTAGTGACAGCGATAATCGGGGGTCAGTATCAGTGAAACTGGCAGTTTCTCATCCATGGGACTTGCCAGTCAAAGAGGCCGAAACCCTTCAGGCCAGGCTGGCAGGACAAGTGGTCGCCCGCTTCAAAGGCAAGCGAAGCGCCATCAAGACGGTGGCAGGGGTTGACGTTGGCTTTCAGAACGACGTGGCGCGAGCAGCGGCCGTCGTGCTCAGCTTCCCCGACCTCGAACCGCTGGATTTCAGCCTGGGTGAGGCGCCCGTTACCTTCCCTTATCGGCCGGGCCTGCTGGCCTTTCGCGAGGGACCGGCGGTGCTTGCTGCTCTGGACAAGCTCACGACCTGGCCGGATCTGTTCCTGTTCGACGCACAGGGCATCGCCCATCCCCGCCGCCTGGGCCTGGCCGCTCACCTGGGGGTCATCCTCGATAGCCTCAGCATCGGCTGTGCCAAGTCCCGTCTCATCGGTTCTCATGATGCGCCTGGCAAGGCAATGGGCGACTGGGTCTACCTTTATTCTAACAAGGGGGCTGGTGGGGAGGTTATCGGCGCGGTGGTCCGTACCAAGGCCGGCGCCCAACCGTTGTATGTGTCGGTCGGCCACCGGGTAGACATCGATACTGCCCGTGACCTGGTCCTGCGCTGTGTCAAGGGCTACCGCCTGCCCGAGCCAACCCGTCTCGCTCACGAGGTTGCCAGCCAGGCGAGCCTACCTATCAAACCCGGTAAGGGTCAGTTGCCGCTTTTCTAAAGGACGGGATATTCATGAGCCTCGAAAGCCAAATCGAGCACGCCGCCGAGCTGATCTGCCACGCGCGCTATGCGGTAGCGCTGACCGGCGCCGGGGTCAGCACCCCGTCCGGCATCCCCGACTTTCGTAGCCCTCAGTCGGGCCTGTGGGAAAAAGACAACCCGATGGTGGTGGCTTCGATCACCTCTTTTCGCACCAATCCCCAGGTCTTTTACAACTGGCTCCGCCCGCTCGCCGAGCTGATCCTGTATGCCCAGCCAAATTCAGCCCATCTGGCCCTAGCTCAATTGGAGCAACAGGAATTGATACGGGCGATCATTACTCAGAATATCGACGGACTGCATCAGAGAGCCGGTTCCCGGCGGGTGCTGGAGGTGCATGGCCACATGCGCCAGGCTACCTGCATCCGCTGCTACAAACAGGTGCCGGCCAATTCTTTGGTTGCCCGGTTCCTGGCGACCGGCGAGGCGCCCACCTGCGAATGCGGCGGCGCGTTCAAGCCCGACGCCATTCTATTCGGCGAGCAGCTGCCGGTCCGTGTGCTGAACCAGGCGATCGCCGAAGTGCGGCGCTGTGACCTGCTGCTGGTGGCCGGCTCTTCCCTCCACGTGGTGCCTGCGGCCGATCTCCCCTTCTTGGCTGCGGAGAATGGGGCCAGGGCGATTATCGTCAATCTCGATCCTACTGACTTTGACCTGCGTGCCGATTTGGTCATCCACGGCGACGTGGCCGAGGTGCTGCCTCGCATTGTTGGGCTGTTGTCTGGCTAGGAAGGCAAGATGCGCGACGAGAATACGACCTCAGATCAACTGGACAGTGAGCTTGCCGCTCTGCGCCGCCGTGTCGCCGACCTGGAGGCGCGGGAGGCCGAGCGCAAGCGGATGGAGGAGGCGCTGCGGGAAAGCGAGGAATTGTATCGCACCCTCGTCGAAATCTCCCCCGACGCCATCACTTTGACCGATTTGGACGGCAAAATCATCTTCTGCAACCAGCAGGCGGCACTGCAGAACGGCTGCGATAGCCCTGAAGATCTGGTGGGTAGAAATAGCTTTGAATTCATTGCGCCTGAGGACCGCCAACGCGCCGTGGAGAATGCGCCAAAGGTCCTGCAGGGCGCGCTGCTCAAGAGCATCGAGTACACCGTGCTCAGGAAGGACGGCAGCCGTTTTCCGGCTGAGCTGTACACCTCGCTGGTCACAGACGCCGAAGGCAACCCCAGGGGTTTTATCGGTGTGCTGCGCGATATCACCCGCCACAAGGAGGTGGAGGAGGCGCTGCGCCGGTCCAACACCGAGCTTCAGGAGCAAAAAGACGATCTCGATGCCTTTACCCGGACTGTAGCCCACGATCTGCAGAGCCCGCTGGCGTTCATCGTTGGCATGGCCGAGTTATTGGCCGACGAGAGTGAGGCTGTGCCCCTGGCGGAGCAGCAAAAGTATCTCCGGGCTATCGTCCAGCATGGCCTCAAGGCCAGCCGGATCACGGAAGAGCTGTTGTTGTTGGCCCAGGTGCGCAGAGGCGAGGTGGAGGCGGAACCGTTGAATATGGCCTGCATCGTCGCCGAGGCCTGGCAGCGCCTGGCTGAAGTGGCACAAGACCACAAGGCCGAGATCCATCTGCCTGCTGCCTGGCCATCTGCGCTGGGCCACGGTCCGTGGGTCGAAGAGGTGTGGGTCAATTATCTCAGCAATGCCCTTAAATATGGCGGCCGGCCGCCACGGCTGGAGCTGGGGGCAAAAGTCCAACCTGACGGCCAGGTGCGCTTTTGGGTGCATGACAACGGCCGTGGCCTGACGGCGGAGGAGTGTGGCAGGCTATTCATCCCCTTTACCCAACTGCACCAGGCTCGAGCCAGCGGTTACGGATTGGGGCTGTCGATTGTGCACCGCATCGTGGAAAAACTGGGCGGCCGGGTGAGCGTCGACAGCGACGGCATGAACGGCTCCACGTTCAGCTTTACCCTGCCGGGGGCGCCGGAAGATTAGCGGTCTCTTTTTCGGAGGTCAACCTCATATGACCAAACTCGTTTATCCCCACACCCGTGTCGTCGATCAGATCGACAACTATCACGGTACTGTGGTGGCCGATCCCTATCGCTGGCTTGAGGAGACAGACTCGCCGCAGACCAGAGACTGGATCGAGGCGCAGAATACGCTAACATTCGGTTTTCTGGCTCGTATCGCGGCGCGTGACGGGATCCGCCGCCGCCTGTCCGAGCTGTGGGATTATGCCAAGGCGTCGGCGCCCGTCGAGCGTGGCGGGCGCTATTTTCAGCTCCGCAACACCGGCCTGCAAAATCAGGATGTGCTGTACGTGATGGATGCGCCAGACGGCGAGGGACGGGTCCTGCTGGACCCCAATGGCCTGTCGGCAGACGGCACTGTGGCACTGACGGATTGGTCCCTGAGCGACGATGGGCGGTGGCTGGCTTATGCCACCAGTGCCAGCGGCTCTGACTGGCGGGTGTGGCGGGTGCGTGAGGTGAGCACAGGCCAGGATCTGCCCGACCTGATCGAGTGGAGCAAGTTCTCGGGTGCGGCGTGGCGCAAAGACGGCTCTGGGTTCTATTATGCCCGCTACGATGCCCCTGTTCCCGGACAAGACTATACCGGGGTGAATTATTACCAAAAGCTTTATTTCCATCGTCTGGGCGAGCTACAGGCTGAGGATAGGCTGGTGTACGACCGCCCCGACCAGAAAGAGTGGGGCTTTTCTGCCGGGGTGAGTGAAGACGGACAGTACCTGATCCTGACCGTGTGGCAGGGCACCGACGTGCGCAACCGGTTGTTCTACCAGGAGCTACAGCCCGCCGAGCCGGTGGTGGAGCTGATCCCTGAGCTGGAGGCGGCCTATCATTTCGTCGGCAACGACGGCCCGCTGTTCTATTTCCGCACCGATTTTGACGCGCCCCGCGGCCGGCTGATCGCCGTCGACACCAACCGGCCCGACAAAGCGACCTGGTGCACGATCGTTCCCGAAGGAGCAGACACCCTCGAGTTCGTGACGATGGTTCACGACGAGTTCGTGGCTCTCTATCTGCACGACGGATATTGCCTGCTCAAGCGGTTCGACCGGCAGGGCAGTCTGTTGGCCGACATCGCTCTGCCGACGTTGGGGTCGATCTCGAGCACAGGTCAATTTCTTAATCTGACGGGCCGGCGCAGCGATGACGAGATGTTCTACGGCTTTGCGTCGTTCCTATATCCGGTGACGATCTATCGGTACGACTTTAACCGAGGGCAGAGTGAGCTGGTGTTTGCACCGCCGATCAAGTTTGACGCCAGCCGGTACGCCACCCGGCAGGTGTTTGTCACCAGTCGGGATGGGACGCGCGTTCCCATGTTTCTCACCCACCGGCGCGACCTGAAGCTCAACGGGCAGAACCCGACCCTGTTGTACGGCTATGGGGGGTTCAATATTGCCAGCGTGCCGTCGTTTGTGGTCAGCCGGCTGATCTGGCTGGAGATGGGCGGCGTGTTTGCGTCGGCCAATCTGCGGGGCGGCAGCGAATATGGGGAGGAATGGCACAGAGCGGGAATGCTGGACAAGAAGCAGAATGTGTTCGACGATTTTATCGCCTGTGCGGAATACCTGATCGCCGAGAAGGTCACTTCCGCGGCCAAGCTGGCGATCATGGGGGGCTCGAACGGAGGGCTGCTGGTGGGCGCCTGCCTGACCCAGCGGCCGGAGCTGTTCGGCGCGGCCGTGCCTTCCGTGGGGGTGATGGACATGCTCCGTTTTCACAAATTCACGATCGGCTGGGCGTGGATCAGCGACTATGGATCGGCCGACGATCCGGAGCAGTTCCGGACGCTCTACCGCTACTCGCCGTTGCACAACCTCAATCCCGGCACCCGCTATCCGGCCACGCTGATAGTCACCGGCGATCACGACGACCGCGTAGTTCCGGGTCACTCGTTCAAGTTCGCCGCGGCGCTGCAGGCCGCACAGGCGGGCGAGGCGCCGGCCTTGATCCGGATCCAGACCAAGGCCGGGCATGGGCTGGGCAAGCCCACGGCCATCCTCATTGAGGAGGCGACCGACGTATATGCTTTCCTGACTGAGGTGCTGGGGATCGAATACCGGTGATCCCTTGAGCTAAGGAGGTGTCTAGATGAGAAAAAAGCTATACATTCTGATGGTTGCGTGTCTCATCCTCTTTTCTACAGTGATGTGCGACATATCCGGATCGGCGCCGGGTGTAATCGACAAGGGGAAAGAGGCCGCCGAGTTTTTAAAGCGGGCCAAAGAGGAGCTGGAGCCGTATGCCAAGCAAATGGGAGAAGACGGCCTAGACTGGCTCAAGTATGCCCAAAAGTACGCCGACTGCCTGGCTGATGACAAAAGCTCGATCGACTGCAAAGAGGAGGCCACGCGCGCCGCGTTGCAGGAATGCCTGGACAAAGGCAAGGGCGCCGACTATTGCGAGGAGCGATACCACTAGCGGCGGGTATAGCCCCACTCGTCAAACAAAAAGTCCCAGTGCCGGTTTACTTTGTCGACGACCTCACCGTTCGGCTCGTACCGGTTCTTTTGATAGCCCTGGATCGAAGCAATATAAGCGCGGATGGCCGGCTCTGCCTCGGCCAGGCCCGGCAGGCCCAAGCCGTTGTACACTTGGCGCACCTGTTCCAGCGGCGCCCGTTCCAATTCTTCAAACCGCACTTCGACTAGGTGCCCGGCTGGGATGAGTGCCCTGTCGGCCAGGAATTTCCGCCGCAGTCTGGCGCTCGACTGCAAGACGTGGGCCTCGACCTGGGCCTGGTCGATCTGCTGTACCTGGGATTGGAGCAGTACGGTGCGATAGACCCACATGATGGACGGGAACAGGTCGTATGGATTGCGGACCATGTGGATGAACCTGGCCTCGGGGAACATCTCGAGCAGCAGCCTGATCCGCCCGCCATTTGCCGGGTTCTTGAGTACCAGCCGTTTGCCGCCCGCCTGCAGCGAGGCCTTGCGCAGAAAGGTCAAGTAGGTTTCGGCCCACTCGGCGGCGCTTTCGGCCGGCAGGTCGCTGGAAAGCGCATACCGGTCAAAAAAGTAGGAAGCGCGCCGCGGAAAGGTGTACAGGTGCATCCAGGAATGGGGCGACAGGTTGCTGAGGGCAAACTCTTCCTCCTGCGGCCCGTCGATCAGCAGCGGAATGTTGTCTATCAGCCGGGTGGGATGGGATTTGCCCAGAACCCTGGCCACCAGCGGCTTCAGAGTTCTCTCAGTGGACAGGCAAAAGCCGGGTGCGAGCGCCTGGAACGTGGAGACATAACCCAGGTTGCGGTCGCGGCACAGGAGGTTGTGCAGGTGGGTCGTCCCGGTTCGCCAGTGGCCGACGATGAATATGGGGGCCGGGTGCACGGCCGCGTTGCGCACGGCTCTATCAAAGCGCAGTCGTTCGTAGAGCCTGAGCGGGCTTGTGAGAAGGGTCGTTGCACTCAGGAACAGCACTCGGATGAGGAATTCACGGTCGATGCCGCCGCTGTCTCGCAGTAGCTTGAGCCAGGTGCGGAACGATCCCAGGGCCGTGGGGTGTTCGAATGGGGAGACTCGGTTGTTGTTGTCCATCAAGTTCTGTCTATGGGACGGTGTCCTGCATCATCACCAGGCCAAAGATGGTCGTGGAGTAGGCGATGCCACCGTCTGGATGAAGAAAGATAGAACCGGCCCAGTTGTTGTATCCCAGCCCGGTGCCCACCATCTGTTTGTACACGGTCTCGCCTGTCGCCACGTCGAGCGCGGTCAAGTACCATCTCGAATTCAGGGGCGAGCCCTCCCCGCCATAGAGGTACACCAGGCCGTTCCCCAGGGATAGTTTGAACACGCCCAGGTTTTTCTCAGCGCTGGACCAGACTTGCTCGCAGCGAAAAGGGCCGTCTGCCTGCTGGGTGAGGTCCACGCGGACGATGCCCGGTTCGGGGTTGGCAAAAGGAAAGATGTTGTGACCCCAGTTATTCTCCACAATCGCCGAATAGATCCCTGTGCTCTTGCCATCCGGCCCGGCATGCTCAAAGCCTATGACAGTTATGTCTGTGGCGCTCTTTTCTTCGGGCAGGATCGGCGCGCTGCACACGACGGCGCCGTCGGCACGGCTCACGAACAGCAGGTGGATCCTCGGCTCGGCATTGTCCGTGACGGCCACAAATCCCGGCGCCCGTCCCAGCAGTGTCACCGAGGTCCCCGAGCCACGGGTGATCAGCCCAGGCTTCTTTGCCGGACCTCGGTCGTATTCGGCGCGCCACTCGGTTACGATCTGCCCGGTCCCGTCCTGGGTAAACCGGTACAGGGCGCGGTCACTGATGATATAGACCCCATCCTCGGCCACCGCGAAAGAATTCTCGACGATCTCCGCTTCCAACCGTTGTGCATGGACCTCGCCTGTATCGACGTCGATCGTGCCAACCATCCCCCCGGTCGTCGCGTACCAATAGTACTCACCACCCCAGTCGGGCAGCACCCAGGCCACGCTGTCCTGTTTGGGCCAGGCCATCGGGACGACGTGGCCGGACAGGTCATATTCCCGCACCAGCTCGAACCCGGCGCGGTGCTCGAGATCGGGCACCTGGATGACCTGAATGGTGTTGGCGGTGGTCGGCACCACAGCGCGGTCCAGGTTGTCCAGATAAAAGTACATCCCGGCTCCGATATACTCCCAGGGCATGACCCCCTGCAACAAAAAGTACCAGGGCCTTGGCGGCAGATCGAAGGCGGCCAGCTCTTCCAGGGTATAGGGATCCATCAGCTCGAGCTGGAACCCCCGGCCATTGCTATAGACACCCACCAGCCGGCCCGTGTGGTCGACGGCCACCGTGCCGTATCCGCCAAACCCCTGGGTTCTGGACCTCACCTGAGGGCTTGTGCCAAGCGGGCCGGGGGCCTCGTACGTGTCGCTCATGTAGGCGTCGTTGTGCATGTTATTGCCGGCGTTGGCGGCCATAAACGGATGCTGGGGAACCGGCACGTGGTCGGTGGGCGCCGAGAAATCGGGAGGGTGGGACCGGATCGATCGGTCGCGCTCGGGCACAAGCGGGTATAGCAGCCCGTTGCGGATGGAACCCTTGGGCGTAGCCGTGCCGAACGGCCCGATCAGCAACACCGCCCCGCACAGCACCCCCGCCATGGCGGCCAGCAGAACAACAGCAATGGAACAACCCCTGCCGCGCTTTTTCACCAGATCTTGCTCTTGCTATCTGATCCCTTTCGCCCACGCGGCGGCGCGCTCAAGCTCGCCCTCTTTGAGCGGGCCTTCTTTGCCCAGAACGAAAAATCCTTCAGGCGATCCCAAGAGGGCTGCGCCCATCTCTTTCAGGCTGCCGGCGATCCTGGGAGCGGCGTAGCCAAAGATGCGGACCCATTTCGAGGTGAGCCGAGTGTCGAACGCAGCGACGTTGGCGCCTTTGAGAGCAGGCCCCACGGCCTTGAGTAAGGCTTGAATCGCCTCGGTCGGCCTGCCGCCCATGGTCGGAGAGCCGATGATGACAAGGTCGAACTCTTTCAGGTCGGAAGGGCTCACTTGGCCCACACGGCGCACTTTTCCGGCGACGGCTTGGCCAATGGCCTGGGCGACCTTTTCTGTGTTGCCATAGGTTGAATCATAGACGACTAGCGCTGTCATAACATCCCTCCCATTTCGGTGCGCCTATTCTACCATATGCGGTGGAAAAACAAAAGATCCAGCTCGGGGCAAAGGGACAAACGGGTGTGTTTCAGGATTCTGGGTAAGCGCTTGCAAGGTGGCATTTCCCCCTCACCCCAGCCCTCTCCCCCAGGGGGAGAGGG
>DAOUGI010000093.1:0-115159 GCA_034429215.1 Anaerolineae bacterium | reverse complement strand
TGTGGCAGCGCCGACCACCCGATGAACACCATCATCCGCACCTGGATGCCCCGCCAGGCGGCCGAGGCGGACAAGCTGTTCCGGGAGATGTACGGCACGACGCTGGAAGAGCGGTTCACGCCCGACAAGTATCAGTTGATGCACATCGAGATGTTCCCCCACCACATCATCCACGCCGAGTGCATCGGTGGGGACGTGGACCTGCTGTGCAACCGGCGGGTGACCATTGGCTTTTTTCCATGGCGGTTCGTGGACGGCGAGTCGTGCATCGGACGCTGTGTGGCGATGGTGGACGACGCCGAGTATGAGGAGTTGATGGCCCGCAAGGCGGGGCTGCCCAAGACGCGGTTTGGCGATGGGTACGATCCGGGGCACGTGGAGGGCATTCAACGTCTGACGCGGCGGTTCTAATTTGGAGATATCAAGAAAAAAGCGCCCGGGGTGATGCAGCTCGGGCGCTTTTGATCTGTTGGCAAGGACGGGTTCCCTGTGCATGATGCGGTGGTGGTATCAGTCGATTATCGCCTCGCGCCCAAATCCAGGTTTTCCACCGGAGTTAAAGATTGCCATGCGGCGTTTCTCGCCAGAAAAAGCTGGGCCAGCTAGACTTTCTTGAGCATGTTGAGGGGATTGATCTTGTCCTGCGAATTCCTGGCTCCAGGCAGCAGCTCCACCATGCACAGGCCAACCTGCTCCCCGGCAGGGTTGTAGATGCCGGCCAGCAGCTCAAAGTAGTACATGTTCATCTGCCCGTCGGTCAGGGGGCGGATCTCGTATTTCTCTTCCTTGACGCCCGGCATGACCAGGTCCCAGCCCATGGAGAATTTCACGCCATTTACTTCTACGAAACGTTTGGGGGTGTAGGTGTAATTGCGCACCAGCGCCCTTTTTCCCTCCCGGGTGATGTAGGTGCCATCATAATACGGGCACTGCGGGAAGGCGAACAGCATGACCTCCTCATCATCGAAGAAGCGCAGGGAGAACCATTCCCAGTGGGTATTGACCTTGGTAAGGGCGTAGGGTCCCCACTGCCGGTCGAACCAGGATTTCCCGGTTACCTGCACGGTTTTTCGATCACCTTGCGGGTCAAGCAGGCTCACTTGGCCGGTCGTGGGCATGTTGGTATAGGAATAATAGACCGTTCGCCGGGTCGTGGGTTCCGCTCCGCCCATCACCAGCACGCCGTCATCGGCGTGCCAGAAGGCGCCCTTGCCCTTGTCCAGGGTGAGGTTGAGGCTGAAGGTGCCGGCATTCATGGTCAGGAGCATCTGGCCGGCTTGGCGCTTCAAGTGAGCCAGCGCTTTGAAATGGACCGAGTCTGCGGTCACGTACACATCCGGATGCCAAAAGATCAGGCGCTGGGTGAAAGAATGTTTCCCGGTCTGCACATCGGTCAGGGCCAGATGCAGGAGCCAGGGATAGATTCCGAAAAGCCGTGGCCTGGCCAGGGTAAATTGGTAGGAATACAGGCGCGCCGGGTCGGCGGGATCGGAAAAGAACCCAGTGATGTACCACCAGCCTGTCACCTTGCGCTGGACCGGCCACTCGGCGTGGAAGTCGCCATGGTTTTCCTGGCGGTAGGGAATGGTTACGCTTTTCATCTTGTTCTCCTAATCTTTCAGCTCTGGGCGCGACGGAAACCACGAGCCCTGCTCCCTCGATCGCGGCCGCTTTTCACGGTCGAGGCCAGATAGAGTGGTGATTGCTTTTCAATCCATTGGACGATGGCAGCCTTGAACAGAGGAAGAAATGGACGCACGTAACGGATCCTTCTCATTATGATCGCTTGCCACTGTTCCACGGAATGACGCTGATACCGCAAGATAGATTGAGTTTCTTCAGTGTCGTACCAATCCAGATAGTAAGAGTCCAGTTCCGGCGAGAAGAGAGACTCGTCGGGGATGCGCAAGCCAATTGGACGGAACACCACGCCTACCAAGTCCCTTGTCTTCATCTGGCAGCCCTGCGCCTTGCCTCCGGCGATGAATCCTCTCTTGCCGGCAATTTGGCCCGAACCGAGAAGGTTCTCGGCAGCGGATACCAGCGCATATGCCGCATCGAGATCGACGACGATCTCACAACGGGCATCGAGCGGCATGTCGAAAAAGAGCTTGATCATGGCGAATAGGCTGGAGTAGTTGAGAATTGTTGGAAGGACGGCGGCCAACCGCAGGATACAATACCGTAGCCCAGAGGCTGCCACCATGGCTTCTGCCTCGATCTTGCTCCTGGAGTATGCATCCATAGGCGAAAGAGGATCGTCTGGCCGGATCGGGGGAATTCGTTTTTGAGTGGGACCCATTACGCTCGCCGAAGAAACCAACACGAGAGATGCCTTTGTCGTGGATGCCTGCAACGCATCGATGAGATTGGCCGTTCCCCCGACGTTTACCGCTTGGCACAGGTCTGGATGAGCGTCGCTGACAGGCGGGAGGATCGCAGCCAAGTGGAGCACCAGGTCCTGACCAACAACTGCCCGTGAAACGTCCTCCGCCTTTCGAAGGTCGCCGAACAGGCCCCGGACATTCCGCTTGGCGTATTTCCGAGCCAGTTTCTCTGTGCGTTTGTTTCGAACTTCGAGCACGGATACCGTGTGCCCGCGACGCAGACATTCGTCGACGACAACTGCTCCGATGTTTCCGAATCCACCCGTTACCAAGATGTTCAATGTCTCTCCCTTTCGTGCGTACAGACTTCGGCTGGCAGCCCGGCGGCGCTGTTGGTTACGGCAGTTACACGTTTCATGGTTTTCTCCTTTTCGAAGAATCAGAACAAGGCAAAAAAGACGAAAAAATCAGCCGCAAAAAATCTGGCTGACTCAGGCCCCCATGATGCGCATCACCTCGGCAGTGAACTCGGACAGCCGGCGACGGCTCTCGGCGCTCAAGTTGGACAGGTAGTCCTGGTATTGGCGGGTGGCGGACAGCAGTTTGAGTGTCAGGCGGCGGTTGGCTCGCTCCATCAGCGACAGCCCCACGGCCAGGCCGCCCAGGGCGTTCAGGCCCACTTCTTCCGGCAACCCCAGGTCTCGCAGCCGTTCCCACAGCTTGCTGCTGGGCGCTTCTTCCCTCAGTTGGTGCAGGCTCAGGATGACGGCTGTGGTCATCTCGGCCGTGTATACCAGTGGGACCTTGCATTCCGGCAGACGCGCCAGGATCTCCTCCAGCAGGGACTCGTAGCGGCCACCCTGTCCGGTTTGCAGCGCTTGGATGATATGCGCTTTGACTGTCTCCCATTCTTCCCGATCCCACGCCTCGCCGGCCAGTTGGCGTATCAATGCCTCGCCCTGTTCGGAAGGACGGAAGACGACGCTGGAGCGGCCCGGCCCGCCGGTGGGCATGATGTATTCCGAAGTGACCAGCCCCTTTTCCTCCAGCAGGCGCAGCATGTCGTAGGCGGTGATCCGTCCGATGCCCAGCCGCTCTGCCACGGTGGTGTAGTGGAGCGAGTTCTTCTTTTCCTGGTACAGATCGAGAAAGTCGCTCAGAAAGGCTTGTTGCCGGCCGGTCAGTTTCATCCCTTTCTCTCTCCTTCCAGCGAATGTGCGGAATCGCTCCAGGAATCCGAAAAAGCCGAATAAATTCGGAGGGGAGTATAGCTTATCGTGCTCTTTGTGTCAAATTGCAGGTGCAGGAGATCTGGTTAATGTTGCCTTTCCAGGTTTTCTGATCCCCATTCTTCTTGGCCGGCGTACCTGCATCGCAGTGGCGGTTCCCGCTGGGAGAGTAGTTTCCTCTTTGCTCAGAACCGTGCTTTTGTTGGTCTCATCCTGCTATGGTATACTTTCCCAATGAGAATTACGATGGAGTGACACAGTATGAGCAAGCCGGTCCAACGGGAATGGTTATCAGCAAGATTGATGGGCGGGCAAGATCCGAGCGACCCTGGGAGGAGGTGCCGGTGAAAACGATCGGTTTGATAGGCGGCATGAGCTGGGAGTCTTCGCTGGAGTATTATCGGATTATCAACGAGGCGACCAAGGCAAGGCTCGGTGGATTCCATTCCGCCAAGTGCTTGATGGTGTCTGTCGATTTTGCCGAGATCGAGGCGATGCAGGAGCAGGGAAGATGGCCGGAAATGGCCACGGTATTGGCCGGGGCGGCCAAAAACCTGGAGGACGGCGGCGCGGATTTCGTTATCCTGTGCACCAACACGATGCACAAGGTGGCCGGCGAGATAGAGGCGAGCATCCAGATCCCGTTTCTGCACATTGTCGATGCAGCCGGCAAAAGGATCCGGGACGCGTGGATTGGCAAGGTGGGGTTGTTGGGCACGCGCTTTACGATGGAAGAGGATTTCTACAAAAGCAGGCTGGCCGGGCGATTTGGCCTGGAAGTGATTGTGCCCAATGCCCGGCAGCGAGAGATCGTGCACCGGGTGATTTTCGACGAGTTGGTCAAGGGAGAGGTGCGACGGGAATCGAGAGAGCAGTACGTTGAAATCATCGAAGGGCTGGCCAGAGATGGGGCAGAAGGGGTGATCCTGGGCTGTACGGAAATAGGGTTGCTGGTTCGCGAGGGAGATTGCCGGGTGCCGCTGTTTGACACGACCCGGATTCACGCCGAAGCGGCGGTGGAATACGCGTTGGCCGAGGCGCCCATTTCATAGCCGTTTCTTCCTGGCGATCTTACGCCAGGTGGTTTTTCTTTAGCTGTTTGCCTCCTTTTACGCGCTGCGAGCCTGCCGGCGGCGGCGCAACACCTGCCGGACCCGCAGCATTTGACGCTCGATCCAGCCCGCCAACGGCTCTGGTGGAGGTGGGTCGAACAGGGGCCAGGCCGGCAGAGCGTGGGCGCGGAGCACGGCGTTAGCCGCATCGATGCCGGTCACACACGCCCGCTCCATAAAGAATGCGGGCGAAGGGTGGCGCACCCAGTCGCCACAGCAGACCAGTCCCGGCCAGGGGGTCTCGACGCCCAGGTGGCGGCCGGCAGGCCCGACGCTGAGCAGGGTGTGAGTGGGCTGGTTGCGCCGCAGATCCTGATGGATCTGGTGCCCCCGCAGCTCGGGAAAGACGCTCTGCAGGTCGGCAATGGTCTGTGCCAGCAGGAGGGTGTCGGGCTGGGCCAGGACGGCGGGTGGGCCGTAGGTGTGGAGCTCTACGGCGCTGCCGCCGGTGGCCCGGTGCCAACGCACGAACGGGTCCTGGATGCGGTGCAGCCAAAAAAAGTTGTCAGGCACCAGCTCGCCACTAAGCATGCCCGCTTCTGCGCCGCTCCGCGGCTCCCGGTCGAACCACAGGCGGATCACGGCCGTGGCCATGCCTCGCGGCCAGTATAGGTCGTCGGCGGCAAAGGCCGGCTCAGGGCTGGCCCGCAGGATAGCCGCCGTGTTGGGCGCATCGGTGGCCAACACTACGTGCCGGGACTCGACGTGCCCGGCATCCGCCTCGCCTCTCTGCCAGTGGACGCGCCAGGCTTCTCCCTGCCGCTCCAGAGCCGTGACACGCACGCCCATCTCCAGTCTCCCGCCCAACGCCTGTACCTTGGCTGCCAGCGGCTCGGCCAGGCAGGTGCCGCAGTCGGCCGGCAGGTAGGAAAAAGCCCATGCGTCGCGGCGCAGCAGGGTATAGAAGCGCAGAAAGGCGATAAAGCCCGAGAGAGGGATCTCCTCAGGCTGGCCCGCCAGCCCGTTTCGGGTCAGGCCGATGAATAGAGCGCGCAGCGCCGGCGACCAACGGGCCACCAGCTCGCTGAGCCACAGCCCCTCCAGGGGCTGCCCCTCGCGCAGCGGATCGACGGCCAGCCCCCACAACAGACCCTGCAACACGCGCAGCAGTCCAAAGTATTCTTTCAAATCGAGCATGGCCAGGAAGCGAGGCCGCACAAAGAGGTGGAGATAGTGAAAGGGCGCGGGGATCCAGCTATGGCGGATGGCACTGCCCACCGGCGCCCGCCGTGGCCAGGCGTCCCGCTTGTAGACCCAATCCTCTTCCTGAGCCGGAACCAGGACGGGGCGGATGGCGTGGCGGGCCAGCATGGCCTGCAGGTTGCGGTAGGGTGACCAGACGGCGTGCACGCCGTGGTCGCCGCGAAAGCGCCAGCCGTCCAGCTCGACTATGTCGCCGCCGGCCGCGCGCCCGCCGACGTAGCAGGGATCTGCCTCCAGGATCAGAGGGTGCAATCCCCGTTCGGTCAGGTGCAGCGCCGCCGACAGCCCGGCGATCCCGGCGCCCACCACGACGACGCCGGCGGGAACCTCAGCAGGCGCGATCACGGCCGGCCTCGCCTAGCCAGGGGCATAGGTTGCCACACTTCCCCGGCGGCTGGCGGGGTAACGCAGCCACTCGCCCAGGAATGACAGGGGCCGACCCTGCATCAGTGAGCACTCGACATAACACTGTTGGAAGCAACTGGTGCAAACCCGCGGCGGCCGGCCGTAGGCCTTGACGGCGCGCTCGATCGCCTCACCCCACGACGCCACCTCCAGCAGGTTGCACGGCCGCCCGCCGTGGCTGGTTCCCGCCCTTTCGATGGGCCAGCAGGGGTAGACGAGCTCGCCGTTGGGCATGACGCGCGGGATCAACGCCGGATAGCAGGAATAGGGCGGCAGGTTCAGCAGGGTGTGCAGGTAGGCCATGCTGCCCAGGATGGGCGCGCCGCGCCGCTTTTGGGCCATCAGCTCGCGCACCAGGGCCTTGTATTCGTCGCTCACCAGCAGCTCATAACGCGGCCAGTTGTTCACCGCCTGGGGCGAGAAGGAAACCAGCAGGCCGTGCTCTCGGGCAAAATCCAGCACTTGCCGGGCGCCGGGCAGTGTCTCGGGAGTGAGCACGCAGTTGGCGACCATCCGGAAGCCGAACTCGCGCTGGCGGCCGGCATAGGCCCGCACATTAGCGAGGATGCCCCGTGCCACGTCGCCCGGCACACCGAGGAGGTCGCTCCACCGGTTCGCGTCGGTCGAGTCGAGGCTGACCACCAACCGGTCCACGGCGCTCAGGAGGGGTTCACACTGGGGCAGCAGCAGGCCGTTTGACAGCAGTGTGATGTGCCGGAAGCCCAGCTCGCGGCGGGCACGAGTTACGAGCGGGACGATCTCGGGGTGGAGCAGCGACTCGCCGCCGGTCAGGATCAGGTGATCCACGCCGCTGCGGACTACGCGCAGCACGCGGAGGGCCTCGTCCAGCGGCAGCGGCGCTAGGGCTTGGGCGTTGCGCCGCTGCCCAAAATCCTCACAATAGGCGCAATTTAAGTTGCACTGCGTGGTCACATAGTAGACGGCCACCAGCGGGCGCAGGGCGCGATCCCCCCACAGCAGATGGGCCAGGTTGGTCAGATAATTACGTGGAGAGCTGCTCATCCAAGCCGTTCATCGACAGGATTCCATTCTTTTGCCGAGATCTTGTGCGGCAACGCGCCCTACTGGGTTAGAGTGCGCTCAGTGTAGCACGCTTTTCCTCGTATGCCAAATGCCAAGTGTGGGCCGGCAAGTGGCAAGCCAGGCTGTGATATGATATAATAGGGCGGTTTTCGGCAAGGGTCCTGGCCCATGAGATCGGGACTCGCGCCGGAGCCTCAGCACATGGGAGGTGAGATGGCAACAAAAGGGCTTTTGGATCCCGATCGTTTTTTGGCGCCCGATCCCGGGCAGCGCCAGGTGGCGCGCGAGCTGTACGACGACATCGCAGACTTGTCCATCGTTTCACCGCACGGCCACGTCGATCCGCGGCTGCTGGCCGACGAAAACGCGACCTTTGGCACGCCTGCCGATCTGTTCATCATCCCCGACCATTACGTCTTTCGCATGCTCTACTCCCAGGGCGTTCCCCTGGAGGCGTTGGGCATCCCGCGGTGTGACGGAGGCGCGACTGAGACGGATCACCGCAAGATTTGGCAGACTTTTGCCGAGTATTTCTACCTTTTTCGCGGCACGCCCAGCGGGTCGTGGCTGGCGCACGAGCTGTACGAGGTATTCGGCATCCGGAAAAAGCTGGACGGCGCGACGGCGCAGGAGACGTACGACGAGCTGATCCACAAGCTGGGCCGGCCGGAGTATCGCCCTCGCGCGCTGTTCGATCGCTTCAAGATCGAGGTGATGTGCACCACCGACGGGGCCGCCGATCCTCTCGAGTATCACCAGGCGATCAAGGAATCGGGTTGGTCGGGGGTGGTCCGGCCGACCTTCCGCCCCGATGCGGTGACCAATCTTCTGGCGCCCGGCTGGCGCTCGAACGTCGAGGCGCTGGGCGCCGTCACCGGCCGGGAGATCACCACGGCCAAGGCGCTGATCGCGGCGTTGGAGGAACGGCGGGCCTTTTTCAAGAGCATGGGCTGTACCTCCACCGACAGCGGGGTAGAGACGCCCTACACCGAGGCGCTGTCCCCTGCCGAAGCAGATGCTCTATTCGCCCGCGCCTTGGCCGGCCGGTCGACGGCCGAGGACGCCAGGCGCTTTACCGGCTATATGGCGATCGAGATGGCGCGCATGAGCTGTGAGGATGGGCTGGCGATGCAGTTCCACGCGGGCTGCTACCGCAACCACAACCCGGAAGTCTTTGCCAAGTTCGGCGCCGACAAGGGCCACGATATCCCGGTGGAAACCGAGTGGGTGCGCAATCTGAAACCGCTGACCGACCGCTTTGGCAACGACCCGCGGCTTACAATGATCCTGTTCACCCTGGATGAGACGGGCTATTCGCGCGATCTGGCGGCGCTTGCCGGGCACTATCCCGCCCTCAGACTTGGCCCGCCCTGGTGGTTCCAGGACAGTCCAAACGGTATGGCGCGCTACTTTGACCAGGTGATGGAGACAGCGGGTCTGTACAACACGGTCGGCTTTATCGACGACACCCGGGCCTTTCTGTCGATCCCGGCGCGGCACGACGTGTGGCGCCGGGCATCGGCCAACTGGCTGGCCGGGCTGGTGGTGCGCGGGCTGATCGATATGGCGGATGCCAAAGAGATGGCGCCCGATATGGCGAACGGGCTGGCGAGGCGCGCCTTTAAGCTGTGAAATGTGCGGACAGCTCGGTCGCAGATACAGGGCCCTACGTCGCAGCATGGCGGCCATGGGCAAGGCTTGGGAAAATCTAGAGGAGAGTTACGAATGAACCTTCAAGATCTGATGGTGATGTATGACTTGAGCGGCAAGACGTTTGCGGTGACGGGCGGCGCCGGCGCGTTGGGCAGCGACGTGGTTGTGGCGCTGGCCGGTTGTGGCGCGAACGTCATGATCCTCGATCTCAGGCTGGGAGGCGTTCCGGCGATCAAGGAACGCCTGGGGGATCGCGCCGGCCAGGTTGACGCCTGCGAGGTCGATGTGATGAACCGCGGCAGCCTGCTGGCGGCCGGCGAGGCGATCAACAAGCGCTTTGGCCCGCTCTACGGCCTGGTCAACGCCGCGGGCGGCAACAGCCCGAAAGCCACGGTCAGCCCGACGATGAGCTTCTTTGACATCCCGGAGGAGGGGATGCGTTTTGTGCTGGATCTGAACATCCTCGGCACCTTCATGCCCTGCCAGGTCTTGGCCAAGCAGTTCACCGAGACGGGCGAAGGGGTGATCCTGAACTACTCATCGATGAACGCCTACCGCCCACTGACGAACATCGCCGCCTATTCGGCGTCCAAGGCGGCTATCACCAATTTTACCGCCTGGCTGGCCGTTTACCTGGCCCAGAACTATTCCGGCAAGATCCGGGTCAATGCCATCGCGCCCGGCTTTTTCCTGGGCGAGCAGAACCGTTTCCTCTTGATCGACAAGGACACCGGCGGCTGGACGCCGCGCGGCCAGAGGATACTAGACCACACCCCAATGGGCCGCCTCGGTAACCCCGAAGACCTGCTGGGCTGCGTGCTGTGGCTGCTTTCGCCGGCCTCTTCGTTTGTCACGGGCATCACCGTGCCGGTGGACGGTGGGTTCTCGGCGTACGCCGGTGTGTAAAGGGTTGCCTGCGAACCTGGCAGGTCTGGACTTGCCGGGTGCTGCCATCCCCAGCCGCGAGCGGCCCTGCATGTGAAGGGGATCTACGAGAAGCATGCGACATAGGCGTCGCCAGAAGCATGCGACATAGGAGAAGCAAAACAGATGGTTATCGCTCAAACAATCGCCAAGACGGGCCTGCTGTCTCACGAGGCGATCATAGAGGTTCTGGCCAATGGGCTGGGCGGCGGCAGGTACGCGGGGCAGAAGGTGCTGGTGCTGATCCCGGATCATACCCGCTCGCTGCCGCTGCCCGAGCTGTTCCGGATGATGGTGGAAGTGCTGCACGACGCCCGCGAGCTGAACTTTATGGTGGCGCTGGGAACCCACCCCGGCTACCCCGAAGGTGGGCTGAACCACCTGGTGGGCATCACCGCCGAGGAACGGGCAACGGCGTTCAAGCACGTGGGGCTGCTGAACCATGCGTGGGATGATCCGGCAGCGCTGGCCTCGCTGGGGGTGATCGACCAGGACGAGATCAAGCAGCTCGCCGGGCCAAACTGGCACCCCTCGCTGCCGGCAGAGATCGACATTCGGATCAACAAGGCCGTGCTGGAGCACGATCACATCATCATCCTCGGCCCGACCTTCCCCCACGAAGTGGTCGGCTTTTCGGGAGGAGCCAAGTACTTTTTTCCGGGCATCTCCGGGCCGGACGTGATCAACGCCACCCACTGGCTGGGCGCGCTGGCCACAGTGATAGGCACGATCGGCATCAAGGATACTCCGGTACGGGCCGTGATCCATGCCGCCACTCGCCAGCTCAAGACCCCCGTCACGCTGGCGGCGCTGATCGTCGAAGGGCACGACCTGGCGGGGGTGCTGATCGGCGACGTGTATGAGACCTGGAGCGCAGCGGCCGACGTATCGTCGCAGCGGCATATTCAGTGGTGCGATCGCCCCTACAAGCGGGTGCTGTCGTGCTGCCCGCCAATGTACGACGAGCTGTGGACCGCGGCCAAGTGCACGTACAAGATGGAGCCGTGCGTGGAGATGGGGGGCGAGGTGGTCATCTATGCCCCACACCTGGATGTGGTCAGCCACGTGCACGGCAAGTACATCTACGAGGTGGGCTATCACACCCTGCCCTACTTTTTGCGCGACTGGGATCGCTACAAGCACGTGCCGCTGGGCGTGCTGGCCCACAGCACCCACGTGCGTGGCTCGGGGGTGATGGCCGAAGGTGGTGTCGAGCAGGCCAATATCAAGGTGACGCTGGCCAGCAAGATCCCGCCCGAGGACTGCGCCAAACTGAATCTGGGATACCTGGACCCGGCTACAATCGACCCGGCCGACTGGCAGAATCGTGAGGATGAAGGCATCCTGTACGTGGCCAGGGCCGGCGAAAAGCTATATAGAGTAAGGAGAGAAAAATGAGTTATGGTTTAGAGTTAAAATCGGAAGGGACGTTGGATCTTGTATCGCTCGGGGCGCTGGTCCACCGCCTGGACCCAGGGATTATCCCCTTTCGAAAGGCCACCCATTGTGACATTCACGTCAGCGGCGGCGAGTTTAACGTAGCCGCCAACCTGGCCGACTGCTTTCGCCTAAAGACGGGCATTGTGACGGCCATGGTCGACTATCCGATCGGCGACCTGATCGCCGAGCGGGTGCGGGCCATGGGCGTCACTCCCTTTTACAGGCGCTTTGAGCACAACGGCGTGACCGGCCCGAACATGGCCACGGTCTACAGTGACCGGGGCCAGGGCGTGCGCGCGCCGGTGGTCTTTTACAACCGCGGCAACGAAGCAGCCGCCCAGCTCAAGCCGGGCGATTTCGATTGGGGCCAGATCTTTGCCGGGGGCGTGCGCTGGTTTCACAGCGGCGGCATTTTTGCTGCGCTGTCAGAGACTACAGGCGAGCTGATCATCGAGGGGATGAAAGCGGCCAAGGCCGCCGGCGCCGTCACATCGATCGACCTCAACTATCGCGCCAAGCTGTGGAACCTGTGGGGCGGGCACGAGGTCGCCCTGAAGGTGCTCAAGCGGATCGTGGCTAATGTTGACGTGATCGTCGGCAACGAAGAGGACCTGCAGATGGGCCTCGGCATCGCCGGACCCGAGGTGGCAGCCACCGCAGGGGCGGTACTCCACAAGTCCAAGCTCGACCCGAGCGTCTTTTTTGGCATGATCGACAAGGTGACCGACATGTACCCGAACGTCAGGATCGTGGCCACCACACTGCGCGAGGTACACTCGACCAACCGCCATAGCTGGAGCGCGGTGGCCTGGATCGACGGCAAGACCTACCAGGCGCCAACCTGCGAGCTGGACGTGCTGGATCGCGTGGGCGGCGGCGACGGCTATGCCTCGGGATTTTTCTACGGGCTGCTGACGGGCGCGTCGGAGCAGGAAGCGGTCAACCTGGGCTGGGCGCACGGCGCGCTGCTGACCACCTTCCCCGGTGACACGACGATGGCGACGGTGGAGCAGGTGCGGGCGTTTGCCAAGGGCGGCTCGGCGCGCATTCAACGCTAGTTTTGCCCGGTCTTGTCCGGCCTGAAAGGCCGGGCAGGGCCAGGCAAGAACAAAAGGAGATGGGTATGCCCAAAAAGGCAAATTCAAAGCTTACACAGTTGTGCATCAATACGATCCGCTTTCTGTCGGCAGACGGCGTCCAGCAGGCAAACTCGGGGCATCCCGGCCTGCCGATGGGCACCGCGCCGATGGCCTATACGATCTGGACGCGCCACCTGCGGCACAATCCGAACAACCCGGGATGGGCCAACCGCGACCGGTTCATCCTGTCAGGCGGGCACGGCTGCATGTTGGTGTACAGCCTGCTGCACTTGACGGGGTACGATCTGCCGCTGGAGGAGCTGAAGCGCTTCCGCCAATGGGGGAGCAAGACCCCCGGCCACCCGGAGTATGGCCTCACCCCGGGCGTCGAGACTACCACCGGGCCACTGGGGCAGGGGTTCAGCAACGGCGTCGGGATGGCCATCGCCGAAGCGCACCTGGCCAAGATCTACAACCGGCCGGGACACGACATCATCGACCACTATGTCTATGCCATCGTCACCGACGGCGATCTGATGGAAGGCGTGGCCTCCGAGGCGGCCTCGCTGGCCGGGCACTTGAAGCTTGGCAAGCTGATCTACCTCTATGACGACAACAAGATCTCGATCGAAGGGTCTACCGACATTGCCTTCACCGAAGATCGGGGCAAGCGCTTTGAGGCTTATGGCTGGCACGTGCAAAAGGTAGAGGATGGCCTGGACGTAGAGGCGATCGACCGGGCGATCGAGGCAGCCAAGCTCGACCCAAGGCCTTCCATCATCATGGTCCGGAACATCATCGGCTACGGCCTGCCCACCCGCGCCGGGACGCCCAAGGCGCACGGCGAGCCGCCGGGTGACGCCGAGCTGAACGGGGCCAAGGAAAAGCTGGGCTGGCCGCTGGAGCCGCGCTTTTACATACCCGACGAGGCCCTGGCCTTTTTCCGGCAGGCCGTTGCGCGCGGCGCCAAGCAGGAGCAGGAGTGGAACAAGAGGCTCGAGGCATACCGCGCCGAGTACCCCGAGCTGGCGGCCGATCTGGAACGGAGGCTGGCAGGCGAGCTGCCGGCGGGCTGGGCCGACGGGCTGCCCGAATTCCCGGCCGATGCCAAGGGCCTCGCCTCGCGGGCGTCCTCGGGCAAGGTGCTGAATGCGATCGCGACCAATCTGCCAGACCTGGTAGGCGGCTCGGCCGATCTGGCGCCTTCGACGCTCACCTGGATGGCCAACGGCCAGGCTTTTGCCGCGGACTGTCACGAAGGGCGCAACTTGCACTTTGGCGTGCGCGAGCATGGCATGGCCGCGATCGTGAACGGCATGGCCTATCACGGCGGGGTGATCCCGTTTGGTGCGACCTTCTTTGTCTTTTCCGACTACCTGCGGCCCGCGCTGCGCGTAGCGGCCATCTCACACCTGGGCTCCATCTGGGTCTTTACCCATGACAGCATCGGGGTGGGTGAAGACGGCCCGACGCACCAGCCGGTCGAGCAACTGGCCGCGGTGCGGGCCATTCCCAACCTGGTGACCGTGCGCCCGGCCGATGCCAACGAGGTCCGCGAGGCGTGGAAGTTCGCGGTCGAGAACCGCCACCGCCCCACGGCGTTGATCCTGACCCGGCAAGCCGTGCCCACGCTGGACCGGACGGTGTATGCTCCGGCCGAAGGGCTGCGCCGCGGCGCGTATGTGCTGGCCGACCTGCCCGTGGCGGGCGGCAGGGGCAAGCCGCGGCTCATCCTGATGGCGAGCGGCTCGGAGGTCGCGCTCATCGCGCAGGCCGGGCGGCGCCTGGCCGAGAAGGGCATCCCGGTTCGCCTGGTGTCTTTCCCGAGCTGGGAGCTGTTCGCCGAGCAGGATGCGGCCTACCAGGACAGCGTGCTGCCGCCGGAGATCACTGCGCGCCTGGCTGTGGAAGCGGGCGTTACGATGGGTTGGCACCGCTGGGTAGGCTTGGCGGGCCGTATCCTCGGGTTGGATCGCTATGGCGTCTCGGCGCCCGTGGGCACGGTCTTTCCCAACCTCGGCTTTACGGCCGAGCGGATCGAGGCGATGGCGACCGAGCTGCTTGGCTCCGGCAAGTAGGACCATGGTCTAAGGAGAAATGGGTGAACACTGCACGACAACTATATGCCGCCGGCCAGTCGATCTGGTATGACAATATCCAGCGCAGCCTGCTGGACAACGGCGAGCTGGTCGGGATGATCTCCCGCGGGGAGGTTCGGGGGGTCACCTCCAACCCGACGATCTTTATGAACGCAATCGTCAAATCGCACGATTATGACGTCGGCCTGACGTTCCTGGCCAGGGCCGGCAAGAGCGCGGAGGAGATCTTTTGGCAGCTCGCGACTGAGGACGTCCAGTCTGCGGCCGATCTCTTCCGGCCGATGTACGAGGAAAGCAATGGGGGCGACGGCTATGTCAGCCTGGAGGTGAACCCTTACCTGGCGCAGGATGCCGAGGGCACGCTGGCCGCGGCCAAGTGGATCTGGCAGCGCGTGGACCGGCCGAACTTGATGGTCAAGATCCCGGCGACGTGGGCAGGGCTGCCGGCCATCACCGGGGCAATCGCCGCGGGGATCAATGTGAACGCCACCTTGATCTTTTCGATCGAGCGCTATGCGGCGGTGATCGACGCCTATCTGAAAGGACTGGAAAAGCGCGTTGCCGCGGGGCTGCCGGTGGACCGGATCGCCTCGGTGGCGTCCTTCTTTGTGTCCCGCGTGGACACCAAGGTGGACGGCCTGCTGGCCGGCATGGTCGATCAGGGCGGCACCCGCGCCGACAAGGCCGCGAGCTTGCAGGGAAAGGCCGCCATCGCCAACGCCAAGCTGGCCTACGCTTACTTTGAAGAGGTGTCCGGCTCGCCGCGGTTCCTGGCGCTCAAGGCCAAGGGCGCGCTTGCGCAGCGGCCGCTGTGGGCATCGACCGGCACCAAGAACAAGGCGTACAGCGACGTGATCTATGTCGACGAGCTGATCGGCCCCAACACGGTCAACACCGTGCCGCCGGCCACCCTGGCGGCGTTCCTGGATCATGGCACGGTGCGCCCCGGCAGCCTGCAACAGAATGTGGACGAGGCCAAGCAGCAGATGGCCGAACTGGAGACGCTCGGCGTCTCGATCTATACGGTCACCGGTGAGCTGGAGCGGGAGGGCGTCAAGTTGTTCGCCGATGCATTCACCGCTCTGCTGGGCGCGATCGAAGCGAGCCGCAAGCGGGTTTTGGGCTAGGTCCCGGCAATTTGCGCCGGGAGAACCAGAGGTGTGTATGGCGTCGCGAAAGGGTGCCGGGCCAACGGCACAGTCCCTGAAGCAACAAGCGGCCGACCAGGTTTTGGGCTATATTCAATCAGGCATGATCGTGGGTCTCGGCGCCGGAAGCACGGCGATCCTGGCGGTGCGCGGCCTGGCAGACAAGATCGCCCGCGGCGAGCTGACCGGTATCCAGGGTGTACCCTGCTCGCGGCTGATCGAGGCCGAAGCGAGGCGGCTGGGCATCCCCCTCACCACGCTGGAAGATCACCCTGTGATCGACCTGACCTTTGACGGCGCGGACGAGGTGGACCCGGCGCTCAACCTTATCAAGGGCGGCGGCGGCGCGCTGCTCCGCGAAAAGATCGTCGCCCAGGCCAGCCGTCGCGAGATTATCATCGTCGACGAGTCCAAGCTGTCGCCGGCTCTGGGCACTCATTGGGCGGTGCCGGTCGAGGTAATCCCATTCGGCTGGAAGACCCAGGCCGCTTACCTGGAATCGCTGGGAGCCCAGGTCCGCCTGCGGCTGGGCGCTTCGGGCAAAGAGCCGGGACCTTTCATAACCGACCAGGGTAACCTGATCCTGGACTGCAGCTTTGGACCGATTAACGACCCGGTAGGCCTGGGCGCCCGCCTGGACGCCCGGACAGGCATCGTCGCCCATGGGCTGTTCCTTGGGCTGGCAAGCGAGGTGATCGCGGCCGGAGCCGATGGCATCAAGTATCTGCGGCGGACCCTGACCCCTTGATAGGCCGGCCCAGGAATTTCTGCCCGGAATGGGAGCCCACCTACCTGTAGTAGGCTGCCAAAGGAGAGAGAGATGGCGGGACCTGTTGATCTACCGGCGTGGCAGGCGCTGCAAAAGCACCGGCGCAAGATGGCCAAGGTGCACATGCGCGACCTCTTCGCCCGTGATCCGCAGCGCTTTGAGCGCTTTTCGCTAAGAGTAGGCGACATCCTGTTTGACTATTCCAAGAATCGCGTGACGCAGGAAACGATGCGGTTGCTGGTTGACCTGGCGCGCCAGGCCAACCTGCCGGACAAGATGGAGGCGATGTTCACCGGCCTCAAGTACAACAACACCGAGAACCGGGCCGTGCTCCACGTCGCGCTGCGCAACCGCTCGAACCGGCCGATCCTGGTGGACGGCAAGGATGTGATGCCCGGAATCAACACGGTGCTGGCCAAGATGCGGGCGTTCAGCGAGGCCGTCCGCTCGGGGGCATGGAAGGGCTACACCGGCAAGCCGATCGCCGATATCGTCAACATCGGCATCGGCGGGTCGGACCTGGGCCCGAAGATGGTGTGCGAGGCGCTCAAGCCGTACGGCATGCCCGGCCTGAAGGTCCACTTTGTGTCCAACGTCGACGGCACCGACCTGGTCGAGACGCTCAAGGTGGTCAGCCCGGAAACAGTGCTGTTCCTGATAGCCTCCAAGACCTTTACCACTCAGGAGACGATGGCCAACGCCCACTCGGCCCGCAAGTGGTTCCTGGCAGCGGCCAAAGATGAGACGGCCGTCGCCAAGCATTTCGTGGCCATGTCCACGAACGCGAAAGAGGTCGCGGGCTTTGGCATCGACACGGCCAACATGTTCGAGTTTTGGGATTGGGTCGGCGGGCGCTATTCGCTGTGGTCGGCCGTGGGGTTGTCGATCGCCCTCTACCTGGGCATGGACAACTTCCAGGCGCTGCTGGCCGGTGCCCACAAGGTGGACGAGCATTTTCGCAGCGATCCGTTCGAACAGAATGTCCCGGTAGTTATGGGTTTGCTCGGTTTGTGGTATAATAACTTTTGGCGGGCTCAATCGCATGCGATCTTGGCCTATGACCAGTACCTGATGCACTTTTCGTCCTACTTTCAGCAGGGAGACATGGAGAGCAACGGCAAGAGCGTTACCAAAGCCGGAGAGCAGATCGACTATCAGACTGGGCCGATCGTCTGGGGGCAGCCGGGCACAAACGGCCAGCATGCCTTCTACCAGTTGATCCACCAGGGGACAAAATTGATCCCCTGTGATTTCCTGGTTGCGGCGTTGAGCCAAAACCCGCTGGGCGAGCATCACACGCTGCTGCTGTCGAACTATTTCGCCCAGACCGAGGCGCTGATGAAGGGCCAGACGCCGGATGAGGCGCGAGCCGGGCTGGCGGCCGAGGGCAAAACTGGAGCCGAGCTGGAGACGCTGGTCGCGGCCAAGACCTTCCCAGGAAACCGGCCGACCAACTCGTTCCTCTATCCCAAGCTGACGCCCGAGATCCTGGGCTCGCTGATCGCGCTGTACGAGCACAAGATCTTTACCCAGGGCGCAATCTGGGACGTCAACTCGTTCGATCAGTGGGGAGTCGAGCTTGGCAAGCAGCTCGCCAAGGCGATTCTGCCCGAGCTGCGCGGCCAAGAGATCGTCGAGTCGCACGATGCGTCAACCAATGGGCTGATCAACTGTTATAAGCAGATGCGACAGCATGCTTAACAAGCGGGCGACCGTGGTAGACGATGCAGTTTGCTAGTACCGAAAAGACAAAAAGAAAGGAAGGAGTATTTTCATGCCTAGGGTTGCTATTCATGGTTTTGGCCGAATCGGCCGGTCTTTGATGAAGGTGGCGCTGAAGGAAAACCTGTTTGTTCCGGTGTCGATCTCGGACATCAAGGACCTCGGAACACTTGCGGCGTTGTTCGAGGTGGATTCGAACTATGGCCGCTGGCCCGAAGCGGTTGGCGTCGGTGACAACTGCTTTGTCATCGGTGGCCGCAAGATCCCCTACTATGACTCGATGAAGGCCCTGCCGGACTGGAAGGCGCTCGGCGTCGACCTGGTGATCGACTGCACCGGCCGGGCGACGACCCGGCCCGGTGCGCAGGTCCATCTCGACGCCGGTGCCAAGCGCGTCCTTGTCAGCGCGCCGAGCAAGAAGCAGGAGGACTGCGACGCCGTGCTGCTGCCGGGCATCAATCTCGATACGTTCGACCCGGAGAAGCACAAGATCATCAGTATGGCGAGCTGCACGACCAACGCGCTCGCGCCGGTGGTCAAAGTCATCATCGAGAACTTTGGCATCAAGTACGGCCTCTTCTCGACGGTACACGCCTACACCAACACGCAGTCGCTTACCGATCAGCCGATGAAGGATCGGCGCGACTCGTGGGCCGCGACCGAGAACATCATTCCTTCTTCGTCGGGCGCGGCGCGGGCGCTGGCCTTTATCTGGCCTGGGCTCAAGATCACCGGCAAGGCCTACCGTGTGCCGACCCGCACGGGCAGCATCGCCGAGCTGAACCTGGTGACCGAGCGTCGGGTGACGGTTCAAGAGGTCAACGATGCCTTTCGCAAAGCGGCTGCCCAGCCGCCGCTGAAGGGGGTCATGGGCGTGCTGGAAGAGGAATGGGCTTCGTCCCGCATCGTCGGCGACCCGCACTCGTCGATCGTCGACCTGCCGCTGACCGCCGTCCAGGAAGAGATGCTGTCGGTGGCAGCTTGGTATGACAACGAGATGGGCTACGCCACCCGCCTGGCCGAGACTGCGGCTCGGATCGCCGTGTAGCACACAGGCTTACAGGGCGGACCCGGCAGAGCTTTCCGTCACGCGCAGGGTCGCCTGCGCCGCGCGCTGATTGCGCAGGCGATCTCGGCGGCCTCGTGGCCGGGGATAACCCGCCCTTCTCGCCAATCTCCAAGTTCCTGGCTCTCTGGCCAGAGGGCCAGGGAGCCAGGAAGGGATGCAATGCCAAACGGAGGGGGCAAATGAGCACGAAAAAGCAGGAGAAGAAGGACGATAAGAAGAAGGACAAGAAGGCAAAGGCAGTCCCAGACGAAGTCCAGGAACAGGCCGCCGCAGCCGCTCCGGAGAACAGCCCCAGTCAACCGGGCGTGGTAGCCGTCGAGCCGAAAAAGCTGACCAAAAAAGAGTACGAGGAAGAGCTGGCCCGGCTATACGTCGAGCTGGTCAAGCTGCAGGAATGGATCAAGTTCAAGGGCCTGAAGGTCGTCATCATCTTTGAGGGCCGGGATGCGGCGGGCAAGGGAGGCGTCATCAAGCGGATTACGGAGCCTCTAAACCCGCGCTACTGCCGGGTCGTGGCGCTGGGCACACCGACCGAGCGCGAAAAGACGCAGTGGTACTTTCAGCGCTACGTGCCGCACCTGCCGGCCGCGGGGGAGATGGTTTTGTTTGATCGCTCCTGGTACAACCGGGCCGGCGTGGAGCGGGTGATGGGTTTCTGCACGGAAGAGGAGTATCGCGAGTTCCTGCGTTCGTGTCCCGAGTTTGAGCGGATGCTGGTCCGCTCGGGGATCATCCTGATCAAGTACTGGTTTTCGGTCAGCGACCAGGAGCAGGAACGCCGTTTCCAGGATCGCATTAACGATCTGACCAAGCGTTGGAAGCTGAGCCCGATGGACCTCCAGTCTCGCGAGCGTTGGGTGGAGTACTCCAAGGCCAAGGATGCCATGTTCGCCTCGACCGACATCAAGCAGGCGCCCTGGTACGTGGTCAACGCAGACAACAAGCCTCGGGCGCGGCTGAACTGCATCAGCCACCTGCTGAGTATGATCCCCTACGAGGATCTGACTCCCGAGCCGATTGTGCTGCCGCCCAGGCAGGGCGATGGGGGTTACGTGCGCCCGCCGATGGACGATCAGACCTTTGTGCCGTCGGTCTATTAACTAGGAGTTAATCTATGAATCTGCATCCGCTGGCGGGCAAACCGGCTCCCTATCACATGCTGGTGAATGTGCCGAGGCTGATCTCGGCCTACTATACCGCCGAGCCCGACCTGTCTGACCCGGCGCAGAAGGTGGCCTTTGGCACATCTGGGCACCGCGGCTCGTCGTTGAGGGGCAGTTTCACCGAGGATCACATCCTGGCCATCTCGCAGGCTATCTGCGAATACCGCCAGGCGCAGGGGATCACCGGCCCGCTGTACATCGGCATGGACACCCACGCCCTGTCGGAGCCGGCCCTGGCCAGCGCCATCGAGGTGTTCGCCGGCAACGAGCAGGAGATCATGATCCAGGAAGGGCTGGGCTACACTCCCACGCCGGTCATCTCTCACGCCATCCTCACCTACAACCGGGGCAGGTCCAGCGGGCCGGCAAGTACATCCGGCACAGGGCTGGCCGACGGGGTGGTGATCACCCCCTCGCACAACCCCCCCGACGACGGCGGGTTCAAGTACAACCCGCCGAGCGGCGGGCCGGCCGATACGGCGCTGACCAAGGCGATCCAGGAGCGGGCCAATGCGATCATGACCGAGGGCACCCACGACATCAAACGCCTGTCGCTGGCCCGCGCCATGAAGGCCGACACCACCCACCTGTACGACTATGTCACGCCCTATGTGTCAGACCTGGGCAACGCCATCGACATCCCTGCCATCGTGCGCGCCGGGCTCAAGATAGGCGTCGATCCGATGGGAGGGGCGAGCGTTGGCTTTTGGCAGCCGATCGCCGACATGTACGGTCTGAACCTCGAGGTGGTCAACCCCAGGGTCGATCCTACCTTTTCCTTCATGACCGTGGACAAGGACGGCAAGATCCGCATGGATTGCTCGTCGCCCTATGCCATGTCCAGCCTGGTCGGCCTCAAGGACCGGTTTGACATCGCCTTTGGCAACGACACAGACTCGGACCGGCATGGCATCGTGACGCCCAGCGTCGGGCTGATGAACCCGAACCATTACCTGTCGGTCGCCATCTGGTACCTGTTCCAGAACCGGCCGGCCTGGGGCAAAGAGGTGGCCGTCGGCAAGACGCTGGTGTCCAGCTCCATGATCGACCGGGTGGCTGCATCCCTGGGCCGCCGTTTGTGCGAGGTGCCGGTGGGGTTCAAGTGGTTCGTCGATGGGCTGGTCAACGGGTCCTTTGGCTTTGGCGGCGAAGAGAGCGCCGGCGCCTCCTTCCTGCGCCAGGATGGAACGGTATGGACCACGGATAAAGATGGCATCATCATGGACCTGCTGGCGGCCGAGATCACCGCGGTGACCGGGCGCGACCCGGGCGAGCACTACCGGGAGCTGGCCAAGCGTTTCGGCGACCCGGTCTATGAGCGCGCCGATGTCGCGGCTTTACCGGCCCAGAAGGCGGCGCTGGAACGGCTGTCGCCCGAGATGGTGGCCGCCCAGAAGCTGGGCGGAGAACGGATCGTCGCCAAGCTCACCCGTGCGCCCTATAACGATGTTCCGATCGGCGGCCTGAAAGTGGTCACGGAAAATGGCTGGTTCGCCGCCAGGCCGTCGGGCACCGAGGATATCTACAAGATCTATGCCGAGAGTTTTCGCGGCAAGGATCACCTCCAGAAGATCTTTGCCGAGGCACAAGAGATCGTGGCGGCTGCGTTCGGGGCGGCGGGGTTGTAGGCAAGATGATAGCTACCGAACTCTACGTGTCGCGCCAGGCGCGCAGCCGGTACGGCTTGGCCGGGTCGCAGTTTGCCGCCGACGGGCGCGCTGTTTTTGGCGACGTTCATGCCCTGCGGACCTTTGCCCAGGAGATCAACGACAAGCGCGGCTCGAAGGAAGAGGCCATCAGGGCCGGCCAGCTCAGCGCCATGGCCCTGATCGACGCCATTCTGGATCACGTGGCGAGCTTGTATCGCCGCCAGGTCAATCCGCAGCTCCTGCGCCAGGCGCAGCAGTGGTTGGCGGGCCAAATTGGCCAGGAGGCGCTGGACCGCACCCTGATCCAGGTCGTGGAAGAGTTCCCGCCCCCGGCCGTCTATGGCCAAGAGATCACGCCCGCGGCTTACCTGGCCGGCGAGACGGGCGGCGTTTCCCATCGCGAGCTGGTCCTGGGGCAGATGCTCGAGCTGTGGCTCGACAATGCCAATCCGGCCGCCTCGCCCCTGATCGAGCTGTTCGACGATGCCGGCCTGGAGCGGGACTCGGCTTACCTCCAGATCATTTACCTGCTGCGGCGATTCCTCGACACCCAACCCAAATTTGGGCCGGAGGGTCAAAACCTGGTCGAGATGCTGCGCAGTCCGGCCGTCGCCGTGCCGCTGTCGCTTGGCGGCCAGCTAAAGTATATGCGCGAGAAGTGGGCGTCGCTGCTCGGTGAGTACCTGGACCGGCTGCTCACCGGACTCGATCTGCTCAAGGAAGAGGAAAAGCTCTCTTTTGCCGGGCCCGGCCCGGCCGTGGTGATGGATTATGCCAGGCTAGGCCTGGATGGCGGGCCAGAGGGCGAGCCGGCCCGCTACAGCCCTGACCGCGACTGGATGCCCCGTCTGGTCATGGTGGCCAAGAGCGCTTATGTATGGCTGGATCAGCTTACGAAAAAGTACGAGCGCCCGATCTTTCACCTGGATCAGATCCCCAACGAAGAGCTGGACACGCTGGCGCGCTGGGGATTCAGCGGGCTGTGGCTGATCGGCCTGTGGGAGCGCAGCCGGGCATCGCAGCAGATCAAGCAGATTATGGGCAATCCCGAGGCGGTGGCCTCGGCCTATTCACTGTTCGACTATCAGATCGCCGCCGATCTGGGCGGCGAGGAAGCCTACCGCAACCTGGCCGGCCGTGCCTGGCATCGCGGCATCCGCCTGGCCAGCGACATGGTCCCCAACCACATGGGCATCGATTCCCGCTGGGTGATCGACCATCCCGATTGGTTCCTGGGGTTGGATTATAGCCCCTTCCCGTCGTACACGTTTAACGGCCCCGACCTGTCTTCGGATGGCGGGGTGGGCATCTGGCTCGAAGATCACTATTACAACCACAGCGATGCGGCCGTCGTCTTTAAGCGGCTGGACCGGTCGACCGGCAGCACCCGCTACATCTATCACGGCAACGACGGCACTAGCATGCCATGGAACGACACCGCGCAGCTCGATTACCTCAACCCTGCCGTCCGCGAGGCGGTGATCCAGACCATTCTCGAAGTGGCGCGCAGGTTCCCCGTTATCCGCTTTGACGCGGCCATGACCCTGGCCAAGCGGCACGTCCAGCGGCTGTGGTTCCCACAGCCGGGCACCGGCGGCGCCATCGCCTCGCGCTCTGACCACGCCATGACCAAGGCCGATTTCGATGCGGCAATGCCAGCCGAGTTCTGGCGCGAGGTGGTCGAACGGGTGGCGCAGGAGGTTCCCGATACATTGCTGCTGGCCGAAGCGTTCTGGATGATGGAAGGCTACTTTGTCCGCAGCCTGGGCATGCACCGCGTCTACAACAGCGCGTTCATGCACATGCTCAAGAACGAAGAGAACGCCAAGTACCGCGCCTCGATCCAGAATGTGCTCGAATATGACCCGGAGATCCTCAAGCGCTTTGTCAACTTTATGAACAACCCCGACGAAGAGACCTCTGTAGCCCAGTTCGGCAAGGACGACAAGTACTTTGGGGTCTGTACGCTGATGGTTACCCTGCCGGGCCTGCCCATGATCGGCCACGGCCAGGTGGAGGGCTATCGTGAAAAGTATGGCATGGAGTACCGCCGCGCCTACTGGGACGAACAGCCGGACATGGACCTGGTCAGGCGACACGAACGCGAGATCTTTCCGCTGATGCAGCGCCGGGAGATCTTTGCCGGCGTGCAGGACTTTTGCCTTTACGACTTGAATGGGGCGGACGGTCACGTCAACGAGGACGTGTTCGCCTACTCGAACGTTTCGCCGGCCGGCGAGCGCGGGCTGGTGCTGTACAACAACAAGTACGCCGAGGCTCGGGGCCGGATCCACACTTCGACTGCCAGGCTGGTCAGCGCCGAGGGAGGGGAGCCCCAGTTGGATCGGAAGACACTGGGGGAGGCGCTTGGCCTGAATGGGGATAACGCCCACTTTTGCATCTGGCGCGACCATGTGGCAGGACTGGAATATCTAAAGAGCAGCCGGGAGTTGTGCGAGCAAGGGCTGTACGTGGATCTGGGCGCGTTCAAGTGCATGGTTTACCTGGATATCCGAGAAGTAGCCGACGACGCCGAGGGCCACTATGCCCAGTTGGCGGCCAGCCTGACCGGGCGTGGAGTGCCCAGCATCGCCGAAGCGCTGGCGGCGCTGCTCCGGCCGCCCAGCGAGGAAAGGGAAGCCGAGCCGGATGCCGCCGAGGTCAAGGAAGAGCTGTTCCCCAGGGGTAGTGGTGTCCTGGTCCATCCGACCTCACTGCCGGGCCGGTTTGGCATCGGCGATTTGGGGGACGCCGCCTATCGCCTGATCGATTTCCTGACCGCCGGCGGCCAGCGGTACTGGCAGATCATGCCCCTGGGCCCAACCAGCTATGGCGACTCGCCTTACCAGGCGCTGTCGGCCATGGCCGGCAACCCTCTGCTTATCAGCCTCGATCAGTTGATCGAGGAGCGCTGCCTGGCGCCGTGGGACCTTGACCGGGCGCCCAACTTTCCTGACGACGTGGTGGATTTCGGGCCTGTCATCAACTGCAAGCAGCAGTTGCTGCGCCTGTCGTACGACAACTTTAATGCCAACGCCGGTGACGCTCTCAGGAGCGAGCTTGTCGAGTTCTGTTCCACCAACAGTTGGTGGCTGGATGATTTCACCCTGTTCGCGGCGCTGAAGGAACGCCACGGTGGGGCGAGCTGGAATACCTGGGAGCAGGATAAGGCCCCGGCCCAGAGGACCGGGATCGCCACGCACCAGCCTGAGGCGGTCGAGCGGTGGAGGATCATGGCCGGCGAGCAGATCCGGTTCCACCAGTATGTGCAGTTCCTGTTCCACCGGCAGTGGTCTGGCCTGAAAGCGTACGCCAACGAGCGCGGCATCCGCATCATTGGCGACGTGCCGATCTTTGTGGCCTATGACAGCGCCGACGCCTGGGCGCATCCGGAGCTGTTCCACCTGGACGATCAAGGCAAGCCGACGCTGGTGGCCGGGGTCCCGCCCGACTATTTCAGTCCAACCGGCCAGTTGTGGGGCAACCCCCTCTACAACTGGGATGCCATGGCGCGCGACGGTTACGCCTGGTGGATCGACCGGTTCAGACGGGCCTTCCAGCAGGTGGACGTCGTCCGGCTCGACCACTTTCGCGGCTTTGAAGCATGCTGGGCCGTGCCGGCCGGTGAAGAGACGGCCATCAACGGCAGATGGGTCAAAAGCCCCGGCGGTGAGCTGTTCAAGACGGTTGGAGACGCGCTGGGCTCCTTGCCTTTCATCGCCGAAGACCTTGGGCTGATCACGCCGGAGGTGGAGGCTCTGCGCGAGGAATGCGGGTTCCCCGGCATGAAGGTGCTGCAGTTTGCCTTCTCCGACGATGCCGACAATCCGTACCTGCCGCACAACTATGAGAGCAACTGCGTGGTGTACACCGGCACGCACGACAACGACACGACGCTGGGCTGGTGGAAGAGCACGGGTGAGAAGGAGCGCGCTGCCGTCCGCCGCTATGTTGGCCCTGCACCCTTTAGGGTCGGTGATCCCGGTGAAGAGGTGAACTGGGCGCTGATCCGCCTGGCTATGATCTCTGTGGCCCGCACTGCGATCTTGCCGCTGCAGGATCTGCTTGGGGTTGGCAGCGAGGGCAGGATGAATACGCCTGGGCGGGCCAGCGGCAACTGGGGCTGGCGTTTTACGTCGGCCATGCTGGCCCCCGGGCTGGCCGGCCGCCTCAAGGAGCTGGCAGAAGCTTCGGGCCGGGCGCTTAACCAGAGTAGATGACACGCCCGGCCAAGACCCTGGCCTTGCGGGCCGGGGTAGGCCGGGATATTTCATATTTGGGAGGAAAAGGCTATGACCAAGAAAACCATCCGCGATATCGATTGTAACGGCAAGCGCGTGCTGATGCGCGTCGACTTTAACGTACCGATGCAGGGTGGGGTGGTGACCGATGACAAGCGGATCCGGGCCGCTCTGCCGACGATCCGGTACGCGCTGGACCATGGCGCATCGGTGGTCCTGATGAGTCATCTGGGGCGGCCAAAGGGCACCGGGTTCGATTCCGAGTTCAGCCTCAAGCCCGCGGCCGAGGCGCTTGGCAAGCTGCTGGACAGGCCGGTGCAGATGGCGCCCGATTGCGTCGGCGCCGAGGTGGAAGCGATGGTAGGGGCGCTCAAGCCCGGTGACGTGTTGATGCTTGAGAATACCCGCCTTCACAAGGGGGAAGAAAAGAACGACCTCGATCTGGCCGGGCAGATGGCAAAGCTGGGCGATGTGTACGTCAACGACGCGTTCGGCTCAGCGCACCGCGCCCACGCCTCGACGGAAGGCGTCGCCCGCTTTTTGCCTGCCGTGTCGGGCTTGCTCATGGAGCAGGAGCTGGAGTACCTGGGGCGCGCCACTGAGAACCCGGCCCATCCATACGTCGCCATCCTGGGTGGAGCCAAGATCAGCGACAAGATCACGGTAGTCGAGAACCTCCTGGCCAAGTGCGATACCCTCATCATCGGCGGCGGCATGGCCAACACCTTCCTGGCCGCCAAGGGGCATGACATGCAGGACAGCCTGGTGGAGGCCGGCTCGCTGGAGACGGCTAGGGCGATCATGGCCAAGGCCGGGGACAAGCTGTTGTTGCCGGTGGACGCTGTGGTAGCCGACAGGTTTGATGCGGACGCAAACTGGCAGGTGGTCGATGTGGACCAGGTGCCGGCCGGATGGCGCATGCTGGACATCGGACCGAAGAGCATCAAGCGGTTTGGCAAGGTGCTCAAGGTGGCCAAGCTCGTGGTCTGGAACGGCCCGATGGGCGTCTTTGAGTTCCCCAAGTTTGCCGAGGGCACGTTCGCCATCGCCAAACTGCTGGCGACGACCGGCGCGACCACTGTCATCGGCGGTGGCGACAGCGCCAGCGCCGTCAAAAAGGCCGGCGTTGCCAAGCAAATGACCCATGTCTCGACCGGCGGCGGGGCGTCGCTCGAGTTTCTGGAGGGCCGCGTCCTGCCCGGGGTGGCGGCGCTCAACGACCGCCTCTGAAGGGTGCAGGGCCAATAGTTGTGGTTGGTCAAAACCCGACCGACCCTAGAGGGTGCAGGGCCAAGTGGCAAGATCGACGAGAAGCGCTTGAAGGTCCTGGCCGAGAGGGCCGGGATAGGGGGACAAGGATGAACAGCAACAGTTGTGCAAAGGCCCTGGGGCGTCGGGCCGGGATTGGCGTCCTCACCAGCGGTGGTGATGCGCCGGGTATGAATGCCGCGCTGCGCGCTGTGGTGCGTACGGCGTTGAGCCAGGGCATCACGGTTTATGCTATCATGGAAGGCTATCAGGGCATGGTCGACGGCGGTGACCAGATCCGCGAGCTCACATGGGCCGATACCGGAGGGATCATGCAGCGCGGCGGCACAATCATCGGCACCGCTCGTTGCGCGGCCTTTCGTACTCGCGAAGGACGCCTGCAGGCCGTCAACAATCTGCTCGAGTGCGGGATCGATCGCCTAGTCGTGATCGGCGGTGACGGCAGTCTCACAGGCGCCGATCTGCTTCGCCAGGAGTGGCAGGAGCTGGTCGCTGAGCTGGCGACCCAAGGAGCGATCTCCTCAGAGACTGCCGCGCAGCACCCCAACCTCAACATTGTAGGGCTGACCGGCTCGATCGACAACGACTTTTACGGCACTGACATGACCATCGGGGCCGACACCGCCTTGCATCGCATCACGACGGCGCTCGACCAGATCAGCAGCACAGCGGCCAGCCACCAGCGAACGTTCGTTGTTGAGGTGATGGGTCGCAACTGTGGATATCTGGCGCTCATGGGCGCCCAGGCCGGCGGCGCCGACTGGGTGCTGATCCCGGAAAGCCCTCCAGACACCGATGATTGGGAGACTACGATGTGCGAGCTGCTGGCCGCCGGCCGGGCTGCCGGCCGGCGTGACAGTGTCGTGGTCGTGGCCGAAGGGGCGCGTGACCGCGACGGCAACCCCATCAGCAGCGAGCATGTGCGTAAGGTGCTGGCAGATCGGTTGGGCGAGGACGTGCGGGTGAGCATATTGGGACACACTCAGCGCGGCGGATCGCCGAGCGCCTTTGACCGTTGGATGAGCACCTTAGTTGGCAACGCTGCTGTGCAAGAGCTGCAGGCTGCCACGCCGGGCAGCGAGCCACAACTGATCGGCATGCGCTACAACCGGGTGAGCCGCTTGCCGCTGATGGACTGCGTTCGCCAGACCCGTGCGGTCGCCGAAGCAATTTCTGAGCACGATTACGAGCGCGCCATGGACCTGCGCGGTGCAAGCTTTAAGGATGCTTTCCGCACGTTCCGCACGCTCGCCCGCGCGCTGCCACATGAGCACGAGTCAGACCAGCGCCGCTTGCGCCTTGCCGTGGTGACCGCCGGTCCTCCAGCGCCGGGCATGAACACGGCAGTGCGCGCGGCGGTCCGGCTGGCCGTCGATCAGGGACACCGGATGCTGGCAGTGCACAATGGGTTCGACGGGCTCATCCGTGGGCAGATCGAAGAGGTTGGCTGGATGAGCGTGTCCGGCTGGGGGTCGCAGGGCGGTTCGAAGCTGGGCACCAGCCGCAACGTGCCGGCAGGCGCCGATCTGTACGCCATTGCGCGCACCCTGGAGACCCATGGCGTTGAGGGTTTGCTGGTGATCGGTGGCTGGGTGGCCTACCAATCGGCCTACAAGCTGTTCAATGAGCGGGTCAACTTTCCGGCCTTTAACATCCCGATCATCTGCCTGCCGGCAAGCATTGACAACAATCTGCCGGGCTCTGAGCTGAGCATTGGAGCGGATACTGCGCTCAACAACATCGTTGACGCGGTTGACAAGATTAAGCAATCGGCAGAAGCCTCCAGCAGGTGCTTCATTGTGGAAGTCATGGGCCGTTACTGCGGTTACCTGGCCCTCATGAGCGGCCTGGCAACGGGGGCCGAGCGGGTCTATCTAAACGAGGATGGTGTTACGCTGCATGACCTGCAGGCCGACTTGACCGATATGCTCGCTGTTTACCAGCAGGGCACGCGCCTGACCCTGATGATCCGTAACGAGAACGCGAACCCGCTGTACACCACCGGCTTTATGCAAGCGCTGTTTGAGGAAGAGGGCAAGGATCTATTCGACGTGCGGACGGCGGTCCTTGGACACCTGCAACAGGGCGGAGCCCCTTCGCCCTTTGACCGGATTCAGGCCACGCGGCTGGCCAAGCAGAGTGTCGATTTTCTGATTGATGAGGTCGGCAGCGGATCGACCGGTGATCGCAGTGCGCTCATTGGTATGCAAGAGGGCCGGATCAAGACCACGAACCTCGAAGACATGCCGCGTCTGATCGATGCTGCTCATCTGCGGCCAAAGCAGCAGTGGTGGCAGAGCCTCAAGCCGCTCGCCCGGCTGTTGGCTCTGCCCGCTCCCCCATCGGGGCCTTCGAGTCGGGATCTCACACAACAGGACGCGTGAGCACAGACTAGGCCGGTCCCCCTACGGGCCAGTACTTGTTACCGGAAAGGCTGGCTGTGAGCCCGAAGGGCTGCCCACAACTGCTCTCAAAAGGAGATTGATATGACCCTTCCGGCTAATCACCCTGTATCTACCACCGCTGCCGGCGCCAGCGGCTTGCCCAAGCTCACGCTAGTCGCCCCTGATGGCGCGCGGGCCGAGGTTTACCTCTACGGGGCGCACGTGGTGTCGTGGGTTCCGGTCGGCGGCCAGGAGCGCTTGTTCCTGAGCCGCGTGTCCGCATTCCGTGCCGGCGCGCCGATACGGGGCGGCATACCGGTCATATTCCCACAGTTTGCGATTACCGGACCCTTGCCCATGCATGGCCTGGTGCGCTTGATGACGTGGGATCTCACCGCCGCGGAGGCGGACGGGCAGCGGGCGGTCGCGATGTTTCGTCTATCGGATACCGCCGAGAGCCGGCGCCATTGGGAGCACCGGTTCCTGGCCGAGCTCACCCTGGCGATAGGTGGAGACAGGATGTCGGTGATGCTCGCCGTGACCAATACCGGCGCCGAAGGGTTTGACTTTACCGCGGCGCTCCATACCTATCTCGCTGTGGCCGGCATTACGGCCACGACTGTGACGGGGCTTGCCGGCTTGAGGTATCGCGACACGGCGGCCGGTGGGATTGAGGTCCACGATGGCGCGCCGCAGGTTGAGTTTGCCGGGGAGGTGAACCGCATCTACTTGAGAACGCCGGCCGAGACACGCGTGGTCGAGCCGGGCAGGACCACTGTCGTTCAACAGGCGGGCTTTCCGGATACCGTGGTGTGGAACCCGGCCGCGGCCAAATGCGCGACGATGGCCGACCTGGAGCCGGAAGACTATCGGCGCTTTGTGTGTGTCGAGGCGGCGGCTGTGGGGGTGCCGATCCGGCTGGCTCCAGGCGAGCGCTGGCAGGGCACGCAGACGCTGCTCGCTCAGGGCGAATGTTAAAATTTCGAGAATTGGTCCGATACCCCCTTGACCCTGACGTTACGTTATGGTGTATAATCGGCTTTGGGAGGTGGGCGTGAAAGCCTATACCGTCAGCCGGCTGGCGAAAATGGCAGGGGTGAGTGTCCGGACACTACACCACTATGACCAGATCGGGCTCCTGAGGCCGTCGGCCCGAACCGAGGCGGGCTATCGCCTCTACGGCGAGACGGAGCTGCTCCGCCTGCAGCAGATCCTGTTCTTCAAGGAGCTTGACATGCCGCTGGACGAGGTGCGCCGGGTCCTGGACGATCCCGGGTTCGACCAGGTGGCGGCCCTTGAGCGCCACCGGCTGTTGCTGCACCGGCGCATGGAACGGCTGTCGCGCCTCCTGAAAACGATCGGCAAGACGATCGACAGACTAGAGGGGGATGACATGACATTAACAGACGAGGAACTTTACGAGGGGTTCACTCCAGAGGAGATCGAGCAGGTCAAGCGCGAGGCGCGCGAGATGTACGACCCGGCCCTGGTGGAGGAATCGGAGCAGCGGGTGAAAAAGATGAGCCGGGCCGAGTGGAAGGCGATTGGCGCCGAAGGCGAAGCGGTTACCGCCGGTCTTGCGGCGCTGGCCGGCCGGGATCCCGGCGACGCCGATGTCCAAAAGCTGATTGCCCGGCACCACGCCTGGGTTGAGAATTTCTATCCCTGCTCGGCCGAGGTGTACCGCGGTCTGGGTCGGGGCTATGTTGAGCACCCGAAGTTTCGGGCGTTCTATGAAAAATACCGCCCGGGCTTGGCCGACTTTATGTCGGCGGCCATGAACCGCTATGCCGATCAGGTTCTGGACAAGCGGGAGCGGTAAAGCAGTATTCGGTATGACGCTGTCATGCCGAATCTGAAAACAGACGCCCGACCGCAGGGGACTGCGGTCGGGCGTTTCTTGTTCTGACTCAAATTCAGCCGTTTCCAGGCAGAGATCTATCAGCGTTAATTAGCATGTGCCGCATGTTTCTAGCGGCCGTTTATCTGCGTCCGATCCGCCCATTTCTCAGCGTAGGATCAGCTCCACCTGGGGCGGCCCCAGGAACTTGGCGCCGGCATCCGTAACCAATACATCCTCTTCCAGCCCGACATAGCCATAGCCGGGCACTGCCAGTCCTGGCTCTACTGTGTACACTTGTCCAACCTCCAGGGGTTGGTTGGGCGAGTCGCCATAGCGCTCCCACGCCGGCCCCATGAACGCCCCTCCATCGTGCGCCAAGCGTCCAAGTTGGTGGCCGGTGCCATATTTGTATTCGGGATAACCGGCCCCGGTCACGACGGCGCGGGCCACTGCGTCGACCTCCCGGCCCAAGACACCCGGCTTCATGGCTGCCACCGCGGCTTGGATGGCGCGCACTATGGTATCGAATCCACGCCGCACCGGTTCGGGAGCGCCTGTCTCGCCGGGGGCCAGGTAATAGACCGTCCGCTGCAGGTCAGAGCAGTAACCCTCCTGCTCGACCCCGAAATCGATGTGCAGGAGCTGTCCTCTCGCCAGCTTTTGCTCGGTCGGCCCGACGTGACCGACGGTCGATTCAGGACCGGCGTTGACTGTCGGGCAGTGGCCAATGTTCCAGGCCGGCCCCACATCCAGCTCGACGAGCTGGGCTTGCATGAAGGCGGCGATCGCTCCCTCGGTCATACCTATATTTACATAATCATAGGTGCGGTCAAAGATAGCGAGCGTCGTGTCGATGGCCGCCTCAATGCGCCTTACTTCACCCGGCGTTTTCCGTCCGCGCAGCGCACCGATCACTTCGCCGGCCGAGATGATCCGCCCGGCAAAGGGGGTGCCTTCCAGATAGCCAAGCAGCACCTGGTACAGTCCGTGGCTCAGTCCGTCGGCAAGTACGTTGTCTGCCGAGTAGTTGAGGGCGATCTGCTTGGGGTTCAGCCGCTCCAGCGCCTGGAGCAGGTCAGGGCGCAACGACTCGTGGTAGGGGATGACGGTCGAATAGGCGCCGCCGCGGCGCACCGCCTCAGCCTCAAGGTGGCCGATGATGGCGATCCGCTCGCCTAAGCGAGTGAGGATTAGGGCGCTTTGCCAGGTCAGGTCCTCGTCGCCGTAGATGAGGGGCAGCACTGGGTCGGCGTGGGCGCTGGTCTCGCGTACAAAAGTCAACCACAGGTCGATCCCTTTTTCTTGCAGGATACCGATGACCTGATCGACCTTTTCCTGAACTAGAGATGGCATGTTGACTACCTCCGTCTCCCAATCCGTTACCACTGGGCGTGGTGCTCTTCGGCAAAACCGATCACGCCCTGCACCGGGATCGTCTCACCCTCGTCGGTGACCACCTGGCCCTGGTAATGACCGAACATCTGGTGAACCTCGCTCTGGATCACCAGCACGTTGCTGCGCGCCACCCGCTCCTTGAACGGGATGAACTCCAGGTCCAGACGGCCGCCGGGCGCAGTCATGCGCCATGGGCGCATAAAGTCGGCCGAGTCATATTCAAAACGGACCTCGCCCAGCTTGTGGATGCGGCCGTTGAGGATGAACGCGTTTTCGGTGGCGGCGCTGGTGTCGCCAAAGCCAAAGCCCAGGTTGAGGCCCAGGGTGCGCCCATCAGGCAAGAAAGTCGAGGCGCTGGCCCACACCCAAAAACTGCGATACTCCCACACCCCTCGCCCCCAATCCAGGTTGCCCAGGCTGTCGTGTGGTGTCAAGGTTGCGCGCTGCTCGCCGCGCTGCACCCAACCCTCCACCGGCAGGCAGTTGATCTTGCGGTTGTAGTAAAAGCGGCGCTCGGGGATGGGGATCACAATGGCCATCGATTCGTGCTCTGGGCGAACGTGAAGGGCCACGTCGGCTGACAGGCCCTGTCCGCCGTTAAAGGCCGGCCAGTCAACCTGCACGCGCCGCTTGGCGCCTTCCAGCCGAAAGGCGAGGCGCACCTTGCCGTTGTCGAATGTGCTGTCGCCTTCATTGCTGTTGCGCGGCAGCGAGATGCGGCGGCCCAGGGGCACCAACAGCGTCTCTTCGTGCAGCTCGTTGCTGGCAAAATCGAGGGTATAAACAAAGACGGTTCCGGCGTAGCCCAGGTGGGCCAGGGTAGCCGAAAAGAAGAACTCGGGCGTGGTGACGCCGTAATAATCCCAGCGTTTCAGCCGAAAAGCCTGCAGTGGCCGGGCCAGCCGGTAAAAGCGGGCGTTCTCCAGATTACAGTCGAGGAGCGGCTGCCTGGCCCAGCCAACCTGGACCAGGTTGCCGTCCTTGTCCAACAGCGGTGACGTTGCTGTGAGTTCGTGTTGCATAGCTTGCCCTCTCTCGGCCGGGGCCCTTTCATTCTACCCGGAAGCTGGTCAGCGTGTTCAGGTACCCCTCCGGCACGCCAATGTCAAAGCAGCACCCGTCGATTATTAGGCCCACAAAGCCGTCCTCTTGTCGCAGCCGTTCCAACGCTGAGGTGAGCTGGAACTCACCGCGCTCACGCATGTTGCCGGATATGTGCTCTCCCAGATAGTCGAACAGCTTGGGGTTGACAATATACTGGCCAAACAGGGTCAGATACTCTCCCTCCGGCAGACCGGCTACCGCGAGGTGGGCGCGGGCATAGTCGAGCGTGGGTTTTTCGGCGAGCTTGCTGACATTCAGCAGCCGGCCTTCTTCGATCCACTGGCCGGTCACTGTTCCAAACTTGCCGATCTCCGCCTCCGGCGTCCGGCGCAGCCCTACGATGCTGACCCCAGAGCAGTTATAGGCCTCGACCAATTGCCGGGCGCACGGTTTGTTGTTGTCCGAGCGATACAGGTGGTCGCCCAGCATCAGCAGGAAAGGCTCATCGTTCACTGCCTGGCGGGCCAAGTAGACGGCATGACCAAACCCTTCCTGGGTTGGCTGGATCACGAACGATAGGTGGCGGCCAATCTCGAGGATCCGCTCGGCGTAGGCCTGCAAATGAGGCGGCAGCTTGTCATAATTCGCCGGGGTGATCTGGGCGCCGAAAAATGATCGGAAGCTGTCCAGGTCCTCAGGTTGGACGACGATTATTACCTCTTCGATGCCGGCCTGTAGCGCTTCTTCGATGATCAGCAACAGGGCCGGCTTGGCTATTCCATCCCGGTCGACGATGGGAAAGAACTCTTTCTTGACCGCCTTGGTGGCTGGAAAAAGCCGTGTCCCAAAGCCGGCAGCCGGAATCACCGCCTTGCGCACGGTATGGCTGGCCCGTACGGTCAGCTTGACACACGACATCCCCAGCTCGCGCTCCACGATCTCGACCGTGGCGTGCTGGTCGGCCTCACTGCGGGCGACGAGCTGAGCAGAGCCGTCCCCCTGCGATCCGATCCCCTTGCCGCCCCAGGTGTGCGGCAGGAGCGGCCCATAGTGCAGGACCCGGTGCAGCACCGGGGCAGTGAGCTGCTCTGGACAGGCAGGGATGGCATACCGATCAAAGGCGGCTTGCGCTTCGGTCATCAACGCCCCCAGCCGTTCGGCATTCCCTTCCTGCAGCGCTGCGACGGCCTGCTGCACAATCCGGCGGTTGGTTGGCCCCAACAGCTCGTGAACATCTTTCTGGATCTGGTTTGTGGCGTATGGATAGCAGCGGTTAAGGCGCCGCAGGATGGTCATGGTGTCCTTCTCTGCCTGAAGATCTACGATGACCATATGTATATCCCGCCCGGCGTGCAGCTCGGCCGTATCCAGCTGATCGCCGTCGAAGGTCATGAGCACCGGACGGCCGCCGAAGGCGCAGCCCTGGTCCATGCGGCCGCACCGCGACGGGGTAGTGATCTCGCCCTGATAAGCTAGCTCCATCTCGTCGCGGATTGTGAGCTTGAGGTCGTACAGCCGGTTAAAGGCCCGCGCCGCCAGGACGCAGATCGCCGCGCTCGACGACAACCCTTTTTTGATTGGCAGATCGGTCTGGTAGTTGTCGATCACCAGGCCCTGCACCGGGTAGTGAGCCACGACATGGTAGGCGACGCCGGCAATATAGCTCCAAAAACTGCCCTGCTGGGCCTCCGTCAGCAGCACGTCAGGCCTCATAGGTATCTCGTAGGGACCGACCCGCTTGCCATCGGGCGTGGTCGCAGTCAGCACCAACGAGGTAGGGTGGGGCTCGACGTCGGCATAGATACCCTGATCGGTACCACAAATGAGGGTGTGTCCTTTTTCGATGTCAGAGTTGACGCGCCGGTAGCCTCCGGCCCAGTCAGAGTGTTCGCCAAACAGGCAGATACGGCCAGGAACGAAAAGCTTCACTTGTCTTGCCTCGTAGTGTTTTCGGGGATCTTGCCTTCTATGATCAGCCACAGCGGGCCGGCAGCCGCCAGGGCAGCCAGGCCGGCAAACAGGGTCCTGCCTCGGTTCCTCATCCGCTCACTCCTCGTCCGGCACCAGCGCCTCCGGATCGTACTCTCCCCATTTTACGTCGACGGTGAGCGCCAAGCGCAGCGCGTCCTCCAGGTCCGCCTTGTCCAACGCTTTCTGAATGACAGCCTGGCGTGAGGCGTCGGCGTCGGTCTTGACCGGTGCGCCGGGTGCCACGCTCAGAATCCGTACCTCGCGGATGTCGCCCTGCTTGTAGGCCACCGCACTGCCCAGGCACTGCCCCAGCAGCGCTTTGGCCAAAGGAGTCCCGGCGCCTAGGAACCCCGCAGTCAAGTCGGCCTGCTTGTCCGGCACGATGACCACCGCCAGGCGTTCGCTGGCGCTTGACTCGTCGATCAATTCCACCTCAACACTGGCGCCCAGCGTCACCTTGGGCATAGTGTCGATCTCTTCCTCTTCTTCGTCGTCAAACCACGGCGGCAAATTCATCTTCTGATCACTGTCTGTAGCTCGTGGACTGCTTCTGCCGGGACTGGAACCACAACACCACCGGCAACAGCAGAGCAAACAGGGCCGCGCACAGCCCATACACCCCTGTCAAGCTCAGTCTGGGCAGCAGAGCATAGGCCACCGGCGGTCCGATGGCGCTGCCAAGGTCGCCGGCAGTATGCAACAGACCGACGGCCCGCCCCCGCTGTTCCTGGCTTACCAGGTCTCCGGTGAGCGCCGTGGCCAGCGTCTGTATCCCCCCGCTGGCCACAGCAGCCAGGGCAATGCCGGCCAGAATGGCGGCTGGAGCAGGCTGGGCGGCAAGAGCCATGCCTGTCGCTCCAACAGCCAACGCCCCGGCGCACACCCCCCAGCGGCTGCCCATCCGGTCGGAAGCTGCCCCGGCGACAGGAGCGGCCAGCATGCTGAGCGACGTCCGGCCCGCTGTAAGCAGCCCCGTCAGTGTTGCTACACCCAAGAGTGCTCCGGCTGAGCCAATCCGGTCCTGCACCAGCAGCCCCATGGTCGCCATCAGAACGCCGGCAATTACAAATCGGTTTGCCGCCTGTAGGGAAACTGCAAGCCACAGGCGGCGATTGGCGCTCAGCCTCGGGCCGTCCCAACTGGAACGAAGGGCAGGCTCATTTTGACGCAATCCGCGGGTTTCCGGCAGCCAGATCCAGGCTGCCATGCCGCCCAGTGCTGTCAGGCCTGCCGCGATCCACATCGTGGTGGTATAGCCCACCCAATCGGTCAGCACCCCACCGGCCAATGCGCCAAACCCTGCGCCTAGAAAGAACCAGATCTGGTACAGACCGGTCAGTCGCCCGCGGTCCTGACCGGTCGTGACGTCCAGGATAACCGTCGCCCCGCCGACCCAGATGCCCGACCAGGCCAGTCCCCACAACAGCCGCCCGATCACCAGCGGCCAAAAGCCACGCGTGACGGCATACAACGCCGTGGACAGGGCGCCGATGAACAGCGACGGCACAAACAGCCGTCGCCGCGGCCAGCGGTCGTAGGCCAGCCCGGCCGGGCCGTTGAGCAGCAGGCGCACCGCCCGATTCACGCCCAGAATGATGCCCACACTCGCCAGTGAGATGCCGGCCTCGGCGGTGTGGGTGGGCAGCACAATATATAGTGTAGCGTCGCCCATCAGCGACAGGGCAGTGCCCAGGCCCAAAGGCACAACTACTCGGACGGTTAAAGATTTCGAGTCGACGTTGCCTCCTGGCAGATCACTCGGGCGATTATACCATTGGCCAACGGCTTAGGCAAGACCCAGTCCCGGCCGGGATGGGCCGGGACCTTGCTGCCAATTACTCTAACCCAAGTTGCCACCTTGGGCAATCGGATTGAAAGTCCATGGATTCTCCGCTATAGTTGTAGGTGACCAAACCATCAACTAGGAGCGGAAGGAATCCATGGACGACCAGATTATAGCACTCTTTTGCCTGATTGACGATCTTTTGAAAGCCATGCATCATTACGAAGACCCACAGTGTCATATGAGTGATGCCGAGGTCATGACCGCTGCCCTCGTCGCTGCCCTATGCTTCGGCGGCAACTGGTCGCAAGCCTGTCGCTGGCTGGCTCGCCCGCAGTACATGCCTGCCATGCTCACCAAGAGTCGATTCAACCGCCGTTTGCATCGCATCAAACGCCTGTTCCTGACGTTGTTTGCCTGTCTGGGAGAGGTGTGGAAGGAGCTGAACATCGACTCCATCTACAGCATTGATACCTTCCCTATCCCAGTATGCGATAACATCCGCATCTGCCATGCCAAGATCTACCATGACGAGGCCTACCGTGGCTTCATTGCCAGCAAGCGGCGCTACTTCTATGGCCTCAAGCTGCATCTGATGGTCACCCAGCATGGCCAACCGGTCGAGTTCTTTCTGACGCCTGGCTCTTTCAGCGATGTCAAAGGCCTTGATTTGTTCGACTTCGACCTGCCACCCGATTCGGTGGTGTATGGCGACCGAGCCTATACCCACTACTACCTGGAAGACGTCCTACTGGAAGCCAACCAGACTTCCTTGCAGCCGATGCGCAAGGATAACTCCACGCGTCCCTTTCCACCCTACATCCGCTTCTTGCAGTTTCACCATCGCAAGCGGGTGGAAACATCCGGCAGTTTGATCGCCCAAATGCTGCCAAAGGCGATTCATGCGGTTACTGCTGCGGGCTTTGAACTGAAAGTCGTCTTGTTCGTACTTGCCCTCAGCACCAGCTTCCTTTAGGTAGCAACTTGGGTTACTCTACCTGGAGGACAACCACCTTCCCGCCGTACAGCTCTGAGAAGCGTTGGCCGTCGCCCTCGGTGCCGATCCCAGCCCCATAGTGCATCGGCACCACAATCTGCGGCTTGATCGTCCGTGCCGCCACTGCTGCCTCTTCGACGGTCATGACATAGGTGCCGCTCACCGGCAACAGCGCTACGTCACAGGCGAGGCCGGCCATCTCCGGGATCTGATCGGTGTCGCCGGCGAAGTAAAGCCGCACCCCCTCGATGGTGATCACATACCCCACATGGCCGGCGTCCTGGGGATGGAAAGGGACACCCGGCGACCTGAACTTGGTCAAGTTATAGGCCGGCACCGCTTCTATCTCAACCCCGGCCATCGCCAGCCGCTCACCCGGCTTGACTGCCCGCGCCCCGGGCAGCTTGGCTGCCGCACTGCTGTTGGCGACCACAACCGTCTTGGGGCCTAGGACCTTTTCGACGTCGTCTGGCGAGCAGTGATCGAAATGATCGTGGCTGACCAGCACCAGGTCACCCGGCGCCGGCTTGCCCTGCAGCTTCCACGGGTCAAAATAGATTACCGGCGGTCCATCCAGCCTAAAACTGTCGTGGCCCAACCAGTGCAGCTTCTTAACCAATTCTTCTGGCGTCATTGTCACACACTCCTCTTGAGAGATCTTTCCCGGCCTATCCCGGCCGGGACTTGACTGTTGAACCTATTCACATCTCAACCGTGCAGCCCAGCCCTGGCACATCCCGAGAAACCAGCCAGCCATCCTCCAGGAAAAAGCCGGGATTAGTCGGGTCGTTGGCCAGGTCCAGGTGCCCGTCCAGGTCGGCATAGCGGACGTTGGGACTGGCCAGTGCCAGTCCAAGCCCGGCGGCGATGAGCAGCGCCGGCTCGTTGAGACACCCGACCATCGTCGCCATCTGGGCCGCGCGGGCAATCGCATCAACCTGGCGGGCGCAGTGCAGCCCGCCGCAGGTGGACAGCTTGACGCTCATGCCGTGCGCCGCGCGGCTGCTGGCAATCTCCAACGCCGAAGGCGGCCCGCTGACACTCTCATCGGCCAGGATGGGCACCGGACTGTGGCGTGTCACTTCGCGCAGCGCCTTCAGATCGGCCGCCGGCGTGGGCTGTTCCAGCATCTCGATCTGCCCCTCCAGGGCACGGGTTACATCCAATGCCTGCTGGATGCCATACCCCTGGTCGGCGTCGAGCCGGAGCGTGACCCCGGGCAGGGCATTGTGGACCGCCTGCACTCGGTGGACATCCTCCTCAGGGTCCAGCCCTCCCTTTAGCTTGAGAATACGGAATCCCTGGCGAACCCGGCTGTGCGCCATCTCCACCGTCTCTTTCACCGGCTCCAGGCTGAGTGTGATCGATGTCTGGATCCGGTGGCGGTAACCGCCCAGCAGCCGGTGCAGCGGCAGCCCGGTCGCCAGTCCCAGCAGATCATAAAAGGCGATGTCAAAAGCGCACCGGGCCGATGGCGTGCCTTCGGTGAGCGGCGCCAGCGTCGCCAGTGCGAATTCTGTGTTCAGCGGGTTGATGTCGACGGCGCGGTCAGCGCAGGCCCGGCATACCCGGGTGACCTGCTCCAATGTCTCGCCGGTGAGTGCTTCGTCAAAGGCAGCGCAGCCCCAGGCCACCAGTCCCTGGCGAGTCTCCACGCGGATGAACACGGCCGGCACCCTGTCCACCGCCACCCGGTAATTAAGTGTCCGGTACGGTAGCCGCAACTGAAGCTCGACAGGTACAACCTCGACATGCGTTATCTGCACCTGGCACCTCCTTCGTCGAAAGCGGTAACCTCGGCATATCACTTACTGCTGATTATAGCCCCTTTTCACCGAAAGAGCAAGAATCGCCGCAGCACCCCTTTGTGTGACAATTTCGGCAGGATGTTGTACAATGGCTTGCACTGCTGGAGCGAGAGGTGCAGATGCAGCCGGTCACCAGGTCTAAAGCGCAAGCTCAGGCTACCTACGACAGCCTGAGCCGGTGGTACGACCTTTTCGCCGGCGGCAGTGAAAAACGCCTCATCGACGCCGCCCTGCACAACCTGGCCGTCCGCGACAGCGAAAAGGTCATGGAGATCGGCTTCGGCACCGGCCATGCTATTCTGGCCCTGGCCCGGGCGGTTGGCGACTCGGGCCGGGCCTATGGCCTCGACATTTCCGCCGGCATGTTGCGCGTAGCTCAGAACAGGGTCGACCGGGCAGGGCTGCCTGGCCGGGTCGATCTGCGCCGGGGCGACGCGGCTCTGCTCCCTTTCGATGGCGGCAGCCTCGACGCCATCTTTTCTAGCTTTACCCTCGAGCTATTCGACACGCCAGACATTCCGGTTGTTCTCGGTGAGTGCCGGCGCGTCCTGCGCGACGGCGGGCGTCTGTGCGTCGTCGCCATGTCCAAAGAAGGCAATCCAGGCCTTATGCTCAAGCTCTACGAGTGGGCCCACAACCGCTTTCCCCGTTACGTGGACTGCCGGCCCATCTACGCCCAGGCCGCCGTGCAGCAAGCAGGTTTCCGGTTGGTCGATGCCATCGTCGAGTCGATGTGGGGATTGCCGGTCGAGATTGTCTTGGCCCGCAAATAGCCCGGCGTCCGGCAACCATAGTTCGGGATCACTTGTTCCACACAGCCGAATACCGCCACAGCAGGTGCCCCCGCACCCGCGCCCCGGGCAGCAGCGCTCCATAGGCCCGCCGCGCCTCCGACAGCGTCATATACGCATCGTGCTCGCCGTGCGCCTCCCACGCCTGGCGGACTTCCTGGGAATCTCGCCACCGGTGCGTCTTGAGCAGTCGCAGCGCCAGGCTCACCGGTATCGCCAGCGCACTGCCGAGCAGCCCTGCTAACCCATCCGGCTTGAACAGGTCGAGAACCTCCAGCGTCCCCCCTGGTTTGAGCGCGTCCCTCAGCTTGGGCAGGACCTCCTCCGGCGGCAGGTGGTGCAGCGTGGCGATCGAAGCGATGCAATCAAACTGCCCAGGCGAGAATCGCCGGTCCATCACATCGCCCACCTCAAAATCGATGTTGGGGTAGTGTGCCGACCGCTCGGCGGCGATCTGGATCATGTTGGGCGACAGGTCCAACGCCAGCACGTGATCGGCCCGCTTCGCCAGCAGCCGGGCGAACGCCCCCGTCCCGCAGCCTATTTCCAGCGCCTCCCGGCAGTGCGGCGGCAGGTATTTTAGCAGCAGCCCGTGATAGTGGCTGTTGTGACTCCAGCTATCTGCCTCAACCAGGGCGAGCCGGTCAAAGTCTTGCCTTACCGCAGCTCTATCTCGCAATCTTGCGCCTCTGCGGGCCGGTTACTCCCACCTGGTCGCTTCCACCACATTCATCGCCGCTGCGGTCCGTGCCGGCAGGTAGGCCGCCAGGGCGGCTACGAGCGGTCCGCCGATCAGCGCCGCTGCCCAGGCCAGCGCCAGGTCTCGCCCGGCTGCCAGCGCCACCATCTGAACTGTCGTCCAGTCTGGCCGGACGCCCAACGACGCCGTCCCGTTAGGCAGGATCAGCGCCACCCACACCACCAACATAAGCGCCCCCAGCCCGCCGGCGACGATCGCCGCGATCAACCCTAGCAGCGCGGCCTCGGTCACCACGGCCCGGCGCACCTGGCCTCGCGTTGCACCCACCGCCCGCAGCAGCCCACTCTCTCGCCGCCGCTCGGCGACGTTGGCCACGGTGGCATTGACCACCCCCAGCGCAGCGATCGCCACCGCCAGGAGGAGCATCCCGTCGATCAGCCGCTCCATCCGCTCAACCATGCCGGCCAGTGGGTCGAACGGATTGTCATAATGATAGGCGATCACGCCCTGTCCGGAAAAGGGGGCGATCGCCTGGCGCACCTGGGCCAGCGCCGCTTCCACGCCGGCTCTGTCTTGTGCCACGATGCCGATGTGCGTTGGCCCGGTCGCGCCCAGGTAGGCGACTGCGATGTCATACGGCACCACCGTCATGTTCCAGCCACTCCCGCCGATGCCGGCCACGGTAAAGTCGACGACGCCTCGGTGGGTTTTCACTGGGATGACGTCGCCAATTTCTACCCCCAGCCGCTCGGCCACGACCGGCTGGAGCAGCACGGCCGGGCCGCGCTCCATCCAGGCCAGCGCTGTCTGGGGGTCGCCCTCGTAAAAGTCGAAATTGCCGATTTGCAGGAAGGTTTCGGGGTCCACGGCGATGGCCGGGCTGCCGGGCACTGGGGCTAGCGTGGCCGGAACTTGCACGAAGCGATGGCGCTCGATCTGGATCACCCCGGTTTTGACCAGAGGCTCCAGCGCGTCCACGACCGGATCTAGCTCGAACCGGTCGCCCTCAGCGGCGATGAACTGGTAGAAATTTTCGACCGACAGCTCGCCCGAAGCGACCAGCAGGGGCAGGTTGTGGAGCACGAACAGGTCCTCGTGAAGCATCACCCCGAAACGGCGCAGGCCGCCTTTGAGCCCGGCGGTCATCAGCCCACTAGTGGCGATGATCGCCACTAGTCCAGCAGTCATCGCCCCCGCCGTCAGTGTGGCCCGCAGTCGATTGCGCTGCACATTGCCGGTGGCCAGTCGCCCGCCAACCCCCAGCCAACGGACCATGAACGGCCGGCACACGACGATCAGCCGGTCGATCGCCGCCGGCAGGAGGAGCACAGCCGCGGCCAGCAGTGTCGCCTGCGCGGCTAACGCTGCTGCCTGGGCGGCCCAGATGCTGGGGCGGGCGATCAGACCCAATGCAGCCACTGCCGCCAGAGTAAGAACCAACAGCGCAACACCCAGCCGCTTGCCCCGTTGCACGTACCAGCCCGACGCCAGCGTCTCCAGCGGCCGGATAGCAACCATCGGCGCCACGCGCCCGGCCCGCAACGCCGGCTGGAGTGCCCCGGTCACCGTCACCGCCAACCCCAGCGGCGGGCTAAAGACCAGCCCCCACCACGGCACCTGAAGCGGTACATCTTGGAGTGTGCCCATGGCCTGCATCACTCCCCATGCCAGCCCTAGCCCGGCGGCGATCCCGCCCGCCGCGCCGGCCAACCCCAGTAGTCCGGCCTCGGTCAAGACCATTTGCCTCACCTGGCGGCGGGTCATGCCCACCGCCCGCAGTGTGCCGATCTCATGCATCCGCTGCGCCAGCGACATGCCAAAGGCGTTCAGGATGATAAAGCAGGCGGCAAAGAGCAAGAGCCCTCCGGTCCCCAGCAGCCCAACCTGGACCAGCACTGTATTGGCCATCACCCCTTGCGCCGACATCTGCCCGGCCTGCCTGCCGGCTGCCTGCCCTACGATCGCCCCGGCCAGCGCCGTCCCCACCCCCAGGCTGATCGCCAGCCCGGTCAGCAGGCTGCGCAGCCGGTGTCGCGTCAGGTTCCGCCATGCCAGCGATCTCACTAAACCCATCTCACCCATACCACAATTATACCACCGGCGCCCTTTCTTATAAACTTCCACGGTTACGAAAAAGAGCGTGAAAAACCCTTCCTGTTTTTCGCGCCTTTTCGTGTCATTCGTGACCCAGGTATTCCACGGGAACCTTCACCCCTCCCACATCGTCTATCTATCAATTTTGAGCGATCGGCAGATTGCGGTTACAATGCAGCCCTGAGTAGTGAGGTGCATGATGCGAAGAAACATGCTATTTGTCCTGTTTGTATTCCTGCTGGCAGCCTGCACCGCAGGCCCGGCGACCTCCACGCCTGTCCTTCCCACGACCGACCCAACGGGCGGCGTGGCGATTCTGTTCCAGCGCAGTGGCGGCCTCCTGCCGAGCGACTTGCAGTGGGCCATCTACTCCGACGGCCGGGTGGTGACCGGCCAGGGCGAGGAGAAATCAGTTTCGGCCGAACAGGTTCAGACGCTCCTGGCCGAGCTCAAAGGTCTGGGCTTTTTCGAGCTTCAGGATTCCTATGGCCTGTCGGCGACGTGCAACGATTGCTACACCTATAGCATCACTATCAACGACGGCAACCGTGTCAAAACCGTCGTCGCCGTCGTTGGCGCCGCCGACACCCCCGACACCGTCCTTGCCATCATCGAGGCGATCGAAACCTTCCTGCCCGGCGCGCCGTAGTAACAGTTCAGGCGTTTCCTGGTCTATCGCCAGGACCCGCTATTGCCCTGTTCCTTATCTCTCCTACTCAAGCACCTTCTCCATCAAGAAGGTGCCTGATGCCTGCACATAACCGAATTTGCGGTCAATGGCGATCATCGGCGCGTTCTTGGCGTTGTGATGGGTGCGTACCTTGTCTACCTTCAGCACATCCCGTGCATAGCGCAGCGCCAGCACCTTCACCGCCTGCCCCAACTTGCGCCCGCGGCACAGCCTGTCTACCCCGGTAAACAGGTTGTAGGCGTAATCGTTCCCTTCCAGACGGGTAATAGCGCTCATCGCTACCCAACCGCCCGTGTTTGTGTCGATGACCACCATCTGCCCGTCGGGCTTGTACCAATCTGACCGGCACACGCTTTTCTGGAAATCCTCAAAGGAGCCCCAGGAATGCTCACCATCCGTGCCGGGCGTTTCGGCGCTCGTCGTGTCGTTCAGGATATACAGCTTGTGCTGCGCCTCTTCCGTGTTTCCCAATTCCTGCATCGAAATGAATTGGAATCCCTCGCCCTTAAGCCTGGCAATGACCTCATCATAGGGCCGGTCGTCGAAAGCGGCCAAGTTTAGCTCCATGGCTATCTGGTGCCGCCGTTCGACAAAGCCCCGCCGCGCGGCAAATGCCAGGCCTTCCGTGCAGGTCTCCCAGATGTTGATCCGCAGTCTTTTTGCCTGCGCTTCCTGGAGGGTCCGCGCCATATCCTCATACAACCGGCGGCCCAGGCCCTGCCCGCGCTGCTCCGGCTTGACAAACAGGTAAAAGGTTACCTGGGCCGTTTCTGTTCTGTCGCGAGTGGCCCAATAAAACCCCAGCAGCTCTCCCTGCTCGGACTCGGCCACCACCTGGATGATCCTCTCCTTTTGCTTCTCGTACCACTCCTTAAGACTGTGCTCTGTGCTTTGCTCATCTTCCAGGGTCGAGAACCAGGCCGCAAGCTGTCCGAAATCCCGTTCCGGCTCGCCTGGGCGCAAGGCTATGTTTTTCACAAGATCCTCTCCCCTCAATCCGAGGCCTTGGTATCGGGGTTATCAGGTGGAACCTGGCCAAGACCTTTGGTCAACATCTCCAACAGCCCGTTCGGATACAGCGGCGCGGAGGGGCCGAAGAAGTCGAGCCGCTTCCATACCGCCTTGAGGAGAACGTCGCCGTCGTCGTGGCCGTCGATCGCCTCTACCTCGTACAGGGCGCGGTCGACCAGGTTCCCTTCGTAGAGCAGGACGATCTCGTGGCCCTGCTGGCCATCGTGGGTGAAAATGTTCTCCACCGTCGCCAGGTAGCGCAGGTCGGCCACCTCGGCGCCAAGCTCCTCCATGAGCTCGCGTTCAATAGTCCGTTCGCTGCGCTCACCGAACTCGATCATGCCGCCCAGCGGCCGGTAGAAGAACTGCTCCTTAACGGTATCGTACCATTCTGCGACCAGGATTTGGTCCTCCCGGCGAAAGATGCAGATAGCGATCGGCCTTATCTGTCCTGCCCTCATGCAACCCCCATTCAGTTTGGATGTACATCATGACCCAGCTCCTATGATCTCCTGGAACCGCTCGACATAATCCAGCGATTGGTGCCGGAAATAGGTGTTATACAGTTCGGCATAGTGGCCGCTGTTGGCCATCAATTGATCGTGCGTGCCCTCTTCGATGATCCGACCCTCTTTCATGACGATGATCCGGTCGGCGTTGCGGACGGTGGACAGCCGGTGGGCGATGATGATCGCCGTCCGGTCGCGCATGATCGTCTCCAGCCCTTCCTGGATCTGCGTCTCGGTAAATGGGTCGACGCTGGCCGTCGCCTCGTCCAGGATAAAGATGGCCGGGTCCTTGAGCAGCACCCGGGCCAGCGCCACCAACTGCCGCTGGCCCATCGACAGGTTGGCCCCTCGCTCGCCTACGTCGGTATTGAGCCCGGCCGACAGGCCGTCGAGCCACTCGCCTTTGCTGATGCGCATTGCTGTTTCGCGCACCTCTTCGTCGGAGGCATCAGGGCGGCCGTAGCGGATGTTGTCGCGAACCGTACCGGAAAAGAGGAACGGCTCCTGGGGGACGACGCCGATGTGATGGCGGTACTGCTGGAGGTCGAGCCGGCGGATGTCGCGGCCGTCGATCAGCAGATCTCCTCCCTGAAACTCGTAGAAGCGGCCGATCAGCCGGGCGATGCTGCTCTTGCCCGCGCCGGTGTGGCCCACCAGCGCCAGCGTTTCCCTGGGCTGGATGTCGAGCGAAAAACCGGGCAGCACCACCTCATTGCCGGTGTAGGTGAACTCGAGATTGCGAAACTCGATCCGCCCGTCCAGCCGGTCCACCGGCTCAGCGGCGGTCTGGACCACCTTGGGCTGGGCGTCGATCAGGGCAAAGGCCCGCTCTGCTGCCGACAGGCCGTCCTGGAACTGGCTCCAGAAGGAGGCGATGCTGAGCATCGGCCACCAGTAGAACCCCACTGCCTGCATGAACAGGTACCAGTTGCCGGGGCTCATCCCTCCGCCACGTATGACCAGGCCGCCGGCATAGGCCAGCGAGGCGATCCCCAACCCTGAGGCCATGGTCAGCACCGGGAAGATGGTGTTGAGGGTCAGCCCGCGCCGCAGCCCGACCTGGTATGCCTGGCGGTTGTTGGCCTGGAAGGTGTCATAGATGGCGTGCTCCTGGCGAAAGCTCTTGGCGACCACGATGCCGCTGATCGACTCCTGAATCTGGGCGTTGATCTTGGCCGTCACCCGGCGGGCATGCTGGGTGACGGTGCGGGCGATGCGCCGGAAGCTGAGGGCCAACGCCACGGCAAAAGGCGTCATTGCCAATAGCAATAATGTCAGCCATGGGTTGATGCCGACCAGCACCACCGACAGGATGACCACCAGCAGTACCTGACTGAGGAGGCTGACCGTCAGGTTCACCGTTTCGGCAAAGTCCTGAGTGTCTGACGTGACCCGGCTGACGATCTTGCCCGATGGATGCTCGTCGTAAAATGACAGATCGTTGTGGATGATGGCTCTAAACACATCCTCGCGCACCTTGAGCACGACGTCGCCGACCACCCGTGCTGACAGCCATTGCTGGGCATAGTTGAACCCCCAGCCCGCTGCTCCCAACAGCAGGACGCCGCCGGCCAACAGCAGGATCGCGGTTAGCGATGGGGCCTGCGCCATCAGATCGATCCCCTTGGAGATCAGGATTGGACCACCTGTGCCGGCCGCCGAGTTCATAAAGATCATCAGCCCTACTACCGCCATCTGCCGACTGTGGGGCCTGAAATAGCTCACGATGCGCGCGACCAGCTCGCGATCGCTATAATTGCGGTCGTAGGCTTCGGTGTCGAGTCCGTCAAGAACAAAGCCCATTATTCACACCTGGCAAAGATGCGGCTGTAATCGGGGCTCCGCGCGAGCAGCTCGTCGTGGGTGCCCTGGTCGACGAGGCGGCCCTGGCGCAGAACCAGGATGCGATCGGCCCAGCGGATCTGGCTGAGCCGGTGGGTGATCAGGAAGGTGGTTCGCTGGCTGCTGATGCGACGCATGGCTCGCTGGATCTGGTCCTCGGTGGCGCTGTCGATGGCGCTGGTGCTGTCGTCCAGGATCAAGATGCGCGGGTCGGTCAAGAAGGCGCGGGCGATGGCGATCCGCTGCCGTTGTCCGCCTGATAGGGTCACGCCCCGTTCGCCGACCTCTGTCTCGTAGCCGTCGTGAAAGCTGGTGATGAACTCGTGTGCCTGCGCCTCCTGCGCTGCCTGCTTGATGGCCTCCTTAGTCGTGTCGGCCACGCCAAAGGCGACGTTCTCGGCGAGGGTTCGCGAAAAGAGGAACACGTCCTGCTCGATGGTTGAAATCTGGGACCGCAGCGACTCTAGGTTCCAATCGCGGACGTCGATCCCGTCGACCAGAACCCGCCCGCCGGTCACGTCAAAGATGCGGTTGATCAACCGGGTCATCGTCGTCTTGCCCGAGCCGGTCTGGCCGACGATGGCGATCGTCTCGCCCGGCTGAGCCACAAAGCTCACGTCTTGGATCACCGGGTTGCCGTCGTAGGCAAAGCTGACCCGGTCAAAGACCACTTCGCCGCGGATCGGCCTGGTGGTGCCTGCCACATTCTCGTCCAGCTCTGTCTCGGTGTTGATCAGCTCCAGGATCCGCCTGGCACTGGCGACGCCCAACTGGACCAAGTTGAACGTAAATATCGAGATGTAGGTGGGGAAACGCAGCGCGTTCATCAGGCCCATGAAGGAGATCACCTCGCCCAATGTCAACCCGCCGGCCCGGTAGAGCAACAGTCCGTGCAGCAGGGCGGCGGCCCAGGCCAGGCTGAACATCAAGCCGGGCAGGTAGCGGGCTTGGATGCCACCCTGCTTGACAAAATAGTCGCGGTACAGCCGGGCGTTGCCGACGAACTTAGTCCACTCGTAGCGCTCCATGGCGTTGGCCTTGACCACTTCGATGCCGGCGATCGCTTCGGCCAGGCCGGCGTTCATGTCGCCAAACTGCTCGCGCAGGGCGATGCTCACCGGGTTGAGCCGCCGGTTATAGTCGATCAGCGTCACGGCCAGCAGAACAAGAAAGATGCATGGTACCAGCAATAGGGTGGGGTTAAGGCGGGCAATCAACACGATGGGCAGGACTATTCCCAGCGCCGAATCGGTGATTAGCATGATGCCGGGGCTGAACATGATGTTGAGCATGCGCACATCGTTGGTGGCCCGGGCCATGATATCGCCGATCCGCTGCCGGCCGTGGAATGTCTGACTCTTGCCCAGCAAGCTGGCATACAGCTCATCACGCGAGTCCCGCTCCACCTTCTGGGCGGTGAACTCGACCGTATAGTTGCGCATCAGCCCGGTCAGCCCCTGGCCGACGGCAAAACCAAAGATGGTCAGGGCGATGGCCAGCAGCGCCGGCGACGCCCAGCCGGGCGTGGTGATCAGATCAAAGGCGCGGCCGATGTTTACCTGGTTGGAGCTGTAGAAATAGTTGTTGAGTATGGCGGCCAGGATGGTGCCCAGGGGGAAGAGCGGGTATCGCAGGGCGTGCGACCATATCCAGCGCGCCGGCCCAGACCGGTTGTAGCGGTATTCCTTTTGTGGCTTGAACTCGCGCTTGCTTGCCAATTCCTCACCTGTGCCGGAAGAGCAGATGACACAACCGGGGCATTGTACCTCAAAAGGTGCGCGGCGGCAAAGGCAAAGGGGCAGGTGGGCAAGTGCAGTGGTTTTTGATCGACCACGATGACCGGTTTCCGGCCACTAGCTCACAGCTCGAAGCCTTGCACCCTGTAGTATTCCAGCAGCTCTGCCGGCAGCATGGCTCGGATCGCCTCGGCGCGCCCGATCACCTTGCCGAGCCAATAGCCCGGAGGGAGTAGCTGTTCGGCTTCCTGGGCCGTAACCCAACGACACTCAGAATGCTCCCAACTGAGCGCGATCTCTACCGGCTCCTGGACCGAGCAGCAGAACTGGACCAGGAGCAGCTCGTTCTCCGGCCTGGCTTCACCTCGATAAAAGTGCTCGGTGCCGACGATAAAGTCGACTTGCACCTGCAGCCCCAGCTCTTCGCCGACCTCCCTGTGTACGGCCTCGCTAAAGCCTTCGCCCTGGTCCACCCGCCCGGAGACGCACTCCCAGGTGCCGGCGCCGGCATCCTTGGCTTCGGACCGTTTGAGCACGAGGTAGCGGCCATCGGATGGACGCCACAAGAGGGCGCCGATCCCGGCATAAAAGCGACCAATGGGCATGGCGTTAAGGGGTGGGCAGCAGCCAGGTGGGCAACTGCATCGCCTCGGCATCCATCTGGTCGTTGAGGATCATCTGGCCCAGCTTTTCACCCAACTGCGTCAAGGCCGGGATCCCCTTTGGATCGTCCATCTCAATCGGCGGGTCCAGATCGACCTGGAAGCGGCGAAAGTCGAGATCGGGGAAGAACTGCCGCACCAGGCGGACCTGCAGGTCGCTCGAGTCGGAGAGAAAGGTGTCGACCAGCGGGCGGATCCACTGTAGCGGATTCATGCGGCTGGGGCGGGCTGATTTCGGCACGGCCGGCGCGCGTCCCGTGCCGATGCTGATCAGGGTCGTCTCTTTCTGGTCCCAGCCCAGCCGGTAGGCGGCCTCCCATGCAGCCAGGTAGACGGGGTTGGTATAGGCCCCGACCCCACCGTCCACGTAGCGGTCATCCACCACCGGGAAATAGGTCGGCACTGAGCTGCTGCACAGCACCGCGTACCACAGCTTCATGTCTGTGTATTCGTCCTTCCCGGTTTTGATAAAGAGGCTGCGGTTGTCCTTCACGTCGCGGATGGCGATGACCACGTTGAACGGCGGCAGGTCGCCCATGGTCAGCTCGCCCAGTGTATCGCGCAGCGCAGCCGTGAGCGGCTCGCTGGGGTACTTGTACAGGGCCAGCGGCCAGATGGTGCGCCATGATTTCTTGAATATCGTGCCTCCCAGCCGGACGTACAGGTCGTGCATGCGTTCTGCCGGGACGTGGGCGGCAATGGCCGCCGAGATGATGCTGCCGGTCGAAGTGCCGGCCGATAGGTGGAACAGGTCCGAGCAGGGCTTGCCCAGCTCGGCCTCGACGACGGCCAGCGCCTTGGCCACCATGGTGCCGCGGATACCGCCACCGTCAACCGCCAATGCGACATGCTTTCGAAACGGTTTCACCTTTCACCTCCTAGAAGACGGATCGCGCCCAGTAGTAACTCCAATGCCTGCCCGGCTGATAGCGCCACAGGGCGATAGCTGTAGTTGTCTACAGCGGCCTTGGTGATTGGACCCTCGGCCGGCAGATCGATCTGGGCCAAGGTTACGGCTACCTCATGCCAGCGCGGCCGGCATGGTCGGCTCACAAACTCGGCCAGCAGGTTGTGCAATGTCTCCGGCTCAGCCCTATCGCGGATGGCGTTGGCCAGCACGTCGGCTAGCTGCCAGCTCAGGTCATCCTCTCTGGCGGGTGGGTCGTGTCGAAGGTTCAGCCGAAACGCCTCCACGATCCGCGATGGCTCGAGGTTATTCTGTGGGTCATCCGGTGACCCCGGCACAGGGATCGGGTCTGTCCCTTCCTCGCAGTATTCGATGACCAGGTAGATCGGCCCGCGTTGGTCCGGCCTGCTCAACCGGTATTCGACCGGTTGAGGAACCAGGATCTCTCGCCCACAGGGATCCAGCGCCAGCCCTGGCTCAACGATCACTCGCCATGGCTGTGGTGGGTCGGTGGGCCGGACGCGCAGGCCACACACCACACCATAGCCGTGCAAATAGCGGGCGTGCCGGCTGTCCTTGGCGACGAAATAGGCCTGTTCGTCTTGAAGGTCCTGCACGCCGAGGAGCTTGCCGGCGAAATAGTGATTTCGCTTGGGCGGCTGTAGCTCACTGCATGGATCCGGGTTGCTGGTTTCCATGGTCCCTTCCCCCTGGTTTATTATACCACAGATTATCGGGAAATGAAACCCACGACCCTGCCCCCTTTTAGGGTTTGGGGTTGCAGCGAGATTCTCCGCTTCGCTGTGCTACGGGAGGTTCAGACAGGTCACAGCTAGAGCACTACAGGTCGACGAATTGCCGCTCGTAGAGCTCCCGGTACAGGCCGCCGCTTGCCAGTAGGTCCTGGTGCGTGCCTCGCTCGACGATGCGGCCGGCCTGGACGACGCAGATCATGTCGGCGTTGCGCACCGTGCTCAGCCGGTGGGCGATGACCACCGCCGTCCGCTCGGCCAGGAGCCGCTGCAGCGCCTCCTGAATCAGCACTTCGGTCACCGTGTCGACGCTGGACGTGGCTTCGTCCAGGATCAAGAGCCGCGGATCGGCCAGGACGGCCCGGGCGATGCAGATGAGCTGCCGCTGGCCGACCGATAGGTTGGCACTGCCTTCCAGGATTTGGGTCTGATAGCCGTCGGGCAGGGCGGAGATAAAGTCGTGGGCATTGGCCAGCCGGGCGGCTTCCTCCACGACCTGGTCGTCGGCATCGGGGCGGCCAAAGCGGATATTGTCGGCGATCGTCCCGGTGAACAGGAACGGGTCCTGTGGCACCAGCCCGGTCTGCTGCCGCAGCGAGTGCTGGGTCACGTCGCGGACGTCCATGCCGTCGATCAGCACCGCGCCGTCGGTCACGTCGTACAAGCGGGCGATCAGGTTGGCGATCGACGTCTTGCCGGCGCCGGTCGGCCCGACCAGCGCGGCCGTTTGGCCCGGCTCGATGGCCAGGTTGATGTCGTGGAGGACCCGGGTGTCGCCCCGGTAGGAAAATGACACGTTCCGCAGCTCCACCCGGCCGGCGATGGGCGGCATGTCGGCGGCGTCGGGGCGGTCCTGGACCTCGGGTTCGGTATCGAGCAGGTCCAGCACCCGCTCGCCGCCGGCCATGGCCGCCTGGAGTGTAGTGTAGAGCTGGCTCAGCTCCTGGATTGGCGTAAAGAAACGGGTAACGTATGACAGAAAGGCGACGACGATGCCCAGCGTCAGCTCGTCGCGGGCCACGGCCAGGCCGCCGAACCAGAGCACAACGGCCGTGGCCAACATCCCCAGGAACTCGACCGTGGGCAAAAAGATGAACGACAGCGACATGGCTGAGATGGTAACGTCGCGGTTGGCTCGGTTCACCTCGTCGAACCGCTCGTGCGAGGCTTCTTCCTGGGCAAAGGCCTGGATGACCCGCATGCCCGACAGGTCCTCGGCCAGGTCGCCCACTACGGCGGCGATCCGGGCGCGGGTCTGGCGGAAGGCGACCTTGGCCCGCCGGGCAAAGAGGAATGTGGCCAGCAGCATCAGCGGCAGGACGCTAAAGGCCAACAATGCCAGGCGAGGGCTCATCGACAGCATGACGGCGATGATGCCGGCCAGCAGCAGGCTATCGCCGATCAGGGTCACCAGCCCTTGAGACAGCAGCTCGTTGATCACCCCCACGTCGTTGATGACCCGCGAGATGGTCACGCCGACGATGTGGGTGTCGTGGTAGCCCAGCGGCAGTCCTTGGAGGTGACGGAAGAGCTGGCTGCGCAGCGCAGCCAGAACCCGCTGCCCCACCCATGATAGGAGGTACTGCTGCCCCGCCGAGGCCAGGAAGAGCGCGACCAGGGCGGCGATCATCAGCGCGGCGACGCGGGCCAGGCCGCCGGCGTCGCCCTGGGTGATATAGCCGTCGATGGCGACCTTGGTCAGGTAGGGGCTAACCAGGCTCAGGGCGGTGGTGGCCAGCGTCAGGCCAAAGGCGGCGGCCATACGCCGCCGATAAGGCCGCAAGTAGGCTAGTAGCCTGAGCACGACGTGCCGGTCAAAAGCGAGACTGCCCTCGTCGACCCCGTCGCCGAAACTCTCAATCGCCCCCCGCGGGCCCATGTTCGGACCAGTCGCGCCGATGGAAAAGCTCATGGCTCAGTCTTTCCTCAACTGCCGCTCATAGATCTCGGCATATAGCCCCGAGGTTCGCAACAGCTCATCGTGTGTCCCGCGTGCACCGATCTGCCCTTTGTCCAGCACCAGGATCAGGTCGGCCGTGCGGACCGTGCTGAGTCGTTGGGCAATGACGAATGAGGTCCGGCCGCGCATCAGCCGCTCCAGGGCGATCTGGATCAACTGCTCGGTCTCGGTGTCTACGCTCGACATGGCGTCGTCCAGGATCAAGATGCGCGGGTCCTTGAGCAGGGCGCGGGCGATAGCCACCCGCTGTTTCTGCCCGCCCGACAGGGTGACGCCGCGCTCGCCGACCAGTGTGTCATAGCCTTCTGGTGTTTCGATGATGAACTCGTGAGCCTGGGCAGCCTGTGCTGCGGCCACGATCTCTTCTTCGGTCGCGTTTGGGGTGCCAAAGGCGATGTTTTCCCGGATTGTGGTCGCGAATAGGGTTGTTTCCTGAAGGACAATGCCGATCTGGTCGCGGAGCGAGTTGATCGTCACACTGCGGATGTCATTTCCGTCGATAGTGATCCGCCCGCGCGTCGGGTCGTAAAAGCGCGGGATCAGGCTGGTGATGGTCGACTTGCCAGAGCCGGTCATGCCCAGCAGGGCGATCACCTGGCCCGGCAGTGCCTCGAAGGTCAGATCTTTCAACACGCCGTGGCGGCCAAAATAGGCGAACGACACCCCCTCGAAACGAACGTGCCCGCGCACCGCGGGCAGGGGCACGGCGCCGGGAGCATCCTGGACCTCAGACTCGGCGTCAAGGATGTCAAAGATCCGCTGGCCGGCGGAAGCGGCGATGGCCAGCACGGGGATGATCATGCCTATGCGGCGGATAGGGTTGACAAGCTGGCCCATATAGGTGGTAAAAGCTACTAGCTCACCCAAGCTGAGGCGGCCGTCGATGACCTGTGCTCCGCCGGCCCACAGGATCAGCACGACGCCAATGCTGGCGATCAGGTCGATGAGCGGCGTGTTGATCGCCTGCAGGCGGGCGGCGCGGGCCGATAGGTTGAACCACAGATCGTTCTCGCGGTCAAAGTGAGCGATCTCGGCTCTTTCCTGGGCGAAGGCTTTGACGACGCGGGCGCCGCGCAGGTTCTGTTCCAGGCGAGTGGTCACCACCCCCAATTGCTGCTGGATCGCCAGCGACAGGGGCCGGTAGGCCCGGCTAAAGCGGTAGGCCACGTAGGTTAGGAAGGGCATGGTGGCCAATGCCAGGAGCGCCAGGCGCGGGTTCATCCACAGCAGCACCGCCGTGGTGCCCAGCAGCAGGACCGAGCCCTCTATCAGTCGCAGCACAGCGCGGCCGGTCAGGAAGCGGATGCGGTCCACATCCTGCACGGCGCGGGACAGCAGCTGACCGGTTTCGGCCCGGTCGTGGTAGGAGAAGGACAGCCCGGCCAGCTTGAGGTGGATGGCGTTCCGCAGGTCATAGGCCACCCCCTGCGACGCTATCTCGCTCCAGCGGCCCTCGAAAAAGGTCAGCACGCCTTTGACCAGGGTCAGGCCCAGCAGGGCCAGCACTGACCAGCCGAGCAGAGTGATGTTCTCGCCTCGGATGCTCTCGTCGATGATCCAACGGATGAACTGGGGGATGAGCAGCGCCAAAGCGGTGATGCCCAACATCACCGTGTAGGTGCCTGCTACCATGCGGCGGTAGGGCCGCAGGTAGCCCAGGCAGCGCAGCACGATCCGCGCGCTGCCTGGGAGAGGCTTTTGCTTTTTAATCTCCAACCCTTGACCTCCGACCAGCTCCCCGGGCCTGCCCGCTACGATCGCTTGTATGCCACTTGCCCATCGACGATTACCAGCTCGGCCACAGTCCGATAGTCGAACGGATGGCCATTGAATACCACCACATCGGCGTCCTTGCCCGGCTCTAGGCTGCCCACCCGGTTGGCGACGCCGATGATCTCGGCGGCGTTGATGGTGATGGCCCGCAGCGCTGCCTCCTCGGTCATCCCCTCGCGCACCGCCAGCGCGGCGTTGAGGGCCAGGTATTGGACCGCCGACATCTCGTCGGTCTGGATGGCGACCTTGACGCCCGCCTGGGCCATCAGGCCGGGGTTCTTGGGCGTCATCTCGCGCAGCTCAACCTTGGCCCGCGAAAAGAGGATCGGGCCGGCGGTGACCGGGATGCCCTTGGCGGCCAGGATCGGCGCGATTTTATAGCCTTCGGTGGCGTGCTCCAGGGTCAGATCCAGGCCAAACTCTTCGGCGATGCGGATGGCGGTCAGCATGTCGTCGGCGCGGTGGGCATGGACGCGGGCCTTGAGCTCGCGGCGCAGCACCCTGCCGAGCGCTTCCAGCTTCAGGTCGCGGTCGGGCGGCTTGGGTGGCTCGGCTTTCTCGTCCCCGGCGTCGGCCTTGGCCTGGTAAGCGGACAGTTCTTCTTCATAGCGCTGCCACTTGGTCAAATAGCTCTGGGCGTCGACCAACGCGGCGCGCAGCACCGCGGCGTTGCCCATCCGGGTGGAGGGCATCTTTTTCTGGTCGCCGTAGACCCGCTTGGGGTTTTCGCCGAGGGCCATCTTCATGCCGGCCGGCTCCATCAGGATCATCTCGTCGACGGTCGGCTTGGGCACGGTCTTGAGGCAGATCCCCTGGCCGCCGATCAGGTTGCCAGAGCCGGGACCGGTGAGTATGGTGGTCACCCCGGCAGCGATCAGGTCTCTGAACGCCATGTCTTCGGGGTGGACGGCGTCGAGGGCCCGCATGTGGGGAGTGATTGGGTCGGTCATCTCGTTGCCGTCGGAGTGCTCCCAGCCCACACCGTCGGCGAACACAGCGGTGTGGCAGTGGGCGTCGATCAGACCGGGCATGACCACTTTGCCGGCGGCGTCGTACACCTCGGCGCCGGGCGGAATTGTCACATCCGGGCCCACAGCGGCGATCTTGCCGTTGTCGATCAGCACCGTGCCGATGTCAAAGGTGCCCTGGGTGATAGTCAATACTTTTCCATTGGTGATTGCGAGCATGTTATCCCTCCCTCAAGGATTTGTTTATATGCGAAATAGAGCGGCGAGCAGCAGCCCGGTGCCTGTGAGCGCCGGTGTGCTCAGGTTGAGGATGACATTGTCGACTAGGGTGGGCATCAGTTTTTGGGTATCCTCGGCATTGCGGATGGCACCCCGGGCGGCGCGAACGGCGACCGGCAAGTTCAGAAAAACCAGCAGCGCAGGCCAGGGCAGAGTACCCAGCGCTACACCCGAGGCCGCGGTCAGGTAGATGGCCAACAGGAGCAAGGCATAGACGTAGCTGCTCTTCTGTCGGCCGACGACGATCGGTAGGTTCCGCCGGCCTACGGCCCGGTCGGCCTCGACGTCGGGGAACTGGTTTAGGATCAACAGCGCGTTCCCCTGGAAAAACTCGATCATCGAAGCGGTGAATGCCGTCCACGAAAAACCTCCGGTCAGCGCAAAGTTGGTGCCGTTGATCATCAGCGTGCCAAAGCCAAAACCGCAGGCCAGCAAGGCGGGCAGCGGATGGTGGGTAAGCCACGGGGTATAGGCGACGATGACGAACAGCCCGAGCACGCCGATCGGTATCAGCTCCCAACCTTGGAGGTAGACCAGAAACAGGCCGATCACGGCAGTGAGGACCAGGGTGCCCACAGCCGCGCCGAGCGCCCAACGTGCCAGCTCGGGCCGCTGCTGAAGCGTGCCGCTGCCGCCGCTAAAGGGTGTCCGGCCTGCTCTTTCGTCCAGGCCGGTCCTAAAGTCGAAATACTCGTTAAAGGCATTGACGCTGACGTGTGCGGCAAGGGCCCCCACGAAGGCCAGGAACACGAGCCCGAGGTTGACTCGCCCATAGCCCCACGCAGCAGCTCCCCAGCCCAATAGAACACATGCCGCGTCCATCCACAAAAAGTCGACGCGCAGTGGTCCCAGCAACTGCTTCCAGTCTTTCACCGTCACCTCAGACGTCATCGGTCTTGGCCAACGCGGCGAATTATACCACCGCCTCGACGATCCCGCAAACCCTTTACCCCGGCCTGGGGACGATTCTCTGCTTCGCAGCCGCAGGTGGCCTTGCATGTCGGTACGACGGGAATCCGCCAGAAGTATGCGGCACAGGCGGCATCCGGCACAGGCATGCGGGACCGGTGATCTGTCTAGCCCGGCTCGCGCTCAAGGATGCCGGTCAGGCAGCCGATGCCGCCCGCGGCTTTAATCAGCTCATCCACTGCGACCGTGTGGCAGGCGATGCCGGCTTCCTCGAAGAAGCGCTGGCTGATCGGGCTGCCGGCGGCCATTAGGATACGCTGTGGGCCGAGCGTCACGAAATTGAGCGCCATGCGCCGCCGGATCTCGTCGTTAGTGGGGGAAAAGAGGACCGTATAACCCCGCGCCCGCAGCGCCTCGACGGCGGCATAGGGCACCCGCCCTGACCAGGCGACCGCCAGGTCAGGCCCGGCAAAGCGAAGTGTGCCCATCAAGTGCATCGTCCCGTAGGGCAGCCCGACCTGGACGACCTCTATGCCCATTTCACCCAGCAGACCAGATACCTGGGCCGCACCCTCGGCGTTGGTCCGCAGCCCGGTTGCCAGCAGGACAGTGTGGGGATTGATCCAGGCGACATCGGCGCCCTCGAATGTGCCGCTGCCGCGCACGGTGCGCAGGATAGGGATGCCCAGCTCGGCCAGACGGCGGGCGATTAAGCGTTCCTCGCCGGCCCGGACGGTCGAAGCCGGCCGGCCGACGATCGCCCCTTCAGAGGTCATGAACATTAGATCGGCGACAAAGATCAGGTTGGGCGGCGGCGAGCGATCGGACTCGACATAATAAACTGTCACGCCGGCGTCGTGATATGCCTGGGCCAGGGCTTCGTGCTGCGCCCGGGCGCGACCGGCGTCCGGGCGGTCGAGCATCTGAACCTGGTCGGGATCGGCCATTTCTGCCAGCTCGGGACCGGGTGGGTGGAGGAGGATCGCCTTGAGCGGCGCCCATTCGCTGTCGACGCCGCATTGGGCCCACAATCGGCCAATCTCATGGCGGAGCGACGCTGTGCGCGGCGACCAGCCGGGACCGCCGTAGGCGGCGGCAGTTTCTGTGTCGATCATAACATCCCCTCCCGATCCCACGGAACGAACTCGGCCTCGCCGACATCCTGGGCCTCGCTCTTGGACGGCCGGCTCGAGGCGACGGCGATCGCCAGGTCAAGCAGCTCGTCGGCCAGACCGGCCAGGCCGGCTCCGGCTAGCGCCCGCCCGGCGTCGAAATCGATGTCGTCGGCCATCCGCGCGCACAGGTCCGAAGTGGTGCTGATCTTGAGGCACGGCGCCGGCTTGGATCCAAGGACCGAGCCACGGCCCGTGGTAAACAGCACCAGATTGCAGCCGCCTGCCACCAGGCCGGTTACCGAGACCGGGTCGTAGCCTGGTGTGTTCATGAAGGACAGGCCTCGGGTTGTCACCGGCTCGGCATAGTCGTACACGCCGTACAGCGGCGTGCTGCCGGCCTTGGCCACCGCCCCCAGCGACTTTTCCCAGATAGTGGTCAGGCCGCCAGCCTCGTTGCCTGCGCTGCGGTTGGCGTCCAGATCGAACCCCATGCGGCGGGCATACTCTTCCCACCAGAGCACCTGGTCTAGGAGCTTCTGGCCGACCTCGGGCGTGGCCGCGCGGCGGGTGAGCAGGTGCTCGGCGCCATAGATCTCGGGCGTTTCGGCCACGACGACGGCTCCGCCCTGGCGGACCAGCTCATCGGCGACCAGGCCGACTATCGGGTTGGCGGTCACGCCCGACCAGCTATCGCTGCCGCCGCACTCGACGGCCAGCGTCAGCTCTGCGATCGGTAGGGGAGTGCGCTGGGCGGCGTTGACTGCCGGCAGCATGGCTTCGACGGCGGCGATGCCGGCCTGCACCGTCCGGCGCAGGCCGCCCATTTCCTGGATGGCGAACCGCGGGCCGCCGTGCAGTCCGTGGCGCTCGACCAGGGTGGCTACCTGGTTCGTCTCGCAGCCCAGGCCGACGAGCAGGTAGCCGCCGACGTTGGGGTGGCGGGCCATCCCGGCCAGAGTCCGCTGCAATAGAAGGTATTCCACCGGACAGCCCAGGGTGTGGGTCAGGGCGATGACCCCGTCGACGTTGGGAAAAGCGGCCAGCCGCTCGGGCGTGAAATGGCGGGCAATCTCGCGGGCGGCGTGGGCCGAGCAGTTGACGGTTGAGAGCACGGCGATATAGTTGCGGGTGCCGGCACGGCCGTCTGGCCGTTTGTAGCCCAGAAAGGTGCGGCGCTCGGCCTCGGGCACATAACACACCGGCCGGGCATCAATGCCAAAAGCAGGGTCCCGCTCCAGCCCTGCCACACCCAGGTTGTGGGTGTGGACCCATTCGCCGGGGAGGATGGTCTGCCTGGTCAGGCCAATGATCTGGCCATAACGGCGCACCGGCTTCCCTGCGGCGATCGCCTTCAGCGCCACCTTGTGGCCGGTGGGGATATGCTGCCGCGCAGCCAGGCCGTCTGGCGGATCGGCCAGCGCCGCGCCCGGTTGTAGATCGACCCTGGCGATGGCGATGTCGTCATCGGGGTGAAGGCAAAGGACTGTATTCGACAGTTGTGATCTGCTCATTGTAGCCGGCTGCTCCCCAGTCGCAAGATTTGGCTGCTGTGCCATTCTACCATCCTTTCGGCGAAAAACCAAGTCGGGATTGGATCTCCCGATCCCTTGAACTGGTTGCGCCGCATTTGCCGGCAGATTGGCAATTTGGACCGGGATCGTTTATAATGCACTGGCGACGGGGCGAATTTTCCCTTGAAGGAGGAATGCAAACGCGATGAGTGCAGATGACAAAAATGAGGAAAAAGAGGGCGAGCGAGGAGTTGACCTCTCCAGCCTTCTCGGCAGTCTTATGGGCGCGTCACAGGGTAGCAGTCAGGGGAGCCCTGCGATGCCGGCCGGTGGGTTAGGCTCCCTTCTGGATAGCCCAGAGACCGGCGGTGGCGGCAGCGTGGCCGGCGCCGGCGGCGGCGCTGAGGACCTCGGATCGATGGGAGGGCTGTTGGGCTCCCTGCTGGGCGGTGGCATGGGCGGCGGCCCGGTCGAGAGCGACAGCGGCCAGGGCTCGAGCCCGATGGGAGGTCTGCTGGCTTCCCTTCTGGGCGGCGGCATGGGCGGCGGCGCAGTCGAGAGCAGTGATAGCCAGGGCGCCGGCGTGCCGGGTGACCTGCTGGCTTCCCTCCTGGGCGGCGGCCTGGGCGCCGGCGGCGGCAGCCAGGGTTCTGGGATGCCGGCCGGCGGGTTGGGCTCTTTGCTGGACAGCGCTGAGGCCGGCGGTGGTGGTGGCGTGGCCGACAGCGGCGGTGAGGCTGGCCTCGGGTCGATGGGTGGCCTGCTTGGTTCCCTATTGGGCGGCGGTGCTGGCAGCAGCAGCAGCAGTGGGTCGGGTTCCGGCTTGATGGGCGGCCTGTTAGGCTCTCTCATGGGCGGCGGCCAGGTTGACAGCGACAGCGGCGCGGTTGACAGCGGCGGGCTGAACCTGTCTTCTGGGCTGGCTCAAGCGATCATCGGTTTCGTGCTTAACAAGCTGCTGAGCGGACGGTCGGCAGGGCGAGGCCCGGTGATGCGATCGGGCGGGATAGGCGAGAGCCTGGACCTGGATGCCATGGCCGCGCAGTTGAACACCGAACAGGGGTTGGATCAGGAGTACCTGCGCTCTACCGGAATGCCGCAAGAGCTGGCCGCCAAGACAGGTCTGGACACCGATACGGCGATCAAGGCGCTGCAAAAGGTGCTGGCCATGCTGATGGGGCAGAAGGAACAGAAAACGGTCAAAAAGCCGGCCAAGAAAAAGCCCAAAACTACCGGCAAGACGGCCAAGCAAAGCGCGGCGAAAAAACCCAAGAGCACGGCCAAGAAACCTGCCAGCACGGCTAAAAAACCCAAGAGCTCGGCCAAAAAGCCCGCAAGCAGCAAAAAGACATCCCCTCGGCGCAAGACCAGCTCGAGGGTCGAAGGCATTGAGCTGGACGAGGTAGCTTCTTAGCGATGGTGAGAATGCCCTTGCGAGAGGGCCAGGACAACTCTGGGATTGACTGATCGGTAGGGCAGGGATGCGGTAGACATCGCACCCTGCCCTTTGCCACTTGCAAGCCGCCGATACAGAAGGTGAAATGGCTCTACTCCTGGTCCGCCGCCTGCTCTGGACGCTGCCGGTGTTGTTTGCCGTCATACTCATGGCTTTCCTGTTGTTACATGCTGCCCCGGGTGGCCCCTGGGATACCAGCCTGCAGAAACCTGCCATGTCCGGCATATCCATGGACGAGGCCACGCGAAAGCTGCTCTATCATCGCTTCGGCCTGGACAAGCCTCTGTGGCGCCAGTTTATGGGGTATGTCTTGGGTGATCTGGATGACAACGGGGAATTCGTGTGCGGGCTGATCTGTGGCGATCTGGGGCCTTCCTACCGGCAGCGGGGTAACACGGCGCAGAGTATGCTGTTCGGTGCCCCGGAGGGCAAACCCTTCTGGCAAAGCAGTTTCTTCTATTCGATCCGACTGGCCTCGCTCGCTTTGTTGTTTGCCCTGGCCGTCGGTATCCCGGCCGGAGTAATCGCTGCCCTCAAGCAGGACTCATGGATCGATCATGGGATCACCTTCATCGCCGCCCTGGGCATATCTGTGCCGAATTTTGTCATTGGCCTGTTCTTGATTGCCATTCTCGTCTCAGCACACGTCGGCTTTTCTGTAATACCTCGTTCCTGGTCCGAGCCCAAGTTGTGGATCATTCCCGCTGGGGTGTTGGGCTTGAACACAATGGCGACCACCGCCCGCCTGACCCGTGCTTCCATGCTGGACGTGATGCGGGCCGACTATATCCGTACGGCGCGGGCCAAGGGGCTGGCGGAGCGGGCGATCGTCAATGCTCACATGCTCAGGAACGCTTTGATCCCGGTCGTAACCCTTCTCGGCCCTGCCCTCGGTGAGCTGATCGCCGGCTCGTTCGTTATCGAAATGATGTTTGGATTTCCCGGCATGGGCCGGCTCTACACCGACTCGGTGGTGTGGAAGGACTATCCGCTGATCCTGTCGGCTACCCTGGTCTATGCGACGCTTGTCACCCTCGTCAATCTGGGCGTGGATTTTGCTTACGGTCTGTTGGATCCCCGGATCAGGACTGGATAGGCGGGAAGGGTCTGTCGATGGCAAGGTCCGTCCAACCCAAAAGGGAGAGCCTGGGGACATCAGCCCTGAGCCGGCCGCCGCGCGGCCTGTGGGCAGACGTCCGCCACCGCCTGATCCGGAAAAAGAGGGCTGTCTTTGGTCTGACCGTCATCACTTTCTTCATGTTGGTAGCGCTCCTGGCCCCCGTGCTTGCCCCGCACGACCCGCTGAGGCTCAATTTCGGCAGTTTTTATCTGCCGCCATCGTGGGTTAAGGAATCGGCAACTGGCAAGGTCGGCGATGCGCGATTCCTATTGGGGACAGACACGGCTGGGCGTGACATCCTGAGCCGCCTCATCTATGGCACGCGGGCGTCCATGTTCATTGGCCTGAGCACCACACCCATTGTCGCCTTCGTTGGCACGCTGGTCGGCCTCGCCGCCGGATATGCCGGCGGCCGCAAAGGCAGCATGATCATGCGAATAGTGGACGTCTTCTATGCCTTCCCTGCCATCATGTTCTATATCCTGATCACGCTCACACTCCGCCAGACGGCCTTTGGCAAGTGGATGAACGGCCTGGCCGTGCTGCTTCTGGCGTTGGTGCTGATCGGGTGGGTTGGCCTGGCCAGGCTGACCTGCAGCTCTGTGCTGTCGATCAAAGAATCCCAATTTGTCGAGGCGGCTCGCTCCGTCGGTGCGTCCAACCGGCGGATTGTGGCTCGCCACATCCTGCCCAATTGCCTGAGCCTGATCGTGGTCTGGATAGCGTTCACCATCCCGCGCATGATCATGATTGAGGCGGTGCTTGGCTATCTGAATATCGGGTTGGTCCCGGTTGTCGACAGCAGTCAGTCTGTCTTTGTGACAACCTGGGGAGGGCTATTCCTGGATGGTCGGATGGCGATCAACAACCATCCGATCATGCTGTTGGCGCCTACGTTGTGTGTAGCGTTGGTGGGGATGGCTTTCAGTTTCGTGGGCGACGCCCTGCGCGATCTGCTCGATCCCCGCATGCGCAACCTGATCTAGCGTGCCTGCTGTGCCGGCGCCAGAGGAACCGGTTGCTGGACCTAAGCTCGGGCTGCCGGATGGTGAGTCGCTAGCGCCGCGTCACCCGTTCCAGCCAGCCGAGCATCTCGGCTTCTATGGCTTGCCTCCATCGCCAGTAGGCCAGTGCCAGCAGGCATACGCCCGCGATCAGGATGCCCCAGCCAAGAGGGCTCACACTGTTGGCGTGGGCGCCCATCCAACTGGCGGCGATCAGCCCTGGCAACCGCCCCAGCGCAATCAAGATCAGCATCCGGCCTATAGGCAGCGAGGTCAGCCCGATGGCAAAGCAGGTCAGGTCGTCGGGCAAAAGCGGCAGCAAAAAGATCAAGAAGAAAAACAGCTCGCCGCGGCGCTCGACCAAATAGTCCAGCTTTTCAAGCTGGGCGGCGGGCACGAGCTTGGCGGCCAGCGGCCGCCCCCAGCGGCGGGTCAAAATCAGTATTAGCCCCGTGCCCAGCATCACCCCCAGCAGGCTGTAGAGCGTCCCTAGCCACACGCCGAACAGGTATCCGGTGACCAGGCCCGTCACCTGTCCGGGCAAGGGAGCGGCGATAACTTGCAGCGTGCTCACCGCGATGCTGACCAGGGGCGCCCAGGCCCCAAAGGAAGCCAGCCACGCCTGGAGGGCCTGCCGATCCCGGAAAAGAGCCCAGATGGCAGGCCCCCATTGCCACAAAATCACTCCTGCTGCTACGATCAGGACAGCGGCAATGATCAGGCGGGCGGTGCGTCCTGGTGTCATGAGGCCGGCTTGGTGCCAAAAACAATGTCCCACAGCGGCGAGCTGACGCCATAGCGCTTGTCTGGCGTTTTGTAGTGGTGCTGCATGTGGTAGCGCTTCAAGAACTTGAAGTACCCGCTGCGCATCGGCCAATGGTGGGTGGCATAGTGGGTCATATCGTAGATCAGATAGCCGGCGATGAACCCGGCAAAGGTGGGTGCGATCCAGTGGGGTACTCCCAACACGACGTCCAGGATCAGGTAGAAAATAGCATAAAAGAGAAGGGCCAGGGGGATGCTGACCGGTGGGGGCATCACCAGTCGTGTCTTCATCTTGGGTTGGGCATGGTGCACCCCATGGAAGAGGAAAAAGATCCGTTCCTGCCAGGGCGCGCGCGGCGGGAAGTGAAAGACGAAACGGTGCAAACTGTACTCGGTAAAGGTCCATATGAAGAGCCCGATCAGCAATCCGGCAGGGATGTAGATGGCTTTGGAGATGCCTGTCGGCGGCTGGCCGATGATGGCTGTGACCAGGAAATAGATCGCCACCGGCACATAGATGGCCAGCACCACCACCGGGTGGATGTGGGTAAAGAACTCGAAAAAGTCGGACTTGAACAGGCGGATCGGTTCTTCGCTGTGATCGAGCGCAACGTGAGCTTTCATGGCTAGGGTCTCCTTTTATCCAGATTTTGCAGCCCGATGCCTATTATAGCCGTGTCTGGCGCGGGGGGCAAGAATGCCGGTAGGCTCGAGATAAGGGCGATCGCCAATATTCTTGGGATTGCAGAGATTTAACTTTTCAGGTACTTGACAAGCTCCGTCGAATGTGCTATAATTGCACACGTGTGCAAGATGCGCCAGGGCTTTCCAGGTGAGGGCCTCAGCAGTCGGGTGCGCATCATGCCAGAATCGGGGCAATGTCTCCTATTTCGATCAAAGACGTCGCAAGGGCAGCAGGGGTTTCCCACTCGACCGTCTCACGGGCGTTGGGTGACAGTTCGCTCGTGAGCGCCGAAACCAGGGTGCGGATTCAACGCCTGGCCCGTGATATGGGCTATTCCCCCGATGCGCAGGCCCGCAGTCTGGTTATGGGCCGCACCAGGACGATCGGCGTTGTTGTGACCACCATTGCCGACCCCTTTATCGGCGAAATCGTTCAAGCCGTCGAAAACACCGCCCACGACCACGGCTATACCGTCATCCTCGTCAGCTCTAACGCCGAGCCCGAACGGGAGATAAGGGTTGTTGAGATGCTGCGCTCCAAACGGGTGGATGGAGTCATTGTCACTTCGTCGCGGGTTGGTGCGCTATATCACCACTACCTGGAACAGCTCGGTGTGCCGGTGGTGCTGATCAACAGCCACAGCCGGCAAGGCGGGCTGTATACCTTTGCCGTGAACGTGGACAACCAGCATGGCGGCTGCCTGGCAACCGAACACCTGATCCGGCTTGGCCATCGCCGCATCGCCTATCTGACCGGTCCGGCCGATCACAGCGACGACATGGATCGGCTGACCGGCTATCGCCAGGCCCTGTCAGAGGCGGGCATTCCCTTCGACCCGGCACTGGTTGTGGCGGGCACCGGCCGTGCCGATGGGGGGGAACGGGCGTTGCTTGTGCTCATGGCTCTGCCATCGCCGCCCACGGCTGCTTTCTGCTACAACGACGTGACGGCCATCGGCCTGATCCATGCCGCACGGCAGGCCGGCCTTTCGGTGCCCAGGGATCTGGCCGTTGTCGGTTTTGACGATATCCCTTTTGCTCTGTATATATCCCCATCACTGACCACCATTGCCCAACCCAAAGTGGAGATGGGCCGGAGTGCTGTGGAGATGATGATGACCCTCTTGTCATATGGCCACCGTGAGGGTGTAGGCGCCTCGATGTCCGGCGGTCAGGATTCGCTGACGCCGTCCAGGGACATTGTTGTCCAGGGTAGACTAATCGTGCGCGAATCCACAGTGGACCCTCATGAGGAGGCCTTGTGTGCTGAATCTCGAATGGCCCCACGCATAGGCGAGTGGCCGCCAGATACCTGCGGCACAGGGAGGTAAGTAACCAGTGGCAACTCTCGGCCTTCGTTGGACGCATCTACTTTCCCGGCTGGCCGCCCTTCCAGAGCTCGTGGCGCTGAGCAGCTTTCTGGTGGTGTTTCTGTTTTTCACCATCTTTGCGCCAAACTTCCTGAGTCCGAACTCCCTAGCCAACATTCTGACGTTCGGCAGTAACCTGGGCATCATCGTCATCGGCGTGGCCGTTTTGATGATCTCGGGTGAGTTTGACCTGTCGGTGGGCTCGAACTTTGCCGTCGCCGGCTATGTGTTCGCTCTGAGCATGAATGCTGGCGTGCCGCCTGTGCTCGCCATGCTGCTGGCTCTGGTCGTCTCCACCCTGCTGGGCTTCATCAATGGCGCCATCGTCGTCTGGTCGGGCATTCCGTCGTTCATCACCACGCTGGGCACGATGCTGGCCTACCGGGGTATTGCCCGCGGCCTCGGCGGCTCGGACTTTGCCAAGTACACGGGCACTCCGCCGCTGCTGTTCGACATTCTCAACGGACCGCTGAACGCGGCCGGAAACTTTCGGCTATCGATCGTCTGGTTTGCCCTGCTGACCCTGCTGATGTGGTTCGTGCTGACCCGCACGCGGTGGGGCAACTGGATCTATGCCGTCGGCGGCAACCCGGGCGCCGCCCTGGCGCAGGGCGTGCCTGTTCGGCGTGTCAAGCTGTCGGCGTTTGCACTCACCGGCCTGCTGGTGGGCTTGGCCGGGGTGATGCAGTTTGCCATGAGGACCAGTATCGATCCGATGCGCGGTGCTGGCTGGGAGCTGCTCGCTGTGGCCGGCGCCGTCATCGGTGGCGTACAGTTGACCGGCGGGCTGGGCACCGTTTTTGGCGCCTGCCTGGGCATCCTCTTGTTGCAGGTGCTCGACCAGGGCCTGGTGCTGCTGAGCGTGTCGGTCGACGTTTTCCGTGCTGTTGCCGGCTTTATCTTGATTGTGTCGGCGGTGCTCACCAGTTACCTCAGCCGGCACGAATGACCTGCCCGTTACGGTGCATGAGGCTTGAAGGTCCCGGCCTGGGAGCCGGGATAGCGGGTTCTACGAAAGGGGGTGGTTACTGGCCAGACCATGTGTGCTGTAAGCGATGGATGAGGTACAAAACCCAACTATGAGGAGGAAGAAATGTCAAAAAGGATTGTGAGTTTGCTGAGCCTGGTAGTCGTGATGACCATGCTGGTGACTGCCTGCGGCGGCACGACAGCGCCCGAACCGACTGCCGCTCCGGCGGACACGGCGGCCTCTGTGGCGACCACGGCTCCCGAGCCGGCCACGGCAGGCGGGCCGGATGCCCGGCTAAAGATCATCTTTGTCCAGCACGCCCTGTGCGCCTGGGACTCGTTCTGGTGCACCGTCGAGAACGGCATCAAGCAGGCCGCGACCGACATGAACATCGATGCGACGATCCTCGGCCCGGACAAGTTCGATCTGGAAAAGACGGCGCAGTTGATCGACCAGGCCGTGTCGGCCAAGCCCGACGCCATCGCCCTGACCGTGACCGATGCCGACCTGTTCCGCGCCCCGATCCAGCGTGCGCTCGATGCCGGCATCCCGGTTGTCGCCTACAACGCCGGCAAGGGCCCGGTTGAGGACGGCATCCCCTACCTGACCTACCTGGGGCAGGATGAGTACCAGGGCGGCTACCAGGGCGGGCAGCGGCTCGCGGCGGATGGCGGCAAGAAGGGTGTGTGCATCAACCAGCAGGTTGGCCACACCGGTCTGGACGCCCGCTGCAAGGGCTTTGTCGACGCGCTGACGGAAAAGAGCATCCCGGCCGAGGTGCTGGCCATCAGTGACGACCCGGCGTCGTCGCAGACGACCATCGCCGACTACTATGCGGCCAACCCCGACACCGACATCTTTTTGACGCTTGGCCCTAACGGCGCCAACCCGTTCTATGCCTTCTACAAGGAAGCGGGTCTGTCGCCTGACAAGGTCAAGCACGGCACCTTCGACCTGGGCACCGAGATCAATGCCGCCATCAAGGACGGCACGACGATGTTCGGCATCGACCAGCAGCCGTTCCTGCAAGGCTATGGCGCGGCCATGATCTTGGCCATGGACAAGCGGTATGGCATCCTGCCTGCCGGCCCCGTGACCAGCACCGGCCCTGGCTTTGTGACCAAAGAGAACGTCGACTTTCAGGCTGACTCTGCCCGGCCGGTCAAGCTCGTCCTGGTCCAGCACGCCCTGTGCGCCTGGGACTCGTTCTGGTGCGTGGTCGAGAACGGCATCAAGACGGCTGCCGAGCAGATGAATGTCGACTATACCGTCCTTGGCCCGGACAAGTTCGACCTGGAAAAGACGGCGCAGTTGATCGACCAGGCCGTGTCGGCCAAGCCCGATGGCCTTGGCCTGACCGTGACCGATGCCGACCTGTTCCGCGCCCCGATCCAGCGCGCGCTCGATGCCGGCATCCCGGTGATGGCCTACAACGCCGGCAGCGGACCGACCAAGGATGGCATCGCTTACATGAGCTACCTGGGGCAAGATGAGTACCAGGGCGGCTACCAGGGCGGGCAGCGGCTCGCGGCGAATGGCGGCAAGAAGGGTGTGTGCATCAACCAGCAGGTTGGCCACACCGGTCTGGACGCTCGCTGCAAGGGCTTTGTCGACGCGCTGACGGAAAAGAGCATCTCGGCCGAGGTGCTGGCCATCAGCGACGATCCGGCGTCGTCGCAGACGACCATCGCCGACTACTATGCGGCCAACCCCGACACCGACATCTTCATGACCCTTGGTCCCAACGGCGCCAACCCGTTCTACGCTTTCTACAAGGAAGCCGGCCTGTCGCCTGACAAGGTCAAGCATGGCACCTTCGACCTGGGCACCGAGATCAATGCCGCCATCAAGGACGGCACGACGATGTTCGGCATTGACCAGCAGCCGTTCCTGCAAGGCTATGGCACGGTCATGTACCTGGTGCTCAAGGTTCGCTACGGCATCAGCCCGGCCATGCCGGTCACGGCCACCGGCCCTGGGTTTGTCACCAAGGACAACCTGGAGGTCGTCGAGTCGCTTGCCGGCAAGTATCGCTAAAGATGTTTTTGACTGGGGGCGACCCTATGGGGTTGCCCCCAGTCAGTAACCAAAGCAGGCCGACAGAATTATGGTCGCCAGAAGCATGCGACACCGACGGCACTAGGCCGCCAGATGCATGCGGCACCAGGAGGCAAGCACGTGGCTACAGCCCCAAGGGATGCCGAGCCCAGGCCCGGCGCTCGAAGGATATACTATCGACAGGTACTCGAGTCACCCATTGCCGGGCCGGTTATCACCCTGGTCACCGTCTTTATCCTGTTCTTTATATTGGTGCCCAGCTTTCGGCGGGCAGAGGCATGGGCCGGCATTGTCAATGCCGCCACTCTGACGGGCATCATTACCATCGGCGTGACCCAGCTCATGATCGCCGGCGAGTTCGACCTGTCGGTCGGCCCGATGATGGCCTGGGGAGCCTATCTCTTCGGCTCTATGATCCAGCAAGGGTACCCTCCCGTCCTGGCGCTCGTCGTGGCGCTGTTCGTGCCGTCGGTGTTGGGCGCCCTGAACGGCCTCATCTTTAACTGGACGCGCATCCCGTCGTTCATCATCACCTTGGGTATGCAGTTTATTTACCGCGGGGCCTTGTGGGTCTATTCGACCGGCGACATGGTGCAGACCACGGCCAAGACCCTGCCCATCTACACCTTTTTCAACGGCAAGCTTGAGTGGCTGGTCCAGCTCGTCCCGGGGGCAAACTTCCGATCATCCCTATTCTGGTTGATCGGGCTGGTGATCCTGTTTCAGTTCATCCTCGTGCGGACGCGATTCGGCAATCACGTTCTATCCACGGGCGGCAACCCCGGCGCCGCGGCAGCCCAGGGCGTGAATGTCAAGAGGATCAAGTTCGCCTGTTTTGTGATGTCGGGTTTGATGGCTGGCTTGGCGGGCGTCATGCTGTTCAGCCAGTATGGCACGGCCCGCATCGCCACCGGGGACGGTGAGGAGCTGAACGCCATCGCGGCCGCGGTGGTGGGTGGCACTCTGCTCACCGGCGGCTCGGGCAGTATTGTCGGCGGGTTGTTGGGCATCCTGACTATCAGCATGCTGCGCACCGGCGTGGTGCGACTCGACATCATCGAGCCCGACAACTTTCCTGCCATAGTCGGTGTGACGATCGTGGCCGCTGCGATCTTTAACAACTTTCTCCGCACCGGTGGATCGCTGCGACCTTTCTTCGATGGGATCAAGCGCCTGCTGCGCCTGAGGGAGAGCTCTTCGAGCTAGTCGTGGAGTGCAGGCGAGTGGCGCGCGTCGCCACGATCAACCTGCCGGCCTTTTATCCGACGCCGGTCTCTAGGAGGCAAGATTATGGGGGATTACGCACAAGACCCAGTTGTTCGCATGGAGGGAATTACCAAGCGTTTTGGCACTATCACTGCGCTGAGCAACGTAGATTTCACCGTGGGGCGCCACGAAGTTGTCGGCTTGCTGGGGGATAACGGCGCCGGCAAATCCACGTTGATCAAGGTACTGACCGGTGTGCATACACCTACCAGCGGCCAGATCTATTTCGAAGGCAAGCCGGTCAATATCCGCTCGCCGCGTGACGCGCGCGCCCTGGGCATCGAGACCTGCTACCAGGACCTGGCCCTGGTGCCGCTGATGAGCATCACCCGCAATTTCTACCTGGGTCGCGAGCTGATGACTGGCATCGGCCCGCTGCGGTGGCTCGACGTGCGCGGGATGGACCGCCAGGCGCGCGAGGCGCTGAAGGACATTGGCATTCACATCCGCTCGCCCAACGAGAAGGTGGGCCGCCTGTCTGGCGGTGAGCGGCAGTCGATCGCCATCGGCCGCGCCCGCTTTTTCGGTGCCAAGCTGCTCATCTTGGACGAGCCGACGTCGGCTCTGTCGGTGGGCGAGACGCGCAAGGTGATCAACTACACGCTCAACGCCAAAGAGCGCGGGCTATCGGTCATTTTTATTACCCACAACGTGGGGCACGTCTACCAGGTGGCCGACCGTTTTACCGTCATCCGCCGTGGCACGTTAGTGGGCACCTACACGCGCGACGAGGTGGACGAAAAGGACATCGCCGATCTGATCACCGGCGAGCGGGAGAAATAGGCCGGACAGATGAACTCGAAAGAACGCGTTGCCCTGGCCCTGAGCCACCGAGAGCCCGACCGCGTCCCATTCGATCTGGGCGGGACCGGCCTGACGACGCTGCACCTCACGGCCTATGGCAATCTGCGTCGGCGCCTGGGGTTGCCGCCGGTCAAGCCTCGCGTGGCGGCCATGGCCGAGCAGTTGGCCATGGTCGACGATGACGTCGCCGGGCGGCTGCTTGCCGACGTCTCCCCCGTCAGGCCCGATCCGGCCTCCGGCTTTGAGTTTGTATTCCACGACGAGGGCGAGTACGAAGCCTATTTCGACGAGTGGGGCATCGGCTGGCGCATGCCCAAAGACGGCGGGTTTTACTATGACATGTACCGCCATCCTCTGGCTGGCATCGAGTCGCTGGCCGGCATGCAGGCGGTTCGCTTTCCCGACCCACTCGACGACCGGCGCTTTGTGACTTTGCGCGCGCAGGCCGAAGCGGCCGCGGCGGCGGACAAAGCTGTGGCTCTGTGGGGGCCGTGCTCCGGTGTCCTCGAAGTCTATTCCTGGATGCGCGGTTACGAGCCCTTCTATGTAGATCTGGCGATCCATCAGGACCTGGTTGCTTCCATGCTCGACCGCATAGTCGAGTGGAAGTGCGCTTTCTGGGAGCGGGCGCTGCGCGAGATCGGTGACCTGGTCGACGTCGTAATCGAGGCCGATGATATGGCAGGGCAAGAGCGGCTGCTGTTTTCGCCCGTCACCTATCGCCGGCTGGTCAAGCCTCGGCACAAGCGGCTGTTCGAGTTTATCAAGGCCCAGGCGCCGGTCAAGGTCTTTTTCCATTCCTGCGGCGCTATCCGCCCGCTGATCCCGGATCTGATCGAGGTTGGCGTCGATATCCTCAATCCGGTGCAGGTTGCGGCAGCGGGCATGGACCCGGTTTCCCTCAAGCGCGATTTCGGGCGCGACCTGGTGTTTTGGGGCGGCGGGGTCGATACTCAGCGGGTGCTGGGTGCCGGCACACCGGCGCAGGTGCGTGACGACGTGCGGCGCAACATCGAGGCGCTTGCGCCGGGCGGCGGCTTTGTCTTTGCTGCCGTGCACGACATCCAGGCCAACGTCCCTGTGGAAAACATCATGGCCATGTGGGACGCCTGGCATCAATATGGCACATATTCCTAATCTCCCCTCTCCCTTGAGGGAGAGGGGTCGGGGGTGAGGGTGAAAATGCGACCAATTGGTTCTTGCACCTGGATGTTTGGAGGGCTGCCGCTCGACGATATTGCCCGGCGGCTTCAGGTGCTCGGGTTTGATGGCGTCGAGTTGATGGGCGACTTGGGCCTGTACGAGCCGGATAAAGCCGGCCGCATCCTGGCTGGCCACGGGCTCCAGGTGTTGTCGCTCACGCCGGCCGACGTCGATCTGCCGCACCCGGATGCGGCAGTCCGTCAGCAGGCGCTCGACTACTATTACCGGCTGCTGGACTTTGCCGCAGCCCTGGATCGGCCCTTGGTCGGTTGCCACGGTTGTGTGGGGCGCATCCGGGCCATCAGCAGCCAGGCCGAGGAGTATGATCTGTTTGTCGAAGGGGTGCGCCGGGTGGCCGAGCGAGCGCGGCCGATGGGCCTGCGCCTGGCCATGGAGGTGCTCAACCGCTACGAGGCCCACCTGCTAAACACCGCCGCCGAGGCTCTCCAGTTTGTGGCCGATGTGGGTGCCGAAAATGTGGGCCTGCTGCTCGACGCCTATCACATGAACATCGAAGAGGCCGATCCGGCCGCCGCGCTGCGCCATGCCGGCGATCGTCTTTATCTCTACCACGTCGCCGATTCGAACCGGCAGGCGGTAGGCCGCGGCCACACCGATTTCCCGGCGCAGATCGAGGCCCTGCGCGACGTGCGGTTTGGTGGCCCGATCGTGATCGAGTGCGCCGCGCCTGGCCCCGATCCTTTTACGGCCATCAAGGGGCCCGACTCGCTGCCCTGGCTCGAAACCTACCTGGGCGAATCGGTGCGCTGGCTGCGCGCCCAGGCCATCTGACCGGGGAGCTAGTCTCAAATTCCCATTCTCTGGCCTCAGCAGGGTGAGGGCAGGGGGATACCAATCTCGAAGGAGTTATTATGACAGAGAAACTCAACGTCGGCGTCATTGGCGCCGGCCGGATCGGCCGGCTTCATGCAGAGCACCTGGCCTACCGCGTTCCGGGGGTCAATCTGGTGGCCATCTCCGACATTATCGTCAGCGCCGCCGAGCAGGTGGCGGCTCAGCTCCAGATCCCGGCGGCCTACCAGGATCACCGCCGCATCATGGACGACCCGTCGATCCAGGCTGTGGTGATCTGCTCGAGCACCGACACCCATTCGCAGATGATCGAAGAGGCTGCGGCAGCGGGCAAGCACATCTTTTGCGAAAAGCCGATCGACTATGACCTGGGCCGCATCGATCATGCCCTCGCTGCCGTCGACAAGGCGGGCGTCAAGCTCCAGATCGGTTTTAACCGGCGCTTTGACCCCAACTTTCGACGGGTGCACGACGTGGTGGCGGCGGGGCAGATCGGCCGGCCGCACGTGCTGCGCATCACCAGCCGCGACCCGCAGCCACCGCCGATCGCCTACGTCAAGGTCTCGGGAGGCATCTTCCTTGACATGACCATCCACGATTTCGACATGGCCCGCTTTCTGATGGGCGAGGATGTCGATGAGGTCTATGCGGCCGGCGGCGTGCTGGTAGACCCCGCCATCGGCGAGGCCGGCGACGTGGACACGGCGCTGATCACCCTGCGCTTCAAGAGTGGGGCGCTGGGCGCCATCGACAACAGCCGCAAGGCGGTCTACGGCTACGACCAACGCGTAGAGGTGTTCGGCTCGGACGGCATGGTGACCGTGTCGAACGACCTGCCGAATTCGGCCGTGGTCAGCACCGCGCAGGCGGTCACCGGCTCGCTGCCGCTCTTCTTTTTTGTCGAGCGCTACACCGAGTCCTACATCGCCGAGATGAAGGCCTTTGTCGAAGCGGTCCTGCAGGACAAGACGCCGCTCGTCACCGGCCTCGACGGACGCAAGCCTGTCGTCATCGGCTATGCCGCGGCCAAGTCGTGCCGGGAGAACCGGCCGGTCAAGCTGAGCGAAGTGGACGTGTAGAATGGACTCGGTGCGGATTGCCGTCGTAGGAGTGGGAAGGATCGGCTTGACCCACGCCGAGGCGCTGGCGCGGCGGGTGCATGGCGCGCAGCTCGTGGCAGTGACTACCTCCAGGCCGGATCGGGCTGAGGCGGCCCGTGCCTGCTGTGGCCCGCTGGCAGTCTATCCCGATCTCGAGTCACTGCTCGCCGCCGAGCGGTTGGATGCGGTGGTTATCGCCACCAGTACCTCGGCGCATGCCGACAACGTAGAGCGATGCGCGGCGGCCGGTGTGCACATCTTTTGCGAAAAGCCGTTGGCTCTGACGCTGCCCGATTGCGACCGGGCCATCGCGGCGGCCGCGCATGCCGGTGCCAAGCTGATGATGGGTCACGTGCGGCGTTTTGACGCCGGTCACGTCGAAGCCAAGCGGTACATCGAATCGGGCGCGATTGGCCGGCCGTTGGTGTTCCGCTCGATCAGTGGCGACACCGATCCGCCGCCGCCCAGCTTCGCCAACCCTGCAGTCAGTGGTGGCCTGATCCTGGACGCCTGCTACCACGACCTGTACCTGGCCCGCTGGCTGTTGGCCGACGAGGTAGTGCGGGCTTTTGCCGAGGGGGGCGCGCTCGTGGACGAGGGCGTGCGCTCGGTGGGCGACGTGGACAATGCGGTGGTCAGTCTGCGCTTTGCCCACGGCGCGATGGGCTCACTGTACGTGACTCGCACGGCGCGCTATGGCCACGATCTGCGGGTAGAGGTCATCGGCGACGAAGGAGCGGTGCAGGTCGGCTACTTCCGGCAGACGCCGGTGCGGCTGCTGGACCGCCAGGGTGTGCACCACGACATGCCGCGCACTACGCCGGATCGCCTGGCCGACGCCTTTGTCACCGAGCTTCAGGCCTTTATCGACTGCCTGGCCTCTGGCGCCGAGCCGCCGGTCCCTGGCGCAGACAGCCGGGCAACCGTGGCGGTAGGGCTGGCTGCCACGCAGTCGATGCATGAAGGACGGCCGGTGGCCGTCTAAATCTACAAATCGAGTAAATATCTAGATCATATCAAGGAGAGTAAAATGGCAAAGAGAGAAGTACCGGAAGGCCTGCTTGCGAGCGACCAGCCGGACCTGTTTTTCGAGGACAACACCGTCGGCCGGCTCAAGAAGGAGATCTGGGAAGCCAGCGATACCGAGATTGACGCCATCCTGGCCGAGTACGGCGTCCCCTCGCCGGTAGAGTGGGGCAAGTCGGGCTCGTACATCCAGACCACCACGCGCTGGCAGGTGGAAGAGAACCGGCGCAAGAACGATATCGTCTTTATCCCGGTCGGCTGCACCGAGCTGCACGGCGCGCATCTGCCCAGCGCTTCGGACACGCTGTATGTCAGCCAGATCGTGGAGGGCGTGCGGCGCTATACGGCCAAGCGCGGGGCACCCGTCAACCTGGCTCTGCCGCCGCTGATGTACGGCACGCATCCCTACCATCACATCGGCATGCCGGGCACTGTAATCGTTCGCGAAAATATCGTGCGCGAGTTCCTGATCGACGTCATGCTGGGCCTGTGGAACGACGGCTTTCGCAAGCAGGTGATCATCAACAACCATGGCCAGTTGTGGGTGCTCGAATCGGTAATTCACCAATTCCAGATGCGCTATCAACTGCCGGGTGTGTTCCGCGTCATCGACTGGCACCGCGCCGTGCGCGAGTTCTTCCGCACCAAGGAAAAGGGCGGCAAGTGGGAGACCAACTTTGTCCACGCCGACGAATCCGAGACCTCGCTGGGTCTTCTCCTGCATCCCGACATGGTGGATATGCGCTATGCTGTGGACACTGAGGGAAAGGGCTACCTGCCCGACGGCCACTTTGACAAGTCGGTGGATCCGTTCAGCCGGCCTAGCCGCTGGTCGGAGGGTGAGGGCCAAATCGCCATCGAGATCGCTGCGACGCCCGAAGGTGTGGTTGGCAAGGCCAAGGCGGGCTCGGCTGAAAAGGCCAAGCGCCCTGTGGCGGCCATCCTCCGCTACCTGACCCTGCTCAACGACCAGATCCTCGAAGCCTTCCCGGCCGGCAAGCTTCCGCCGACGGAAGAGGTGACGCTGCGCACCGACAAAGAGATGGAGCCGTTCCTGCGCGAGCCCCTGAGCAAGGGCTGGAAGCCGGTTTACGCTCTTCCGCGTCTTGGACAGGGCACTGAGCCCTAAAAGTACGGACCGGCCTGGCGAGTAGCGGGGCCGCGCCTCGCTGCTCGCCAGTTTGTGTCCGGCCAAATGTGTCTGCCGGTAAGATCCGCAACGGATAAGAGGTAGGTGCCATGTTTCGATTTGACAAGATAATGGTCCCGCTGGACGGCTCCGAGTTCGCCGAGATGGCATTGGAGCCGGCCCTGGCGATCGCGCGGGGCATGAGCGCCGAGGTGGTGCTGTTCCGTGTCGCGCAGCCCATCCCGCGCACCCAGGCCCTGGCCGCGATGCCCGATGTCTATGATGACGTCGTAGCCGCGACCATCCGCGAGGCTGAGGATTACCTGGTCACCTTGCGCGCTACGCTGCCCGACGAGCGGGTGTTGGTGGAAGTGCGGCCTGGAGAACCGGGCGTGGCCAGCCAGATCATGGATTATGCCGAGGCGGGCGGTGTGGACCTGATCGTCATGTCGAGCCATGGCCTGACGGGGGTCAGGCGATGGACCTATGGCAGTGTGGCCGAAAAGGTATTGCACGGCGGGCCGTGCGCTGTGCTCGTGGTGCGCTGCCGGCACGATGATGATTGCGGGGCAGAGCTGGCGACGATCTCGGACGAGGCATAAATAGCGCCAAGATCTTGGCGCTGCCTTGAGCGATCTGACTGAGAGAGAGTTCTCTGTGTTACTGGGCTTGCACACCGGTAGTATCCTCTATACCAACGTCCTGACCGACGTGCGCGTGGCACGCGAGGCTGGCTATGACGCGATCGAGATCGTCATCCCCAAGCTGGTGCGCTATCTCGACGCCGGCTACCGGCCGGATGATCTGCTGGCTGCGCTCGGCCCGCTTCGGCTGGCGATGATCAACTCGTTCCTGCACATCGAGCGGCAGGAGCCCGATTTCCGGCGCGGACTGCTGGCCGAGTGCGAGCGGCTGTGCGCCGTTGCCCAATCGCTGAGCTGCCGGGCGCTGCAGGTCGTTGCGCTCAATGCGCTGCGCGGCATGCCCTGGCCCGAGATGCGGGCCTGTCTGGCGCGCTCGCTGGCTGAGCTGGCCGATATCGCGGCGCCCTTTGGCGTGACGCTGGCTCTGGAGCCGGTCACCTTTACGCCGCTGCGTACTGTCGCACAGGCGCTGGAGGTGTTTGACAGTGCGGGCCGCGATAACGTCGGCTTGTGCCTGGACACGTTCCACCTGTGGACCGCCGGCACGCCGTGGGACGAGGTAGCGGCGCTCGACCCGGCACTCATCGTGGTGGCGCACCTCGGCGATGTGTTACCGCGCCGGGGCGAGGAATGGAGCGACGACGATCGCGACGTCCTTCCCGGCGATGGAATTCTGCCCATGAAGGAAGGGATCGATGCCATCCGGGCCACCGGCTACGATGGACTGTGGTCGGTGGAGATGATGGGCGCCTATCACTGGGAGTGGGACCCGGCCGTGCTGGCCCGTGAGCTGCGGCAGCGGGCTGGGCGCTTGCTCGGGGTTGACGATCGCTTGTTACGTTGATATCAACTGCGCAGGGGCGCGGGCTGCCGGAGACGTGCACCGTGCCCCTGCCGGTATCGATAATTCTAACCAAATGAAGGAGTCAAGTAAGATGAAGGGCAAAATGAAGGGAGTCACTCTGTATGCAGACTGGGATCCGCGGCCGGGCTTCAAGCTCGGACCGAAGGATATCGAAGGGCGGCAAACCTACCTAGGCAGCCGCGTATGGCGCAACCCGCGATTGGAGATCGTGGAACACGATATCCCCACACCGGGTCCGAACGAAGTGCTGCTCCAGGTCAAGGCGTGCGGCATTTGTGGCAGCGACGTACATATGGCCCAGATGGATGCCGATGGCTACATGTTCTACCCGGGCCTGACCGGCTTCCCGTCGATCCTCGGGCACGAAATCTCGGGTATCGTGGTCGATGCCGGCGCCAAGGCGTTTGACAAGCGCACCAACAAGCCGTTCAAGGGCGGCGAGCGCGTGTGCGTGGAGGAGATGGTGTGGTGCGGCGAATGCAAGCCGTGCGCCGATGGCTATCCCAACCACTGCGAACGGTTGGACGAGATCGGCATCAACCGCGATGGTGGCTTTGCCAATTACCTGGTTGCCCCGGCTCGGCTGCTGTGGAGCCTGGATCCGCTGGCCGAGCGCTACCAAGGCGATGACATCTTCCTGGCCGGCAGCCTGGTCGAGCCGACCAGCGTGGCCTATACCGCTGTGGTGCAGCGCGGCGGCGGCATCAAGCCCGGCGACAAGGTCGTGATCTGCGGTGGCGGGCCGGTGGGCATGGCCGCTTGTGCCATCATGAAGCGCCAGGGCGCGTCGACCGTCATCCTGTCCGAGCCTCAGGAAGACCGGGCCCAGATGGGCCTGTCGATGGGCGCGGACTATGCCGTCAATCCGCTCAAGGAAGACTTTACCCAGCGCGTGCTGGCGCTGACCGACGGCATGGGCGCGGACCTGTACCTGGAAGCGACCGGGCTGCCGACCGTCGTCTACCCTCAGATCGAGGAAGCGATCTGGTACGGCCGCACGCTGAACGCGACGGTCGTGGTGTTGGCTCGCGCCGACGCCAAGATGCCCGTCACCGGCGAAGTGCTGCAGGTGCGGCGGGCGCGCATCATCGGTTCCCAGGGCCATTCCGGCGAAGGCACGTTCTTCCGCGTCATCCAGTCCATGGCCGACGGAATGGACATAACGCCGATCATCACCAAAAAGATCACCCTCGATCAGGTGCCGGAGAATATCATCATGCTCCAGACCGACCGCAGGGAGTGCAAGGTCACCTGCCAGCTCTAGGAAAAGGCAGTAGGTAGGGGCAGGTTTCAAACCTGCCCCTACCGAAAACTGACCCTACAAGGATAGGCTGTAGGAAGCAGCGTGCTATTAGGGATCGACCTGGGGACAAGCGGCCTCAAGGCCGGCCTGTACGACCTGGACGGCCGGCTCGTGGGCCAGGGCTGGGCGACAAACGAGTACCTGGCCGGCCCGCCGGGCTGGGCGGAGCAGGATCCGCGCGGCTGGTGGGCCGGCTGCTGTACGGCTGTCCGAGCAGCGCTGGCTGCCTCAGGCTGCAGCCCGGCGCAGGTGCGCGGCGTTGGTGTGTGTGGCTTTCATCACTGCCCGGTGTTCCTCGGTGCTGGCGGCGAGCCGGTCCGGCCTACGATCGTCACCCACGATAACCGGCTGGGCGCCAGCCTAGAGTCTTTGCGTGCCAGCGGTGTGCTGGAACAGATAGTCACGCTGTCGGGCAGCCGGGCCATGGCCGGCCACTTGCCGGCGATCTACCACCATGTGCTGTGCCACGACCGGCCGGCGCTGGACCGGACGCGCTGGCTGTTATTGGCCAAGGACTATATCCGCTTCAAGCTGACAGGCAACATCGGCACCGAGATATGCGATGCGACCGGCACCCACTTGGTGGCTATGCCAGATCAGATCTGGTCCGCTGAGCTGGCCGGCCTGCTCCAGGTGCCGCTGGACCGGCTGCCGTCCATCGGCTTGCCGGCTCAAGTATGCGGCGAGGTGACGGCCGAGGCGGCGCAGGCGATCGGCCTGCGGCCCGGTACGCCGGTGGTCTATGGCGGCGGAGACTCGCACTGCGCACTGCTTGGCCTTGGGATAACCGGCTCGGGTCAGGGGGGCTTGCTGCTTGGCACCAACAGCACGCTGCGGGTCTCGTTCGCCGGCCCGGTTCAAGCCCTCGGCTATTCGGTCTGGACCCAGCAGCACGTGGTGCCGGGCCATTACACCGTCTCGGCGTCGTCGATGGCCGGCTCGTCGGTTCTGTCCTGGCTGCGTGAGCGCTGCCGGGGCGAGCCGAGCGATGGCGACTCAATGGCCGGCTACCAGGAGATCGAGGCGCTGGCGGCAGGCGTGCCGCCGGGCTGCGACGGCTTGCTTTTCCAGCCTTATCTGTTTGGCGAGCGGTCGCCGTTCTACAACCCCCAGGCGCGCGGCGCCTTTCTTGGCCTGGCCCACTGGCATGGCACGGGCCACCTGGTGCGCAGTGTGATGGAGGGTGTGGCAGCGGCCATCGCCAACTGCCTGGATTCCCTCCAGGCAGTGGCCCGCGCGCGGGGCGAGCGGATCGAGCTTCTCCGCACCGCAGAGAGCGGCGGCGCGCGCCTGCCCATTTGGCGGCAGATCATCGCCGACTCGCTGGGCATGCCCCTTGACGTGCTGTCCGTCGGCGAGCCCGGCTGCCTGGGGGCGGCGTTGCTGGCCGGGGTCGGCGTGGGCGCTTATGCCGATCTTTCGGCTGCTGTCGGACAGGCTGTGCCTGCCGGCAGCCCGATCTGGCCCGATGCAGCACGGGCTGCCCTCTATTGCGAGCGGCGCGAGCTGTCAAATGGCGCCTACCGGCTGATCGAGCCGTTGTTGTACCACTAGTCTGAGAGGAAAAGGTAAGTATGGAGATAAACTTGGCCGGGCAGGTTGCATTGATCACCGGCGGGGCGGGGGCTATCGGACGGGCAATCGGTGAGGGCCTGGTGCAGGCTGGCGCTCGTGTTTGTCTGGTCGATATCCATTCTCAAAGGCTCGACCAGGTTTGCCAGGATCTGGCCGGCCGCTACGGGCCGGGTCTCGCCTTGCCCGTGCTGGCCGATGTGCGTGACAGCGGGCAGGTGAGGCTTGCCTTTGAGCGGGCGCTGCAGGAGTTCGGCCGTCTGGATATCCTGGTGAATAACGCAGCCGCCACGCAAATCAAGCCGATCGATGCCCTGGACGACGAGGACATTGACCTGCTCGTCGATACAAACCTCAAGGGCTATGCAAAATGCGCCCGCGAGGCGGTGCGTATCATAAAGGCGGCGGGTACCCCTGGCTCGCTGCTGTTCATCTCGTCCAAAAATGGCCTGCATGGCGCCTCGGACAAGAGCTTGTACTGTGCAACCAAGGGCGGCGAGCTGACTATGGCCCGTAGCCTGGCCCTGGAGCTGGGCAAGTTCGGCATCCGCGTGAACACCATTTGCCCTGATGCGGTCCTCGATGGCTCGGGTTTGTGGGCCGACGATGCCTACCGGTTGGGCACGGCCCGCCGTTACAATATTGCCGAGGCCGACATCCCCGATTACTACCGGCAGCGCTCGGCCCTCAAGGTGAACATCGAGCCCCGCGATGTGGCCGATGCCGCACTGTTCCTGCTGTCCGAGCGCGCGAGCAAGATCACCGGTGCCATCATCGCCGTCGACGGTGGTGTGGCTTTTGTCCGTTAGAGAAGTGCGGTATACTTTGCAGAGGCGAGCTGAGCTCAAGGCGGTGCTGATCGTATGAAGCTATCTATCGTACTGTCGACCCATGCGGCCAGGTTCCAGGCCGTTGCCTTCAAGGGCGATTTCGAATCGAACGTGGGCAAGATCACGGCCCTGGGCTATGACGGCGTAGAGCTGGCCATCCGCGACCCCAAGCTGGTGGACGGGAACGCGCTGTTGCGTGTCGTCTCGGGCCATGGGCTGAAGGTGCCGGCGATCGGCACAGGCCAGGCCTGGGGTGAGGAGGGGCTCTCGTTCACCGACCCCGATCCGGCGATCCGGGCCGCGGCCATCGAGCGCACCATCTCCCACGTGCCTTTTGCCGCGCAGACCGGAGCGGCTATCGTCATCGGCCTGCTGCGGGGCATTGTCAAGCCGGGTGTGACCCACGCTCAGGCCATGGACTGGCTGGTTGCCGCCCTGCAGCAGTGCTGTGCGGCGGCAAGGCCGCACGGCGTGCGGCTGGCCCTGGAGCCGATCTGCCGCTACGAGACGACGCTCATCAACAACCTGACCCAGGGGCTGGACCTGCTTGAGCGTGTGGGCGCCGAGAACATGGGCCTCATGCCCGATACCTTTCACATGAACATCGAAGAGCCGGTCATCGAGGACAGCATCCGCGCCTGCGGCGACCGCATCTTTCATTTTCATGTCGCCGACTCGAATCGCTGGTATCCCGGCGCCGGCCATCTCAACTTTCCCAGCATGCTGGATGCTCTCTTTGGCACCGGCTACCAGGGCTTTGTCTCGGGCGAGTTCATGCCGCTGCCCGACGCCGACACGAGCGCCCGGCAGGGCATCGCTTTTTTGCGAGCATTACAATTCTAGTTATTGGCCGCCGGTGAGAGCTGAAAGCTGATAGCTAACTGTGGAGAAAGTCACATAATGAATAGCAAACTACCCGTTGGTGTTATTGGCCTCGGCCGTATGGGTCAGATCTACGCGCGTCACCTGGCGCGCACCATCCCCCAGGCCCAGCTTGTCCACATCTCGGACGTTGTCGCCGACCGGGCACAGAGCCTGGCCGTCGAGCTGGGGGTAGAGGCGTGGTCGGCCGATTATCGCGATCTGCTGGCCGATCCGCGCGTCAAGGCGGTGTTTGTCACCTCGTCCACCAGCACCCACCGCGAGGTGGTCATCGCCGCAGCAAAAGCCGGAAAATCGATCTTTTGCGAAAAGCCGATCGCCCTCACCCTGGAAGACACCGACCAGATGATCGAGGTGCTCGATCGGGCGGCGACGATGTTCCAGGCCGGGTTCATGCGGCGCTTTGACGCCGGCTACCTGGCGGCCAAGAAGCAGATCGAGGCGGGCGTCATCGGCAAGCCGGTCACCTTCAAGTCGATCGGCCGCGATCCCTTCTGCCCCGACCTGGAATATGCCCGGCCAAGCGTCAGCGGCGGCCTGATCCTGGACATGGCCATCCACGACTTTGACCTGGGCCGCTGGCTCATGGCCGACGAGGTAAAGCGCGTCTACACCGAAGGCGGCACGCTAGCCTTTCCCCAGCTCAACACCGTGGGCGACATCGACAACGCCGTGGTCAGCCTGCTCTTCCAAGGCGGCGGGCTGGGCAATGTGGAGGTCAGCCGCAACGCGATGTACGGCTATGACATCCGCACCGAGGTGCTGGGCACAGAGGGCGGGCTGAACATCGGCTACTATCAGCAGACGCCGTTGCTCGTCTTGACCCGGCAGGGCATTGTCCACGACATGGTGCCCTATATCATCCAGCGCTTTGGCAGCGCCTACCAGGCCCAGTCGGCCGACTTTGTCGAGCGCGTGGTGGCCGGCCGTGAGCCTGCCGTCGATGCCCACGCCGCCCGTGCTGCGCTGTTGATCGGCCTGGCCGCCACCCGTTCCTACCAGGAGGCCCGGCCGGTAGCGTTGGCCGAGTACCGGTAATGGCCAGATGCGCCTTTATCGATTTCGTTTTTGAGAACCGGGACTGCATCCGCCTCGACGGCTGCGAGTTCGAGATCCATCCGCCGCTCAGAACGGCGGCCGAGCTGATCGCGGCGGCCCGGGACGCAGAGGTGTTGCTCATGCGCGATCAGTTCGCCCGGGTGACGGCCGAAGTGATGGCCGCCTGTCCGAGCCTGGGGCTGATCGTCACCCGTTCCAGCGGCTACGACCACATCGACCTGGCTGCGGCGCGGGCGCGGGGGATTGTCGTGTGCAATGTGCCAGACTATGGGGCGCACATGATCGCCGAGCACGCCTTTGGACTGATGCTTGCCGTGGCGCGCAACGTCTGCCGTGGCAACGAGCGCTACAAGCAGGAACGGCGGTTCGACGACACGGGCCTGGGTGGGGTAGAGCTGTACGGCAAGACGCTGGGTGTGATTGGCGTCGGCCGCATCGGCCGGCACAGCGTGCGCATCGGCAAGGGCTTTGCCATGGCCGTGCTGGCTTTCGACGTCGTCCACGACGACTCCCTTGCCGCCGATCTGGGCTTTGTCTACCGGCCGCTGGACGAGCTGCTTGCCGCCGCTGATTTTGTTACCATCCACCTTCCGCTCCTGCCTGCCACCCAGCATCTGATCGACGCCGGGGCACTGGCATTGGTCAAGCCGGGCACCATCCTGGTCAACACCTCGCGCGGGGCGATCGTCGACACGGGCGCGCTGAGAGAAGCGCTGGCCTCCGGCCGGCTGCGCGGCGCCGGGCTCGACGTGCTGGAGGACGAGCGCACGATCTATCACGAGTTTGGCGATCTCAACGTAGTGGTCACGCCTCACCTGGGCTGGTACACCGAAGAGGCACGCGACCGCATCCTCCAGGTAACGCTGAACAACGTACAGGCTTGGCTTCAAGGCCGGCCGATCAACCGAGTAGCCTGATGGCCACGATTCGGGGAATGCAATCGCAGGGTAAGGTCCCGGCCCTTGCGGCTGGGATTGTCCTCAAGGGTGGTCGCCAGGCCGAGATTGTTAGCAAAGAGGTTGTCGCGCCGGCCGGATCGCAGGTGCTGGTTCGCACCCACGCCGTGGGCCTGTGCGGCTCGGATATGGGGCTGTACCTGGGCACTTATGAGGGGCCGAAGAACTATCCGATCTATTTCGGCCACGAGTGGTCGGGTGTGGTCGAGGCGATTGGGCCTGAAGCGACCCGCCTGCGCCCTGGCAACAAGGTGACGGGCGACTGCTCGCTCTATTGCGGCGCGTGCGAGTTCTGCGGCCGCGATCGCAACCTGTGCCAGCATATCGAGAAATTCGGCATCACTGTCGACGGGGCGTCGCGCCAGTTCTTCTTGCAGGACGAGAAATATGTCTATCGCGCCGACCCGGCGGCCGACCTTGACCTGGTGGCTCTCAGCGAGCCGCTGGCCGTGTCGGCCCACGCCGCGCGGCGCGTGGCCGAGATGCGGCCCGAGCTCAAGCACGAGCGCGTGCTCGTGCTCGGCGGCGGCACGATCGGGCTGGCCTGCTTGTTCGCGCTGAAATACATCGAGGGCTGCGAGCACGTCGAGCTGTACGATCTGGTCGAGGCGCGCGTGGCCAAGGCGGTGGAGCTGGGCGCACATCCGCCGACGGATGTGTTGGCGGCAGCGGGCGGCGGCGACAGCTACGGTGGCCTGTACGCCGGCCACGGCTACGACGCCATTTTCGAGACCTCCGGCGTTGCCCCGTCCTTCACCCGGGCCGTCGATCTGATGCGCCCGCTGGGCACCGTCATGGCCATCGGCTTTATCCCGTCCGTCCAGTTCAGCCTGAAGCAGGTCACCTTCAAAGCCGGGCGGATCATGGGCAGCATCGGCGGCACCGGCGAGTTCGAGCGGGTCCTCGATTTCACCCTGCGCCATCCGGACGTAGCCGGCCAGCTTGTCACCCATCGACTGCCCTTCGAGGCCTACGAGCAGGCCTTTGACCAGGCCATGGATCGCAAGAACGCCATGAAAGTGCTGGTTCACTTTTAGAGGAGTCGGTCAATGCCCATTCCAAAAACCATGCGCGCGGCCGTCTTGTACGGTGAGGGTGACATGCGCCTGGTGGACGATTACCCGGTGCCCGAGCCCGGCCCGGATGAGGTGCTGATCAAGGTGGCGGCCTGCGCCATCTGCGGCACCGACCCCAAGATATTGGCCCACGGCTGGCCGAACCACCCACCCTACGGCAAGTTCATCTTTGGCCACGAATACACCGGCACCGTCGCCGCGCTGGGACCAGGGGTAACTGAGCTGGCGGTGGGCGATCCCGTCGCCGTCGAGCCGCACAAGGGTTGTGGCGTGTGCGCCAACTGCCGCGATGGGCTGTATACCACCTGCCTCAACTATGGGCAGGCCGGCAAGGGCCATCGCCACTATGGCTTTTCCACCAACGGCGGCTATGCCGAGTATGTCTGCAACCACGTCAACTCGGTCTACAAGGTGCCGGCCGGCATGCCGCTCGACCAGGCGACGCTCATCACCACCGCGGCCACCTCGCTCTACGGCATCCGCCGCATCGGCGGCATCCGGGCCGGGGAGACGGTCGTTGTCTCTGGCCCGGGCCCGATCGGCCTCATGGCCGTGGCCATGGCCCGCCTGCTGGGCGCCGGCACGATCATCCTGACCGGCACCCGGTCGGAGCGGCTGGCCCTGGGGCGCGACCTGGGCGCCGATTTGCTGCTCAACACCCGCGAGGAAAATGTCGTCGAGCGCATCTTTGAGCTGACCGGCGGCGTGGGCGCCAGCGCCGTGCTCGAATGCGCCGGTACCTCGCAGGCCGCGGCCGACGCCGTGGAGATGGCCAAGAAAAACGGCCGGGTGGTCCTGATCGCCATGTACAAAGAGCCGGCCCCGCTGAACGTCAACAAGATCGTGCAGTGGAACATCACCGTCGCCGGATCCAAGGCTGAGGGCGAGTGCTCCCTGGCCCAGGCGCTGGCCTTGCTGGGCCGCGGCACGGTCGACCTGTCGCCGCTGATCACCCACCGTTTCCCGCTCGGCGACATTCATGCCGCCTTTGAGACGGCCGAAAAGCGACTGGGCGGCGCGGTCAAGGTGGTGGTTATTCCGTGAACGAATTAGACATAACTGGGGACGATCTGAGCTGCTTCGCCGGTCGCGGCCCGGCCTTTGTCACCTGCGGCGAGGTCATGGTCCGCGACACGCCGGCCGACCAAGAGCGCCTCGAGCGCACGCGTTTCGTCCACCTGTCGTTGGCGGGCAGCGAATACAGCGTTGCCATCGGCCTCAGCCGGCTGGGCATCCCGTCCGGCTATGTCACCCGCGTGCCCGATAACGCCTACGGCCGCGCAGTGCGCAACGTCGCCCGCGAGCAGGGCGTGGACACGGCGCACTTTGTCTGGGCGCCGGCCGTCGAGCCGATCGGCCGCTACCTGTACGAGCTGGGCTGCACGCCCCGGCCGGGGAGCGGCACCTACCAGCGCATGTACTCGGCCGCCTCGCGCCTGGGTGCGGGCATGGTCGATTGGACCGCCGCCCTGCGCGATGCGCGGCTGTTTCACACCTCGGGTATCACCTTTGGCCTGGCTGTGCACAGCGGCTACGAGCGCAGCTACGGTTACGAGGCGTTCAAGGAGGCGCTCGGCTGCCGGCCTGCCAGCTGCCTGGTAGGCCTGGACTGGAACTATCGCAGCACGTTGTGGACGGTCGATCAGGCGCGCGGCGCGCTTGATGCCGCCCTGGCCGAAGGCGTGGATGTGTTGATCACCAGTCTCTTCGACATGGCCCACTTTTACGGCATCGGCTGCGGCCAATACCCGCCCGGGCGGGTGCTGGCCGGCGACGTGGGTCCTCTGGAGGACGATGACTTGCTCGCCTTTGCCGAGCAGGTGCGCCGGCGGCTGGGCGTCCGCATCGTGGCCGTCACCCGCCGCTATGCCGATTCTTTCGAGCAGCAGCGCTGGGAATCGGCGGCGGTCGACGGCGATGGCCACCTGGCGCGCTCGGCGGCCATCCGCTCTATGACGCTGCTGGACAGCCTGGGCGGCGGCGACGCTTGGCTGGCCGGCTTTTACTACGGGCTGCTGACGGCCGGCGCTGGCGCGGCTGGCAAGGTCCCGGACTGGAAGGCCGGGATTGCCAAGGGGATCCTGGTAGGCGATGCGGCCACCCGCTTGCAGCAAACGCTGATGTTCGACCTGCCGATCGTCGACCGGGCTGACATCCAGGCCCTGTTGCAGGCCGACGCGGCGGGCGGCGGCCCTGCGCGCACCCGCCGCTAGTCTGCACCCCAACAGGGGTTGCGATCTGGAGAGACATGTGGTATGAATAAAGCCGAGCGGCTCAGGCTTGTCACCGATGCCGGCATCATTGCCATCATGCGCGCCAAAAAGGTCACGGTCGGCCAGGCCGGGACGTCGGACCAGTTGGTCGCCGCGGCCGAGGCCATCTGGCGCGGTGGGGTGCGAGCGATCGAGGTGACGGTGACCACGCCCGGTGCGCTGGAGGTGATCGCCGCGGCGTCCGCCCGTCTGGGTGGAGACGTGCTTCTTGGCGCCGGCACCGTGCTCGACGCCGAGACGGCTCAAGCTGCGATCCAGGCCGGCGCCGGCCTGATCGTCTCGCCGACGCTCGACGTCGAGGTGATCCGGCTGTGCAACCGCCATGACGTTGTGGCCGTTCCCGGCTGCTACACGCCGACCGAGATGCTGGCCGCGCACAACGCGGGCGCCGGCTTGATCAAGCTCTTCCCGGCGGAGGTCGGCGGTCCGGCCATGCTCCGCGCCATCCGCGCACCACTGCCGCAGTTGCGGATCGTGCCGGTCGGCGGGGTAACCCTGGACAACGCCGCCGAGTATATGCGCAGTGGCGCGGCGGCGCTGGGCGTCGGCAGCGCGCTGATTGACCAGGCTCTGCTTGATTCCGGCGATCCCGGCCTGGGAGGCCGGGACCTTTTGGCCGAGCTGACCCGGCGGGCGGCCGCGTTTGTTGCCGCCGTGAAAACAGGCCGCCAGAGACATGCGGCACGAGGTCGAGGAGAATAACCATGCTGGAAGATTGGCACATTCCCGAGTCCGGGCGCTTGCAGCTTTTGCCCGGTTGGCAGCTTTACCCCCGTTCCGTGGTCGAGCTGGAGAGCACGACCTATTTCCTGGTCCGCCAGGCTGCGGGTACAGAAAAGGCCCTGGCCGTTGTGGGCGACGCGGCGTCGTTTGAGGGCGAACTGCAGGGTGACCTCCTGCTCTGCCCGCTGTCGGCTGCCAATGCCGCGGCGCTGCGCGCCCGGCTGTCCTGGCTCAACCCCCGGCCGTTGGGCTTGGTCAAATCGGCCGGCTGTGGCGACCGGCTGGGACTGGCCACGCCGGGACACGTCCGCGCCGTCCGGGCAGTGGGGGGGATGGCCCCGATCTGGGCCCAGCAGTCGATGCGCGAAAATGCCCGCACGGGCCGCACCCCTCAGCGGGTGATCGACGATGCCATGTGGGGTCTCTTCCAGGAGGGCTGGCAAGAGCCGTGGGGCGCCGACGCCGACCACCTGAAAACTACCGCCGACATCGACCTGTGCGTCGCGGCCGGCTATACCTTCTTCACGGTCGACCCTGGCGACCACGTGGACAATGAGGCGCACACGGCCGCTGCGGATCTGCTGGAGGCCAAGCTTCAGGCGTTGCCCTGGGATCTCTTCCAAGACTCGCCAGAATCGCTGCGATCTCGATACCTCAACCGTCGCTTCGAGGCCAGTGGCTGCTCCATCGAGTTCACTCCAGTTACCCTGGCCCGGGCCGCGGCCAAGTATGGCCGGGCTATCGCCCATACCGTCCGCATGTACCGCCACCTGGCGGCACAGGCGGGCGATTTCGAGCTAGAGATGTCGGTAGACGAGACCGAAACGCCGACCTCAGTCGAAGAGCACTGGTTCATCGCCTGTGAGCTGAGGCGGCTGGGTGTGCAGTGGGTCAGCCTGGCGCCCCGCTACGTGGGCCGCTTTGAAAAGGGCGTGGACTATATCGGCGATCTGGCCGAGTTTGAGACCCAGTTCGCCCAGCATGCCGCCATCGCCCGCGCCCTGGGACCCTACAAGCTCAGCCTGCACTCGGGGTCCGACAAGTTCAGCGTCTACCCGATCGTCGCCCGCCACACCCAGGGCCTGGTCCATCTAAAGACCGCCGGCACCAGCTACCTGGAAGCGCTGCGGGCGATAGCCGGGATAGATCCGGCCTTCTTCCGCGAGATCCTGGACTTTAGCCGGGGGCGGTACGAGACCGATCGGGCCACCTACCACGTCTCGGCTCAACTGTCCAACGTCCCTGTGCCGCAGGCGGTGAGCGATGCCGATCTGCCGGACCTGCTCGACCAGTTTGACACCCGGCAGGCGCTGCACGTGACCTTTGGCTCGGTGCTCGATGCCCTTGGCGCGCGGCTTGTGGCCGCGCTGCGAGGCGCCGAGGAGGCCCATTATGCGCGGCTTGAAGCGCATTTCCGGCGGCACTTGGCCCCTTTCATAGAATGAAAAAGGCCCCTGGCCTTCAAGGCCGGGAAGGAGGAGGCATGACTCAGGCGATAACAAAAGCGATCGTTCCGGCTGCCGGGCTGGGTACGCGGCTCTTGCCCGCCACCAAGGCGCAGCCAAAAGAGATGCTGCCCGTCGGCCGCAAGCCGGTGGTCCAGTACGTCGTCGAGGAGCTTCAGGCGGCGGACCTGCACCAGATCCTGATCGTGACCGGGCGCCACAAGCGCAGCATCGAAGACCACTTTGATGCCGATCCCGAGCTGGTTTCGGCCCTGGAACAGGCCGGCAATGAAGCGGTCTTGACCGACTTGGCCTACCTCGAGGGCAAGTCGCGCTTCTTTTTTACCCGGCAGAGCACGCCAAAAGGGCTGGGCCACGCGGTGTCGATGGGGGCCGATTTTGCCTGCCAGGATGACGTCGTAGTGGCGCTGGGCGACTCGTTGGTCGCCGCGCCCGACCCGGCTTCGTTGTTGCGCAGCATGATGCAGGCCCACCGGCAATTAGGCGCCGCTGCAATCGTGGCGGTCGAGCAGGTGCCGCCTGAGGAGGCGTTCCGGTATGGTATCGTCAGTATCAACGGCACTGTGCCGCCGCCCGGCGAGCCGGTGGCAATGACCGGCATCGTCGAAAAGCCTGCCTCAGGCACGGCGCCGACCAACCTGGCCGTGGCGGCCCGCTATGTCTTTAGCCCGGTCATCTTTGAAGCGTTGAACCGCACCCTGCCCGACAAGCGCGGCGAAATCCAGCTGACCGATGCCATCCGGCTGCTGATCCGGATGCAGCAGCCAGTCTACGCCTGGCTGCTAGAGCCCGATCAACGCCGTTACGACGTGGGCAACTTTGAGAGCTATTTCCACACCTTTATCGATTTCGCCCTGGCCGACGAGCGCTATGGCTATATGGTGCGCAAGTACATCAAGGCGAAAGCGTATGAGCTCTGAAATCACGCAGAAGGTCCCGGCCCCCGGGATTGTGTGCTCGGCGCCTGGGCGGGCCGGGATAATCGGCAACCCGACCGACATGTATGGCGGCGCGGTGCTGTCCTGCTCCGTTGCCCTGCGAGCCCATGTGACGGTGACGCCTGCTCATCATTGGGTGCTGGAAGCTGGCGGGCAGGAGTGCGAGATTGCCGGCCGCGACGACCTGCGTCCCCAGCGCGACCAGTTCGACCTGGCGCGGGTGGTACTCGACTACCTGCGCTTGCCATCTCCTGCCGGCCGCATCCACTACGACAGCGAAATCCCGATGCGCAGCGGATTGGCCGGCTCTACGGCGCTATTGGTGGCCCTGGTGCGGGCGATGTTTGCCTGGCGGGGGGAGCATCCCACGCCTTACCAGGTGGCCGAGCGGGCGCGCTACATCGAGCTGAACAACCTCAAGGTGGTATGCGGCTACCAGGATGCCTACATGTGCACCTTTGGCGGCCTGAACTATATCGATTTTCGGAGCAAGCAGTTCTACCTCCAGGCTGAGGCCGAGCTGTTTGCCACGGTCGAGCCTTTGGCGGCGTATATCCCCCGCTTGCCCTTTATCCTGGGTTTCACCGGCGTGCAGCATGTTTCCGGCGCGGTCCACCGGCCACTGCGCGAACGGTGGCTAGATGGAGAGCCGGCTGTGGTTGAGGGTTACAAGCGCATGACGGAGATTGCCCAGTTGGGCAAGAAGGCGCTTGTCTTGGGTGATTGGCCGGCGCTCGGCCGGCTGATGAACGAGAACCACGCCATCCAGCGCGATCTGGGCGGCTCTGGCGAGTCAAACGAGCGGCTGATCGCGGCTGCGCTGCAGGCCGGAGCGCTGGGCGCCAAGCTGGCTGGCGCCGGCGACGGCGGAACGATCATTGCCCTGTGGCCGTGGCCTGACATGGCCAAGTTTGAAGAGGCGCTGCTCGCTGCCGGCGCAGCGGCCATCTATCACCCCCAGGTAGTGCCTGGGGTCACGATCGAATCGGAAAAACTGGATTGATCGGCAAATACCTGGTCATTCTGTTATTGACGCTAGCGTTGAGCGGGTTGCTTCCGGATCCGGTCCCGGCGCGAATCGGCGCGGCGGCGCCCGTCATCTCCGGCCCATCCGCCGGCCCAATCTTTATCGAATTTGCCGATGGCGCCCGATTTCAGGTGCGCGGGCGCGATCTCGCTCTGTGGCTGGCCGAGGATGCCATCTGGTTGACGGTGTTGAGCCGGGCGGCAGGCGCCTCGTCCGGAGACGGCGTTAACATCAAGTTGACTTTTCCAAACGCCAACCCCCACCCGCGCCTCGAGCCCTTTGACCGCTTGGAAACGCGCGTCTCCTTCTTGACCGGCGGCGATCCGGTCGGATGGCAGGTTGACGTGCCGGTCTGGAGCGGGGTGCGCTACGTCGATCTATATCCGGGCGTTGACCTGGAGCTCGCGGGCGAACAGGGAAATCTGGTGCCACGGCTTGTATCCCGGCTCGGCGCGGATCTGAGCGCAGTGCGGCTGCGGGTAGAGGGTGCGAAGGTCGTGACGATCCGTCCCGATGGCCATACGCTGCGTCTGGCGACCGCCGCGGGCGACGCGACGTGGCCCCTGCTGCGCGTTAAAGGTCTGGCCGCTCAGGCTGTAATCGAGCCGGCCGGCTTACTCGCCTTTGAAGTGGTCGCCCCTCTCTGCGCGGCGCACCCTGGTGGCCGGCCGGCAATTCAAAATCTACCACCCCCTTCCGGTCTGCTGTACGCCACCTGGCTGGGCGGAAGGGGCGTCGATGATGTCCATGACATTGCCGTAGACAAAAGCGGGGCAGTTTACATCACAGGGGAGGCCCAATCTACCAACCTGCCCACCACACCGGGCGCCTTTGACACGACCCTCGACGGCAAGACGGACGCCTTTGCGATCAAGCTGAATGCTGCCGGCTCTGCGTTGGACTATGCCACCTTTCTGGGCGGGAGCGAAGTGGACGCTGGTTATGGTATCGCTGTGGACGACGCCGGCGCGGTCTACATCACCGGTTCTACCCAGTCCTCCGACTTGCCTGTCACACCAGGCGCTTTTGACAAGAGCCACAACGGCGGCAGCGATGTCTTTGTGGCCAAGCTGGGCGCCGACGGCTCTGTCCTCGACTACTCCACCTTCTTTGGAGGAAGCGGCGGCGATGGGGGCCGCGCCATCACCGTGGATCGGAATGGGGCAGCCTACATCACGGGCACGACGGGCTCCAGCTTGCCCGTCACACCGGGCGCCTTTGACACTATCCACAACGGTAAGGATGACGCCTTTGTGGCCAAGCTGAACGCAGCCGGCTCGGGTCTGGATTATTGCACTTTGTTGGGTGGGACTGACGCTGACAGCGGCTACAGTATCGCTGTGGATAGGAGCGGAGCGGTCTACATCACCGGGTACACATCGTCATCCGACCTACCCACCACACCGGGCGCTTTCGACAGGGGCTTCAACGGCCTCAGCGACGGCTTTGTAGCCAAGCTGAACGCGGCCGGCTCGGCGCTGGACTATGCCACTTTTCTGGGTGGCAGCGACATTGAATGGGGCGCCGATATCGCTGTGGATGGCAGCGGGGCGGCTTATGTCACAGGGGATACCGTCTCTGCCGACTTGCCCACCACGCCGGGCGCCTTTGACACGAGTCACAACGGCAGCAGGGATGTCTTTGTGGCCAAGCTGAATGCGGCCGGCTCGGCGCTGGACTATGCCACCTTTTTGGGCGCTTACTTTAGTGATTTTGGCCATGGCATTGCCGTGGACAGGGATGGGGCGGCCTACGTCACGGGTTCGACCTGGTTCTCTTCTTCCTTCCCCACCACGCCAGGTGCTCTATACCCGATCTTCAAGGGGCCCAGCGATGCCTTTGTGGCCAAGTTCAATGCGGCCGGCTCGGCCTTGGAGTATGCTACTTTCCTGGGCGGGCGTCACGATGAGGCTGGCGCTGCCATTGCTGTGGATGGGAGCGGGGCGGTCTATGTTGTGGTCAACACCCAGTCCTCCGACCTGCCCACCACACCGGGCGCCTTTGACAGAACTCCCAACGGCGGCTCCGAGGCTTATGTGGCCAAGCTGGTGACAAAAGGACAATCCATCTTTACCTATCCCTACCTGCCCCTGATTGTCCGGGATCGGTGATCCAAAGAGGTGGCAGGCCTGGAAGGCCTGCCACCTCTTTGCTCGGCCTTATCAGCCGCGCGCTAATTCCCGCAGCCTGGTCCAGGCGGCCTGTTCCTGGTCGGCCAGCTCGCGGAATGGGCCGGCGCACTCGGCCAGGTGCGCTGCCGGGTCGGGCGCCTCTGATGTGTGTTGGAACCACTCCCCCAACGCCTGCCATCCGTCGCCGATCTGCTGGAACTCGGCCGCGCTTTCGGCCAGGCGCGGCTCGGCGGCAACGCCGGCTGCCTCGGCCAGGAAGCGGCTGAGCATGTAGCGAAAGGCGCCCCCACCGCACCCGCCAACGGGGGTGAGCATGATGTAGGTGTTGAACAGCGCCCAGCGCAGCTCCTCCCCGCTCATCGATTCCCCCCAGTGCGGCACGGCCTGGCCCGCCTTGCAGATGCCCTTGGCGCCGATGTTGCTGATCGGCGGCTCGATCATCGGCTGGGCCTGCTCCAGGATCGCCTGGCGCACTTCATCAGCCGTCGGCTGTCGCTTGTTGGTAAAGTCAAAGGTGTACCACTCGTTCTCGGGCGGGAAGGGGCGGTGCTTGGAACTGCGCGCCCGCGCCAGCGCCTCCATCGGCACCGGGTGCAGCCCGTCGCGGTCGGCGATCAGCACCTCCTGGCTGTCAAGGTCGTAGCCGCAGGCGACCACGGCGTGCCCGCCAAAGTGGTACTCTGTGCCGCCAAAGTCGAAATAGGGCAGATAGCCCATGTCGAGGGTCAGCATCACCGGCTGGCCGGCCGCCAGCATGTCGAGCAGCGCCTTTTCCGCCTTCTTGGCGCTGCCGGTGCGGTACTTTTCCACGACCACGCCGGTGCGCCGCCCGGCGGTCTTTTCCAGGCCTTCCTGGCCAGCCATGCCGACGTTGCCCCGCCCGCCCAGGAAGGGCGGCTGCCCTTTAAAGTGCCAGTAGCTAAAGCTAACGCCCGCGCCGATGCCGAGCAGCATCTCTTCGCTGATGTCGTGGCCATTGTAGACATAAATGTCGCGCATCGACCCGGTGACGCAGTGGTGCGTCTGTAGCGATTGGAATCCGTCCAGTGCTTTGAGTGTCATCCCCTATCTCCTTTCCACGGTATGGATGAGCTTCTCGATCCAGGCCATCTCGGCCCGGATCATGGTTGTGCTATAGTCGAACATGGCGTCGATAAAGTAGGGCAGCGGCCCCTTGCCCTCCCAGTTGGCCTGGACCTGGGCCAGGCGACCGGCCAGGGCGTCGTGGTAGCGGCGCAGGGCAGCCAGTGCCTGGTCCTGGGGCAGGCCGGGCAGACCCGCCAGGCCCAATTGCAGAAGAGGGTAGCAGCGTCGCGGCACGGTCAGGGCGTCGAGCCTGCCGGCGTGCATCGCCTGGCGGCCGTCCGGTGTGGCGTTGTAGACCTTGCGCGCCGGTCCGCGGCCGGCCTCTTCCAATCGACCTTCGATCATCCCGTCGCGCTCCAGCTTTTTCAGCAGGTAGTAGATCGAAGAGAATCCCACCTCGGTCCACTCGCGCATGCCGCGCTCCTCGATCACCTGCTCGATCTCGTAGCCGTGGCGTGGTTGCTCGACAACAAGGCTTAGAATGGCCAATTCTGCATTCGTCATAGCGCTACCATAGTGATATAGTAATCTATTACTAGAATACTACATCAATGAGAGCTTGTCAAATCGGGCCACCGGTGTAGCACAGAAGGATCTAGCGCGCTACGGGCGTTGTTGACCTATTGACCGGCCGGGTGTATAATGCTGTCGGAAGGGATCGGGATGAAGACCTATCGCAACCAGAGGCTCGGTTTTCAGATTGATGTGCCGGCGGAATGGGCGCTTCCTGTGCGGGCCGGATCCGATGGCGTGGTATTCAAGAGTGACCCAAACGCAGTCCTGAACATCATCGTTGGACCACTGTCCCCGACATCTTGGGCTGATACAGAGCGCCAGTTTGCCCAGTACGCTCAAAAGCAGGGATTCGCCGATCTGGAGTTTGGGAGGATCTTGGTCGGAGGCAAAAACCATATCTTGGCCCGTTACCGCCTGGCGCACCGGTTGTGGTACAAAAAGTACCTGATCGTTTTTGGCGGGATGGAGTATGCGATCACGGCAACCTGTAGCGAGCAGTGGGCGTTTGCCCCAAGAGAACCGGTTTGGGACGCAATGGTCATTACGTTTCGTCTCCTCCCGGCAGAGCCTGACGAGCTGGACAAGATCGTGGCGCTCCTCTCCCAACCCGCACACCCGAGCGCCATGCTCAAACGGGCCGATCTATGTGAGCGCGGACTGGGTTTGGTTGCCCGCCAGGCGGATCCAGAGCTTTGGGCAAACCTGCAAAACGAGCTGGCCAGCAGTTTGCTCGGGAGTTTCCGGGGCGATCGCTCCGAGAATCTTGAGCGGGCCGTTTATCACAGTGAACAGGCGCTGGAGGTCTTTGCTTGCCAGGCCTATCCAAGGCAGTGGGCTGGCGCTCACAGCAATCTGGCATCTGTGTACCGGCACCGTATGCAGGGCTTGCGGGCCGAGAATATCGATCAAGCCATCGACCACTGTCACCGGGCGCTGGAGGTATTTACCCGGAAAGAATACCCTGAGCTATGGGCCACGGTCCAAAACAACCTGGCGAACATTTACCGGGATCGGGTTCACGGTGATCGGGCTGAAAACCTCGGGCGGGCCATCGGCCATTGCCAGCAGGCACTGGAGGTGTTCACTCGTCAATCGTTTCCCTGGCAGTGGGCCACCACCCAAAACAACCTAGCAAACGTCTATGGGGAGGGCATTCTCGGAGAAAAGGCCGAAAACTTGGAGTTGGCAATTCAGCGCTCTCAGCAGGCGCTGGAAGTGTTTACCCGCGATGCTTACCGGGAGGATTGGGCCTGGACGCACAGCAACCTGGGTACAGCCTATCACGGTCGCATCCGGGGTGATAGGGCCGAAAACCTTGAAGAGGCCTTGCGCCATTGCCAGCAGGCTCTGGAGGTATTCACCCGCGAAAACCACCCGGAAAAGTGGGCGCTCGCCCACTATAATCTCGGAAATATCTTCCGCGATCGCGTCCAAGGTGAATCGGCCAGGAACATTGAGCAGGCGCTCTACCACTACCAACTGGCAGGGGAGGTGTTCACCGCCGAGGCCTATCCGATCTATTGGGCGATGGTCGAACACAACCGGGCAATCGCCCGCTCCCGGCGTGGGCTCAGAGAACAAGCGGGAGACCCCGAGCAGGTCATCTATCTGTGCCTGCACGCGCTGAGAACCTGCAACCGCCAGGATTCCCCAAAAGAATGGGCAGGACTCCAATCCAGTTTGGCTATGGTTTATGCTGGCCGCACTCGCGGCGTGCGCGCCGAAAACGTGGAGCAAGCCATCACCTATTGCCAGCAGGCGCTGGAAGTGTATACCCGCGAAGCTTACCCGGAAAAGTGGGCCGATGTCCAAGTCATACTGGGGAACGCCTATGCCGATCGCCTGTGCGGCGATCGGGCCGAGAATGTTGAGCAGGCTATCCGTTACTACCAGCAGGCGCTGGAAGTGCTGACCTGCCTGTCCGATCCAGAGAGATGGGCCGGTATCCAAAATGGGTTGGGCGAAGCCTACCGGAAGCGCCTCTGCGGCGATCGAGCTGAGAATATTGAACAGGCCATTTCCCGCTATCAGCAAGCCCTGCAGGTCAGTGGCCGCCAGGTCCATCCGGAAATATGGGCAGCAGTCCACAACAACCTGGCAATCGTCTATACCTGGCGTGAGCGCGGTGACCAGGCCGGCAACCTGGAACAGGCTATCGAGCATGCTCACCACGCGCTGGAGGTCTATACTCGCCAGGCCTATCCGGAGGACTGGGCCATGACCCACAACAACCTGGGCGTGGCCTATCGGCAGCGCATCCACGGCGAAAAGGCGGAGAATATCAAGCAGGCCATTTCCCATTTGGAACAGGCGCTGGAAGTGTACACTCGCCATGACTACCCGGAAAAATGGGCGGGGACTCATAATAACCTGTCGTTTGCCTATCAGGATCTGGCAGACGATGAACCCGTCCGAAACCTTGAGCAGGCTATCTACCACGGCAGACAAGCGCTAATCGTGTATACCCGGGAAGCCTATCCGGAAGATTGGGCGATGCTTAACAGCCGGTTGGCGTATTGTTATGCCGATTTTAGACGCGACGACGATGCCGAGCGCTTTGAGCAGGCCATCTACCACGGCCAACAAGCATTGGAGGTTTACACCTACCAGGCCCATCCGAAAAAGTGGGCAGCGGCCCATTACGCGCTGGCGCTTGCCTATTCCGGCAGCAAGCGGGTCGGAGGAGTGGAGGCCGTAGATCTGGTCGTCGATCACGCCCAACAGGCCTTGAAGGTGTTCACACAGGACGCCTATCCAGAGATGTGTGCTGCCATCCAAGGTTTCTTGGCAAATGCCCGGGAGTACAGACGGAGCAAGCTGGAGGTCAGGGGCATCCCTCTCTTGAGCTATCCTCAGTTCTACCAGGAAGAGTCGCAGCGGCGGCCAGGCGAAAAACGCAAGCTCAGATTGATCCAGTCGAACATTCTGGATTCTCCGTTTATTGCTCACCCGCTACTGCTCTACCAATGGGAGGAGAGCCTGCCTGACGAAGAGGCGAGAAACCTCGCGCTGCGCGCGGTTGCCTATATCTGCTGCGCAATATACGATGCTGCCGTCCACGCGGGCCTGTCTTGCCAGCCTTCCCCGATACCCAATGGACTCAGGCCGGCGTGGATCCTTGAGGGTGAGAGGGTCCCGGTGTCTCTCACCCTGTCGGACATCGACACATCAGACCGAACCTGCCAGATGACGGTTGGTGCAGTGGTGACGCGCATAGGCGAACCGCCGGGTGATAGAACTCACTGGGAGAGGCTGCTTGCAGCGTTCCAGGCCAAGTTTAGCGAAATCCACGTTTGAGAGGACCTATGACAACTGTACGAAGAGAACGTCAAGGGGACGAACCGCAGATATACGAGGCCAACTATCAAGCTTTTGGCCGGAAGGAAGAGGCCGAGGTCGTGGATCTCTTGCGGAATTCATGTCCAGAGGGGGTTTCGTTGGTAGCGGAAGAGGAAGGCAAGATCGTGGGCCATATACTCTTTACCCCAACGATCATCGAAGATGAAGGGACAAGCCTGGTAGGAACCGGCCTTGCGCCGCTGGCAGTCCTCCCCCAGTATCAGGGGAAAGGGGTCGGATCGGCGCTCGTGCGGGCAGGGCTCGACGAGATGCGGATTGCCGGCGAGCCCTTTGTGATAGTAGTCGGTCACCCGGGCTATTATCCAAAGTTCGGGTTTGAGAGGGCTTCGAAATATGGCATCCGCTGCGAGTACAGCAAAGTGCCGGATGAAGCGTTCATGATCGCCGTGTTTGACGAGAGCAAGATGCAAGGGGTCAAGGGAGTGGCAAAAGAACGCCCGGAGTTTGCTGCCGCAATGTGACCCCAGGGTTAGGCAGCACCCATATTCATGTCCATCGGCTTGCGAAACCAAATATCTGTGCTAAAGGCTTCGTAGCCCAGCCTTGAATAAAATCCAAATGCTCCGCTTTCGTTTTCCGAATCGACACCCAGCTCCGCTTCTTCCATGCCCTGCTCTTTGAGAACCTGCAAGCTTTGCACCACCAACGCCTTGGCCAGACCGCGCTGCCGCCAGGGACGGCGAACAAAAACATGCTCCGTATAGCCTCGTTTTCGTCCCAGTTCTTGGTTTTCCCCTTTATCAATGCGGGGGAGCACCATCCCGGCCACTTGGGCGCCATCCCAGGCTACTTGCCACAATTGGGGAGTATGTGATTGGTCTGCCAGCCAAGATTGATACCTCTCCTCAGTCCAATTCTCGCCGACATATTCAAAAAGCTCCTGGTTGACTTCCTTTTGTGCTTCCCAAATGCTCCGGTAGTGCTCCGCTTGTACCGGCCTGACCTCTAATCCTTCCGGTACTTGTTGTTCAGGGATGGCGTCCAGCCGATGCAGCATGTTGTGGAAATGGCGCACTGCCTGGTAACCTTCACCTTCCAGCACAGAAATCCATTTCGCCTGAGCCTGTGTCGCCCAGGCTTGGAAAAAGCGTTGATGAACGAATGGATGGCCGGACGCGATATCCTGCAAGCGGCGCTCATTTTGTCTGACCATCCCCGGCCAGATTCCCAGATCTCTCCACCCCGAAAGCAGATAGCATGTCTGGGAATAGAGCCGTGCATCTTTCCCCGTATACCAGCTGACACGGCTGAAACCAATGACGGAGGGTTCCCCACCTTCGGTGTCCAACACAGCAAATGAGATATCATTATTTGGATCCAGGCGAGGAGATGGAGCACACCAACCCTTGATATCTTCAAGCGACGCCGTTTCGACAATCTGATCGGCTTTGGCGCTTTTCATCAGGATAGACAAAATCAGTGAATAATCGGCTTCTCCTTGAAAGCGCCGGAAAGTTGCTTTAGGGATGTTGGAGATCATCTATCACTACCTCCCCTGTTCAGCGGCGCGGAAACCCAAACAGGGCGCTCTGCGACTCTCGCACAAAGTGGATGCACTGCGGCAAGCTCATATAGGCTCCCCGCTCCCCGCCGTGCCGGCGCCGGTATTCTTTGGCGTGCTCTTCTGACCAGAAGAAGATCGACTTTCTTCAGAAGCCGTCGATGATGCTTGGCTCCAGCTTTTGCACGTCCAGCAGCGGCGAATAGACCAGCGGCTCTGTCGCCCCTTCCCCGGCACGATAATTCAGCTCGCTGTCGATCTCTATCTGGAAGGGCTGATGGCAATGACCGCATTCGGTCTGGATGACAAAGGACAGCTTTTCGCCTCGTAGTTGCCCTTGCACGAAGGGCACTGCAATCGCATCGAAAGCTCAGGCCGCGTAAACCTGTTCGCCCGTGCTGAAGGACAGCCGATGGGGTGTTGGATCGACGGTGACGGGATAGGCCCATGTCACAGACCCCTGGGCGTTTCGAAACAGGAACGTTTTGCGCTGTTCCAGATCGTCGAGGATCTCTACCACGCGAGCTTGGGAGAGCTGCAATGCCTGAGCGATCCGCTCGGGGGGCAGGGGTTTCTCGCTCCGGGTCAGCTCCAGGACGGCGAAATCGCGGACCCGGTGGTGTGCTTCAGTCATGAATCCCAAGGGATCTCCTCCGCCTTGGTCCCTTTTCTTCCATACCGCCGGCGGGATGGGAATCGCCAGCCGCCATAACCCTATCAGCATACTCTCGTCCATGGTCAGATCTCCTTTCTGCTCCCCCTTGATATCCCTTGCCGTCCTTTCAATCCGGCGATGCTTGGGCCGAGTTAAGGGCCAAACAGCTCTTCTATGACCGGGTTGATCAGATCCCAGTTCGGCAGCTGCACCGCCGCCCCATCTGCGCGCTGGTAGCTGGTCACCAGCGGGTGCTCGAGCACCACCTGTTGGATGCCGGCCGGGTCGGTCCGCGCGGCCAGGAGGGCTACCCCGAGCAGATCCCTCACCTTCAGGTCGGTCCTGACCCCCGTCAGTACCGCTGCTGCCGCTGCGGGCCAGCGCACGATCCCCCCAGGGCTCAACGCTTTTTTGCGGGCGGCCAGCAGGATCGACTGCTGCCTCTTGGCCCGGTCAAAGTCGCTCGTGCTCATCCGCGAGCGGGCATACTCGATGGCCCGTGTCCCATCCATGTGCTGCCGGCCGGCATCAAAATGCACGGTCTTGAAGGCGTAGGGGTCCGCCGGCTTGGGATCCGGGTAGCGGGTATCGTGCAAAGTCTCGGGCACGTCCACGTCGATGCCCCCCAACGCATCAACGATCCGGACAAAAGCGTGAAAGTCGATCATCAGGTAGCCGTCGATCGGAATGCCGAAATTGCCCTCGATGGTCGCTCTCAGCAGGGCCGGCCCGGCCTCCGGATCCTTTTCCTGAGAGCCCCACACATTGGCGGTATTGATCCGATCCTCCCCATAGCCCGGGATCGCCACCTGCAAGTCGCGGGGGATCGACAGCATGCCGGTCACCCCGTTGTCTGGATCGACCCTGACGAGGATGATCGTGTCGGTCCGGTAGCCCCAGCTAGCCCCATCTCGCCGATCGATCCCCAGCAGCATGAGGTTGGTCTGGCCGCCACCGCCGGGTGACAGAATGCCTGGAAGGGCCACCACCGCCACTGCGCACAACGCGATCAGGCCCGCGACGATGACCAGCGCTGCCAGCAGCGGGCCTCGGCAGCCCTTGGACCGTTTCTGCGGCGGCCTGGCGGATGGCTTGACCGGGGCGTTGCGCCCTCTTGCAGGAGGGTGGCGCTCGGCGGGAGGGGCGGGCACCCACATCTTTTCTTTCATGGTTGTGCTCCGCGCCAGAGCTGTTCAGGGTAATGGGTCTTTTGTGCGTCAGCCATTCCGGCATTCTAGCACAGACGCCGGGCAGGGTCAAGCGTGTGTTGACCTGCCGCGCCGTTGGGTGTACAATGCTGCGCGGGAGATAGGAGAATGCTTGCCCTGGGGAGGTTTCAGCCATGCCTGACTCACGTTTTGAAGCGAACCGTTTCTTTCTAAAGGACTCGATCCGGCTCCAGATCGACTTTTCCCAGACCGATCAGAGCCAGGGTCTGCCGCCGCCGCCGCTGCAGGCGCCCTGCCCGCCGGAGGCGGTCCGTATCGACCTGCCCGATGGGGGCGAAGCCCTGGCTCGGCTGGGCCGGATGCCGGTGGGCGAGGCGATCGCCCGCCGGGAAAGCGTGCGCCACTTTGAGGCCGCCCCGCTAACCCTCGATGAGCTGTCTGCCCTGTTGTGGGCGACCCAGGGGGTGCGCCACATGCTGAATCCGGTCAGCGCCCGCCGGACCGTGCCCTCGGCGGGGGCGCGCCATGCTTTCGAGACCTACCTGGCAGTCAGCCGTGTCGAAGGGCTGCCGGCCGGGCTGTACCGCTATCTGCCCTTCGACAGTCAGTTAGCCCAACTGGTCGTCGACCCACAGATCGGGCAGCGCGCCGCGGTCGCCTGCCTGGGGCAACGGTTTGTCGCCCTTGCCGCCGTGACCTTTTTCTGGACGGCCATCCCGGCCCGCATGGAATGGCGTTACGATCTGGCCGCGCACAAGGTGATCGCCATCGATGCCGGGCACGTCTGCCAGAACCTGTACCTGGCCTGCGAGAGCCTCGGCCTGGGCACGTGCGCGATCGCTGCCTATCACCAGGAGGCGTGCGACCGGCTCTTGGGCGTGGACGGTGACAAAGAGTTCACGCTCTACTTGGCTCCGGTTGGGAAACGCTGAGTTATTTTGGGCCAGATCTATAAGGTTTTCCTAAACCTGACAGGTCTTACTGTTTTTGACATCTATCCTGACTTACAGTACAATGGCCGCTGACTTGCCGGCCAAACCCTCCCGACCTCTCAGGCGGGACTTGGCCGGCCGGCATACGACGTTCTAGAAGAGGTAGAAGCTGTATGAAGAGGATGACCGGCGCCGAAATACGCCAAAGCTTTCTCGACTTTTTTGTCGGCAAGGATCACCTGATTGTGCCCAGCGCCTCGCTTGTGCCTGTGGGCGATCCGACCTTGCTGTTAACCAACGCCGGGATGAACCAGTTCAAGAATTACTTTCTTGGATTGGAGGAACCGCGCTCCCGGCGGGTGACCGATGCCCAAAAGTGCATGCGGGTGTCGGGCCACCTGAACGACCTGGAGGAGGTGGGTGTCTCACCCTACCATCATACCTTCTTTGAGATGATGGGCAACTGGTCGTTCGGCGACTATTACAAGCGGGAGGCGATCGCCTGGGCCTGGGAGCTGGTCACCAGCGTGTGGCACATGGACAAGTCTCTGCTGTGGGCCACCATCTTTGAAGACGATCAGGGCACGCTGCCGATGGACGAGGAGGCGCTGACCCACTGGCAGAACGAGACCGACATTGCCCGCGACCATATCCTGCGCAGCGGGCGCACGGACAACTTTTGGTCGATGGGGCCTACCGGTCCGTGCGGGCCTTGCAGCGAGATCCACTATGACCGCGGGCCTGAGCACTGTAACAAAAAGGGGGTGCCCGGCCACGTGTGCCAGGTCAACGGCGACTGCACTCGTTACCTGGAGATCTGGAACCTGGTCTTTATCCAGTACAACCGCGATGCCCAGGGCGAGCTGCACCCACTGCCGGCCAAGCATATCGACACGGGGTTGGGCCTGGACCGGGTGACGGCCATTTCGCAGGACGTGCCGGCCAACTATGACACCGATCTGTTTGTGCCGATCCTGCGGCGGATCCAGGAGCTGCTGGGCCACAGCGACGAAGAGGCGGCCCGCAACAGGACCTCTTATCGGATCATCGCCGATCATGGCCGCAGCGTGACTTTTCTGGTGGGCGACGGGGTGATCCCGGGCAACGAAGGGCGCAACTATGTGCTGCGCATGATCCTGCGCCGGGCGGCTCGTTTTGGGCGCAAGGTCGGTTTCACCGAGCCGTTCCTGGGTGAGATAGCCAAGACGGTAATTGACATAATGGGAGGCCACTATACCGATCTCCATCGCCGCCGCGACTTTATCTTGAACGTCATCCGCCAGGAAGAGGAGCGTTTCCAGCGAACGCTGGGTGTGGGATTGGCGCTTCTCGACGAGATCATGGCCGGGCTCCAGGAACGGGGCGAAACGGTCATCCCCGGCAGCGAGGCGTTCCGGCTGTACGATACCTTTGGCTTTCCGCTGGACCTGACCAAGGATGTCGCGGCCGAGCGGAATTTCACGGTGGACGAGGCCGGTTTCAAGGCCTCATTGGACGAGCAGCGGGCGCGGGGTCGGGCCATGCAGCAGTTTGTGTCGACCAACGGCAAGGAGCTGGATAGCTATGCCCGGCTGCTGGAGGCGCTCAAGGCGCAGGGTGGGCTCGGGCCAGACGGCGTCGAGTATCTGAGCCGCGAAGCCGCCGAGCTGGAGACGGTGGTGCTGGCCGTGTTGCATGACGGACAGCCGGTGACACAGGCGGCCGAAGGCGACCAGGTTGAGGTTGTGCTGGCTGCTACCCCGTTTTACGTGGAGAGCGGCGGCCAGGTATCGGACACCGGGACGATTGCCCGCTATAACCAGGGCGAGCAGGAGCCGCGTTGGGAGATCCAGGTGACGGAGATGCGCCAGCCGGTAGCAGGCCTGATCGTGCACGCCGGTCAGGTAACCACCGGACGGCCCCAAGTGGGCGATCCGGTCTGGGCGGTGGTCGACGCGGAGCGGCGGATGGACATTGCCCGCAATCACACGGCCACACACCTGTTGCACAGCGAGCTGCGCTATATCCTGGGCGAGCATGTTCAACAGGCTGGCTCTCTAGTGACGCCTGAGAGGCTGCGTTTCGATTTTACCCACGGGGTGATGATGACCCAGGAGGAGATCGACGCAGTCGAGCAGTCGGTCAACGACGCTATCCTGGCCAATTATCCGCTCGAAGTGACGCACACCAGCTACAAGGAGGCGGTCGCCGGTGGGGCGATGGCTCTATTTGGCGAAAAGTACGGCGACCAGGTGAGGGTGATCCGGATCGGCGATCCGGGCGAGCCGTTCAGCCAGGAGCTGTGCGGCGGCATCCACATCTACCAGACGGGCGAAATCGGCCTGTTCCGCATCGTGTCGGAAGGGAGCGTCGGCGCCGGGGTGAGGCGCATCGAGGCGGTCACCGGGCATGCGGCGTTCCAGTTGGTGCAGAAGCGGCTCAACGTGCTGGATGCAGCGGCCACCCATCTGGGCTGCCCGCCGGAAGAGGTGGAGCGCGCCGTGCTGCGGCTGATGGGTGAGATCCACGATCAGCAGAAGGTGAGCGCCGAACTGCGGCGTGGGATGGCCCGCCTTGAGTTTGAGGCGGTGCTGCAGGGCGTTCGGGAAGTAGCGGGCGTCAAGGTGCTGGCTGCCCAGGTTCAGGCGGCCGACATGGATACGTTGCGCGAGATGACCGACTGGTGCCGCACCCGGCTTGGCTCGGTGGTGATTGTGTTGGGCGCCGTCATCGACGGCAAGCCCAACCTGGTGGCGGCGGTAACGCCTGACCTGGTAGAGCGCGGGCTTAAGGCCGGGGCGCTGATCCAGCAGGCTGCCCAGGTGGTCGGCGGCGGCGGCGGCGGACGACCCACGCTGGCCCAGGCGGGTGGCCGCGACGCGAGCCGGCTGGGGGAGGCACTGACGCTGGTGCCGAGGCTGGTTGAGCAGATCTTGAATCCCGCTGGTGATTAGGTGGTGAGGATGACTCCCTCGCAGGTGGGCTGCTCCTCACCTCGGCCCTGCCGCCCTTCGGGCTGTACTGAGCAGCGGTCTCCGCACATGGGAGAGGTGGCGGGCCGGTGAAATCAAGCCGTAAGGGGCGGCGGGCCCAATCGTGTTTTTGTGTCGTGGACCCGGGAACCACGATGCTGCGGGTTTTGATCGCCGAGATGCAGGGCGGCCGGGCAACGGTGTGGGGTTGGGCCGAGGCCCCGGCTGTGACCGGCTCTAGCCTCGACGTGCAGTCGTTGGCTTTTGCCTGTGAAGGGGCTTTGTCACAGGCGGAAGCGATGGCCCAGGACAGGGCCGGGCAGTGGTTGATGGCCGACCAGATGGTCGTCGGCCTGCCGGCTTCATTGCTTCAGGGATGGGCGCCGCCGGTCGCACAGCGGCGCTCGCAGCCTGATCGGCCAATCGACGAGCGCGAGCTGGTCGGCTTGTTGGGCCGGGCGCTGCGTCTGGCGATCGGGCGCATAGGTACGGGCGACAAGGGCGATTCTGCGTGGCGATTGGTGGATTCGGGGCTAGTGGCCCTGAATGTTGACGGCCACGGTGTGACCGATCCGGTGGGATTCAAGGGCAGAGATTTCGGGGCGACAATTTTCGTGGCCTCGGCCCGATCGGGCACGATCGATATCTGGTGTGAAGTGGCCAGGCGGCTCGAGTTCTCGGCATTGACCCTGGCTGCGGCGCCGCTGGCGCTTGCGGCCGGACTGGTCGAGCCCCGGTTTGTGCTGATAGATGTGGGCGGCAGGACGACCGATCTGATCTGTTGCCAATCTGGCCGGCCGGTGGCGATCGACTCGCTGTCCAGCGGTGGAACGGTGCTATCTCGAGTGCTGATTCAGAAATGGGGGATAACGCCCGACAAGGCAGAGCAGGTCAAGCGCGCTTATGGCGGCGGTCGGTTGGCCGGCGAGGCTGCTGCCCAGGTGAAGCAGTTATTAGCGCCTGCCGTGCAGGCCTGGTTGGCCGAGACTGAGACGGCCCTGGCGCGCCTGAGCCAGGATGAGCCACTGCCGCACCGGCTCGTCGTGCTGGGAGGAGGCAGCCTCGTGCCAGACATTGCCGAAGCGCTCCGGACCCTGGCCTGGAGCCAACGGCTCCGCTTTGCCCGCTATCCTGAGGTGGGGTATCTACATCCAAACGATGTGCCGGGTGTGGTCAACCGCACCGAGCTTGGGCGCGGGGGAGGAGACGTGACGCCTCTGGCCCTGACTGCCTGGGCTGCCCGGCAGACAGAACCACCGGATCGGCCGGCTCGGCTCTTGAGTGAGTTGTGCCGGGGAGAACAGAGATCGTAATATGCAACAGGTGATCTATCTCGAAGTCGAAGATGACATGCCTGCCGTCCGCGAGCTGTTGGAAGGGGCCCAGGCCAAGCGGGTGCTGTTAGTCGTGCCCAAGGGCTGCGACACCTTGCGCAACACCGTCAACCTGCGGATATTGAGGCGCTATGCAGCCAACATGGGCCTGGACGTAGGGCTCGTCACCCGCGACAGCCGAACTCGGCAGTTGGCCAAGGAAGAGGGTTTTGCCATCCTTTCTTCGGTTGGCCGGGGGCAGCGCCGCCGGTGGCGTGGCGGAATGCCACGCCGTTCAGCCGCGCAGCAGGCCGCGGCCGCTCGCGTGGACGGCCTGCGCTATGGGCGCGGCGACGTTGGCTACAGCGACCGGGCGATTGTGTGGGCCGGCCGCTTCCTGGGGATATTGCTGTTCGCGATCCTGCTCCTTGTCGTAGTCGGGCTGGCTGTACTGGTAGTGCCTGAAGGCAAGGTGACGCTGACACCCTACCGCGAGCCGATCGAGGTTACCCTCGATCTGCGCGCCGATCCCACAGTGGAAGAGTCGAGCCTGGAAGGACTGACGATCCCTGCCCGCATTTTGCAGGCCCAGGTGGAGCAAACGGGCGAGATTGCGACGATTAACAAAAAAGACGCCCCCGATACACCGGCCACCGGCATGCTCACCTTTATCAACCAGACGGCGCAGGGGCTGGACATTCCCGTTGGCACCATCGTTCGGACCTCCACCGGTACGACGGTCCGTTTCAAGACGGTGGCTGACGCCACATTGGAGGGAAGGATCGGCGCCACTGCCCAGGTGCAGATCGAGGCCCTTGAGCCGGGACCAATTGGCAACGTCCCAGCGGCAACCATCACTGCCGTCGAGACGCCGGCGCTGCGGACCAAAGTTCGGGTGACCAACGAAAGCGCCACCCGGGGCGGCGGGGTGAAGCAGGTTGGGGTAGTGACGCGGGCCGACATGGACCGCCTCAAAGCGCAGTTGCTTCAGCAGCTCCAGGATCGGGCCTACGCCGAGCTGCTCAACCAGTTGAAGGAGGGCGAGTTCCTGCCCGATGCATCGTTGACTGTAGAAATCATGGCCGAGGTTTACGACCAGTTTCTCGACGCCGAGGCCGACACACTGCACCTTCAGATGCGGATTCTGGCCAGCAGCACGGCAGTAAACCGGGCTAACGCCAACGGCCTGGCCTACGAAGCGCTGAAAGACAGGATCCCGGCCGGCTATGATCTCGAGTCGGAGGATATCGAGTTCACCCTGGATGAAAAGCAAGCGCGCATGGACGGGCAGAGCGTATTGGTGCAGTCCAAGGCGCTTGCCTACCTGGTAACCGCCGTCGACCGTGGTCAGGTCCGCGATGTGGTGGCCGGTCTGCCGGCCGAGGAAGCGGTCCAGGCGCTGGTCGGCTCTTTCAAGCTCAGCGGGCTGCCGCAGGTTGAGGTTCAGCCCGACTGGATCAAGCGTTTCAAGTGGCTCGACCGCGTCCCCTGGCTTCCGTTTCGCATCCAGGTCATTGTGCTGGAATAGCGCCGCGTAGCGCGCGGATTTCTATGAAGCTGCTGGCATTGGATGTAGGAGAGCGCCGGATCGGTGTAGCGGTTTCGGACGAGACCGGGTTGATTGCGACCCCGCTGATGACGATCCGGCGGGCGTCGAAGGTCGAGGATTTCGCCCGGATTGCCGGCCTGATCCGCGAGCAGCGGGCCGAGGGTGTGGTGATCGGCCACCCGTTGAACCGGGACGGCAGCGCCGGCCCTCAGGCAAGACGCGTTGAAAAGTATGCTCAGACCCTGGGTTTGGCGCTGCGTGATGGAGGGCTCGACGTGCCGGTGTTTCTGTGGGATGAGTACCTATCTACCTGGCAGGCCGAGGAAGCTCTGTCCGGCGCCGGACCGCGATCGAAGGTGCGCCGGGCCGGCTTGGATGCTGCGGCCGCGGCGATCATTCTACGCGAGTATCTGGAGGCAAATCCACATTGAGTACGGTGTTGCTGTGGCTTAAAGTGGCGGGCCTGCTTTGGCTGGGCGCGCTGCTGGTAGTATTGCTGAGCGAGATCAGGTTTTTGCAGCGGGTGATCCCCGACTGGCTGCGCAACCTGGCGCGCTTGTTGGTGATGGTCGGCACCATCGGAGTATTGACCCTGACGGTGCTGTTTGGGGTCAGGATTGTCAGCAGCTCTTTCGCGGCGCGGACTACTACAGGAACCGGCCCGACCTTTGATCTGTGCTTCACCTCGCCCAACTGCTTTGCTCTGAGCGCATATCTGAGCATGCACCAGGAGGAGCTGAGCCAGCCGGCCAGCGACGATCCATCGGCGGTCACTTTTGCCGTCGAGCCGGGCGAGACGGCGGCCGGCGTTGCGGCGCGGTTAGAGGAGCAGAGCCTGGTCGTTAACGGTGAGGTTTTTCGCCGGTTCATGACCTACAAAGGCCTGGACACCAGCCTCGAGGCGGGCACCTATTCGTTGCGGGCCAACATGACCATGCACGAGATCGCCGAGGCGCTCCAGCACGGCGGGGGTGATGCTCTCACCGTCACCATCCCGGAAGGGTGGCGGGCCGAGCAGGTGGCCTGGCTGTTGGAACAGCAGGGGCTGATGCGCAGCGACGATTTCATGGCCGAGGTCCGGTCGGGCCAGTACGATTACCCCTGGCTCGCCTGCCGGCAGCCTGGGACTTCCCTAGAAGGATTCCTCTTCCCCGACACCTATCAGCTCTCCAAAGATGCCAAGCCCGCCGACGTGGTGCGGTTGATGCTGGCCAACTTTGACACGCGGGTGGCGCCTCAGATCGACAGCCGGCTGGGCGGCAAGACGATCTTTGACCTCAACCTGGGCACCGACCGGCCCATGACGGCCTGCGACGTGATGACATTGGCCTCTATTGTCGAGCGCGAAGCCGTGGTGGCCGAAGAGCGGCCGATCATCGCTCGGGTTTACTTTAACCGGCTGGATCCGGCCTATATCAACGAAGCGGCCCTGCGCCTGAGCGCCGATCCGACTATTCAGTACGCCAAAGGCTTTGATCCGGCGACCGAGAGCTGGTGGAATCCGATGCTGCCCGGCGAGGGGCAGACGGTCGAATCGCCTTACAACACCTTTATCGTGCAGGGGCTCCCGCCGGGGCCGATCTGTAGCCCTGGTCTGGCTGCCGTCCTGGCCGTTCTGGAGCCTGCCCAGACCAATTACCTCTATTTCCATGCCATCGGTGACGGCTCGGGCACGCACGCCTTTGCCGCGACCCTCGAGGAACACCTGCAGAACCAGGAAAAGTACAAGCCGTGAGATCCGCTGCCAGCCTCTTGGCCTGCCTGCTGCTTTGTTCTTGCGCCTTTCCCGGCAGCGTCAAGCCGGTGGTCAAGATTGGCCTGTCGGCGCCTTTCGAAGGGTTGCACCGCGACCTGGGCTACGAAGTGCTGTATGCCACGCGGCTGGCGGTGCGGGAGCGGAACGCAGCAGGCGGATTGGCCGGCCGCTACCTGGTCGAGCTGGTTGCCCTGAACGATTTCAACGATCCGCAGGAATCGGTCCTGCAAGCCCGCGAGATGGCCGCTGATCCGGGCGTGCTGGGCGTGCTCGGCGGGTGGTCGGCAGAAACTGCCCGCCAATCGGCGCCAGAATATGAGCGGCTGGGTTTGCCGTTCGTTGCACCCCTGGGCAACCCCGCCGCGCTGGGCGCGGAGGCAGCCCGCTTTGCCGTTGAGGAGCTTGGCGCGAGCCGGGCGGCGATCCTGTGCGGAGGGAACGCCGGGGACCAGGCGTTGGCCGAGGCCTTTGCGGTGGCTTTTGCCGCGCAGGGCGGGGAGGTTCTTGTCACACGCTGTCATTCTGAGCGAAGCGAAGAATCTCGAAGCGAAGAATCTGTGCAAGCCGCGCTTGCCGGCCAACCCGACCTCCTGTTCATCGCTGCCGATGCGCCTCTCGCCGCCGAGTGGATCGTCGCCGCCAGGGGGGCGGGGTTCGTCGGCCCGATCGTCGGCGGGCCGGAGCTCGGCAGTGCGCTCCTGGCCGAGATCGGAGGCGAGGCAGTGGAGGGAGTCTTTTACGTCAGCCCCTTTCCATGGTTGCAAGGGGATCTTGCCTTCAAGGACGGCTACCAGGCCTTGTCGGGTGGGGCGCCGCCGGGACCGGTCGCAGCCTGGGCGTACGAGGCAGCTGGCCGGTTGCTGAACGCGCTGGACGCCGCTGCTCTCGATGGGAACGGCCTTGATCGGGCGGCAGTGACGGCGGCGTTGGCAAGCCTCCCCGGTGAGGAGCTAGGGGCACACGCATTTGTGGTCCATAGCGGCAAGCCGTCTCAGGTGCCGTAGGGCACGCTGCGTTTGGTGCGGCTGGCTGGTAACGGAAACCTGTCGCGCCTTGATTTTCAGGCTGCGGATTGATCCACAGCCGGCTTGACCTGCACAGATCACATCCAACGGAGGGAGGACCATGCGCGTTCTAATGTTCTCGTGGGAGTACCCACCTCACATAGTGGGTGGGCTGGGCCAGCACGTGGCCGAGCTATTGCCGGCCTTGGGCAATTTGCCTGGGTTAGAGCTACACCTGGTCACGCCCCGTTGGGCAGGCGGCCAGCAGATCGAGAGATTTGGCAGCGTCACAGTCCATCGCGTGGATCCGCCGGTCGGCGAGAACGATTTCTACACCGCCGCCTGGCAGACCAATCTGCGGTTGGAGCTGTACAGCCAGAAGCTGTGGGCCGAGGCCGGTCCGTTCGACTTGATCCACGTTCACGATTGGTTGGTGGCGTTTGTCGGCAGTGCGCTCAAGCGCAACTACAAGGTCCCTCTGTTGAGCACCATCCACGCCACTGAGCGAGGCCGGGGGCGGGGCTATCTGGGCAGCGATCAGGCTCGAGCGATCAATAATGTCGAGTGGTCGTTGTCCTACGAGTCGTGGCGGATCATCGCCTGCAGCGAGTATATGGCCGCTCAAATGGTCGATTATTTTAAATGCTCGCGCGACAAGATCGACGTCATCCCCAACGGTGTGAACAGCGCCGAGTTCGATCTCCTGGACGGCCAGGATTTGAGCCACTTTCGGGCAATGTATGCGCTGCCCAACGAGCAGATTGTCTTCCACGTCGGGCGGATCGTCTACGAGAAGGGAATCCAGGTGTTGATCAGGGCAACGCCGCTGATCCTGAGCCGGCACCCTGCGGCCAAGATCGTCATCGCCGGCAAAGGGCCTGAGCTGGAGACTTGCCGGGCACTGGCCTGGAGCCAGGGAGTAGGTGAGAAGGTGCTCCTTACCGGTTTCATCTCCGATGAGGATCGCAACCGTCTGTTCAAGATCGCCGATTGCGCCGTCTTTCCCAGCCTGTACGAGCCGTTCGGCATCGTTGCCCTGCAGGCCATGGCCGCCAAGTGTCCCGTCGTCGTCAGCGAGGTGGGAGGGCTGAAAGAGGTTGTCAGGCACGCGGAGACAGGCATCACCATCTATCCGGACAACCCCGAGTCGTTGGCCTGGGGGATTGTCCACACCCTGCAGCATCCCGAGTGGTCGGCCAATCGTGTAGAAAACGCCTATCGCGAGGTCCGCGAGCTGTACAACTGGGATCGCATTGCCCGATTGACAGCCAACGTCTACGAGCGGATCGTAGCCGAGCGGGCACGGGCCGCGTGGTAGAATCAGTTCAACTAACTTGATAGAATTGAGGTGTACGTCATGCGTGTCTCGCGTTTGTATGGCATCCGTGACCTGCGGCTGGAGGAGTTACCGCCCCCCACGCCGGGGCCCGGTGAGGTATTGCTTCGTGTGGCGGCGGTAGGCGTCTGCGGCTCCGATGTGCATTACTACCTGGAGGGCCGCATCGGCGATGCCATTGTTTCAGAACCGTTGATCCTGGGGCACGAATTCTCCGCACAGGTGGCCGAGCTGGGCCCCCGAGTCCACTCGGACAGGGTCGACGGCCTCGAAATCGGGCAGTTGGTCGCCGTCGAACCGGGCATCTCGTGCGGGAGGTGCGAGCCCTGCCGGCATGGACACCCCAACCTGTGCCCCGACGTCCGCTATTGCGGCACGCCGCCCATCGACGGCGTGTTTGCCGAGTACGCGGTCATGCCCGCCGAGAACTGCTATCCTCTGCCCCAAGGATTTGGCCCGGCGGAGGGTGCGCTGCTGGAGCCGCTGGGTATCGCCGTCCACAGCGTCGACCTGGCCCACCTGAAAGCGGGGCAGACT
>DAOUGI010000092.1:0-2372 GCA_034429215.1 Anaerolineae bacterium | reverse complement strand
GACCAGCTCGAAGCCCAGATCACCCAGGCCAACGAGGCTGAGTACATCACCGTCGACGACATCCGCAACACCATCCACCAGGTCGCCGACATCGTCGTCGAGCTGTCCAAGACCATCCCGGCCATCCTGGCCGAGCTCAAGGCCCTGGCCGAGCTGATCGGCCGGATGACCGAGCAGCCGCCGGCCGACCCGCCGGCGGCCGAGGCGCGCGCCGCGCGCCCCAAACCGGCCAAGAAATAGGCTCCTCCCTCTCTCACCTTCCAGGAAGCTCCGAGCTTCCTGGAAGGTAAGGAGAACCCATGTCCCTGACCAGAGCCAACATCGAAGCAGTCCTGATCAAGAGGTGTGGTCACCTACTCACAGTGGCCGGCCTTGACGGCACCACCGTCGCCGGCACCAACGCCGACCTTGGGGACCCGATCGCCTTTGCCTTGCGGCAGATCGGGGTGGGGGTGACCACCCCCACCTCCCCAACCGACGCCGAGGTCGCTTCCGCGTCCACCGACGACACCGACCAGCTCCTCGACCTGGCCGAGATCCGCACCCTGGAGACCATCCTCCAGCACCTCCTCGACCTGGTCGACACCGAGGCCGGCGCCCGCGTCGACGCCTACTCCCAGCTCGCCGCCGGCATCCAGGCCCGCCTGGAGCGCGCCCAGGCCCAGGCCAAAGCCCTCTACGGCTGGACCGCCGGCACCCTGGAGAGCGGCTACGCCTACCTCGACTTTGCCCAACACGGGGATGACGATGATGCCTAGCGGCTGGGGCTCTTTCGCCTCTACTGCAGTAGAATTGCACCCAATCTGGAGCTCTCCGGATCCGCTGCAGCGCCGCCGGCAGACCCCAATCCAAAATCCAAAATCTAAAATCCAAAATGGCTGTTTTTAGAGATTGCTACCTGCAAATATCGGCTGATGCTTCCAACTGGGCCGACCTGTCGACGTCGGGGACCGTGCAGATCCCCGCCGGCGCAGGCCTCCGCCCCCTCACCTACAAGTACCCCTACGGCTCAGACACCGCCATCATCGTCGGCGGCAAGCGCCCGCCGCTCAGACTGATCGTCACTTACAACTACACCGACGCCACCGTCGACAACACCATCCGCACCGCCTACGAGGCCAAGTCCGCTTTCTATGTCCGCTTTGCCCCCCGGGGCAACGCCACCGGCAACTTTCTCTACACTTCCAGCGCCGGCATCATCACCACCCCGCCCATCCCCGAGGGCGAGCGCCACAGCGGCACGATCGTTCTAAACCGCTTCACCTTCGAGACGCCCGGCTACACCAAGTCGACGATTGGAGTAACGTGATGGCGGCGACACTCAAGATCCAGACCCTCGACACCAACACCAGCGTCGACCTCCTCGCCGGCACGCTAAAGCTCGAAGGCTACACCTGGACCACCCGCGCCGCCGCGCCCGAGGGTGACTATATCCACGAGTCATACGGCGCTCAGCCCGCCTTCTCGCACTACCCGCCCATGGTCGAGACGATAGAGCTCGTCGGCCAGGACACCGGCGCCAACCTCACCGCCGCGATCGCGGCGCTGGAATCCCTCCTGGCCACCGCCCGCCGCTGGCACCTCAACAGCCACACCCAGAACAGCGTCTGGCTGTGGCACTGCGCGGCCGGCGAGACCGCCGCCCGCCGCGCCCTCGTGTACGAGGGCGCGCTCCAGGTCCTCAGCGCCCACGGCCTGGATCCCATGCTCGACAACGCCGTCGTCAGCCTTCGGCTGACGTTGACGAGACACCCGTTTTGGGAGCCGGTCACCTCGACGACACAGACCACCTCGGCCTTCACCCTGTGGGGCGGCCGCTGGGTCCTGACCGCCGTCGCCGGCAACGAGCCGGCCCGGGTGCGCGACCTGCAGGTCAAGCCCCGCTCAGGAGGCGGCGGACCGTTATACCGTCTCTGGGTCGGGCTCCGCGAGCAGGTCATCACCACCGGCGCGCTCAACCTCGACACCGTCTGGGAGCTCGAGGACGGGACCAACGAGGCCACCGCCACCGACACCCCCGACGCCACCGCCAGCCCCAGCCCCGCGGCCGGTGCCATGGTCCGCGTCGCTTTCAGCGCCACGGCCACCCTGGCCAAGCGGCTATCGATCACTGCCGCGCAAGCCGCCGCCCGCTACTCCCATACCAACTACTCTCACTACGTGGGCCGCTATTTGGTGCTGTGCAGGTGCAAAGTGACCACCGGGGCGACGGTCTACCTCCAGCTCCGCGCCGGCTACGCCGGCGCGGTCACCTTCGAGCCGGCCGGCGAGGCCTACGTCGAGAATACCGCCTGGCGGCTGTTGGCCCTGGGCGTCGTCACCATCCCCCACCACGGATACCGCGACCAGATCGCCGCCAACGCCAACCCGCA
>DAOUGI010000091.1:0-5881 GCA_034429215.1 Anaerolineae bacterium | reverse complement strand
GCTCGCGCAGCAGGCCGGCGACCACCTCCTCCAGGCTGGCGTCGCCGGTGGCATAGATGGCTGCCCCCAACCGCTCGCGGATCGTCCCTTCGAAGCGGGCGACCATCGCCTCGGCCAGTTCGAGGGTGGCCGCCTTGGCCACGATCCGCACGTCGGTCTGGCCGAGATGAGCCGACAGGCCGACCGTCGGGTTGGACGACGTTTCCAGGTCGGCGATGGTGTGGTCGATCTGGCTCTCGCCGACGGCCACAGTCCTCAAGACACGGGTCACGATCGCCTCCAACCGGCCCAGCCGCTTCTGGAGGTAGGGCACGACGGCGTTCTCCATCAGGTAGCGCATCTCGTGCGGGACGCCCGGCAGGGTGATGATCGTCCCCTTTTCATCTTCGACGATAAAGGCCGGCGCCGTGCCCACCGGGTTCTCGATCGGGATGCAGCCCTCCGGCAGACAGGCTTGGCGGCGGTTGTTGTCGGTCATGCGCGAGCCGACACGGCTAAAAAAGGCCTCGATCTGGGCCAGCAGCTCGGGGTGCAGCGCCAGGGACCGGCCGGTGACGCGGGCCACGGCCTCGCGGGTGACGTCGTCCACGGTGGGGCCGAGCCCACCGGTCATGATCGCCAGGTCGGCCCGGCTGAGCGCCAGAGCCAGCGCGTCGGCGATGCGCTGCTCATTATCGCCGACGGTGGTGCGGAAAAAGAGGTCGATGCCCAGGTCGCGCAACTGCCTGGCCAGGTAGGTGGCGTTGGTGTCGTCTATCTGGCCCAGCAGCAGCTCGGTGCCGGTGCTGATGATCTCGGCGCGCATAATGCCTCCCGTGTCGAAAGTAACAGGCATTGTACCACAGGAAACAAAAGTGGCCAACCCCAATCCCAAGCTGCGGAGGCTGGCCAAACAGCGCGCCCGACCGATAGAGCTTGCTATTGGCTGCCGGCGACGACAAAAGCCACGGCGTACTCGCGGCTGTGCGACAGGCTGATCGCCCAGTCACCCAGGCCCTGTTCTTCGGCCAGGGCCTGGGCGCGGCCCGATAGGCGCAGCACAGGCTTGCCGTATGGATCGGACAGCACCTCCACGTCGCGCCAGCCGATCCCATGGCCGCTGATGTGGCGCAGGCCAACGCCCAGCGCCTTGGACACCGCCTCCTTGGCCGCCAGGCGCACGGCGAGCTCCGGCAGGCGGTCGCGGTAGCGATCCAACTCGGCCGCAGTATAGATGCGGGCCAGGAACCGCTCGCCGTGGCGGTCTATCGCCTGCCGGATGCGATCCAGCTCGATGATGTCCACGCCGGTTGACAGGCTCACTCGCCCCCCACGCCGTCGTACCCCTGGCCCAACCCCGTCTCGGGGGTAGGTCCGGCAACCGCCAGCGCATATCGATCCGGGTCCAGGTACTTGTTCACCACCTGCTGGATCTCTTGCACGGTGACGGCATTGACCTGCCCGGCGTAGCGCTGGAGATAATCGAGCCCCAGGCCGTAGCGCTCCATGTCAAGCAGGGCGCCGGCCACACCTTCGTTCGTCTCCAGGCGCAGGGGCAGCGACCCGGTCAGCGACAGTTGGCTATTGGACAGATCGTCAGCCGACACCGGCTCCTGGCGCAGACGGCGCACCTCGCCGCGGATGCCGTCGACCGTCCGCTGGACGTTGGCGGGGCTCACTCCGGCGACGGCCGCCCACGGGCCGGCGCCCAGCCCTGCCTCCAGCCGGCTGTAGACATAGTAGGCCAGCCCCTGCCGGTCTCGAAGGTTGTCGCCCAGCCGGCCCATCATGCCAAAGACGCCCAGGATATTGTTGGCCAGGCCGGCCTTGATGTAATCGGGATCGGTGCGAGCCATGCCCAGCCAGCCGAGCATGACATCGGCCTGGGTCTTGCCCTCCACGATCACAGTCTGCGACCGCGTCTCGGTGAGGGGTACCGGCGAGGCGATGCCCGTGCGATTGGGGATGACCTCGGGGGCGCGCCAGTCGCCCAGCACCGCCTGCACCTTGTCCAGCGCGGCGGCGGCCTGCACCGCGCCGACCAGGACGATGACCATACCCTGGGGCGAGTAACTGCGCCGATAAAAACCGGCCACGTCGTCGCGACTCAAGCTCGACACCGTGTCCTCATAGCCCTGGACGCTGCGGCCATAGGGGTGATCGGGATAAAGCAGGGCATTGAACGCCAGGTCGGCCATGCGGCCCGTGTCGTGCGCCCGCCGCTGCAGGTCGGTGAGGATCTGCCCCCGCAGCCTTTCTGTTTCGTCAGGCGGAAAGATCGGGCGCCGCAGGCAATCGGCCATGATTTCGAGAAGCAGGTCCAGGTCCTCGGCCAGCGCCTTGCCGCCGAAGCCGGCGGTGTGCACGCCGCCGCGAAAGCCCAATTGGGCGCCCACCGACTCGATCGCCTGGTTGATCTGGCCGAACGACCGGGTCTCGGTGCCGCGCAGCAGCATGGCCGCGGTCAGGTGGGCCAAGCCGGCCTGCTGGGGCGTTTCGCCCAGGGAACCGGCCCACAGGTAGCCGCTCACCACCACCGACGGGCTGTCATCGTTCTCGCTGACCAGGAGGGTGATGCCGTTGGGCAGCTCGGTGCGGGCGATCGTTTCGGGTGACGGATAGGATGCGGTCATTGCGATTGCCCCCTACACACCCTGCGGCACATAGTGGCCCACGGTCCGGTTCCGCCGCGCCAGGTAGGCTTTTGCCACCCGGCCCACGTCATCTACAGTGACAGCCGACAGGCGGTCCAGGAACGACTCGAACCAGCCGGTATCGGCCACCACCGACGAATAGCCCAGCCAGAACCCCTGGTTGGTGACGCTCTCGCTCGAGTAGGCAAACTGAGCCTGGGCCTGTTTGATCGCGGCGTGCAGCTCCTGCCCGGCGATCGGCTCGCGGGCGATCCGATCGATCTCGGCGTCCAGGGCAGCCTCGACCTCGCCGAGCGTTCTGCCGGTGCGGACGGTGACAGTCACGTCGTACAGGAACGGGTCGAGCATGGCCGGCAGCGAGCCAGAGACACCGGCAGCCAGTCCGGTCTCGACCAGGGCTTTGTACAGGCGCGAGCTGCGGTTGGGCGGGCCCGGGTTAAACAGGTTCATGCCGCTGGCGCCGGTCAAGATGCTGGTGGCGACCAGCATGGGGAAAAAATCGGGATCGGTAGCCGCCGGGGCGTGGCAGGCGACTTGAAGGTAAGCGGTGGCCCCCGGTCCCTCCAGGCTGACCCGGCGCTCGCCCCGCTGTGGCGGCTCGGGCCGGTTGATCGCGCGTGGCTCGGAGCGGGCCGGGATCGACCCGAACCGCCCCTCGACGCGGGCCAGCATCTCCTCACCCTCGAAATCGCCGACGACCACGGCAACGGCGTTGTTGGGGCCGTAGTAGGTCTGGTAGTGGCGCCACAAGTCGTCGCGGCCGATCGTCTCCAGGTCGCACAGGGCGCCGATCGTGTCGTGATGGTAAGGATGGACCCGGAACGCCGCGCCGACGACCTCCTCGCCCAGCAAAAAGGTGGGGCTGTTCTCGGCCCCCTGCCGCTCGGAGATGATGACCGTCCGCTCCGGCTCGATCTCCTGAGGGTCGAACAGGGAGTTGACCATGCGGTCGGCCTCGATATGCAGGCCCAGGTCGATCCGGTCGGAGGGCAGCGTCTCGAAGAAGGTAGTAAAGTCGAGCCAGGTAAAGCCGTTCATCACGCCGCCGTTGCGGGCAATCTGGGTGTCGATCTCGCCCTTGGGAAAGGCTCCCGAACCCTTGAACAGCATGTGCTCGACCCAGTGGGCGATGCCGGTAACGCCCGGCACCTCGTTACGGCTGCCGACCCGATACCAGATCCAGAAAGTGGTCACCGGCGCGCGCCGGCTCTCTTTCAGGATGACCGTAAGGCCGTTGTCGAGGGTGCGCTTGTGGATGGTCACATCCCGTCCCTCAGCTCGCATAGCCTCGGCCCACGCCGCGGTAGATAAAGCCCAGCGACTCCATCTCCTTGGGGTCGTAGATGTTGCGGCCGTCGACGATGATCGGCTGGCGCATGGCCCCTTTCAGCCTGGACAGCGACAGGTGCTTGAATTCGTTCCACTCGGTGATGACGATCAGGGCGTCGGCGCCGTCGGCCACTTCGTAGGCATCGTGGCAGAGGGTCACGTCGTGCAGGTAGCGCTCGGCGTTGGCCGTGGCCACCGGATCGTAGGCCCGCACCTGGGCGCCCTCGCTTTGCAACAGGTGGATGATCTCGATCGACGGCGCTTCGCGCATGTCGTCGGTGTTGGGCTTGAAGGCCAGGCCCAGAATGCCGATCACCTTTTCATCCAGCGTGCCGAGCAGCTCCCGCACCTTGTACAGGGCCTGCCGGCGCTGGTCGCGGTTGATGTCCATCACCGCCCGCAAGAGCTGAGGGTGGCAGCCGTGGACGGCGGCCATGTGGGCCAGGGCGGCCACGTCCTTGGGGAAGCAGCTCCCGCCAAAGCCAAGCCCGGCGTCGAGAAAATAGGGGCCGATCCGCTTGTCGTAGCCCATCCCGACCGCCACCTCTTTGACGTCGGCGCCCAGCGCCTCGCAGATGTTGGCGATCTCGTTGATGAACGACACGCGGGCGGCCAGGAAGGCGTTGGAGGCGTACTTGATCATCTCGGCGGTGCGCAGGTCGGTGATGACGATCGGCGCCCGGAGCGACAGGTAAAGCTGGGCGACCTGGGCGGCGGCCTCCGGTTCCAGCGAGCCGAGGACGATCCGGTCGGGATAGATAAAGTCGTTGATGGCCGAGCCCTCGCGCAGGAACTCGGGGTTGCTGACGACCGCAAAGTCGATCGGCTGCGGCTGGTGGCGGCGGATGATGTCGGCCACCCAGTCGCCGGTGCCGATCGGCACGGTGCTCTTGTTGACGACGATCAGGGGGGCGCGCATCGACTCGGCGATGCTGCGCGCCGCGTCGCGGACATACTTCAGGTCGGCCTCGCCGCCCCCACCCTGGGGCGTGCCGACGGCGATGAACGCAAACTCGGCGTCCGACAGCCCTTCCTCGTACCGGCTGGTAAAGCGCAGCCGGCCGGCTTGGGCGTTGCGGCGGACCATCTCCTCCAGTCCCGGCTCGTAGATCGGCATCTCGCCGGCGCGGAGCCTGTCGATCCGGGGGGCATCCACGTCCACGCAGGTAACCTGGTGGCCCAGGTCGGCAAAGCAAGTGCCGGTGGTCAGGCCAACATAACCGGCGCCGATCACACAGATCTTTCTCATCGGGTCCTAACCTCGTGCTCAGGAAGGTATCGAAACCGGCGCGGGGGGCCGAAACCCCTCGGCCATCGTGGCGCCACTATACCACGGAATGGGGTCGGGTGCAACTTTTGCCTCCGAGACGAGGGCTTGGCGTTTGCGCCCAGCAACACTCTATGATAAAATGACCGCCACTCGCCAGGAGGATCCATGACAACCATCGCCCTTTCGACCGGCTCCCTCTATTCTTATGGACTGGCCCGCGTTTTTGAGCTGGCCGCCGAGGCCGGCTTTGACGCCGTCGAGATCATGGTCGACGAACGGTGGGACACCCGCCAGCCGGCCTATCTGCGGCGGCTGTGCCGGGAATCGGGCCTGCCAATCGTGGCGGTCCACAACCCGTTCCTGCCCAATGTGCCCGGCTGGCCGTCCGATCCGCTGGGCCGCCTGCGGCTGTCGGCGGCGCTGGCCCGCGAGGTGGACGCGCCGCTGGTGGTGACCCACCTGCCGCTGCGCATCCGCGGGGCGCGGGTGGAGCTGATCGGCTTTAAGGCCAAACGCCTGATGGTGCCGATCCCGCTGCCCGGCGAGAGCGGCTATCGCCGCTTTTTGCTGAACGGGCCGGCCCGGTTCGAGGCCGAGGAGGCGGTCGTGGTGGCCGTCGAAAACATGCCGGTCAAGCGCCTGCTGGGCC
>DAOUGI010000090.1:0-2659 GCA_034429215.1 Anaerolineae bacterium | reverse complement strand
AAGGAGAACATGGGCGGTTCGGCCTGGGTGGTGAACGACCAGGTGCGCTGCCCGGCAGGCACCGGCAGCCCGGCCCAGTCGGTGACATCCGCGCTGACGGTGACGGTGTAGCGGGTGGTGGGCAGCAGCAGGCCGCTTGGGTTGAGGGTGACCTCGTACAGTCCGCTTTCATAGCTCAAGCTATCCCAGGGCACGAGGCCATAAGGACCAAGCAGGCTAAAGCTGCTCTCGACCACGGTGCCCGGGTCCAGCTCTTCGCTGAAAGTGATGACGACGTTGGTGCTGAGCGTGGCATCGGTGGCGTCCGCGACCGGGAACTGGGCGACGATGGCCGGCGGGGTCGTATCTAGCCCGCCGGTAGTAAAGGTCCAGACGTAAGCGGCAGCCAATGGGTTGCCGGTCAGGTCTGCGATGCCGGTGGTCAGGGTAGCGGTATAGAGCGAGCTGGGGCTAAGCGCGGCGGCGGGCACGAATGAGGCGGTATAGGTGGCCGCGTCGTAACCGACCGTGCCTGCGACGCTGCCACCCGGTCCGGTGAGCGCAAAGGTGGTGTTGTTGAGAGTATCCAGGTCGATCGCCTCGCTAAAGGTAGCATAGATCGGCTTGTAGACGTTGACGCCCGTCGCCCCACCCAGCGGATCGGTGGCCACGACGGCCGGCGGGGTGACGTCGAGCAGCGGGGCATCGGCGGCCGAGGCCGGCATCACCCGGTATTCGTCGTAGGTATAAGCCAGCGGCCCGCGCACAAACTCGTACAGGGTGCCGACGGCCGGCCGAGGGCTGGGGAAATAGCCCCAATCGCCCCACTTGCCCGTCCCGGCGGCGCTGTCGGTGAAGGTATTGCGGCCGGTCCACGTGTTTTGGGTGATGGTGATCAACGGGTACTCGACCAGGACGCTTTCGTACGGCTCGCTGAGCCCGGCATTGTTGTAGGGCGCGATGGCGGTGTCGACCCCGGTGACGTCACACACCGGGTCGCCCGCACCCATCGAGATGATCGTGGGGTAGGAAAACTCGGTCAGACCGTAATATTCGGTCACCGTGCCCCGGATCTGAACCCGGGTACCGACGGCCGGCTTGGTGTTGGTGCCGTTGTAGACGATGATGCTGTGCCACGGACCCGGCGCCTCGGTGATGATAAAGTACTTGTCCAACACAAAGCAGACGGTGCCGGTTGTGGTCACATACTGGGTGGCCAGGGGCGAGGGGTAGGTGCCACTGCCGGGATCAGTGGTGTATTGGATGTCATAGATCGGGATGGGTCCCGTAGGGATGGTGCCCAGGCTAGTACAGGAGTCCGAGTTGTTGGTGGCCGGCGCGTCGTTGGTGGCCGCGACCCAGACCTGGTTGGTCAATTGATACTGGGCAGGATTGGCGCTCATGGTGCCGGTGACGACGAACGAGCCAGACGCCGACACGGTACCCAGGCTCCAGACCAGCGTGCCAGACACAGGCTGAGCCGGCGTCACGCCGCTGCTGTCGGTCACGTATGTCACGTCGGCGGGCAGCACGTCGGTGATGACTGTGCCCTCGACCGGACCGCCCGGCACGTCGTAGCTGAGGGTGTAGCGCACGGTCTGGCCGGGGAGGACCGGCGACGGCGGGCAGGTCTTGGCGATCGCCACGTCGTAGAGGGTGGAGGTCATCACACCGGTCTGATCCAGCTCAAAGGGATCTCCGCTCGGCACATAGCCGTCCAGATCGCCGTAGGTCCAATCAGCGTTCGGGTTGCCGGTGCCCCAGTTGCCGTCAAAGCGCACGGCGTACGAATAGACCCCGCTCGCCGTGGGGGTCATCGCCCCCATGAATTCGTCGTTGGCCCAGTCATCCACGTTGAAAGACATTGGGAACCAGGTCCAGCCGGCGGGTGTGGCGGTGTTGCCATAGCCCACCTCAGCCTTGATGCCGCGCCCCTCGCCGCTGGGGTCGGTGACGCTCGGGATGTGAACGCGGCCATACACTAGGTCGGTTGGCCGGAAAGCCTGGGCCTCCAAGGTGGGCGGCCACTGGAGTATGGCCCAGTCAACGGCCACGTCCCGATAATCGTCCAGGGTGCCGGTGCCGGCCACGGTGACGCTGCGATTCGACGTTTGCAGCCAATTCCATTGGTCGCCGCCGCTTTTGACCACGTACTTGTACTCGTAGGTAGTGCCAACCGCGAGGTCGGCGACGGTGGCGGTAAAGACCTCGTCGTTTGCGTCGCCGGTCATCGGAGTGGCGGTGGTGCTCCAACCGTTAAAGTCGCCGGCAAGATAGAGCTGGTCGCCGGCATGGACCACGTCTTCCAGGTCGTGGTAGACAAAGGTGACGTCGGCGTTCAGCTCTTTGACCGTAAAGACGGCTTCGGCCGCGCCGGCGTCGACGGTGCCGCTGAATTCCGCGGTATTGGTCACCACGTCGCCATAGTCGCCCACATGGGTGACGACGAAGGTGAAGGAAATCGCCGTGCCGGCGGTGACGGCGCCGGACCAGGTAATCTCGTCAGCGGAGACGGCGGCACCGGTTGGCTGATTGATCCAGCGGGCAAAATCCACCTCGGCGGGGAGGGTGTCGGTCAAGAGCGTATTAGCATCGTCGGTTCCCCCCGCATTGGCCAGGGTAACCGTATAGGTGACCTCACCGTGGTAATCGACGTTGGCGTTGGGTGCAGCGCTCTTGG
>DAOUGI010000089.1:0-109788 GCA_034429215.1 Anaerolineae bacterium | reverse complement strand
TTTTGGTTGCTGTCAACTAGCATTGATGCTACAATGGGGCGGCGAGGGAAAATGACAGAAAAGACGATGAGCATCCTTGCTGGGCTGAATGCAGCCCAGCAAGAGGCGGTGCAGGCAGTGGAAGGACCGGTGCTGGTACTGGCCGGGCCTGGCAGCGGCAAGACGCGGGTGCTGACCCACCGCGTTGCCTGCCTGGTGCGAGAGCGCGGGGTGCCGCCGCGGCAGATCATGGCCGTGACCTTTACAAACAAGGCGGCACGAGAGATGAAGGACCGGCTGTACCGGCTGCTGGGCGACCAACTGAACGAGCTGACGATCGGCACATTCCATGCCATCTGCGCCCGCATTCTGCGCCGCGAGGCAGAAGCGGCGGGCATCTCACCGCAGTATGTGATCTATGATACAAGCGACCAGCTTGGCCTGGCGCGGCAGGCGTTGCGGGCGCTGAACCTGGACGAAAAGTTGTACACGCCCCAGGCCATGCTCCACCGAATCTCAGCAGCCAAGAACGAGCTGCTCCTCCCTGCCGATGTTCAGGCCGGAACCTACCGGGAAGAGATGGCGCGGCGGGTGTACGAGCGCTACCAGGCGCTGCTGGCCGAGAGCAATGCGCTCGATTTCGATGACCTGCTGATGAAGACGGTGCAGCTCTTCCAGCGAGACGGCGACGCCATGGCCCGCTACCAGCGGCGCTATCCCTTTATCCTGGTTGACGAGTGGCAGGACACCAATATGGCCCAGTACGAGCTGGTCAAGCTGCTGGCAGGCAAGCGGGCGAACCTGTTTGTTGTAGGAGACGAAGACCAATCGATTTACGGTTTCAGAGGTGCAAACTATCGCAACGTAGCCCGCTTCCGGGAGGATTACCCGCAGGCGCGGGTCATCCTGCTGGAACAGAATTACCGGTCGACGCAGACGATCCTGGACGTGGCGAACGCGGTCATCGCCCGCAACATCCACCGCCACCCCAAGCGGCTGTACACCGACAAGGATGGCGGCCCGCAGATCGCGGTGATCGAGGCCTACGACGAGCAGGAAGAGGGCGACCTAGTGGTTAGCGAGATCCAGAGGCTGGCAGCGCGTGGACAGGTGCGGCTGGGGGATTGCGCCGTGATGTACCGGACCAACGCCCAGTCGCGGCCGCTCGAAGATGCGCTCGTGCGGCGGGGGATGCCCTACAAGCTGGTTGGGGCGACCCGCTTTTACGAGCGGCGCGAGATTAAGGATGTCATGGCCTATCTGCGGCTGGTGCACAATCCGTACGATAGCATGGGGTTGACCCGGATCTTGAACGTGCCGCCGCGGGGCATCGGTCAGCAGACGGTGAGCCAGTTGGCGGCCTGGGCGGCGGAGATGGGGGTGCCGGTCTATGCCGCCCTGCAGGTGCTTGCCGAGGCACAGGGCAAGAGGAATCAAGAAAACCCAAGGGAGCCCGGCAACAGAGCGCAGGCACAAGCGCCGTTTAGCAAACGGGCAACAGGGATGCTGCTGGCATTTGGAGCGCTGATCGAAGGGCTAATCTGTCTACAGAAGCAGGTGAGCCTGCTCGAGTTCCTGGATCAGGTGCTGGAACGGACCGGTTATGCGGCTTTTTCCCGGGACGGCACAGAGGAAGGTCAGACACGCTGGGAGAATATCCTGGAGCTGCGCACCGTGGCCCGAGATTACGCCGACCTGCCGTCAGAGACGGCGCTGACCACCTTTCTGGAGGAGGTGGCATTGGTGTCAGACATCGACAACCTGGACGAGCGGGTAGACGCGCCGACACTGCTGACGCTGCACGCGGCCAAAGGGCTCGAGTTCCCGGTGGTTTTTATCGTTGGGATGGAGGAAAAGCTTTTCCCGCACAGCCGGTCGATGGAGGACCCGGAGCAGATGGAAGAGGAGCGGCGGCTGTGTTACGTGGGGGTGACACGGGCCAAGGAGCTGTTGTACCTGATCCATACCTTCCGGCGGACACTATACGGAGAGAACGAAGTGCGTGAGCCGTCGCGGTTCCTGACCGACATCCCGATCAAGCTGATCAAGGGACGCGAAGAGAAGCGGGCGCCTGTGTCGCATGCATCTGGTGCGGGCCGCCAGATGCGGCTAGAGTCAGAGACCAGTCGCTTTGGAGGGCGCCATGCATTCACCCCGGCGGCCGACCGCCGGGAGTCGTGGGGCGAGCCGCCGCCGATCTCAAAAGGGGATCGCGCGATGCGGAGGGCAACGGAAAAACCGCCGGAAAAAGCGGCGCAATACCAGACAGGTGATCGGGTGCGGCACGAGCTGTTTGGCGTTGGGATCGTGATCGAGAGCAAACGATCCGGCGACGACGAGCAGGTAACGGTGGCATTTGCCGGGGCAGGGCTGAAACGGCTGATGGCTAGCCTGGCGCCGATGGAAAAAATGGACAGTGGAACGTAGGTATCGATATTTCGACCTGATCATGGCCCTGTTCGTGGCCGTGCTGCTGATCAGCAACGTGGCCTCGACCAAAATTATGAAACTTGGGCCGTTCACCTTTGACGGGGGGACGATCCTGTTTCCGGTGAGCTATATCTTTGGCGACATCTTGACGGAGGTGTACGGCTACCGGCGCAGCCGCAGGGTGATCTGGACCGGCTTTCTTTGTACCGGGCTGATGGCCGCGGTTCTGGCCGTCGTCGGCGCGCTGCCGCCGGCGGAGGGCTGGGACAACCAGGCAGCCTACCAGGCCATATTGGGCCAGACTCCGCGCATCGTGCTGGGCTCGTTGATCGCCTACTTTGCCGGGGAGTTTAGCAATTCGTACACGCTGGCCAAGATGAAGATCTGGACCGGCGGCAGGTGGTTGTGGACGCGAACGATCGGCAGCACGCTGATAGGTGAGGGGGTGGACACGCTGCTGTTCGTGATGATTGCTTTCGCCGGGACGATGCCCGGAGCACTGCTGTGGAGCATCATCATCTCGAATTACGTGTTCAAGGTCGGCGTAGAGGCGGTCATGACGCCGGTCACCTACCGGGTGGCAAGCTTTCTAAAGCGGGTGGAGCACGAGGACGTGTACGACGTGGACACGGACTTTAACCCGTTCAAGGTGAACGAGGCATGAGCGGCCGTGCGCAGGACACGGCGGACGAGCGCAGAGGAGAGGGCATGAACGAGGACGATTTGAATGAGATGATGCTAACTGAAAACCTGCCGCCCGATCACCGATCCGGCTACGTGGCGATAGTGGGCAAGCCGAACGCCGGCAAGTCGACGCTGCTGAACGCCTACCTGGGCCAGAAGGTGGCGATCGTGTCGGAAAAACCACAGACGACCCGCAACCGGCTGCTGGGGATCCTAACGCTCAATCGGGCGCGGGGAGATCTGGCCGACGCGCAGGTGATCTTGATCGACACGCCGGGCATCCACCGGCCACGGCACAAGCTGGGCGAGTACCTGGTCGAGACGGCGGTGAGCGCCATCCCCGATGCTGACGTGGTGGTATTCATGGCCGACGTGTCGGACCAGCCGGGCGACGAGGACCGGCAGATTGCCGGTCTGCTGCACAAGTGCAAGGCGCCGGTGCTCCTGGTGCTGAACAAAACCGACCTGCTGGCTGCCGAGCAGGCAGCCGCCAACGCCCAAGCCTACCGGGCATTGGGCCGATTCGACGAAGTGATCCCGATCTCGGCGCTAAAGGGCGACAACCTGGACCGGCTGTTGGATGACATCGTCGAGTATCTGCCGCTCGGCCCGCGCTACTACCCTGACGAAGAAGTGACCGACCAGCAGATGCGGTTCATGGCCGCCGAGTTGATCCGCGAGCAGGCGCTGCACCACCTGCGCCAGGAAGTGCCTCACGCATTGGCAGTCGTGGTTCAGGATTTCAAGGAGCGGAACGAGGAGATGACCTACATCAGCGCCAACATCCTGGTCGAGCGGGACACCCAGAAGGCGATCATCCTGGGCCAGGGAGGGGCGATGATCAAGCGGATCGGGCAGGCCGCCCGGCGCGAGATCGAGGACCTGGTGGGGACACAGGTATACCTGGAGCTGTGGGTCAAAGTCAAGAGAGGGTGGCGCAAGGACGAAAGGGAGCTGCGCCGTCTGGGGTACGAACCACCTGAATAACTGCCGGGCCACTGGCTCTTTCTGACGAGCTAGATGCCTTCCTATCATAAAAACCGACACAGGTCCCGGCGACACAGGCGCCGGTAGTCCAACACACGGCGCAGCCATAGCTTGCATCCGACTAGACCGCGCGGCGCGGTCAAACTTACAACGCCGGGCGCAATCCGCCGTATAGGCAACGGCGGCGTGACCGCCAATATGCAAAGAAGGGCTGAAATGTTGGCTACCTGCTGGGACTGGTTGTCATCTTTGGCGGCGGCGGGGGAGCAGGCCGGCGGCGCAAGCGGAGCTGAGGCCGCAGGAAGGGGTTGACATGAACGCTGTCACAAGAACCTTGGTGACGGGTGTGTCTTTTGTCCTGATCGTCCTTTCCGGCATCTGGCTGAGCAGGGTCGGAAGGCCTCTCAATGTGGGTATCTCCACAGTCCATAAGCTGATCGGGCTGGCGGCGGGAATCTACCTCCTCGTGACGGTAGTCCAGCGAAACCAGCAGGTTCCACTAAGCGCGGCGGAATGGATTGCCGTCGTGGTCACCGGGGTATGCTTTCTCGCCATGGCTGCTTCGGGCGGTTTCCTAGCCTCCGACAAGCCGAGGCCGGGTGCCGTTTTCAGAGTGCACCAAATTCTGCCGGTTCTGACCGCACTCGCCACCGGCGCCAGCTTGTACCTGCTGCTGGGCCGCTGAGGGAGGCTACATAACGGTCCCGGCCTCCCTGGACCGGGACCGTTGAATATGTCACGACCTGGGCCGGCGACGGCCACAGCGGCTAAAAGGAGGAGAGGATTCGCAATGAAAGCAATGGTTGTGTACGATTCGGCATATGGCAATACGGAAAAGGTCATGGCGGATACCGAAGGCCCGCTGCTCGAAGGCGAGCTGGAGCGAGCCGCCGACTGGGCCAAGCGGATCGTCGCCACATTCTGAATCAGCCAAGCCAAGTGCAGAGTCCCGAGTTCTTTTTGCTCGACCCGGACAACCGGGCGTTTGCCACAGGCGCCAGCTCCAGGCTGCCGATCGAGGGACGGGGCTGTACCCTGCTCTTTATGAGCATCTTTGTTCTGGCCGGTCTGCTCATCGCCGGCGACATAGCTCGTCAATGGCTGCATTTTGCCATGCTCAGCACTGACCATGCCGAGACCCAAGGCCAGGTGGTTGGCCGCCGGCTCGAATCGGACGAGGGCACCACTTACTATGTCACCTACCGTTTTGTCGCCGACGACCGGCCCTACGCAGTCGAGGAGGTCGTAGCAAAGACAACGTACCACTCGGCGGAAGAGGGCCAATCCCTGACCGTTCGCTATGCCCGGCGCAACCCCACCATCGCCACCATCGAGCCGGGCCGCATCGGCGGACTGCTGACCCTGACCGGCTTTTGTCTGGCCTGGAACGGACTCGTATTCGCGATTTACTGGCTATTGGCGTGTGAGGTCCACAAGCGGCGCAGGCTAGCATCGAGCGGGCAGCGGATCTCGGGCGAGATCGTGCATTGTTCGAGCCACCTGGACAGCGATGGCGATTTTGTGCTCGATGCCGGGTTCCGCTTTCGCTCGCCGCAGACCTGGGTGTGGATCGAGGGCAAAGACTCGCGGCTACGTAAGGACCTGAAGGGCGAGCCGCTGCCGCAACCCGGCACGCCGGTCCACGTACTCTATCTGAATGACAAGAGATATATGATACTGTAAGCTGGAAGGAGAACGGAGAGATGACGGCTTCAGAGGCAACCTTGATTGTCAAATCGGCTGTTTTTCTCCTGGCGACCGCCGGGCTCGCGTACGTGTCGCGCGCTTCACTGCGGCAGCCGAGGTCTCACGGCTTCTACCGTTTTTTTGCCTGGGAAGCGATCCTGGCCCTGGTGCTGTTGAACATCGATGCCTGGTTTCGCGATCCGCTGTCCTGGTACCAGATCATCTCCTGGTTACTGTTGATCGTCTCTGGGTTCCTGGTGCTCCATGGGGTGCAGTTGCTCAGGAAAATCGGGAAACAGGACTCGCAGCGAGCCGACTCGCCCATGCTCAAGTTCGAAAAGACCACGGCCCTGGTCACGACAGGCATGTACCGCTACATCCGCCATCCCCTGTACAGCTCGCTGCTGTTCCTGGCGTGGGGCATATTCTTCAAGAGCCCTTCCTGGCCTGGCGGCATATTGGCTCTGGCCGCCACCCTTTTCCTGGTAGCCACTGCCAAGGCCGAAGAGGCCGAGGATGTCCGCTTCTTTGGTCCAGCCTACCGGGAGTATATCAAACAGACCAGGATGTTTGTCCCGTTCCTGTTCTGAGAAGCGTCAACTAGCCCGTGCCATAGACCGGGATGGCGGCGCCGTGCACAGCGCGGGCGGCGTCAGAGGCCAGGAACAGGATGACATCAGCCAGCGCCTCCGACTTGACCCAGCGGCTGGGGTCGGCCTTGGGCATCGCCGCGCGATTGTCGGGGGTGTCGATGGTGCTGGGCAGAACACAGTTAACGTTGATGCCGTCGTTTTTCAGCTCGGCGGCCATCGCCTCGGTCAGGCGGATGACGGCGCCCTTGGAGGCGCTGTAGGCCCCCAGCTTGGCTGCTCCCTGCAGGGCGGCGCGGGCGGCGACGTTGACGATCTTGCCGCTGCCCTGGCGCAGCATGGCCGGGATCACGGCACTGCTGGCGATATAGGCCGTGCGAGCGTTGAGGTTCAGCAACAAGTCCCAGGTCGCCAGGGGCGTCTCATGGACGGGCGTGCCGCCCCGATAGCCGCCAGCGACGTTGGCCAGGACGTCGATCCGGCCAAAGCGGCTGAGGGTCTCACCGACCATGGCCTTGACCGCGGCCTCGTCGATCAGATCGACGGGAGCGGCCAGGTAGTGGTCGGGCAAACCGACCAGGTCGGGGAACAGATGCGGCAGGCGATCCGGGTCACGGTCAACCAGCACTAGTCTGGCCTTGGCAGCGTGAAAGGCATGGGCGACGGCAACGCCCAGGTTTCCTGCGGCGCCGGTGACGATCACGACATGATTGGTAAAATCAAACATCTCGGTCCTCCTGATCTCTTGATCGACAACCACTATACCATCACCGCACGAAAAGCGCAAGCTACCAAGAAAAACCCTGTATGGCCGGCCAATTCTTGCTTTTCCAGGCCTTCCGGATATAATGGTCAGGTCTCATAAGGAGGAGTTGATGAACGATCATGCCATCCAGGTGCAGGACCTGCACAAGCGCTTTGGCAATATCCAGGCGGTACAGGGGATCAGTTTTGATGTCCAAGCCGGCCAAATTTTCAGTCTGCTGGGACCCAACGGCGCCGGCAAGAGCACGACCATTTCGATTCTGTCGTGCCTGCTACACCCAACCAGCGGCGATGCCCTGGTGATGGGGCACTCGGTTCTGCGCGAGCCGATGGCGGTCAAGGCAGCCATCGGCGTCGTCCCCCAGGAAATCGCGCTGTACGAGGACCTGTCGGCGCGCGAAAACCTCGACTTTTGGGGCAAGATGTACGGCATACGCGGGGCGGAGCTTCAGCAGCGGGTGGACCAGGTGCTGGACACCATCGGGCTGGCCGACCGGCAGAAGGGCCGCGTGGCCAAATTCTCGGGCGGCATGAAGCGCCGGCTGAACATCGGCATCGCCCTGCTGCACCGGCCGCAGGTGATCATTATGGACGAGCCGACGGTGGGCATCGACCCGCAGACCCGGCGCAATATCCTGGACAGTGTCAAAGAACTGAACCGGCAGGGGATGACCGTGTTGTACACCACCCATTATATGGAAGAGGCACAAGAGCTGTCGGACGAGATCGCGATCATGGATCAGGGCAAGATCATCGCCCACGGCACGCACGAGGAGCTGGTCAAGATCGTGGGCGAGATGGATCGCGTTGACCTGACACTGAATGCTCCACCCGAGCAGGTGATCGGCGCTTGGCAAAGCACTGAAGGAGTGCGCAAGGTCACTGCCGAAGCGCCGGCCGAAGGCGCGACCACCGGAGGCGACGGAGCCGTGACGCTGCTGGTGGACGACAGTAACCTGGTGCTGCCCCGTCTGTTCGAGTCGGCGACGCAGGTCGGAGTGCGCGTCACTTCGGTCGCCATCCAGGAGCCGAACCTGGAAGCGGTGTTCCTGCACCTCACCGGCCGCGCTCTGCGCGATGCGTGACAGGTAGCGACTATGAAAGCGCTAGATATCGCCTTCAAAGATATGCTCCGTTCCTCCCGCAGCCTGTCTGTGTGGATATTTGGGCTGGCCGTGCCGCTGCTGATGAGCGCGATCTTTTACTTTGCCTTTGGCGGGCTCGGCGACGACGAGGGCGGCTTTAACCTGGCGGTGACCAAGGTGGTGGTCGTGAACCAGGATCAGCCGGCCGCTCAGGCCGGCAGTTTCTCGGCCGGGCAGATCCTGGCAGATTTCGTCAAATCGGATAGCCTGAAAAGCATCCTGGCGGTGACAGAAGCAGCCGATGCCGCATCGGCCCGCGCGGCGGTGGATAGACAAGAAGCAGGGGTGGCGGTGATCATCCCCGCCAGGCTGACCGCCGCCATGGTGAATCCGGGAGAGCGCGCCGCTGTGGAGCTCTACCAGGATCCGACGTTGACGCTGGGGCCGGGCATTGTCAAGGGGATCGTCAGCCAGTTCGTAGACAGCCTTGCCGGCAGCAAGGTTGCCGCCGAAGTGGCCTATGCACAGCTGGCCGGGCACGGGCTGGCCGCCGACGCCGCGACTGCGCAGGCGATTGCCCTGGAATATGGCCAATGGACGGCGACGTTGGGCAAGAGCCAGCAAGATGGGACCAGCGCCCTGATCGAGGTCCGCCGTCCCGCCGCCAAGGCCGAGAGCACGAACGTGGTGACCAACGTCGTCAGCATGATCATGGCCGGGATGATGGTCTTTTACGTCTTTTTCACCGGCGCGGCGTCGGCCCAGAACATCCTCCAGGAAGAGGAGGACGGGACGCTGGCACGGCTGTTCACCACACCCACCCCTACGTCGACCGTCCTGGGCGGCAGGATGGTTGCCACTTTCGGCACCTTGATCCTCCAGGTGGTCGTGCTGCTGATCGCCTCGGCGCTGCTGTTCAAAGTCAACTGGGGGCAGCCGCTGCCGATCGTCCTGGTGGCGGCGAGCATGATCATCCTGGCGGCCAGCTTTGGCCTATTTGTCACCTCCCTGCTCAAGGATACGCGTCAGAGCGGCATTGTCTACGGCGGCGTCCTGACCATGATGGGCATGGTCGGGATGATCGGAATATTCACCGGTCAGGTGACCGGCGCCACCGGGGGGGCGTTCGAGATCGTCTCGCTGCTGGTGCCGCAGGGCTGGGCAGTGCGCGCCTGGCAACTGATCCAGGCCGGCGGCGGGGTAGGCGACGTGCTGGTCACCCTGCTCGTCATGCTGGGCTTGGCGGCCGTTTTCTTTGCAGTGGGCCTGCTCAGGTTCCGCAAGCGGTTTGCGTAGGAGGACTGCCATGCGTGTCATAGACCTGGCTATCAAAGACCTGACCGAGCTGGTCCGCGACTGGAAGTCGGCGCTCTTTTTGGTGATCATGCCGGTCGCCTTTACACTGCTGTTCGGCTTTGCCTTTGGCGGATTTGGCGGTGGGGAGCAGGATCCTCGCCTGCCGGTGGGGTTCATCGATCAGGACGGCGGCCGCCTCAGTGCCAGCCTACTGAGCCTGTTGGATGCCTCGGGCGCAGTCCGGCCAGTCGTCTTGGATGGACAGGACGCCGGCCCGGACTGTGCCGAGAAAAAGGTGCAGGACGAGGATCTGGCGGCGGCCGTGATCGTGCCGGTCGGCTACGGTGACAAGATGTTGGCCGGCCAGGTGGTCCCGCTGACGGTGATTGTCGACGAGGGCACGTCGGCCGGGCTAACGGTGCAGGGCGAGATCCAGGCGGCAGCGCTGCGACTAGCCGGGGCGGCCGAGACGGCCCGGCTGAGCGCCCAGGCCTACGAGGCCCAGACCCTCTTTGCCGACGATGCCGCGCGACAGCAGTTCCTGTCCGAGGCGATCGACCGGGCGATCCAGGCGTGGCAGGAGCCGCCGCTGACCGTGGCAGTGACCGAATCGGGCGCGGTTACCGAGGAAGGTGAGACGATTATGCAAAGCGGTTTCTCGCACACCTCGCCGTCAATGATGGTCCAATTCGCCATCGCCGGGCTGATTGGTGCCGCCACCATCCTGGTCCTGGAGCGCAAGTCGCGGACGCTGCGGCGGCTGCTGACGACAGCCATCTCCCGGACCGAGATCATCCTGGGCCACTACTTGGCCATGTTTGTCATGATCATGGTCCAGTTCGTGATCCTGGTGGCATTCGGCGAGCTGCTGGGCGTGCCTTACCACCGAGAACCGCTGGCCATATTGTTAGCGATGGTCGCGACGGCAGCATGGACGGCTGCCCTGGGGCTGCTGATCGGTGTGATGGCCAAGACGGAGGACCAGGTCATCACCTATTCATTGATCCCGATGTTCATCCTGGCCGGCATGGGTGGGGCGTGGATGCCGCTCGAGTACACCGGCAAGGCGTTTCAGACGATCGGGCACCTGCTGCCGACGGCGTGGGCCATGGACGGCTTTGAGAATATCGTCGCCCGTGGGCTGGGGTTCGAGTCGGTTCTGCTGCCGGTGGCGATCATGCTTGGCTATGCGGTGGTGCTTTTCGCCATGGCGGTGTGGCGATTTCGATTCGAATAGAATTCCCCCCGGTAAGTGGAGGAGGGCGCTATGCTCCTATGTATTGACATCGGCAACACAAACATTGCTTTGGGGTTATACCAGAACGAGACGCTCGGGCCGTGCTGGCGGCTGGCGACCGACCACGAACGGATGCCCGATGAGTTTGCCCTGCAACTGCTGGGGCTGCTCGGCTACGCAGGGCTCGCGGCCGGCAATGTGGACGGGGCGATCGTTGCCTCGGTGGTGCCGCCGCTGACCGGCCGCTGGGTGGAGGTATGCCGAGCTTATCTCCAGTGTGAGCCACTGGTGGTAGGCGCCGGGGTGCGCAGCGGGGTGCGCATCCTGTACGACGAGCCAAACGCGGTGGGCGCCGACCGGCTGGTGGACGCCGTCGCAGCGTACCGGCTGTATGGCGGCCCGGCGTGCATCGTCGATTTCGGCACGGCGACCACTTTCGACGCCCTGTCGGCCGAAGGGGATTACCTGGGCGGCGCCATCGCCCCCGGCATCGGCATCGCCGCCGACGCCCTCTTTCAGCGCACGGCCAAGCTGCCGCGGGTGGAGCTGGCCCGGCCGCCGTCAGCGATTGGCCGCAACACCGTCCACTCGATGCAGTCAGGGCTGCTGTTCGGCTATGTCAGCCTGGTTGAGGGGATGGTGGCCCGATTCCGGGCCGAGTTGGGGCCGGCGATGAAGGTCATCGGCACCGGCGGCCTGGTTGAGGTGATTGCCCGCGAGACGGCGGTAATCGAAATCCAGGCACCATGGCTGACGCTGGATGGGCTGCGAATGATATATGAGATGAACAGCAAAAAGGCAGGCTCATGAACGCAAACCCGCTAAAAGACAAGTGTATTGTGCTAGGTGTGACTGGCAGTATCGCCGCCTACAAGGCAGCCGACCTGGTCAGCAAGCTAACACAGGCCGGCGCAGTGGTGGAGACAGTGCTGACCGAGGCCGCAACCCGCCTTATAATGCCACTGACATTCCAATCGGTCACCGGGCGGCCAGCCTATACCGACGCCGACCTGTGGGGGGCGCAGGCCCACGTGCTGCACGTCGGGCTGGGTCACAAAGCCGATCTACTGGTCATCGCCCCGGCCACGGCGCAGACGATGGCCAAGCTGGCCCACGGCCTGGCCGACAACCTGCTCACCCTGACGGCGCTGGCAGCCGCCTGCCCGATCCTGATCGCGCCCGCCATGGACGGCGGGATGTTCGCCAATCCATCGACCCAGGAAAACCTCCAGCGGCTGAGAGAGCGCGGAGTAGTGATCGTCGGACCGGAGGAGGGGCACCTGGCCTCTGGCCTACAAGCCCGAGGGCGGATGACCGAGCCACAGGAGCTAGTCGGACAGATCCGCTACCTGCTGTCGCGAGGCGGGCCGCTGCAGGGACGCCGGGTGGTAGTCACGGCCGGCGGCACGCAAGAGCCGGTGGACCCGGTGCGGGTGCTCGGCAACCGCTCGTCAGGCAAGCAGGGGTTCGCCCTGGCGCAGGCTGCCCTGGACGCGGGCGCTGATGTGACACTCATCGCGGCGCCGGTAGCGCTGGGAGCGCCGGCTGGCGTGCAGCGCGTCGATGTCGCCACGGCGGCAGAGATGGCCGAGGCGGTCCTGGCCGCATGCCACGACGCCGACGCACTGCTGATGGCTGCTGCAGTCGCCGATTTCCGTCCCGCGCAGGCCGCCGCGCAAAAGTTAAAGAAAGAGCGAGGGCTGCCGGTGCTGGCGCTGGAACGTACCGCCGACATCCTGGCCGAGGTGGGCCGTTCTCGGAAAAAGACCGGCCGTCCTCTGGCGGTCGTAGGTTTTGCCGCCGAGACCGAAGAGCTGCTGGCGAACGCCCTGAGCAAGCTGCAGGCCAAGGGTCTGGATCTGATCGTGGCCAACGACGTAAGCGCGGCCGGCTCCGGATTTGGCGTCGATACCAACCAGGTAGCTCTGCTCGACGCAGCGGGAGGAATTGAGACGCTGCCCTTGATGAGCAAGGCAGAAGTGGCAGAAGAGGTCGTCAAGCGGGTCATTGGCTTGTTGGGCTAGACCGGGTGGAGGGGATTATGCACAACGCCATCACCGACGTGCCCGGCATCAAGGTGGGGCATGCCCAAGACGAGGAGGCGCTCACCGGCTGCACGGTCATCCTGTGCGAGGCGGGGGCGGTGGGGGGCGTGGATCAGCGGGGCGGCGCCCCCGGCACGCGCGAGACCGACCTGCTGCGCCCGATGCACATGGTGGACAAGGTACATGCGGTGCTGCTGACCGGCGGCTCGGCGTTCGGCCTGGACGCGGCATCGGGGGTGGTACGTTACCTGGAAGAGCGCGGCACAGGATTTGACGCTGGCGTGGCCCGCGTGCCGATCGTCCCGGCGGCGGTCCTGTTCGACCTCGACATCGGCCGCGCCGACGTCCGTCCCGACGCGGCGATGGGCTACCAGGCCTGCCTGAACGCCGACGCCGCCCCGCCGGCGGAAGGGAATGCAGGCGCGGGGATGGGGGCCAGGGTCGGCAACGTGCTCGGCATCGGCCAGGCGACAAAGGCGGGCATCGGCACGGCCGGGATAGAGATTGCCGCGGGGCTGATCGTCGGCGCCATCGTCGCGGTCAATGCCTTTGGCGACGTGGTCGACCCGGACAGTGGCCGGATCATTGCCGGGGCTCGCTCGCCACAAGGCGGATTGGCCGACACGCTGGCCGTGCTTAGGATACTGGCCGGGCAGATGGCGGGTGGTTTTGCCCGCAGCAACACAGTTATAGGCGTCGTGGCGACCAACGCCCGGCTGACCAAGGAAGGGGTCAACAAAGTGGCGCAGATGGCGCATGATGGGCTGGCGCGATGCATTCGCCCGGCGCACACCATGTTCGACGGTGATACAATCTTTAGCCTGGCAACTGGGGAGGTAGAGTCCGATGCCAGCGTGGTAGGCGCTTTTGCTGCCGAGGTCCTGGCTCAGGCGATCATACGGGCGGTTCGTGCCGCGCGGCCGGCGGCCGGTTTGCCGGCTGCATCTACAATAGAACAATAAAGCGGCGTATTTCCCAGCACCCAACATACCGGCCTATGAGTGGCGGTTTTCAAAGTAGTATTGTGGTGGATTTTTCTTTTGGTCCATGCAATTTGAGCTTACACGGCGGATTTCTTTAGCCTAGCCGGCAGTGGATGGGGTTGATCATGCCAGAAGTTATCGCATTAGGAGAACTGTTAATCGATTTTGTACCTACTGTGTCGGGTGTGACGTTGATCGAAGCTCCCGCTTTCAAAAAAGCGCCGGGCGGCGCACCTGCTAACGTTGCCGCAGGGCTGGCCAAGTTGGGTGTATCGGCGGGTTTTATGGGGAAGGTGGGCGATGATCCATTTGGCCATTTCCTGGTTCAGACGCTGGTAGAAGCCAGCGTAGACACGGCGGCTCTGCGCTTTTCATCCGAAGCGCGTACGGCGCTGGCCTTTGTGTCGCTGCGCGCCGACGGCGAACGGGAGTTTAGCTTTTACCGCCATCCGAGCGCCGACATGCTGTACCGGCCGGATGAAGTGGACACCGACTATATCCGCACGGCCAGGATGCTGCACTATGGCTCGATCAGCCTGATCGGTGAGCCGTCGCGCAGCGCGACCCTCCTGGCCGTCGAGACGGCGCGGAGCGCCGGGCTGCTGGTGTCGTACGATCCCAACCTGCGCCTCAGCCTGTGGCCAAGCGCTGAGGCCGCCCGGGAGGGGATGATGGTGGGCTGGCCACTGGCGCAGGTGATCAAGGTCAGCGCCGAAGAGCTGGCTTTTCTGAGCGGCAAGGAGGATCTGAAAGCCGGGGCGCGCTACCTGTGGCACCCCGGCCTGCGGCTGCTGATCGTCACCCTGGGCAAGGACGGCTGTGCCTACGTGACACCCCAGTTCAGCGGCACCGTAGCGACCTTTGCCGTCAAACCGGTGGACACTACCGGCGCTGGCGATGGGTTTGTGGCCGGGCTGCTCAAGGGGCTGGTGGAGCATCCCCAGGCCGATCGAGACGAGGGCCGGCTGCGCGACATCTGCCGCTATGCCAATGCTGTCGGGGCGCTGACCACAACGCGGCGGGGCGCGATCCCGGCGCTGCCGACGGCCAGACAGATGGACAGGTTTTTGAAAACCAGATTTTAAGGTCTTGAGGGCTACATGACAGGAGAAGGGGATAACAAGAAACGAGCTCTGTGGGTAGCCATCGGCTATCTACCGGCCCTGGTCGTGGTGGGCGGGCCGGTCTATTTGGGGCTGAGATGGCTGTTACAGCGCGCCAATTGGGATCTCAGCGGCCGCCTGTACGGGGTGGAGGCGATCTCGGCCTTGGCCGCCACGGCGATCGTCTGGGTTATCACCTGGGCCTACCTTAGAGTAACCGACAAGGGGACATTGGCCGGTGTGGGCCTGAGCTGCCGCCGCCAGGCTCCCTGGGCGTTGGTGGCAGGGTTGGCCATAGCTGCCTTGAGCCTGACCGCTGTGTTTGCTGTGGACCTGCTGCTGGGCGGCTCGCAGGTACGCGGGCTGAACCCAGCCAGCCCCTGGCTGCTGCTGCTGGCCTTTGCCACGGCGACGCGAGCAGCCTGGACCGAGGAGCTGATCAACCGGGGCGTCCTCCTAAACCGGCTGGAACGCGGCCTGAACCGGCCGGTGGCCGTGCTCCTGACCACGCTTGTCTTCGTCCTACCCCACCTGAACAACGCAGCGGGGCACGGCGCCGTTCGCTGGGTAGGGCTGACCCTGACAAGCCTGACGATGACGGCCGCTTACTATATCGCCGGACGGAACCTGTGGCTGCCGATCGGCCTACACTGGGCCACCGACCTGTGGGTTTTTGCCCTGTTCGGGTCCTGGAAGTGGCAGGGGGGGCTGCTCAGATGGCAGCACCTGACCGGGTGGCCGCGCGGCACGATGGATTACTTTGACTGGGTGCTATTGGCCGCGCTGCCGATCCAGTGGCTCATACTGGCCGGATGGTGGCTCATACGCCGCCGTACAACGCCAAGCCCCAGCCTGGCTCGCAAGGAGATGCCATGACCCAACCGATCCGCATCTTGCACACCGCCGATCTGCACGTCGGCATGGAGAATTACGGGCAGATCGACCCCGCGACCGGCATCAACGGCCGGGTGATGGACTTTTTACGGCGATTCAGCGCGGTGATCGACTATGCGCTGAACAACGACGTAGACCTGTTCATCTTTGCCGGGGATGCCTACAAAACCCGCGATCCCAACTCGACCTACCGGCGCGAGTTCGAGCGGCGGATCAAGCGCCTGGCCGACGCCGGGATACCGACAGTGCTGCTGGTAGGCAACCACGACCTGCCGAGTATGGAGAAAAAGGCGTCGAGCGTCGAGATCTTTCGCACCCTGGAGATCCCCAATGTGGTGGTCGGCAGTCATGACCACATGCACCGCATCACAACGCGGCGGGGTGAGACGATCCAGGTGGCAACGGTGCCCTACCCGGTGCGGCAGCGACTGTTGGTCCACGACGAGTACAAGAACGCTACGATTGCCGAGATGGACGCCGTGGTGCAGCAGCGCATGGCCGAGAACATCCAAGGCCTGGCAGCCCAGGTCGACCCGGCGCTGCCGGCCGTGCTGGTCGGCCATTTTAGCGTGTCAGAGGCCCACTTTGGCTCAGAGCGAACGGTGATGCTAGGACGCGATGTGGTGGTTCTCAAAAGCGCACTGGCCGACCCGACCTGGGATTATGTTGCGTTGGGCCACATCCACCAGCACCAGGAGCTAAATGGCGACCGGCATCCACCCATCGTCTACGCCGGCAGCCTGGAGCGGGTCGATTTTGGCGAGGAGACCGAGGCGAAGGGCTTTGTGGTCGCCGATGTGCGCCGAGGCCAGACCGACTGGCGATTCCAGGAGGTCGAGGCCCGGCGATTTGTGACAATTCGCGCCGACGTGCGACAGGAGATAGACCCGATGGCGGCGCTGCTGGCCAAGATCGCTCAACGCTCCACCGAGTGGACAGACGCGGTGGTGCGGGTGATCGTCCAGGCCCGGCCTGAGCAGTCCGGGCAGCTCCGCGATGCCGATATCCGCCGCGCTCTCGAAGGAGCGTACTATGTCGCCGGGGTCAACAAGGAGATCGAGCGGGCCTACCGGCAGCGGTTGGGCGCGGACGGGGCCGAAGGGCTGCTGCCGGCAGAACTGCTGGAGCGGTACCTGGAAAGCAAGGGGACGGCGCCGGAGCGGATCAAGGTGCTGTTGCAGGTTGCCAAAGAGATCATGCATAGCGACGAATAGGGCTGTAATATCGGGCCGGTTTTGGCATCTTGTTTCCTTGAGGAGAGGTTATGCGCAAGCGATGGCAATTGTTGCTGGGGATAGCCGTCAGCGCCGTCTTTTTGTACCTGGCGCTGCGCGGGCTAAATCTAGGCGAGATGTGGTCGCACATCAAGACCGCCGATTATTGGTGGCTGATCCCCGGGGTGGCCGTCTACTTTGTCGGCGTCTGGGCACGGACCTGGCGCTGGCATTATATGCTGCGGGCGATCAAGCCGATCCCGCTGGGGCGGTTGTTCCCGGTGGTATGCATCGGCTACATGGGCAACAACATCTATCCGGCTCGCATCGGCGAGCTGCTGCGGGCCTATGTCCTAAGGCGCAAAGAGGGGGTCAGCATCAGTGCCAGCCTGGCGACGATCATAGTCGAGCGCATTTTCGACGGCGTGATCATGCTCCTGTTCGTCTTTATCGGGCTCGGGCTGCCGCTGGGAGGAACCGTTCCCGACAACCTGCGCAAGTACGTCATCCTGATCAGCCTGCTTTTCTTTGGGGCGCTGGCCATCTTTTTCGTCATCGCCGCCTCGCCCAAGCGAGCCCAGATGGTCTATATCTGGGTCATCGACCGGTTGGTGCCTGCCAGGTTCCGGGAGCCGGTGCGCGGCTTTGCTGACCGGTTCATGGAAGGGCTCTACTTTTTGCGAAGCGGGCGCGACGTGGCGATGATTTTCTTCACGTCGCTGGTGGTGTGGCTGGCCGAGACGTGCAAGTACTGGTTTGTGATGCACGCCTTTGATTTCAGCGTGTCCTTCTTTGTGCTGATGCTAATGAACGGCGTGGTCAACCTGGCCACCACCTTCCCCTCAGCGCCCGGCTACATAGGCACCTTTGATACGCCGGGGATCGGGGTCCTGGAGGCCTTTAAGGTCAATCGCGAGGTGGCGACGGCCTATACGCTGGTGCTGCACGCCGCGCTGTGGTTTCCGATCACGATACTCGGGGCCTATTACATGTGGCGAGAGAGGCTGTCGTGGCGGGACATGAGTGAAGCAGCGCAGCTCAAGTCTAAACAGGAGAACCTATCCCCCGGCGACGGGCAGGAATAGGTACAGCCGGTCGCCGTCGCGCAGTGAGGTCGCCGCGGCGCGGTCGAACGGCAGCGGCCGGGCGTTAAGGAACAGGGCATAGGGCACCGTCTCCAGGACCTTGGGCAGACCCTCCCCCTGCAGGCCGGCCTCGAAGCGGGGGTAACGGAGCCGCAGCTCGTCCAGAACCTGGGCGACGGTAGTGCCGTCGGGCACGGACAGGATCACCTGGGTCGTGCCCACGACCTGCGACAGGGGCGCGCCGAGCTTGACCGTGACCTTCATACCGATCTTTTCCTCTTCAGTGACGCCACACCCCCTCGCCTATCCACCTCGGCCCGGATCAGCGCCAGGCAGGTCGCCGGATCGGCTGCCACAGCTTGCGGTGAAAACAGCAGGGCGCCCGGTGGACCGGCCGCGGCATCCGCCACTTCGACACCCAACACACCGGCGCGGCAAGGCACAGCCAGCAAGTACTCGACGCCGGTCTCGCGGACCGGGTAACAGCGCTCCGGGGCAAAACCTTCTTCGCGGAGGGTGTGGTACAGCCGGTCGACGAACTCGCCCCCCTCGACAAACAGGTCGTTGATCTCCTGGGCCACATGGAAACGGTCCCACGTAGTGTGGATAAAGGCCACCCGGCGCCAGCGTTGGCTGACGATCGGCGGCTCACGCTGTTGGAGCGGCCCCAATTGGAGCTTGTAGTAGCGATCGCCGGCGCGGGGGTGGCCCGGCTCGTCGGGAAAAAGATCGCGGCGGGTGACCAGCTCGTGGCCCAGACAGCGGGTGTAATAGGGGATGGACCACTTTTGTTGGCCAAAGGCGGCGGTAAAGTAAAAGCCCAGGTACTCGAAGAATATGCCGGGCGTCGCCTTTTTCTCGGGCACGCGGTACCAGCCCTGGTCACGGGCGATCTCGAAATCGTGAGGGCGGGTCATGACCGCCACGAGAACGCGATCATCGGGGTACATTTGTAGAGCTGTCCTTGGCGTTGTTTGCGGTGATGAACCGCTGCATTTGGCAAGCCTTCGATTGCACGATCATCCTGTCGATGACAGGTGTGTTCATGTACACCTCATGCCGCCATTTTACCAGAGACTCACCGAGCCGTCAATACGCTGGTCTTGGCCTGAGGAATCCGAGCCAGGGCACGAACTTGGTCAAGTCAGGCGCGAACAGAGTCGTGTTTCTCACCAGCTTGTGTTGTTCACCCCATACTTGACTTGCAGGTCGCTCGGGCGTATAATGGCTTGCAAGCTTTGTACAACATCTCAGAGAGGAGAAGACATGAGCTTCCAGCCGAAAACAGCCATTGAGCCTTTCCGCATCAAGAGTGTCGAGCCACTGGGCATCACCACGCTTGAGCAGCGCCGGGCAGCCCTTCAGCGTGCCGGGTTGAACACATTTCAGATAAGGGCCGATGAGATCCTCATCGACCTGCTGACCGATTCCGGCACGGGCGCCATGAGCGCTGCGCAGTGGGGCGCTATGCTGTTGGGCGACGAAACGTACGCCGGGAGCCGATCTTTTTTCAAGTTCCAGGCCCAGGTCCAAAAGATCACCGGCTTTCGCCACGTGCTGCCGACCCACCAGGGCCGCTCGGCGGAGCATATCCTGTTCAGCAGCATCCTCACGCCCGGCCAGGTTGTGCCCAGCAACACCCACTTTGACACCACGCGGGCAAACATCGAGCTTCTGGGGGTGGAAACCCGCGATCTCCTGGTCGCCGAGGGGAAGGAACCGATGCTCGAACGCCCCTTCAAGGGTAACATGGATGTGGAGCAGTTGGAGGCTCTCATCCGGGAGGTTGGGCGCGACCGGATTCCTGTCGTGATGATCACAGTGACGAACAATGCCGGAGGTGGGCAGCCTGTCTCGATGGCCAACATCCGCGAAGTGAGCAGGGTCTGCCACAGGCACGGCATTCCCTTCTTCATCGATGCCTGCCGATATGCTGAGAACGCCATGTTCATCAAGCTTCGCGAGAGGGGATATGCAGACAAGACCCCATTGGAGATCGCCCAGGAGATGTTCTCGTACGCCGACGGCTGCACCATGAGCGCCAAGAAGGACGGCCTGTCGAACATCGGCGGTTTTCTGGCAATGAACAATGATGCCTGGGCCGAACGCTGCCGCAACCGGATGATCGCCATAGAAGGCTTTCCTACCTACGGCGGGCTGGCGGGTTACGACATGGAGGCGCTGGCCGTGGGCCTGGAAGAAGGGCTCGACGAGCAATATCTGCGCTACCGGCTAAACCACACGGCACACCTCGGGAACAGACTCCTAGACGCGGGGATCCCGATCGTCCGCCCAACCGGCGGGCATGCCATATTCATCGATGCCGGCGCGATCCTGGACCATATTCCATGGCATCAGTTCCCCGGGACGGCCATGAGTGCCTACCTCTATGAGCAATCGGGCATCCGCGCCGGCGAGATGGGCAGCCTGATATTCGCCAGGAAGAACGCCGACGGCACAGTTATGCCGGCACCCCACGAGCTGCTGCGGCTGGCCATTCCCCGGCGGATGTACACCCTATCACACCTGGATTATGTTGCCGAGGCGATCGCCTACGCGGCCGAGCACAAGCAAGAGATCAGAGGACTCTGCTTTACCTACGAAGCTCCCGTGCTGAGGCACTTTACCGCACGGTTTGAGTGGGTTGACGCCTAGTCAATCGTCCAACAAACGATTTGCGCGACCGGCTCATCTGGGCCGGTCGCGCAGTGATTTAGCCAATGGGGATCAAATTGCCTACCCCTCTGACAGGGCGCGCACCTTTTGCAGCGTGATCTGGTGCGTCAGCTCGTCCAGCAGCTCGATGAGATCGTCACCGGCCACTGCATCGGAGAACTGGTATTTCTTTGGTTTGCTGCGCGAGCTCTTGGGCAAAAGGGTCAGCTCGTAATGCTGCATGTCGGCCATGGCGCGAGGCACCGGAGCCTTGGCCACAGTGGAGAGCCGCCTTGACCGCAGGATCTTGACCATGCGGTCACCCAGGTCCTCGGGCAGATCGGCGGTGTCCAACTGGCCTTCGAGCGTGATGCCCTGGCCGGTCGTGGCCCGCAACAGGATCTTCATACCGCCCTCCTACACCGCGATGCCGACCAGCTTCCAGGCACGGCGGGTCATCACCATCTCGATGCTGCCAGCGCCATAGACAGTACGGGCTATCTCGACCGTCTTGTCGGCCCAGTCCCGGAAAGTGGCGAATGGGTTGTTGATCGCCTGCATGGTATCATACCAGATCTTGCCGGCTTTTTCCCAGGCATAGCCACCCAAATATTGAGCCAAGAGGTAAAAAGCGTGGTTGGGAATGCCCGAGTTGATGTGGACACCGCCATTGTCGGACGAGGTGTTGACATATAGATCCATGTGGAATGGCTGTGGATCCTGGCCAAGGATAGGATCGTTATAGACAGTGCCCGGCGCCTTCATGGAGCGGAGGGCAGCCCCCTTGATATTGGGCCCCAGGATGCCGGCTCCTATCAGCCAGGTAGCTTCAGCAGGCGACTGCTTAAGCTTGTACTGCTCCGTCAGCACGCCGAACACGTCGGCAAAGCTTTCGTTAAGCGCCCCGGCCTGGTCGCGGTACTCCAACCCACCGGAGTACTGCACAACACCGTGGGACAGCTCATGGCCGACCACAGACAGGGCGGCAAAGCCCTTGAAGATAACCCCATCCCCATCGCCGTAGGCCATCTGCGAGCCGTTCCAGAAGGCGTTGTTGAAATTCTTGCGATGATGGACGGTCTGAACAAGGGTCATGCCCAGGCCGTCGAGAGAGTTGCGGCGCCAGTTCTTATAGTAGAGGTCAAAGACATCGCCGGCCGCATCGTACACCTCATTTACGGCTGCGTCGGCAACCGGGGAATCGCCTTCTCGCCGGGCTATGACGCCGGGCAAGGTCACTTTGCCCTTGCCATCGTACACCTCGCGCACGGCCTGCGCCGCCGCACCCCTGGGCATGGCCGCGACACCCTTGAAAGCGCCGGGGGGAGCAGCCGCCTCACGCTCGATCCGGACCACTTCGGCGAGCTTTTCGATCTGCTCGGCCATTTTCCGTTGGCTGGGATCGCCCCGCTTTTTGATGGCATCGACCACATGAGGGGGCAAAATGCACTGGATCGGGTGAAAATTGCCACAACCGAACTTGCCCATTAGCACCTCCTTGATTCAAGCTGTAATGCCTTCACACTATAGCCCATTTTGGTCTGCTGCGCATCGGCAAAAGGGCCTTATTATGCTAGTCCTTTTTACTCAAAAAAGCAACTCCCATTGCCCGGCTGAACGAGAAAGGCTATTTTTTCTCGGCCAGATAGGCAAAGAAGCCGGCCTTGCGCAGCGCGACCAGGGTCAGTGCGCCGAGCAGGCCGCCCACTGCGCCAAAGATGATATAGCCCACCAGAGACCGGGCCAGGCCCAAAGCGACAAAGCCGGCCGGCGCCCCGGCCATGCCGGCGATTGCCCACTTGACCAGGAATTTGCCCATATGGCCCAGGGCACCGGCAAGAGTAGCCACGACCAGGTTCTCTGGATTGCGGAGCAGCAGCAGGGCCAGGTCGGTAGCCACGCCGACGGCGGTATAAGACAACAGCGTATCGAGCGCACCGAAATCGCCCAGCCCCAAGAAGGCGGCCATAATGCCCGAAGTGAGGCCAACCAGGCTGGCCGCGCCCCGCTTGGGCACCACACCGGCGGCGACGATGACGATTGCCATCCAAAAGATGCCCGAATGGCCGGGCATCTGCAGCGGCAGGCGCAGCGCGATCTTGGCCACGACGATCAGGGCGGCAAACAGAGCCAACAGGATAAGCTGGAAGGTGGAAAAGTAGCGCTCCTTCATCGGCTGGTGACCTCGATGCTGTCGACGTCCTGCACCCACTCGTCACGCGTGTCCAGTGCAGGTAGCACTGACACCAGCTTGAGGGTGCCACGGTTGGAAAGGTCAAACATGACGTGATTCTCCAGCACATCTACTTCAGCCCAGGTCACTTGCACCGACTTGGCCCGGCTGCTACTGCTCACTGTGACAAGCGCTCCGGCCAATTTCCCAGGCTCGACGTAGAGCCGGATGACGTCGCGCAGCAGCCAGCCATCTTGGGTCTTGCCCTCTTCAGGATCAACAAAGCTCACCTTTTCCAGCCGCTCCAGGTCGGCCGGGGTAAAACTGCCGACCAACTTGCCGTCTAGGCGGATCGGAACGGCACCGGGCGCCACAGTAGGCTCGCCTCCAACGGCCTGCCCGCCAGAAGCACGCTGCAGGGCGTCGACGCCAAGGACGACGGCGGCTACGAGGATCAGCACGCCGACGGCAATCAGGATACGGGTTCGTTGGGTCATGGTTCTTGCCTCCCTTATCTCCACAATAGCAGCAACAGAATAACGATGGCCACGCCAGCCAGCAGCGCCCAATCCAGCCAGCCCATGGCCAGGCTCCGGTATGGCCGCCGGCGCGGCGAGTCAAAACCGCGGGCATAGGCGGCCTCGGTCATGGCCCAAGCCCGCTTGGTGGTCAGCACCACGGCAGGGACGGCCAGGGCCACCAAATCGCGCACCCGCCCCAATAGATCCCGCCAGCCGGACATGGGCGCCCACGCGCCGCGGGCCTGCTGCGCCTCGCGGATTGAGCGCCACTCGTCGTCGAGCAGGCCCACACTCTGAAAGGCCAGGCTAACGCTAAAGGCATAGCGGTAGGGCACCCGCAGCCATTCAAGGGCCAGCCGCATCTCGCCCGGCGTGGTGGTGGCGAAAAAGAGGGCAAAAGCGCTGGCCAGTAGGATCAGGCGCAGGCTAACAGCAACGGCCAGATCAAGGTCAACGACAAGCCAGTCGACGACAAAGAGGACAACCAATATCCACTTCAGGCGCCACACCTGGCGGGCCGCCTCGGGCAGCAGGCGCGCCCAGAGAAGCAGAGCAGCATAGACGACCATGAACAGGGCCAGCCGCGCCACCGGCAGCATCACTGCCAAGGAGACGGCCAGGCCCAGGGCCAGCTTGGCACGAGGGTCGGCGCGACGCAGTGGGGAGGTCTCTACCAGGGCCAGCTTGCGCGGCCTACCGGCCCCGCCAAGTCTGATCATGGCTCCCCTCCACCAACAGTCTCCGGCGGCGGGGCATGCACCCATTCCGGCACCAGCAGGCCGAGGCGGGCCCACGCCGCCTGATCGTGCAGAATGGCAGCCGGCGGTCCATCGGCGACAAAACCGTCGAGGCCCAGCAGCAGCAGCCGGTCGGCTTGGGCTGCCAGGGCCAGGTCGTGGGTAGTCAGGATCACGACCTTACCGGCGCGGACCAGAGCTCGCGACATGTGGATCAACATCGCCTTGTGGCTACTGTCCTGGCCGACGGCCGGCTCGTCGAGCAGCAGGCCATGGCGTGGCCGGCGCATCAACACCGTAGCTAGGGCCACCCGTTTCTTTTCACCCTCGCTCAACAGCAGAGGCGGAACCTGCTCATAGCGGCCCAAGCCCAGTGCTTCGAGCAGCCAGGCGTAGAGTGCCAGGTCGGGATCGGGCACACGGTAGAGGATCTCATCGCGGACGGTCGCGTTAAAGAGCTGCAGGTCGGCATTCTGAAAGACCATGCCCAGGTCAGGTGGCCGGCCGTCGACAAGCACGGCGCCCTGGTGTTTCTGCAGGCCGGCCAGGGCGCGCAGCAGGGTGGTCTTGCCTACGCCATTGCGGCCGACAACGGCCAGGACCTCGCCGCCGGATGCGCTGAAGCTTAGGTCGTGCAAAATGGGCCGGCCGCCCAAGTGGACGGTGAGACCCGAGACCTCCAGGATAGGCGGCGTAGGATCCACTGGAAGATGAGGTTGAGCATCCCGTACCTCTTTCTGGGCATGGCCGGGCAGGGAGATGGTTCTCAGATCGGGAATGGCACCGACCATCTCACGGCGGTGCTCACAGATGACGAGGGCTGTGCCGGAATCGGCCAGGTCCACCAGGTAGGCGACCAGCTCGGCGGCGGCGGTGGTATCGAGCATCGACAGTGGCTCGTCGAGGATGAGTACCGGGGGCCGCCTGGCCATGATCGCGGCCAGGGCCAGTTTTTGCTGCTCGCCGCCCGACAGGGTCTGGGGCGACCGTTTGCGCAGCGGTTCCAGCCCAAAGCGATCCAGAGTGGCCTCCAGCGACTCGCTGATGGCCGACGGCAGCAGGCCCAGGTTCTCCAGGCCAAAGACGATCTCTTCTTCCACCGACTGGCCGAGCATCTGCGCGGCCGGATTCTGAAAGACCAACCCGGCCCGCTCGGCCAAGTGCCATAGGGGAGTATCGGCAGTGTGCAGTCCGTCGAGCCAGACGTCGCCATCGAGGGTGCCCCGGTACAGGTGGGGGATCAGTCCGGCCAGGCAGCGGGCTAGGGTGCTCTTGCCGCAGCCCGACGGTCCGGCGACGAGCAGGCGCTGCCCCGGCTGCGCGGTCAGGGAGATGGGCGTCAGACCATAGTTATTCTGAGGATAACGGTAGGCGACCGCCTCGGCCTGGAGGATAGCAGCCACAGGTTCCCCAGATCTCTCGGTCAGTCGAGCTTGAGGGGCTGCCAGCAATCGCCGGCCCACTCCACGACGGCAATGGGGCGGCTGTTGCGGCGGGCAGGGCGCAGCTTGCCGGTCTGCACCAGGCCGGTTGTCACCGGCCGGCCGTCGAGGGTCTGCACGGCGGCGATGCCCGCATCCAGCAGCGCCGGCACCGGCTGAAGCCCGGTCAGGTCCCGCAGCCGGCCGACCTGGACGTAGCGGCCATCCTCGCCGCTGGCAGCCAACCCAACGGCAGCCAGCGCGCCGATCACCCCGTTTTCGTCGCCACCCAGACCCTGCAGCGGGATCTCATAGGCAGCGGCGAGCGCCCGCGCCTCGTCCTGGGTGACGAGCTCGCGCTGGGTGCGGCGGCCAAACTCAACCACGGCCTCAGGCACCAGGTTAGCGACACACAGGCCGGGGTCGCTGCCGGGCTGAAAGTCGTCCAGCATCATGGCCCGCAGCCGCTCCGCCAGCCCCGCAGATCCCGCCGGAGGATCGCCGTCGAGCAGGATGGCCGCGCTGCTGTTGTTCTTGGTGCAAGGCACGCGGGGGTCTCGCAGCAACTGGTGGCGAACTACGCCCAGTACGGCATAGTCGGCGGCCAAGGCAGCGGCGATCTGCCGCGCCAGGTGACCGGTGCCCCGCGATTCGAGGATGTCGGTGTCGTCGAGACCAATAAAGATCATAACTTGACAAACCTGCCTTCTCAAGGTATTGTACTGTTAAGCACTTATTCACGATCAGCCGGACAGGCTCGAGCAGGTCCGGCCAGAAAGGAGCCACATGAGCAAGATCTTTGTCCGGTGCCGGCGTCGCGCCGGCCGGGGCACAGGCCGGCCCCGCTTTGCCATCGTCGCCATCGAAGGCCTAGATCTGGAGCTGTTCAACGTACGGTTCCGCCGGGCGGAGCTCGAAAAGCTCGCAGCCGAGGTCGGCGCCGAGATCGTCGAACTGCCCCGTGGCGAGCACGGCGGTGAGCCAGACGACAAAGGCGAACCTGGGCGCCACCGCCGCAAACAGTCCAAGGAGTAGACACCCCGTCCTGCTTCGCACAGTGTAGCGACTGTTGCTCGGTTCGTCAAATCGCCGCTGCAGGTCCGACGCGGATCTCTAGAAGCGCGGCCCAGCACCCGGAATTCCGGGTGCTGGGCCGGCCTGTTTTTTAAGGGCGAAAGCGGCTGCTATTCCACCTGGATTTCGACCACGCCCTTGACCTGGGCTTTGCCGGAAAAGCCTGGCAGCACCGTGCTAAAGCCACCCTTGCTGCGGAAGGAAACGATGCAGTCCGCGCAGGCCAGCACGTCGGCCAGGGGCACTTTTGCAGTAAAGCCGTCATCGGCGACAAAGACAAGCGTCGTCGCGTCGCTTGTGGGGCCGGCCAGGGCCAGCAGGTCTGCGATCAGGACGCCGGTGTAGGTCTCGGTCTGACCCTCCTTATTGGTGGATTGAGCATCGATGGTTTTCATGGCCCGCACTACCTCCTCGGTCCAGCCGATGGGCGTGGTCACCTTGCCGGTGATCTTGAGCGCGGCATTGTCGGGGATTCCGCCGGCCGCCGCTGGCGCGCCGCCGCCCTGGACGTAGATCTCGACCAGGTTCTTGACCTGGGCCTTGCCCGACAGGCTGGGCATGACGGATCTCAAACCACCCTTCGGGTCAAAAGCGACGATGCAATCGGCGCACGCTTGCAAGTCGGCCATCGCGACTGCCGCGGTATAAGCATCGCTGGCTATCAGGACCAGGCCGGTCGCATCGGCTGGGGCCTTGGCCTCTTCGAGCAGCTTGGTGATGAGCACGCCGCTGTATGTCGTCGTCGTGCCGTCCTTGCCGGTATAGTCGACATCGATGGTGCCCATGGCCTTGAGCTGCTCCTCAGTCCAGCTCACTTCCATGGCCGGGCCGGTTATCTTCAGGGCAGCAGCAGCGGGCGCCGCAGCTTCGGGCGGTGTGCCGGGATAGAAAAGCGGCTGGCCAAACTTGTCCACACCATAGCCGCCGATCTTGGCCTGGACTTCTGGCGACAGGATCCACTCGACAAACTTCATGGCCAGGTCGTACCTGGTCACCGGGAGCTTGTCGGGGTTGATCGCCATCACGCCGTACGGGTTGAGCAGCTTCTTGTCTATGTTGTCGGTCAGTGTCTGCCCACCGACCAGGATCGGCAGGTCGGGCAGCTTGTCCCGCATCGACAGGTAGGTGCCCCGGTCGGTGAGGGTGTAGCCCTGCTGCTCGTTGCAGAAGAGCAACGTATCGCCCATACCCTGACCGATCGATTGGTACCAGGGCATGTCGGTCGTCGGGGTAATGCCCGCCGAGCTCCACAGGCTCAACTCTTTGGTGTTAGTGCCCGACTTGTCGCCCCGGCTGACAAAGATGGCCTCCGCAGCGGCAATTGCCCTGAGCGCGTCGACAGAAGAGGTCATGCCACCGACCTTGGCCGGATCGGCCGTGGGGCCGACGATGACAAAGTCGTTGTACATCACGTCAAAGCGCTCTTTGGCATACCCGTCGGCGACGAACTTGTCTTCCGACTTGCGGCTATGGACGAGCAGAACGTCAGCATCGCCCTTGCTGCCAATCTCGATCGCCTGGCCGGTGCCGACGGCGATCACTTCCACATCGACGTTATTGGCCTGCTCAAAGTCGGGTAGGATGAAATCGAGCAGACCCGAGTCGGCAGTGCTGGTGGTGGTGGCGAGAATCAGCTTTTCCGTCTCGGCAGCAGCCGGCGCGGCGGTCGGCGCGGCCGTGGGCTCCACCGGCGCCGCGGTCGGTGCCGGGGTGGCTCCACACCCACCGAGCGTGGCCAACAGGCCCAACAGCAGGGCCGACATGAGCAACAGCGGAATCAGTTTCTTGGACATTTTTCCTCCTTTTATTTAGTACACCATTTCACCACGCACAAAAGCGGCAGTGCGTGGATCGCGCGGCGATCCAAAGAACGTTTCTGCATCGGCAATCTCGGCGATCTGACCCTCCAGGAACAGGGCAACCCGGTGGGCCAGCCGCTTGGCCTGGAACACATTGTGGGTCACGAGGACCAGGGTAGTGCCCCGCTTGGCGTTTAGCGTGTGCACGATCTCTTCGATCAGCCCTACGTTGTAGGGGTCCAGGTTGGCCGTCGGCTCGTCAAGCAACAGCACGTCAGGCTGGAGGACCATCGCCCGGGCCAGGGCCACCCGTTGGGCCTCGCCCCCCGACAGGATGCGCGCCCTTTGACGGGCCATGGAGGCCAGGCCGACCTGCTCCAGCGCCGCCTGTACCCGGCCGTCGAACTGGCGTTGACGACGCAGCTTGAGCCCGTAGGCAACGTTGGCCCACACGGTCCGATTAAGCAGGATGGGCCGCTGAAAGACGGTGGTCACCCGGCGGCGGAGATCCAGAGGTGGCGTCCTATCAGGGGTGAACTCAAAGTCGAGGAAACGGATAGAGCCACTGGTGGGTGGTTCCAGGAAGTTGAGGAGGCGCAGCAAGGTGCTCTTGCCGGCGCCGCTGGGGCCGACCAAGGCCAGGATCTCCCCCCGCCGGATGTCGAGGGAGTCGACCTGTAACACACAGCGGCCATTGTACGACTTGTCGACCTGTTCGAGGTGGTAGACGATGTCGCTCATTCGTCGAAGGTCCTTCCCTGCAAGCGGAGCATCACCACGTTGGTCAGGAACGAGATGCTCAGCAGGATGACGCCAAGGGCCAGCGCCAGGTCAAAGTCCCCCTGGCGGGTCTCGAGCACGATGGCGGTGGTCAGTACCCGGGTCGCGCCCTCGATGTTGCCACCGACCAGCATCACCGCACCCACCTCAGAGATAATACTGCCAAAGCCGGCGATTACCGACACGATCACCCCTATCCGGGCCTCGGCCAACACCGATTGCACGATCTGCCGACGGGTGGCCCCCAACGCCTGGACCTGTTGGCGGAGGGAGGGATCGACGCCCATCACGGCAGCCATGGTAAAGCCGGCCACCAGCGGAAAGGCGATGATTGTCTGAGCGACAACCATGGCCCCAGGGGTGAATAGCGCCGGGATGAGCGACGAGTTGAGCTGGCCGAAGGGGCCGCTACGGGACAGCATCAGGTAGACGAACAACCCGACCACCACCGGCGGAAAGCCCATGCCCGTGTAAAGAAAGGCGATGAGCAGCTTGCGCCCACGGAAACGGCTCAGACCCATCAGGGCACCTAATGGAATGCCTATGATGGCGCTGATCAGCAGCGCTATGCCCGAAACTCGCAGCGACAGCGCCACGATTTCGAGCAGCGCCGGGTCGAGGGTACCGATCAGGCGAAAGGCCTCGGCCAGGCCACGTAGCAAGTCGTCGATGGTGAAGCCTCCCTCTTACTTGACCTGGATCTCGACCACGCCCTTGACCTGGACGCCACTGGAAAAGCCGGGCAGGACCGTGCTAAAGCCGCCCCCATCGCGGAACGAGATGATGCAGTCCTGGCACGCCTCGACATCGGCCAGGGGCACCTCGGCAGTAAAGCCGTCGTCGGCGACAAAGACCAGCGTCGTCGCGTCGTCCTTGGGATCGGCCTTACCCAACAGGTCGCTGATGAGCACACCGGTGTAGGTCTTGGTCTCGCCCTGCTTGTTGGTGGACTCGGCCTGGATGGTGTCCATGGAGCGGACCTTTTCCTCAGTCCAGCCGACCTCGACATTCACGTTGCCGGTGACTTTGAGTGCAGCGTTGGCCGGGACGCCGCTGCCGCCTTCCTGGTTGACCTGGATTTCCTGGAGCTGGAAAACCCAGCGGTTGGCCGGGGTCTTGGGTGTGACCAGGCGGATGGGGCCGTGATCCAGGTCCTTCTCGGCAATCCATTCGCCATTCTCTTTCAGAGCGACGATGGCGTTCTCCAGCTCGTCCTTGTTGACCTCGATGGCATAGCCGTCGCCGGCTATGGCGGTGATGGTGGCAAACTCCCCGGCGCCGGCCTTGGTCAGGAGATCGGTCAGCAGCACGCCACTCCAGGATCCGGTGGTATCCTCGCCCCGCGATTTCTCCATAAGGATGTCCTGCAGATCGGTCTGGGGCATCTTGGCCAGGTCGGCAAAGGTCACAGACAGCGGCGAGCTTACCGCGCCACCGACCTTGAGCGTCCAGTCCACTTCCGGGGCCGAGCTGCCGCAGCCGACCAGGCTCACGAGCATGAACAGCACCAAAATCAACCTACCTTTTTTCAACATAGCCTCCTCCCTTTTTTGACGATTGGTCTATTTTTTCATAACCCAAATGGGAATGAACATATCTGACTCGATCAGAGATCCGTGATTGCCAATCCTCCCTTCTTCATCCGCTTCAACCAGGTGCTGGCCATGGTCGGCCAGGATAAGAACCAGTGTATTTTCTGGAAGCGCTTTGATTATCTGGCCGACGGCCGAGTCCACCCCGCGGACGGCCGCCAATTCCTCCAGGGCGCCGGGGCTGTAGGTGTGCTCGGCGTCGTCAATGCCGTGAAAATGGACATACAACAGGTCCGGCATCCCCGCATCCAGCACGGCCAGGGCGTTGGCCAGGACATTGTCGTCGGTGCTGTCGTTCCCATCCCTGTCGCCAGAGAGCCGGATCTCGGCGTTGCGCAGGTTAAAGGGCAGCGACTCGCCCTCGACAGTCACAACATACAGGCCGGCGGCGCTGGCCGCATCAAAGAGGGTCTCGGCCTCGGTCTGGCGGATGCCGCGGCGAAAAGCGCCGTGCACCTGCGGCGGAGCGCCGGTCAGTAGCGAGGCCATCGACACGCTGGTGACGGGTGGGTAGGTGGTCAGGCCCAGCAGCGGCTCGCCGAGGGCGGCCAGGTTAGGAGTTAGCCCTTCCTGCCGGGCCTCGACGTAATGCTGGTAGCCCAGGCCGTCCAGCAGCAGGATCAGCACGTGGCGGGCCGAGATGGTCTCCAAAGGTCTCCCGGTGGCATGGGCCAGAGGGGGCAGCCCCAGGGCAGCCGCGGCCGCCGGCGCAATGTCGGTGATGCGCCCCTGAACCTGGCTGAGCAGAGGCGACGGCTCGGCCTCCAGGCGGGAGACGGCCAAGGTCTCCCCGGCAATAGACAACCTGCCGTTTTCCAACCACCAGGCATCGTCGGCCACGGCAGGCCACTCGAACTCGCGGCGCGTTCCATCAGGGCCGGTTATGGCCAACCGCCCGACGACCTGGTAGCCGGCTGCCCACAGCAGATGATCCACAGCGACCCCCATGTCCTCCTCGTCCGGGTCGTCCAGGCTTTTCAGGACTTGGGCATCCACCGAAAAGGGAACGCCGTTTGGGCCGATGACTTGGGCCTGCCAGGGGTTCACGCGCGTCAGGATCTGCAGCAGCACCAAGGCCACGACTACCAGCGCCAGAGCGATGTACAGCAGTCCTCGTCCTCTAAACAATCGCTTGAGCATGATCTTTCTCGATTCGGTCCAATCTCAGCGAGATGTGATCTCGACGACGTCAAGGATCCACTGCGGCTGTCCTCGCCCCGGCAGGACCAGGACGACCTGCCTATCGATCTGGGCCAGGATCGCCCCTTCAGCTTCATCGGCAGATAGGGCATGCTCCTGCCCCTGGGCGTCGCGCACGACGATCGCGTTGAAACCCACCAGGTCTTCTACCGGCGCGCCCTCGATGCGCGAGGAGGTCTTGGCCTTGCGGACCTGACCGTCCTCGTCGCTCTTGAACATCACCTCGGCCTGCCCGGTTATGGCCGAGCGGGTGGCCCGCAGCAGGAGCCGCCCGATGGAAGTGGACTGGCCGTCGATGATCAGAGGCTTGTCCACGCCGACCACGACGATGCGCGCTATGCCTTTCAGCCAGGTAGAGACGTGCAGGCTCTCGTCGGCAAAGCGCACCCCATCGACGTGGGGTAGTAACAGAGCCGATTGGGTCAGGTTGGGCTGCTCGATCGTCACCACGCCGCCGTCGGTGGAGAAGAGGGCCACGCGCTCGAAATTGGTCACACCCCGCTCTGCCAACAGGTCGACCAGGGCCACTTGGGTGTTGGGCTGGTCGCGGTAGGGCAGGATGTCGTTGACCGCGACATAGCCCGGCTCGGGCCAATCGCCGGCCAGCAGCACCAACTGGTTAAAGGGCACCTTGGACATCTCGGCCGAGCCGTGCTCGTCATGGCAGGTGGTGCAGCTATGAAATTGGGCCACCTCGTGGCATTCGACGCAGTCGTTCATTGTCGCCGCCTCGTCGGCAAGCATGGTCCACGGAAAGTGGAGAACCGACCGCGCCGGCGCCAGGGCGTGGGCGCCCATGGCCACCGCCACGGCTACGCCACCCACTATCAGCGCCACCACGACGATTAGAGCCAACCACCATCGAGACATTCGCAAACCTCCTGGGCGGCCATCCCCAAGAAGGGGATTTAGGCAGCCACTGCGGGATCTATCCAATCAGGGCCGCGGCCAGAGCAGCGACCAACAGCAGGCCAACGGCCAGCCAATCCAGCGGGGTGGCGTGCACCTCGCGCACAAAGGTGCGGGTGGGGTACTTGCCAAAGCAACGGCCTTCCATCGACACGGCCAGGGCATCCACTTTGCCCAGCGCCGAGACCAGCAGCGGCAGGAAGAACTGGCGGGCCAGGGTCACAAAACGGCGCGGGCTGCGGATGTCATATTGCACCCCGCGCGCCAACTGGGCATGGTAGACGGTCTGCCCCTCCTGCTCAAAGACCGGCACCAGGCGCAGGGCAGTGATCAGGGCAAAGCCGTAGCGGTAGGGCAGGCCGGCGCGCATAAGGGTGTAGGCCAGGTCGTTGGGCTCAGTAGTCAAGACGAAAAGGTAGCTCAGCAGGATGACGCTGAGAAAGCGCCCGGCGACATAGACCGCGGCCTGCAGCCCGCCTACAGTAATGACCACCGGCCCGATCTGTAGGAGTGTCTCCCCTTCGTGGACAAAGAGGAGCTGCAACAGCCCCAGCAGCAGGGCGGTAGTGACGAACAGCCGAGTCCCGCGCACGCGGCCCAAGCGCAGCCCGGCCAGGGGAAAAGCCAGCGCCAACAGCGCCACAGCAACCATGACCACCCATGGACTGCGGACGACAAAAACCAGGATGGTGCCGAAGAGCAACCAGGCCATCTTGACCAGCGGGTGCAGGCGATGGAGGAACGAGCGGCCGGGTTGGTAGGTGATGCGCTGCACTCTGTTACGCATGGGGGATATAGGCCTCTCTGCCCATCGCCGCAAGCTGCTGAAAGGCGAGCTCGGGCGGCGCGTCGACGACGACCTGGCCGCCGTCCAGGAAAACCAGCCGGCTGGCGTAAGAGCGGGTGACCTCGGGAGCGTGATTGACCATGATCACCACATCACCCTGCCCCACCCGCTCGCGCAGCAGGTCCAGCAAAAAGGCGGCGTTGCCGGCATCCTGGCCGATGAGCAGCTCGTCCAACAGGATGAGCCTGGGCCCATGGGCCAGCACCGAAATCAGGTTCAGCCGGCGTTTTTCGCCGTAGCTGAGCCGGTAAGGATGATCATCACGGCGGTCGCCCAGCCCGCAGCGCGCCAGGAGATCGCCAACCCGCGCCCCAGTCGCGCCGTCAAGCAGTTGAAAGTTGGAGGAAGCGAGCGTGGCCTCGGTCCAGACACTGTCGGCAAAGAGCTGGTGATCCGGGTTTTGAAAAACAAACCCCACCTGGCGAGCCAGGTGCGAGACCGGCACCTGGCGGGTGTCCTGGCCCAGGACCTCAACCCGGCCTTGGTCCGGCTTGATCAGGCCCAGCAGGCTGTAGAGAAGGGTGGTCTTGCCACAGCCGTTGTCGCCCATCACCGCCAAGAATTCGCCGGAATAGACCTCCAGAGAGATGCCCGGCAGCACCGGATGGCCGTCATAGCCGACGTGCAGATCCTCGACGCGAACGCAGGGCGCGCATTGTGTGCATAAAGTCGCTATCCCAGCATGTGGGAGCTGCTGCGCGCCGTACGCGTGCTTGTTGCCGCTAGCTGACGGCTCGATTTCAGGCCGATAAAATCGGTTTCCAGCTGTATCCATCGGCCCATCGTAGACAATCCGCCCACCATCCATCGCCACCAAGCGCGGTGCGAACGGCAGCAAATAGTCGACCTTGTGCTCGATGACTAGGACGGTGATGCCGGCCTGGGCTCGGATCTGCTCGATCACCTTGAACACCTCGGCCGTCGCCGTCGGGTCCAGGTTGGAGGTCGGCTCGTCAAAGATGAGCACCTGCGGCTTGGCGGCCATCATTGCCGCAATCGCCACCTTCTGTTTCTCCCCGCCAGACAGGGCGGCCAGAGAGCGGCCGGCCAGGTGCTCGGCGCCGACGATAGCAAGAGCCCAGGCGACCCGCTCTCGGATCTCGGCCGGGGGCAGGCAGCGGTTCTCCAGGCCAAAGGCCACCTCATCCTGGACGGTGAGGGTACAGAACTGGGCCTCCGGGTTCTGCTGCACCAGCCCGACTAGCTCGGCCACGTCATAGACCGGCCGGCTGCGCACGTCGATCCCGGCCACGGTCACGGCGCCCTCGGCCTCACCGTCGTACTGCCGGAACAGGTAGCCGCCGACGGCCAGCGCCAGGGTGGACTTGCCGCAGCCCGACGGGCCGGTGATGACCAGGAACTCCCCGGCGTGGATCGCCAGGCTCACGTCGCGCAGGGCATAGCGAGCACTGCCCTGGAAGCGGAAGCTCAACCCGTCGATCACGATCATCTCCGGCTAGCGGACCTCGATGCGCGTCACTCGGGGGGCAAGCACCTGGCCGTCCATGCGGGCCAGGGCAAAGGTCACGTCCGACTCGCCGATGATGGTGAAGAGGCGGAGGTCCTTGTCGCCCAACACTGCGGCCAAGGGGTATGACAGCGGCTCGCCGCCGGTATTGACCATCACCGTCGTCGCCTTGGCGTGTGGTTCCATCGCCTGGAGCACCAGGCCCAGGGGCACGCCCTGGTATTTATGCGGACCGTCGCCCACGTCCAGGCGGGTGCTGTCCATCTGGAACTGCCAGTCGTCAGGATCGTAGAGGACAGGCTTGTCCAGTGCGCCGGTCACCTCGAGCGCTGCCGAGGCGACGACGACCAGCTCGCTCACACCCCGCACCCAGGCCTTGGAGTTCTTGGCGCCGACGAGGTTGTAGGCTGCGTCGTCGCCCTCACCCTGGGGAGAGAGCAGCAGGGCGCTGTTGTCGCGCACCTCGTCCATGCTGATAAAGAAGGCATAGCCGTCCGAGCCCCGGACGAGGAGCAGCGAAGCGCCGGCCTGGGGCCGGGCGCGGGCGAGCAGCTCCTGCACCGGGATGCCGTCGTAGCGGCCGGTCACCTCCCGCAGGGTGCCTTCGGCGCTGATCGCGGCGATGTCGCCATGTTGCTGGGGATAGTCGTATGCGACCGCCACCGCGCCGCCGATGTGAACGGTCGCCGGGCCGCGCAAGGCCACGCGCAGATAGAGGGTCAGGGCCACGGTGAGCAGCGCCGCAGCAACCAGGAAGATGGGGTATACCCGGCGGCCCATGGGCACCGGCGGCCGGTCTTTGACCACCCCGGCGCGGCGCAGGGCGTTGAGCAGCACCCGGCCCAGGACGCCGGCAAAGACGGCGCCCGACAGAAAGGCGACGGCTGCCACCAACAGCATCGCCCCATAGGCCAGCGTGTCGGTGGGCAGCGAGGCAAAGAGCTGAAAGACAAACACGTTGGAGGCCGCAGCCAGCCCGCCGGCCAGGCAGTAGGCCAGCAACGAATCCTTGTTTCTGAAGGGGAGAAAGCCCAGGTCGACCAGCAGCCCGGCCACCACGTCGATCAACACGATCAGCAGGCCGTGGGTGTTGCCGGTGAGCAGCTCGACGCCGCCCTTTAGGATGGCGGTGACGATGCCAGCCCCCTGCTTGCGGGTCAGCCCTACGGCCAGGGTGAGCCACAACACGTGCAAGCCGGCCGCCCACTGGGTGGTTCCGGCAAAGCCAAAGATCGACTGGAAGAAATCGCCTATGGCGTTGATATAGGTACTGGTCACCCCACCCAGGGCGGCCAGCGCGGCCATCATCAACAGGTCGCGAGTAGAAAAGTAGGTGCGTCTCTGCCCCATCCAGATCCCCCTCGGGCGCAAAAAACGGCGTCTCGGAACGGAGACGCCGTTTGTGCCGGTGGCATTCATCCCAAAAGGGGATCTCCACGGACGGGCCTGTCTGGGCAAAGAAAACGGCGTCTTGGACGCCGCGCCCATAGCACCCGATCGGCGCATCTCCTTTCCAAGCACGGGAGGCGTCGCCGTTTCCAGCGATACCCTACCGGCCTCGTACCGTGGGCCTGCCCTGTCCCACACTGAAAGGGCCAGGCCTTTAGGCGGCGAGGCTCGAAGATGCTGAAAGCTCGATTGTTAAGCTGTGAAAAGTGTAGCACAGCGCCCGAGAAATGTCAAGGCGCTTTCATCTTGAGGTTTCCTTGATGCTGTTGTACAATTCAGGTGCAGAGTGCCCGGCAGAATTACGCAAAATCTCCACCGGTTCTCCACAGGATCTGCACAATTTTGTGGTATGCTCATGATCGGCAAGTGCAGCAAATATTTGTTGAGAAGGATACGGAGAAAACAAAAGTGAAAGGTAAATTCGCCCTAGTCGTCGTGTTGTTGTTGCTTCCTGCCCTGGTGTTGGCAGGGTGCAGCCAGCCGTCTCAATATCTAAAGAGCGTATTGCTCGAGCCGACAGCGGCTGAGGTTGATGCCGAAGAAGCGACCTCGCAGGCCACCCAGGCGACAGAGGTGAGGCAGGTATCAGAGGCCAGCCAGGAGCTCAATGCCGATGATGTGCTGGATGCGATTCAGAACACCCTGACCCAGATCTACGATCAGGTCAACCCATCGGTGGTCAATATCCAGATGACCGTGAAGAGCAGCAGTCTGTACTATGACATGCCCTCATTCCCCGGCATGCCCTCCATGCCAGAAGGGGAGATGCCTGAAGAAGAGGGCCTGGCCTCGGGCTTTGTGTGGGACACGGAGGGTCACATCGTGACCAATAACCACGTCGTGGCGGACGCCACCGAGATCACCGTCACGTTCCACGACGGCACGACCGTCCCGGCCGAGGTGGTGGGCACCGATGTGAACAGCGACCTGGCGGTGATCAAGGTCGACGTGCCAGCCGACCAACTGCATCCGGTGCAGATCGCCGATTCGACCGGGCTCAAGGTCGGGCAGCTAGCCGTGGCCATCGGCAACCCGTTTGGGCTGGAGGGGACGATGACGGTCGGCTTTGTCAGCGCCGTGGGGCGGTCTATGGCGGTTGACTCTGGCTCCCTCACCGGGTCGTATACCATCCCCGACATCATCCAGACCGACGCGCCGATCAACCCCGGCAACTCGGGCGGCGTGCTGGTGAATGACGAGGGGCAGGTGATCGGCGTGCCGACGGCCATCGAATCGACGTCGGGCACCAATTCCGGCATCGGCTTTGCCGTGCCGTCGGCCATCGTCCAGAGGATAGTGCCGGCGCTGATCGGCGAGGGCTCTGTCGAATACTCGTGGCTGGGGATCACCGGCACGACGCTGACAGCAGAGCTGGCCGAGGCGATGGACCTCGGCCGCGATCAACGCGGCGTCCTGGTGATCGACATAGCCGATAACAGCCCGGCTGAGAAGGCGGGCCTGCGCGGCAGTGATGGGCAGGTCGACCTGGACGGCCAGCAGGCCGAGATAGGCGGCGACGTGATCGTGGCCATCGACGACCAGCAGGTAAAAGAGTTCGACGACCTGGTATCCTACCTGCTCGGCAGCACGAGCGTCGGCGACGAGGTCACGTTGACCATCGTGCGCGACGGCAAGGAACGGACAATCGATGTGACCCTGGCAGCCCGTCCTGGGACGCAGACAGAGGCAACAGAGGAGGTAGTGGAACCGTTTGGCCAGGCCACACCGGAGGCTCAAGAGGAGCCTGAGCAGAGCACCGGCGCGGGCGCCTGGCTGGGCATCCAGGGGATGACCCTGACCTCCGAAATCGCCGAGGCGATGGGCCTGTCCAGATACCAGGAGGGTGTGCTGGTCGTGGAGGTCACGCCCGACAGCCCGGCCGAGAAGGCGGGCCTGCGCGGCAGCTTTAGGGCGGTGGAGATCGACGGGCAGCAGCTCAAGGTAGGAGGAGACGCGATCGTGGCCATCGACGGGCAGCCGGTCAGCCAGATGGAGGAGCTGAGAGCTTTTGTGCTCGAAGCCAAACCGGGCCAGCAGGTGACCCTGACCATACTGCGCGACGGCGAGGAGCTGACGATCGAGGTGACGCTGGGCGAGCGGACCGATTAGATCCACTTTCTGGTAGGAAGAGTTGCACTCGCACACGGCGGGCTGTGGAAATGCACTCGCAGGGATTTGCATCTTTCAGAGGGTTAGTGTATAGTTGGTGCAACGTGTGACAATCGAGTCTCCGACCCAGCGGACCTACGAGCGCCCTGCGCTTATGGACGGTGGGCTGCAGGGTGTGGCGGGAAACGGCCATGCCTCCCATGTTTGGAAAGGAGACAGGCTGACTGTGGCTTGGCGGCGTCTCTTTTCTGAGACGTCGCCTTTTCGTTTGTTACGGTCGAGATGGCCTGCAAGGAGCGGCAGACTAATAGAGAACTGGCAGCATCGATAACTTTATAGTGTCTCCGACCTAACGGACCTGTGGGCATTTTGAGCCTATGGACGTTGGGCAGCAGGGTGTGGCGGGAAACGGCCATGCCTCCCGTGTTTGGAAAGGAGACAGGCGGCGGCAGTTGCGCGGCGTCCCTTTTCCGAGGCGTCGCGTTCTTTTTTTGTATGGGATGATGAAGGATTGGCAGATGATGTGAGGCCCTTTTGAAGGTCCTCAGGCGAAAGGAGGTGACGGTCAAAGCAGGAAGCTCTTATCAGCAGTAATTCCGGAAGAAAGCACACAACAGCCTCTGACTAGATTGCGAAGAAAGGAATTTACTATGCTGAAGAAAAAGGTCACAGTCAATGGCATACCACGTACCCTGATCGTCGATCCCAAAGCTACACTCGCCGACGTACTCCGCGAGCAGTTGGGGTTGATGGGCACCAAAGTGGGCTGCGGTACTGGACATTGCGGCGCGTGCAATGTGATTGTGGATGGCAAGCTGGTCTTGTCCTGTTCGACCAAGATGAGCAAGGTCGCGGACGAGGCCAAGATCACGACTGTTGAAGGGATTGGGCAGCCTGGCAATCTGCATCCCATCCAGCTTGCTCTTGTGGCTGCCGGTGCAGCACAATGCGGCTTTTGCATGCCCGGCTTTGTCGTCTCGACCAAGGTGTTGTTGGACCAGAACCCCAGCCCCACACGGGAGGAGGTACGGGCCTGGTTCACCCGCCACCACAACGTCTGCCGCTGCAACGGCTACAAGCCGGTCGTGGATGCCGTCATGGAGGCAGCCAAGGTCCTGCGCGGCGAAATGGCCAAAGAGGAGCTGGAATTCCAGATGCCGGCCGACGGCCGCATCTGGGGCAGCAAATACCCGCGCCCATCGGCCATAGCCAAGGTGACTGGCACCTTTGACTATGGCGCGGACGCAGGTCTCAAGCTGCCGCCCAACACGCTGGCGCTTGCCCTGGTGCAAGCCAAGGTGTCCCATGCCAATATCCTGGGCATCGATACCTCCGCCGCGGAAAAGATGCCTGGGGTCTACAAGGTCGTCACCCACAAGGATGTCAAAGGAAAGAACCGGATCACCGGCCTGATCACGTTTGCGCCGAACAAGGGCGACGGTTGGGACCGGCCTATCTTGTGCGATACCAAGGTCTACCAGTATGGCGATGCTATCGCCATTGTCTGCGCCGACACGGAAGCCAACGCCCGGGCCGCGGCGGAGAAGGTCAGGGTGGATCTGGAGGTGCTGCCGGCCTACATGAGCGCGCCGGCGGCCATGGCCGAGGACGCAATCGAGATCCATCCCGGGACGCCCAATGTCTACTTTGACCTTCCCATCGTGAAAGGACAAGACACCAAGCCGTTGATGGAGTCGGCGGCGTATGTGGTCGAGGACGAGTTCTATCTCCAGCGACAGCCGCACCTGACCGTCGAGCCGGACGTCGGTTTTGCCTACATCGATGAGGAAGGGCGGGTCACCATCCATTCGAAGAGCATCGCCATCTACCTGCACCACGCTATGATCGTGGCCGGCCTCGGCCTCGAGCCTGAAAAGCTGCGCCTGGTGCAGAACGGCGCAGGGGGCACCTTTGGCTACAAGTTCAGCCCGACGATGGAAGCCCTGCTGGGAGTGGCATGCATCGCCACCGGTAGGCCGGTATTCCTGAAGTACGACTATTTCCAGCACATCACCTACACCGGCAAGCGCTCGCCTTTCTTTGTCAAGCTCAAATATGGCGCCGACAAAAAGGGCAAGCTCATCGCCATGGAAAGCGACTGGATCGTGGACCACGGCCCCTACTCTGAGTTCGGCGACCTGCTGACGCTGCGCGGCGCGCAGTATATCGGCGCCGGCTACAACATCCCCAACATCCGGGGCATGGGCCACACCGTGTGCACCAACCACGCCTGGGGCTCGGCCTTTCGCGCCTATGGCTCACCGCAGGCCTTCCTGGCCAGCGAGTGCCTCATGGACGAGCTGGCCGAGAAGATGGGCATGGACCCGCTCGAGCTACGCTACCTGAACGTCTACCGCAAGGGTGATACGACGCCTACCGGCCAGGAGCCAGAAGTGTATAGCTTTGCGGAGATGATCGACAAGCTGCGCCCGCTCTACAAGGCTGCCAAGGAAGAGGCCAAAAAGAAGTCCACCGCCGAGGTCAAGAGGGGGGTGGGCGTCTCAATCGGTATCTATGGCTGCGGGATCGACGGCGTGGACTCGTCGGAGGTCTTTGTCGAGCTGACCAAAGAAGGCGTGACAGTGGGCAGCACGTGGGAGGATCACGGCCAGGGAGCCGACATGGGGGTGCTTGGAACGGCCCACGAAGCTCTGCGGCCGCTGGGGATCCGGCCGGAGCAGATCAAGCTGGTTCTGTGCGACACGGCGATCACACCAAACAGCGGCCCGTCGGGTGGCAGCCGTCAGCAGGTAGTGACCGGCAATGCCATCGTGAATGGCGCGGAGCAACTGATCGCGGCGATGCGCAAACCGGACGGCACGTTCCGCACCTACGACGAGATGGTCGCCGAGAATATTCCGCTGCGCTACGCCGGCAAGTGGGCGGCGTCCAATAACGTGTTCTGCGACCTGACGACTTGCCAGGGCAAACCCTTCGATACCTACATGTACGGGGTGTTTATGGCCGAAGTCGCCGTCAACACCAAGACCGGCAAGGCTACTGTGGAGGGGATGACCATTGTGGCCGACGTCGGCAAGATCAACAACAAGCTGGTCGTCGACGGCCAAATCTATGGCGGCATTGCCCAGGGAATCGGCCTGGCCCTCACGGAGGACTTTGAGGATCTGGACAAGCACACCACGATGCATGCCTGTGGCATCCCCTACGCCAAGGACATCCCGGACAAGTTCGACATTCTGTATGTGGAGACCCCCCGGCCAGGCGGTCCCTTTGGCGCGGCAGGCGTCGGCGAGCTGCCGTTGACCTCGCCGCACGCGACCATCATGAACGCGATCTATAACGCCTGTGGCGTGCGGATCACGCATCTGCCGGCGCTGCCGGAGAAAATCCTGGCCGGCCTCAAGGCCTAGTCGGGATCTGGTCACCTGTGTAATCGTGGAGGGCGGGTGGGGTCAAACCCCACCCGCCCACTGAAATGGGAGAAGGGCATGGAACAGCACCAGCTGCGTGAACTGGAAGCGTTGTGCATTCAGGAGGCCCCGCCTCCTTGCACCACCGCCTGTCCGATCCACGTGGATGTCCGGGCCATGATCCTGGAGATGCAGCGGGGCAATCTGCCCGCTGCTCTCAAAATTGTCAGGAGGACCCTGCCCTTCCCTGGCATTGTCGGCCGGGTGTGCGAAGCTCCGTGCCAGGAGGCCTGCCGGCGGCGTGAGGCCGGGGAAGCTATCGCCATCGCCGCTCTCGAGCGGGCTTGCGCCGATTGGGGTGGGAGCGCGGAAAAGGTCGCCTTGCTGCCCGCCCGTGGCGGTCGCGTGGCCATCGTTGGAGGTGGCCCCAGCGGGCTGATGGCAGCCTATGATCTGCGGAAAAAGGGATATGCTGTTGTGCTGTTCGAAGCGAAGGGCCGCCTTGGCGGCCGACTGTGGGAGGCTACTGAACGGAAGCTACCGCGGCAGGTGATCCGCGACGAGCTGGCGGTCTTGGACGCGATGGGTGTCCAAGTGCGGCTAAACGCGCCGTTGGGCAGCGATGGACTGGCTGCATTGCGCGGCGAGTTCGATGTAGTGTATCTGGCTGTGGGGGCTGATTGCCTCAAAACGTTTGGTCTCGATCTGGATGAATGGGGACAGATCAAGGTGGAGCCTATCACTTATGCAGCCAGCCAGGAAGGGGTGTTTGCCGGGGGAAGCCTGCTGCGCAGGGGCGGAAAACTCTCGCTAATCGAGGCTTTGTCCGATGGGCGGTGGGCCGCCACCTCGATGGACCGCTTTCTGCAAAAGGCATCCCTGACCGCTGCCCGCCAAAACGAAGGGCCCTACGCCAGCCAATTGTATACCAACACCCAAGGGATTGAGCCGCTACCGGTGGTGGCGATGGCCGATCCTCAGGCCGGTTACAGCCATGAGGAGGCCATGCAGGAGGCAAGCCGCTGCTTCCCGTGCAATTGCCTGGAATGTGTCAAGGTGTGTGAGTACCTGGCGCACTATCGCAGCTACCCGAAGAAATATGTGCGGGAGATCTATAACAACCTGTCGATCGTCACCGGCAATCGCCATGCGAACCAGTTCATCAACTCGTGCAGCCTGTGTGGGCTGTGCGCTGAGGTCTGTCCCACCGGCTTGAATATGGCCACCCTGTGCCAACAGGCCCGGCGGACTATGGTGGCACAGCAGAAGATGCCGCCATCTGCCCACGATTTCGCGTTGCGAGACATGCTGTTCAGCAACAGTGAAAGGTTCGCGCTGAACCGCAATCAACCCGGCGCACCGACCAGCGACTATGTCTTTTTTCCCGGCTGCCAACTGAGCGCTTCGGCTCCGGAGCAGGTGGAACAGGTCTATGGTTACCTGCGGGCAAAGCTTCCGGGGCGCACCGGCCTGATGTTGGGCTGCTGTGGCGCGCCGGCAGAGTGGGCCGGGCGAGACGATTTGCTCCACGGAGCGCTGGCGCAACTGCGAGCGAACTACCAGCAGCTTGGCCGCCCAACCGCCATCCTGGCTTGCTCGACCTGTTATCAGGTCTTCAAGACGCACCTTCCTGAAGTGCAACTGCTGTCCCTGTGGGAGGTCCTGGCCACCTTTGGGCTGCCTGCTGCCACGGCAGGGGCCGGCGCCGCTGTCCTGGCCGTCCATGACCCATGCACGACCCGCCACGAGCCGCAGATCCAGGACAGCGTCCGCAAGATCCTGGCGCAGATGGGCTGCCAGGTGGAAGAGCTGCCGCTGAGCCGGGAAAAGACCGAGTGCTGCAGCTACGGCGGCCTGATGTGGCTGGCCAACCCTGACCTGGCCAAGGATGTCGTCAGGCGGCGGATCGAAGCCAGCCCGGCCGATTTTGTGACCTATTGTGCGGTGTGCCGTGATTTCTTTGCCTCGCGCGGCAAGCGGACGCTGCATCTCCTGGACCTGGTGTACGGCCAGGACCTGGACGCTCGGGCCCAGAGACCGGGGCCGGGCTGGTCTCAGAGGCACGAGAACCGGTCACGGCTCAAGCGCGAACTGCTTAGGGAGGTGTGGGGAGAAGCGATGCCAGGGCAACAAGTCTATGAGGCGATTCGGTTGCTCATGTCCGCCGAGGTGCAGGAGCTGATGGAAAGGCGGCTCATCCTGGTGGAGGATGTCCAACAGGTGATCGAGCATGCCGAGCGCACAGGGGCGAGCTTCCTAAACCGCGATAGTGGGCGCTTGTTGGCCGGCTACAAGCCAGCCAGCGTCACCTATTGGGTGGAGTACGCTCCGGCGGACGAGGCCGGCGAGGGGAGTGGGCACACTTTTGTCGTCCACAATGCCTACAGCCACCGTATGGAGATCGAAAAGAGTGGGCAACGATGAGTGAACCGGCGAGCCAGACTCAGAACTGGATATGCGTCCGATGTCAGGTCCCGCTGGAGACAGGCAAGGTCAACGTTGGCTACCTGGACAGCGCCTTTCCGGTCGATCTGCCGAGGTGCCCCAACTGCGGCCAGGTCCTGATTTCGGAAGATCTGGCGACCGGGAAGATGGCTGAGGTGGAAAAGCAGTTGGAAGACAAATGAGCCCGAGCTTGGATGGATGGCGTCGAGTTCACCATCTCACCGGCGGCGTGATCCGTCCGGGCGGGCTGGATCTGACGGAACGAGCTCTGGCTTTCTGTTCATTGCAGTCCGGGGCCAGGGTACTGGATGTGGGCTGCGGGGCCGGTGCGACGGTCAAATATCTGAGCTGCCACGGCTTGAGCGCCGCCGGCGTCGATGCATCGGCGCAGTTCTTCCGGTCCGATCTCCAGCGAAATTCCGAGCCACTGTTGGTCCAGGCCATGGGCGAGCGGCTGCCCCTGAGCAGCGGGATCATGGACGCAGTTCTGGCCGAATGCAGCCTGTCGGTCGTCGGGCACGCGGATCAGGCGCTGGCCGAGTTTTTCCGGGTGCTCAAGCCAGGCGGCAAGCTGGTGATCAGCGACCTGTATCTCCGCCGGGCGGAAGGCGCTTTCAGTCTCCGTCGCTTGCCACTGACCGGCTGTCTTGCCGGCGCCCGGTCTCAGGAGGAACTCGCCGCTCAGCTAGATGCCCGCGGTTTTCGAATCTTGCTGTGGGAGGATCATTCGGTAGCTTTGAGGCAATTGGCTGCCCAGCTAATTATGGCCGGCAGTGCTGTGGAGCAGTTCTGGTGTGAGGTCTCTTGCGCCGGCGTGCGGCCAGATCCTGAAGAGCTCAAGCGGGCGATCTCGGCAGCCAAGCCGGGCTATTTCCTGTTGGTCGCCGAATGCTAGAATTTGCGCGCTTTTGGAGAACCCATGAGTGATGACATGTATCGCATTGCCGAACTGGCCCAGCAGGGCTTTTGTTGCAGCCAGGTATTGGTTATGCTGGGCCTGGAAGCACAGGGCAAGACCGACCCCGATTTGGTCCGTGCTGTGCATGGGTTGTGCGGCGGCATTGGCTGGTCGGGCGACACCTGCGGCACTCTGACGGGGGCCGCCTGTGTGGTTAGCCTGTATGCCGGCAGAGGGCTCGCAGAAGAAACGGCAGACTGGCGACTGAGCGCGATGCTCCGCGACCTGGTGGAGTGGTTCACCGAGGAATATGGGGCGCTCTATGGTGGAATCCGCTGCGAAACGATCCTGGACGGTTCTCCCATGAACAAGCAGGTGCGCTGCCCTGGTATCATAGCGGGGACATGGGAGAAGGTGAAGGAACTGCTACAGGGTAACGCCTACGAACTTGGAGCAACCGGGGGATGAGCCCCGATCGGGAAACGGTCCTGGGCTCTACCGAGAGCGTTTGCCCTGAATGCCTGGGCAGGATCCCGGCCCGGCGAGTTGCCCGTGGGCAGGATATTTACCTCCAGAAGGAGTGCCCGGAGCACGGCCGTTTTGAAACCATCCTGTGGCGCGGCGAGCCCGCTTACACCTCGTGGGTGCGGCCCAAGATCCCAACCTATCCACAGAATCCGGGCACAGCGGTCGAACAGGGCTGCCCGTTTGACTGTGGCCTGTGCCCCGATCACCGCCAGCAGACTTGTACAGCCTTGTTGGAGGTGACGCAGCGCTGCGATTTGGGCTGCGCCTACTGTTTTGCCAGCTCGGCCGGCGGTTATGGGACAGACCCATCTATCGAGCTTGTTGAGAGTTGGTATCGCCGCCTGCTCGACGCCGGCGGCCCGTACAACATCCAGCTTTCGGGCGGCGAGCCCTGCCTGCGGGACGACTTGCCCGAGATCGTGGCGCTTGGGCGCTCACTCGGCTTTGAGTTCATCCAGGTCAACACCAACGGCCTGCGCTTTGCCCGGGATGCGACCTATGTGCAGCGGCTGCAGGAGGCAGGGTTGTCGTCGGTCTTTATGCAGTTCGATGGCACGGAGAACCAGATCTACGCTACCTTGCGCGGGCGGCGACTGCTGAATGACAAGTGCCTAGCCATCGAGCGCAGTGCCAAGTTTGGGCTGGGCGTGGTCCTGGTACCGACGTTGGTGCCGGGCGTCAACACTGACAAGATCGGCGACATCGTCCTCTTTGCCCTGGGGCAGTCACCGGCGGTGCGCGGCGTCCACTTTCAGCCGGTCAGCTACTTTGGCCGCTACCCGTCAAGCCCCACAGACCAGGACCGGGTGACCGTCCCGGAGGTCATCCGCGCCGTCGAGGCACAGACCAATGGGCTCATCTCTCGCCAGGCTTTCAGACCGTCGGGCTGTGAGAATGCCGTCTGCTCGTTCCACGCCAACTTCTTAATCATGCCGGACGGGAGCTTGCTGCCCTGGACGCGCCACAAGGCCCAGTCGAGCTGCTGCTGCCAGCCTGAACGGGCAGAAGAGGGAGCGGCCAAGACACGGGAATTCACCGCCCGCTACTGGTCGCATCCCGAGACGGGCGAAGCATCTGCCAGCCGGGCCAGAGAAGGGCCGAGCTTGGGCGCCTGGGACATCCTTCTGGCCCGCGCCCAGACCCATGCTTTTTGCATCTCGGGCATGGTGTTCCAAGATGCGTGGACGCTTGACCTGGACCGGCTGCGGGATTGCTGCATCCACACCGTGGCCCCTGACGGGCGGACCATCCCTTTCTGTGCCTATAACCTGACCAGCCGGGAAGGCCGGCCCCTGTACCGGGGCGAAGGAAAGGCTGTATGAGGCTCACACCCCTGGACCCCTGGATCGCGACCAAGATCGCCCAGGATGGCGGGCGGGCGACCCGAGCGGCCATCGAGGCCTATCAGCTACAAAAGCTGCGCGAAACATTGCACCTGGTCAGAGAGAAAAGCGGTTTCTACCGCAAGCACCTGGCCGCTGCACCCGCCGACCTATCCTGCCTCGCCGACCTGGCGAGGTTCCCTTTTACCACAGCCGAGGAGATGTGCGAGGACGCGCTGCCGTTCTTGTGCGTCTCGCAGGGAGAGATCCACCGCGTCGTCACACTCGATAGCTCGGGGACCACGGGCAAGCCAAAACGGCTGTACTTTACCCGAGATGACCAAGAGCTGACGATCGATTTCTTTCAGGTGGGGATGTCTACGATGGTTGAGGCCGGCGACCGGGTCCTGATCCTGTTGCCGGGGGAAAGGCCGGGCAGCGTGGGCGATTTGCTGGCGATCGGGCTGGGACGCCTGGGCGTCCTGGGCATTAAGCACGGCCCGGTGCGGGATGCGGCCCAGACGCTGGAGGTGATCACCCGAGAAGGGGCGAACGCTTTGGTCGGCATTCCCACGCAGGTTCTGGCGCTGGCCAGGTACCGGGACGACCACGGCAGGCCGGCGCCGCTCAAGCTCAAGAACGTGCTGCTGACCACCGATCACGTACCCGGCGCCATCGCTGCCGCTGTCGAGCAGGCGTGGGGCTGTGAGGTGTACAACCACTATGGCATGACCGAAATGGGGCTGGGCGGCGGCGTCGAGTGCCAGGCCCACCGAGGTTACCACCTGCGGGAGGCAGACCTGTATTTCGAGATCGTCGACCCTGACACCGGCCAGCCGCTGGCAGACGGCGAAGAGGGGGAAGTAGTCTTGACCACGCTCACGCGGCGAGGCATGCCGCTGATCCGCTATCGCACCGGAGACCTCAGCCGATTCCTTCCGAGTCGCTGTCCCTGCGGCACGGCGTTGAAGACGATGAAGCCGATCAGGGATCGGATCGCCGGGCAGGTGGCGGTGGACGAAGGCCTGCACTTGAGCATGGCCGATCTGGACGATGCGCTCTTTCCGATAGAGACGGTTTTGGATTTTTCGGCGGCTGTCACCCGCGAGGGGGATCGGAACTGCCTGCACCTCGATGTCCAGGTGGCGCCTGGAACGCGGGGCGCAGCCCTGGCAGCCATTCGGCGCGCATTGGACTGTGTGCCGGCGTGGAGATTAGCCGGGCACCTAGATGTCAGGCTGAAGATTCAAGAGTGCAACTGCCGGGAGCTTTGCAGGCCTGCGAAAAGGGTGCTCCTGGATTGTCGAGATCTAGGCGCAATCTGATTTGAGCAATTGACAAATCCAGATTCAGGGCTATAATGTGCTCTGCTATTCGTGGTGTGAATATCCAAAGAGTGAGAAAGGGATCGTGACCATGCCTCACGCAGACGATAGTTGGGCCCACCCTGTGCTTCTGGGCTTGTTAATGTCTGGGCCTAAGCATGGCTATGAGCTATACCAAGAGCTGGAACAGGACCTAGGAGGCGTGTGGCAGATTGGGCTCAGCCAACTCTACGCCCAGCTCAAGCAGTTGCAGGAGGCCGGGCTGGTCGTCGCCCAAACAGAACCGCAGTCCAACCGGCCGCCGCGCAAGGTGTACCATGTGACGGAGGAGGGACAGGAAGTGTTTCTCCACTGGCTCCGGCAGCCGACCCCCTATCTTCGTCTGATTCGCGTCGAGTTTTTGCTGCGGCTCTACCTGTTTGACCGGCTGTCGTTACCGGGCGTCGAGCAGCTCGTCGCGGCGCAGAGGGCGGTTTGCCGCGAGCAGGCGGACCGCTTTGGGCAGGCGGCAGTGACGGCAGAGAATGGATTCCGGCGGTTGGTGCACGAGTTTCGCCAGGGCCAGATGGAAGCTGTGATCCGCTGGCTGGATCGGTGTCTCGAGGTCCTGCCCAATGGGCGGACGGCTTTGACAGGCTAGCAGGAGCGATGGGCTCGCCAAGCGAGAATCGAGAGCGAGGAAGGGCATTGGCTCTCCTGGAAGTTGACAGCAGATGGAAACGAGGTATACTGGACTTGTATTCAGAGTGTGAATACTCAGAATGTGAGCCCCGGACCCAAATCTGTCGATCAAAGGAGATACAAAGAATGCGCATCAGAGTTTTCTTGTTGCTAGCCGTTTGCCTCGCTCTTGTGACAGGATGTGGCGCCACGCCCACCGTCGCGCCGACGCAGCCTGCACCCACTCAGGCCCTGGCGTCCGGCACACTGACGGTGTTTGCTGCAGCTTCTTTGACGGAGGCATTCACCGAAATCGGGCAGCAATTCGAGGCAGACCATCCGGGTGTCAAGGTCGCCTTAAACTTGGCCGGTTCACAGGCTTTGGCGGGGCAGCTTGGCGAGGGGGCGCCGGCCGACGTGTTTGCCAGCGCCAACACCAAAGAGATGACCAATGCCATCGCAGCCGGGCGGGTCGCCGACGGCAGCCAAAAGACCTTTGCCCGCAACAAGCTGGTGGCCGTCTACCCCACAGACAACCCAGCCGGGCTCGTCAAGCTACAGGACCTGGCCAATCCCGGCCTGAAGCTGGTGCTCGCGGCGGCGGAAGTGCCGGTAGGCAAGTACTCGATAGAGTTCCTCGACAAGGCGGTCCAGGACGCGGCTTTCGGGACCGCGTTCAAGGATGGCGTGCTGAAGAATGTCGTTTCATACGAGGACAACGTCAAATCGGTTTTGACCAAGGTCGTGCTGGGAGAGGCTGATGCCGGCCTCGTGTACCTTACCGATATCAGCCTGGACAACGCCGGCAAGGTCGGACGCCTGGATATTCCAGATGCATTGAACGCGGTCGCGACCTACCCGATCGCTGCGGTAAGCGACGCGGCGCAGCCGGAGCTAGCCAAGGCGTTTGTCGAGATGGTGATCTCGAGCCAGGGGCAGGCGATCCTGGCCAAGTACGGTTTTCTTCCGGCGGATTAGCTCGTTGGTTGCTGAAAGTGGCGCTGATGTTGGGTAAACGGTCTGGTCAGAGGGCTGTTGTGCAGGGGGCGACGTGGGCGGCGGCTAACCGCGAGGCTGCCGCCCATGGTCGCCATGCGATCCCTTCACCAGACGCTTCACCGCCAGCGCAATGGCGCTGGCAATCGCGCAATCTACCGTGGGTGCTAAGCCTGCCGTTCCTGGTGTTCCTGATCTTGCCGCTGGCGGCGCTTGTCTTGCGCTTGCCGCCCGGGCGTTTGATCCCCGCCCTAAGCAGCACGCAGGTGGTGCAGGCTGTGACTCTGAGCCTGGCCACCACGCTGGTAACTACCCTGGTCACTATCTGTTTCGGCACCCCGGTCGGCTACATGTTGGCCCGGCGCCGGTTTCCGCTTCGCCGGGTGGTGGATACGCTGGTGGACCTGCCTACGGTATTGCCACCGGCAGTCGCCGGCGTAGGGCTGCTGATGGCGTTTGGACGGAGGGGGATCCTCGGGGGGATGCTCGACGCATGGGGGATCCAGATCCCGTTCACCTGGGTAGCGGTGGTCATGGCGCAGACCTTTGTGGCCTCTGCCTTTTACATCAAATCCGCAGCGGTGGGGTTTGCCAGCATCAATCCGGAGCTGGAACAGTCGGCTGCGCTGGACGGGGCCGGGGGCTGGCAGGTGTTCCGGCATGTAACGGCGCCGCTGGCGTCGTCGGCGCTGCTCAGCGGGGCGGTGATGACCTGGGCGCGGGCGCTGGGCGAGTTTGGCGCGACGATCATCTTTGCCGGCAATTACCCCGGCCGGACCCAGACTATGCCGCTGGCCATCTATTTGGGGTTTGAGCTTGACCTGGATGTGGCTTTGACACTGGCGGTGATCCTGATCGCCTGCTCGTTCCTGGTACTGATGGTGGTGAAAGGCATTCTGCACCCGGAAGCCAATGAAGGGGCAGGCGGCTAGTGGCTATCTTGGCCGGTCAGAACATGTGCGAACCAAACCTCGACTAGCAGAGGGGGCGGTCAGAGGTATACGCGCGCCGGCTGAGCATCCCGTTTTGCCAGCGTACGCACAGAGCGACGGCAGCGATCGGGGGCAGCAGCCGGGCGTCGTATACCGAAACGGTGCGATAGTCCGGCCCTTCCAGGACAAGGGTGATCTCCTCAGACCGGGGACCTGGCTCAACCTGAAATCCCCACGATCTGAACAGCCGGATGGCATCTTCGAGTGACAGCGACTCGAAAGTGGGGATTGTGATGGCAGCAGGAATGGCGTGAACGCTCTGATTGGTACTCTCTTGACCTGTCATGAGTGTATGGTCCGGACGCATTTGATTCGCCCCCCCCCCTGAAAAAACGGTCTCGTATGAAGCGAACGACATCGCCACTATCAAAAAAAAAACGGCGCCCCGGAAAGGGACGCCGTCAAAGCATGCTTACTTTCAGCGCATAGATCGGCCCGGCCTGGGCCAGGATCGCGCGCTGAAGGCACTTGCCGGCGCATCTCCTTTCCAAGTGTGGGAGGCACCGCCGTTTCCAGCGATACCCTACCGGCCTTGCGCCATGGACCTGACCCTGACGTGAAACCCCTGTCCATTCCCTCAAGCAGGATGGGTCAGGCCTGTAGGCAACAAGGCTCGGAGATGCGAGTTAGCTTTTTCAAGAACCAGGGACAGTGTAGCACAGGATGGGCGGACTGTCAAAACCACCAGGAACGCCAGTCCTGCCACAGCGATCGTTTTGACAGAGAGCCTGGAAATGGGGTAGAATCGAGCTATACCAGCATTGGAACAGGGGGATAAGCATGCGACTCGAAGCGGTAACCGTACCTAAAGCGCTGGGCACGATCCTGATGCGCAATGTCGCGGATGAGGGAGGGGCCAAGGTGCTAAGGAAGGGCACCCGGCTCACCGAGGAACACCTGGCCCAACTGGCCGAGATGGGACGTGCCACGGTGGACGTGGCCGTCCTGGAAGAGGACGACATCCACGAGGACGAGGCCGCCACGAGCCTGGCCGCCGCCCTCAAGACCGAGCACATGACCCTGTCCAGGCCGACGGGCGGGCGGGTGAACCTGCGCGCGGAGGTGGACGGCTTGCTGGAGGTCGATGCCGAGCGGCTGATGGAGCTGAACATGATCCCGGGCATTGGCCTGGGCACCCGCCGGCAGCACGCCATAGTGGGTCCCAACCAAGAGACCGACAACCTCGCGACGCTCAAGATCATCCCCTTTGCCATCCAACGAAGGCTCCTGGATCAGACTCTGGAGCTGGCACAGCGTCGCCCGGGGATTGTCCGGCTACGTCCATTCCGGCCAGGCCGGCCGGCGGCGCTGCTCCTCGTCGGTGAGCCCAGCGTCCACGACAAGCTGCGCGAGAGCTTCCTGCCGGCTACGCAGGCGCGGTTGGAAAGGCTGGCGGGCCAGCTCGTCGCGACGGAAGCGGTGGCGCAGGAAGAGGAAGCGATTGGGCAGGCGGCCGCGCGTCTCTTGGAGCTGGCAGACCTGCTGATCGTCGCCGGCCAGACTTCGATCATGGACGAAGACGATACCACGCTGCGCGCGCTGCGGGCGATCGGCGCCGAAAGCACTTTGTCTGGCGCGCCGGTTGAGCCGGGCAACCTGCTGGCCCTGGCCTATTTTCCGGGCAAGGCGGTGGTGTGCGCGCCCGGCAGCGCCCAAAGCCTGAAGCGGAACGTCATGGACCTTGTCCTGCCCAGACTCTTGGCAGGAGACCGCCTGGAACGGCGCGACATTGCAGCATTGGGGCTGGGTGGCTTTCTCACCCCTGCCGAGCGCAGCAGCGCCGTTTAGGTCAGCAGGAGCCGGCGTGAAGACCCTACTACCCCTAATCGAGAGCTGGATGGCGCTGGGCGAGCGGGTAGCCGCAGCCACTGTCATTCGCGTGGCCGGCTCGGCTCCGCGGCCTGTGGGCGCCAGGATGATCGTCTCGTCGGCAGGCCGGATGGCCGGCTCGGTGAGCGGCGGGTGCGTCGAGACCACCGTCTATGGGGAGATGATGGATCTCCTGGCCGGCGGACCACCACGCCTGCTCCATTTTGGCATCACCGACGACATGATCTGGGACGTAGGCCTGGCCTGCGGCGGGACCATCGACGTCCTGGTCCAGGCCGTCGAGTCTGCCTTGGTGGCCGCGCTCAAGCTGACCGTAGAGCGCGGCCAGGCCGTCGGCTTGGCGACCATTGTCAAAGGATCGGCTGCCGTAGGCGAGACTGCGCTGGTCGGCACGGCCGGCTGGATATTGGGGCCAGACGACCCGCACATCGTCACCGCCATGCAGCAGCGGCTGGCCGAGCGCCAGGAGGCCAGCATCGTCCAGGCTATTGACGACCAGACAGAGGTTTTCTTCGAGCCGTTCCTGCCACCGCCGGCGCTCTACATCATGGGCGCCGTGCACGTCGCCATCCCGTTGACCCGGCTGGCCAAGGATCTAGGCTTTCGCGTGGTCGTGATCGATCCTCGCAGCAAATTCGCCAACCGCGAGCGGTTTCCACAGGCTGATGAGATCCTGGTCGAATGGCCCGACGAAGCGCTGGCTCATCTGCCGGTAGACGGGGCCACCTACATCGTGCTTCTCACCCACGACCCCAAGATCGACGAGCCGGCGCTGGCAGCGGCGCTAAAGACCGGCGCGGCCTATATCGGGGCCATCGGAAGCCGCAACACGCACGCCGACCGGTTTGAGCGCATGGCCAAATGGGGGGTGACGGCCGAGGATCTGCGGCGGGTGTGCGCTCCTGTCGGCTTGGACCTGGGCGGATGCACTCCGGAAGAAACTGCCCTGAGCATCATCGCCGAGGTAGTGGCGGTGAAGAACGGGCGGCCCGGCGGCTCATTGTGCCTGGGAAACGGCCCTATCGGGAGCGATGCCCGGTGAGCGAGATGTACACCGAGCGACTGCTGGATCATTACCGCCATCCCCGCAATCGGGGGCGCCTGGAATCGCCAGACCTGGCCGGCGAGGAGTATAACGCGCTGTGTGGCGACCGCGTCAGGATCGAAGTCCGGGTACGCGATGGGCGAATTGCCGAGGCCTGGTTCGACGGGCGAGGCTGCGCCCTGTGCCTGGGTGCAGCCTCGATTCTGACTGAGATGATCACGGACAAAGCGCTCACCGACCTGAAATCGGTGAGCACCGAGGAGTTTCTTGCAGAGATGGAATCACCAATCCGACCGGCCCGGCTCAGGTGCGCGCTGTTGCCCTGGATGGCGTTCCGCCGCGCCGCGTTCGACGAGGACGACTGGCCAGCGTCAAGAGATCTCTCATAACCCCTTTGAACTCTGAACGTGGAATGCCGCAACAAGCCTGATGCGTCTGGTATGAATACTTCGGACGCGGCACAGGCAAACCCTTGGACAAGTTAGGCATCGACCAGATGAGTGTAACCAAGCTGAAGGATTGCGCCGACACTGGGGTAGGCTTGACCATGTGAAGAATGTGTCCTCTATCTCGTATAATGGCTCTCGATGACGGTCGAAGTACGTCCAGCCAGGCTCCAAATCGGCGATTTGTCCTTTTCGGGAAAAACTGCTATACTGGCCCCCAATCACTGCCGAACGACGGAGATGCCGAATGCCGACGCTGCGCGTCCAGCTACTCGGAGGATTGGCTCTTTTCTGGGACGAGCGGCCTCTGCCGCCCATCTCTGGCGCGGCGGCGCGTTCCTTGTTCGCCTACCTGGCCATCCATCGCGACCGCCCTCACACCCGCGACCTGCTGGCCGGCACCTTTTGGCCCGATTTGCCCGATGCGACGGCCCGGCGACGCCTGACGCAGGCACTGTGGCAGATCCGCCGCGCGCTCGACCCGCAGCCTGTTCTTCAGGCCGAAGGGGATACAATCCAGATCGACCCCGACCTGCCGCTGTGGCTCGACGTGGAGGAGTTTGAGCGGCAGGCAGCCGGCGCCGGAACACAGGAGGCCGCGCTGGCCGCCGGCAGCCTGCACCGGGCCGCCGACCTGTACCGGGGCGAGCTGCTGGCCGGATTCTACGACGAATGGGCGCTCGCCGAGCGGGAACGGCTGCGCGATCTGTTCCTGGCGGCGCTGGAGCGGCTGGTGGAGGCCGACAAGCAGCGGGGCGAGTACGAGCACGCCCTGCTTCACGCCCGGCGGTTGGCGGCCGAAGACCCGTGGCGGGAGGAGGCACACTGCGAGGTGATGCGCCTGTGCCACCTGCTGGGCCGCGACGCCGAGGCGCTCAAACAGTTCGAGGTCTGCCGGCAGGCGCTCAAGGAGGAGCTGGACGCCGAACCGTCGAGCGAGACGGTCGCCCTGGTCCAGGAGATCGCCCGGCAGGGCTCGCAGGAGAAGGCGCCCTATTTGCCGCAGCCGGCGCCCGGCCTGTTCCAATCGCCGGCACCGGCCGCCCGCTCCCGGCCGATGGGCCTCGTCGGCCGCGAGGAGGAACGGACCGCGCTCACGGCCCACCTGGAGGCGGCGGCCAACGGCCTGGGAGGCCTGGCGCTGATCGAAGGCGAGGCCGGCGTGGGCAAGACCCGCCTGCTGCAAGAGGCGGCCCGCGACGCCGAGTGGCGCGACGTCCAGGTGTTGTGGGGGCGCTGCCGCGAAGCTGCGGGCGCAGCCCCCTTTGCCCCGTGGGTCGAGGCCCTTCAGGGCGCCATCTCGCCGCTGCGCGCCGAACAGTGGTCGCGGTTGGTAGACCACATCTGGCTGCAAGTGTTGTGTCCCCTGTTGCCCGGGCTGGCCGCCGCGCTGCCCGGTTTACCTACCCCGCCGCGGATAGAGCCCGAGCGGGAACAGGAGCGGCTGGTCAACGCCATGGGCCAATTGCTGGCGGCATGGTCGCAGGCGGCGCCGCTGATGGTAGTGCTGGAAGACCTCCACTGGGCCGACGAGGACAGCCTGGAGATGCTGGCCGCGGTTGGCCAGCGGCTGCGAGGGCAGCGGGTGCTGATCGCCGGCTCGTACCGGGGCGACGAGGCCCGCAGCCGGCCGGCCGTGTGGCAAAAGCTCCAGGCCCTGCACCGGGCCGGCCTGCGCCAGCGGCTGGCGCTGGCGCCGCTGGACGCCAAGGCAACCGACGAGCTGGTCCGGCGCAGCCTGGGCATGCGCCGGCCGGCTCCCCTGTTTGCGGCGCGCCTGCACCGGGAAACGGGCGGCAATCCGCTCTTTGTCCTGGAGGTACTGAGGGCGCTGTACGACGACGGGCTGCTCTTTCAGAACGAGCAGGGGGAATGGAGCACGCCGTGGGACGAGACGACGGCCGACTACCGCGAGATGGCGGCGCCGGCCGCCGTGGAGCGGGTCATCGCCCACCGCCTGGCGCTGCTCAAGCCCGACGAGCGGGCGGCGCTGGAAACGGCGGCTGTGCTGGGCGACCGGTTTGACTTTCACCTCCTCCAGGAGACCGGCGAGCAAGAGACGGCCAGGCTGGTGGCGGCGGTCGCCAACCTGGCGCGGCGCCAGCTCCTGGTGGAGCGACCGGCTGTTTATGAATTCGGCCACGACGAAATCCGGCGCATCGCCTACCGCTCCATCGGCGCAGAGGAGCGCAAAGCGATCCACCGCCGGGCGGCCGCCGCCCTGGAAGCCCGGCCGCCCGGCCCGCTGCCAGGGCACGCCGCCCTGGCCTACCACCTGGCCCAGGGCGAGGTGTGGGACCGGGCGGTGGATGCCTACGCCGCGGCCGGCCGGGAGGCGGCGGCGGTGTACGCCGCCGAGGCTGCCCTGCAAGCCTACGGGCAAGCGGTGGCCATCCTGCAAGAACACCAACCCTTCCCCGCAGCCGAGAGGGCCGGACGTCACCTGGACCTGCTGGCAGCCCGCTGTCCCCTGCTGTATCAGCGGGGGGAGCAGGAAGCCTGCCGGGCCGACGTGGAGGCGATGCTGAGCCTGGCCGGCTCGGTGAGCGAGCCGGAGCGGCAGGCAGAGGCGCTGTTGCAGCAGGCCGAATACCTCTACAAAGCAGCCAGCGAGTACGAGGCGGCGCGGCAGGCAGCAGAAAAAGCCCTGGCCCTGGCCCAGGAGCACAATCTGCGGCGCGCTGAGACGCGCGCGTGGCTGACGATCGGCACGGCCTGGAAGCAGCAGGGGCACAGCGCTCCGGCCCTGGAGGCCTATCAGCGCGCCCTCGACACCCAGCAGGCCAGCGCCGCCGAAGCGGTTGACATATACGTCGGCCTGGTCATGACCTACCGCGACATGGGCGACCTGGACAAGGCCCAGGAAACCGCCCAGATCGCCCTCGAAACAGCGCAGGCCCGCGACGATCCCCTTGCCGCAGCGCGCGTCCACAACGCCATGGCCTGGATCGCCCGGGCCCAGGGCAACCACCAGGCCGAGGCCGACCATTGCCGGGCGATGCTGGCCCACATGCGGGCCATCGGCCACCGCTACTACGAGGGGGTAGCCCTCAACAATCTAAGCCTGGCGTGCAGCGCGCTGGGCGACTATGGGCCGGCCATCGACGCTTCCGAGCAGGCGCTGGCGATCTTTGGCCAGATCGGCTACCAGCACGGCCAGGTGATCTCGCTGCTCAACCTCAGCTCCCGTTACAAGGCGACCGGCCAGCTTGCCCAGGCTCAGCGGGTCCTGGCCGAAGGGCTGCCGCTGGCCCGCGAGCTGTCGCTGGCCGACGACGAGGCACGCATGCTGTCGAGCCTGGCCGAGCTGCTGACCAACGCCGGGCAATACGACGCGGCAGCCGAGGCGCTGGACCGGGCGGAACAGCTCGCCCGCCAGCTCAATTCCGTCTACCTGCTGGCCACCGTTCACTTTCGGGCCGGGGAGCTGGCGCTGGCTGCCGGCGCCCATGACCGGGCTGTAGAACAGTTCGAGCAGTGCCTGAAGGAGTATGAGGCCAGCGGCTATGCCTATTACCAGACCACCACACGCTCTTTCCTGGCTGCCGCCCACCACCGGCTGGGCGACCTGGCGACGGCGGCGCACCTGTCCAGGCAGGCGATGGCCGAGATGGAATCCCAGCCCGAGGTCACACCGAGCCTCGACGTCTACTGGCACCACTACCAGATCATGGCCGCCGCCGGCGACCCCGAGGCGGCGCGCGCCGCCCTGGAGCGCGCCTACGCCCAGGTGCAGGCGCGCTATGCGACGCTGACCGACCCGGCCTGGCAGCGCGGCTATATCGAGGATGTGCCCCTCCACCGCCAGATCGTGGCCGCCTGGGAGGCGTACGAGCCCCGGCGCCTGGCCGTCCGGCTGCCCCGGGCCGGCGCGCCCACCGGCCGGCCGCTGCGCGACGACGAGTATGTGGACGTGACCTGGACGGTAGAGACGCCTGAAGACGAGGCCGTGGCCGGCAATGCGGACCGGCGCCAGGCCCGGCTGAGCCGGCTGCTGGGCGAAGCGGCCGAGCAGGGCGCGGCCCCCACGGTGGACGACCTGGCGGCGGCGCTGGCGGTGAGCCAGCCCACGGTCCGGCGCGACCTGGCGGCCCTGCGCCGGGCAGGTCGCCCGGTCGAGACGCGGGGAAGCCGCCAGCAGGCCAACAGCGTGGAGTGATCGCAAGGTTCTGACCCCTTTCCTCCCTTCCGAGACAATCGAGAGACAGCCCTGTGCTAAACTGTCTCCCAGAAACTGGAAAGGAGTCGATGCTATGATTGTTGCCGCCAGGCCCTGGGGGCTGCAAATATCTCAAAAAAAGGAAGGGACAACCATGAAACCAAGGATCTTGCTTGCCATCGTAGTGCTGTTATCACTGGTCCTGGTCGCGGCGCCGGCGCCTGTCCAGGCGACCCATGCCCCGTCGATGCAGGTCGCCGGCCAGGCGCAACGCCCGGCCGGTCCGGCCGCTTGCAACGTACTGGTGGTGGACGACGACTGGGATTTTGGTTCCACACCTCCTAACAACGGCGGCCGGCCGTACTATGCCTCGGCGCTGGACCTGCTGGGCTATTCCTACGGCGTGTGGGACACGGTCATCCAGGGCCAGCCGGCGGCGGCCGACATGGCCGGCTACAACGTGGTGATCTGGTTCACCGGCTCTGCCTATTCGGGCGGCGTTTTTACGGCCGACAATGAGACCCAGGTGGCCGCCTACCTGGACGGCGGCGGCAGTTTCTTGCTGTCGTCACTGGACTATTACTTTGAGAGGGGAACGATCTCTTCGTTTATGCAATCTTACCTGGGCGTGTCGGACATGACCAACGACCAGATCGAGCTGGACCCGGTGGGCAATGCCGGCAACCCGGTGGGCGGCGGGCTGGGGCCGTACGCCATGGTCCGGCCCGACGACTATGCCGTCTACTGGCCGGCCGACGGCGGTCAAGGTCCGTTCAACGACTATGTCAACGCCGCTCCCGGCGCCGACGAGCCGTTCCGCTTTAGCGCCACGGCTCACAACAACTCGGCCAACCTGGACGGCGGGGCGTGGGAGACGGTTTTCTACGCCTGGCCGGTGGAGTGGATCGACACCGTCGGGCAGCGGGCCGAGGTGCTTGGCCAGGCGCTGAGCTGGTTGTGTGCGGCCGACGCGCCCGAGGTGCGGCTGGAGCCGCCCTTCCAACAGGGCAACGCCGCACCGGGCGCCACGGCCTTTTACCTGGTGGATATCCATAACCTGGTCGGCCACGACGAGACCTTTGACCTGACCTACGACAGCGTGTGGCCGGTCAGCGGCCCGGCCCAGATCGGGCCGGTGGCCAACGGCGGTTCGAGCCAGTTCACGGTGCAGGTGACCATCCCGGCCGGCACGGGGTGCAACCGGCGGGACCTGCTGACGGTGACGGCCACCGATCAGAGCGACACCTACAGCGACACGGCGCAGATCCAGACCGCCGCGGCGGACGACTGGGACACGGTGCCCAACTCGGGGGCAAGCTCCACCTACCGGATGGCCTTTGCCTGCACCGATGACTATGGCACGTCCGGGACCTGTTTTTACGCCGGGGGGCTGGACGCGGCGGGCGCGGTGACCGGCGCCGCGCTCAAGTACGACATTGCCTCACAGAACTGGACGGCGATCGCCGGCCTGCCGACGCCGGTGTTCGGCGCGGTGGGCGGCTACATCGGCGGCCGGTTCTGCGTGGCCGGCGGCTTTACGACGACGGCCGGCGACTGGGGCGGCACCTACGCCACGCAGTGCTACAACCCCGGCGCCAACACCTGGGCGGCGGCGGCGGCGATCCCCGGTACTGCCGGCGGCGCCGGGGGCGCCGCCGGCGGCGTGACGGGCGGGCTGCTGCACGTCGTCGCCGGCTGCGGGACCAACAACTGCACCAGCGCCCAGCACTTTGCCTTCGACGGAACGAGCTGGACGCAGCTTGCGCCACTGCTGACCACCCTGCGCTTCCCCGGCGCAGCGGTTGGCCAGGGCAAGCTGTTCGTCGGCGGCGACTATAGCGGCAGCAGCGCTTTTTTTGAATACAGCTCGGCCGGCAACTATTGGCTGGCCCGGGCCGGCCTGCCCGCCGGCGCCGGCAAGGAATCGCCGCTGGGCGCGGTGGCGCCGGGCGGCGGCGTCTTTTGGTGGGGCGGCGACCTGGGCAACCTGAGCGGCGTGCAGGACACGACCTGGTACTATGATCCGAACGCCGATCGCTGGGTGCAGTTCCAGGCGACGCTGAACCAGGCCACGACCGGCGCCGGCGGCGGTATGGCGGACGGCGCGCTGTGGAGCTTTGGCGGCTCGGCCGGCTCGGGGGCGATCAGCCCGCCGCCGCACGAGTGGCTGGACGGCTGGTGCGTGCCAGAGTACTATCGCGTCTATCTGCCGCTCGCGGTCAAGAACCACTAGGCGGCGTGTGAAACGAGGGCCAATCGGGGTATCCCGCTGGCCCTCAACGTTTGTGTCACGCTGGGCAGAGCCCTGCTCTTCGGTCTTTGTCCAGGTCACTGAGAATCCGGCGGTGCAATCATTTTCGGAGGGAATAGCAGGCGAGGCCATACAGCATGGTACCGGTGGAGCTCCTGTCTGGTCATAGCCATGACGCGCGGCTTGGGGTGATAGGCATTGGCAGAGCAGATGAAGCGGCCTTTGACTGGTCGTTGGCGCTCCTCGCGATCAGAGCGAAGCTGGCTGTTGGACCGGAGGACCGTGATCCAGGTTGGTTGAGAGGGGATCAGTGATTTCCTCGTAGAGAGGTTACTAGCCCTGGCGGCCCGCCTGGAGTGATCGCAAGGTTTCGACACCCCTTCCTTCATCCGAGACAATCGAGAGACAGCCCTGTGCTAAACTGCCACCTAGAAATGGGTGGCAGTTTTCTTATGAGCGAGGAGCATCGGTCCAGGCCGCAGACTATACAGAGAGACTCGTTCGTCGTCCGCATCTGGCGCGAGCGGGGCCAGCCCGGCTGGCAGGGCTGGGTGCAGCACGCCGGCACGGGCGAGTCGGCCTCGGTGCGCGGGATCGACGAGCTGCTGGCCTTTATCGAAGAGCGGGCCGGGCGACTGGCTGAACCCGACCGCAAAGGCCTGAAATGACGGTAACAAAGCGAGCCAAATGAACGGTTAACCAATCCAAAGGAGAATGGAGGAGAACACAATGAATCAAAAGAAGAGCAGTTGGCACAGAGTGGCGGCCGTGTTGACCATCCTGGCGATCCTGGTGTCCAGCGTGCCAGGCCTGGCCCAGACCGGGCCGGAGACGATGGGTTTCCAGGGACGATTGCTGGACAGCGGCGGCGACCCCCGCGGCGGCGAGACCCATTGCATGAGGTTTCGGATGTGCACCGACGCCAGCAGCGAGGCGAGCTGCACCACCAGCAAAGTATGGCCCGTCAGCGCCGGCCATGAGTATCACGGCGTGACCACCGAGAGCGGCACCTACAAGGCCGGTCTGTTCACGGTGGCCCTGGGCAGTGTCGAGCCGATCCCGGCGGTGTTGATGTTCGACAGCGACACCCTCTATCTGGAAATCGGGGTGTCGGACGATAACGCCAGTTGCGACGGCGTGGACGAGACCTATACGGTGATGGATCCGCCCAGCCAACTGCGGGCCAACGCTTTTGCCCAGCGCAGCCGCCGGGTGCGCAGCGAAGAGAGCGACGACGATTTCCTGATCAGCGTGAGCAACACCGGCCAGGGCGGCGGCATCTATGCCAAGACCAACAGCTCAACGCTCGAGGACGCGGCGGGCTCCTTTGAGGTCGCTGAAAACGCCGGGATGACCGCTGCCGTGTACGCTGCCAATCGGAGCAGCGCCGACAGCAGTGTCGGGTTGCTGGCCGGAGTTGGGGCCAACGGGGGGCAGGCCTTTGGCGCGTACGTTGTGAACAGCAGCATAGCCGACGGCGGCGAGGGCGGCCACTTTGAAGCCCGAGGGAGCAGCGGCGTGACCTATGGCGTCCATGGCCTGACCAACAGCGCCGACGGCTATGGCGTCTACGGCGAAGGCCCCAAGGTCGGCGTGCGCGGCGTGGGCGACACGGCCGCCAGCACTGGGCCCGGTGTAGACGTGGGGGTGTGGGGCGACAGCGCCACCGGCGACGGCGTGTGGGGGGTGACCGACAGCAGCGCCGACCAGTCCACCGGGGTGCGGGGCTGGGCCAACGCCGCCAGCGGCGCCACCTACGGCGTCTATGGCTCGAATCGGAGCAGCAGCAACGGGGCGCGGGGGGTGTATGGCTATGCGACGGCAACGAGTGGCACGACCTATGGCGTGTACGGCGAAGCGACCTCGCTGTCGGGCCGGGGAGTGTATGGCAAGGGCGGCTTTTATGGAGTCTATGGCGAAGGCACCGACCCCAGCGGCGCCACCTACGGCGTCTATGGCCGGAGCACCGGCGCCAGCGGCTACGGCGTCCGGGGCGAGAGCACGCACCGGGACGGCGTGAGCGGAGCGAGCACCAATGGCAATGGAGTGTCGGGCTCGACCGCCAGCAGCTCTGACTATGGCGTGTTTGGGGAAAGCCCCTGGGTCGGAGTCAAAGGGATCGGCGGAGCGGCCAGCAGCGTAGCCACCGCCGGCGATGTGGGCGTGTGGGGGGATTCCAACAGCGGCGATGGCGTGTGGGGCACCACCGATTATACCGCCAACAACTCGAGCGGTGTGTTGGGCTGGGCCAAAGGCGCCACCGGCCAGACGTCGGGGGTATGGGGCTACAACGACAGCACGGCCGACGGCGCGCGGGGGGTGCATGGCTACGCCGCCGCGTCCACCGGCAAGACGATTGGCGTGCGCGGCGAAAGTCTGAGCGCCAGCGGCACCGGCGTGTATGGCACGGCCAGCATGACCGGCACGGTCGGCGTCGCCACCAACGTCATTGGCCAGGGGGTCGGTCTCTATGGCGAGAGCCGCGCGGACTCGGGCAAGGGTGTGTACGCCAACGCTGCGGCTTACAGTGGCCAGACCTACGGCGTGTACAGCGTGAATCACAGCTCGGGTGACAACGCCGCGGCCGGCTTTTTCTGGGCCAAAGGCAACAGCGGACTGAACTCCGGCGTCTATGGCGCGAACAACAGCACGAGCGACCAGGCCGCGGCCGGCCGCTTCTGGGCCGTCGGCGACAGCGGCCGAACCTTCGGTATCTGGGCCGCAACCGACAGCAGCACTACCAACGCCACCGGCGTGTACGGCCTGTCCATCCAGGGCGCCACCAACGGCGTGTGGGGCGAAAGCCAGAGCACGAATGGCGGCAGCGCCGGAGTCTATGCCTACGCCAGCAAGGCCGACGGCGAGGCAGTGGCCCTTTGGGCACGCAGCGCCGGCTTGGGTGACATCATCCGCGGCTATGGCCCCGACTATCCGGACCTCGAGTTCCGAGTCGTGAACAATGGCGACGTGCGAGCCGATGGTGCGTATACCAGCCCTGCCGCTGATTTCGCCGAAATGCTGCCCGCAGCTGCCGGCCTGGAGTCCGGCGACGTGCTGGCCATCGGCCCGGACGGCACGCTCGTCCGCAGTAACCAGGCCTATCAGGGCAGCGTCGCCGGCGTGTACTCGACCCGGCCGGCGTTTGTAGGTGGGGGGACCATGAACGGTGAACAGGAGGGCAAGGTCCCCCTGGCTATCGCCGGGGTGGTGCCGGTCAAGGTCAGCGCCGAAAATGGCGCCATCCGGCCGGGCGATCTGCTGGTGGCCTCGTCCCTGCCCGGCCATGCCATGCGCGCCGAGCCGGTGGAGGTCAACGGGGTGAGCTTTTACCTGCCGGGCACCATCATCGGCAAGGCGCTGGAGAGCTGGGACGCCGCGCAGGGCACCGGCGTCATCCTGGTGTTGGTTACGCTGCAATAGGGTGAGGAGGCAGTTATGAAAAAACAGCCTGTCCTGTTACTGAGCGTGGCCCTAATCTTTCTGGCGGCGAGCACGCTGGCGGCAGCCCAGTCGGGCGGAGACTATGACGTGGAATGGCAGGTGATAGGCAGCGCCGGGGACGAGTTCCTGATCGGCGGCGATTACCAGATCGGCTTTACCATGGCCCAGGCTCAGGACACGCCCATCAGCGCCGGCGGCGACTATCAAATCGCGCAGGGTTACTGGGCGGGTGGTGGATCTGCTCCGACTGCCGTGGTTATAGCCGGCTTTTGGATCGAGGTCCGCGCCGATGCCCTGGTCGCCTGTTGGGAGACGGCCACCGAGCTGGATACCCTGGGCTTTAACCTATACCGGAGCGGGAGCGGCGAGCCTGGGACCTATGTGCAGTTGAATGAGGGGTTGATCCCAAGCCAGGCGCCCGGCAGCCCGCTCGGCGCATACTATGAGTGGGCCGACGCTGTGGCAGTCCCCGGCCAGACCTACTTTTACCTGCTGGAAGCCGTAGACATCTATGGTCAGGCGGCGCAATATGGCCCGGCGGCAGGCTCGCTGCCGGCAGTGGGCGAGTATCGCGTCTACCTGCCGCTGATCTACGGCACGCACTGATATGCTGCGGCCCGGACCTCACGAGGTCCGGGCCGCAGTGGAGCAGGATCGAGTAGTCGTCTCGCAGGGCGATCAGCAGGAATAGCAGCAGCCAAGAGTGGCATCACTGCCATTCCGAAGGTGAGGTGCCCAGGCGGGCAGCCAGCTTTCCTGTCTGGTCTACCGGTGCGGTCCTCGGGCTTTTTCGTTGCCCATGCACCACCGACCTTGCCATTTGACAAGGCCGGCTTTGATGTGTACAATACGTGCGAAGTTTTGAATATTCAATAGAGGCTATGGACAGATGAAAGACGGCGGCGCTTATAAGAAGGAAGCTCTGCTTTTCCAGGCACTTTCGCACCCGGTGCGGTTGCGCATCCTGGACATCCTGGCGCGGCAGGAGGCGTGTGTCTGCCACCTGACGGCGATCCTGGGGCAGCGGCAGCCCTACGTCTCGCAGCAGCTCGCTGCGCTGCGCGAGGCAGGGCTGGTGATCGACCGCCGAGACGCGAACTTGATCTACTATCGGCTCGCCGACGACCAGCTTGCGGATCTGCTGGACGGCGCCAAGAAGCTGGTCCAAAGCTCTGACAGCCAGAGTGTGGTTTTTCCACCGATCCCCGCAGGTCCTGTGGATAACTGCCCTTGTCCGCACTGCCAATCGTAATTGCTGATGTCTGGGTTCTGTATCCTGAGTATTGAACCGTGCGCTCATATTCGAGCGCAGTGAAACACTGACGGAGGTTCCAATGCCTGTTCTGGAGTACATCCTCAAGCTGTTGCAGGGCGGCCTTGGCAATCTGGCCGCCTACCTGGCCGCCCACGTCCTGTTGTGCCTGCTGCCTGCCTTCTTTATCGCCGGCGGGCTCACGGCCCTCGTTCCCAAGGAGGCCGTCACCCGCTTTCTGGGCCGGACCACGCCCAAGTACATCTCCTATCCCGCGGCCGCCCTGGCCGGGTCGGTCTTGGCAGTGTGCTCGTGCACCATCGTGCCTCTCTTCGCCGGCATTTATAAAAAAGGCGCCGGGCTGGGGCCGGCCATCACCTTCCTCTTTTTCGCTCCGGCGGCCAACATCCTGGCCCTGTCCTACACCGGCGTAGCTATCGGCATGGACCTGGCCATCGCCCGCCTGCTGCTGTCGCTGACCTTTGGCATCGGCATCGGCATGATCATGGCCCTCATCTTTAGCCGGCAGGACGCAGCCCACGACGAGCAGACCAACGACGTCTTTGCCCGCAAGGAGAAGGTGCCCACCCGCAACTGGGTGTTCCTGGTCCTGCTGGTGGCGCTCTTGCTTTCCGGCACGCTCAAGATCGGCCTGCTGACCAACAGCTATGCCGAGGTCACCCTGCCCATCGCCGGGGTGGACGGCTTTCAGGCGGCGCTCGACCGGCTGGTGCCCTACGACGCAGCCAAAGGCGAGGAAGGGCTGAGTGTGCAGGGGGTGATCCTGATCGGCCTCCTGGTCCTGATCGGTGTCTCAGCCTGGAAGGGCTTTGGCCACGTCGACGAGGGCTATAACCGCTGGACCTGGGCTGCGCTGATCCTGATCGTGCTGACGCTGCTGGTGGCCGGCGCGGGCATGGCTGCCACGCCGGACGGCCTGCTGGTCCGGTTTCCCGGCAAGTTCTTTGCCGTGGCCATTTTCATGGCGGCCCTGTGGCTGCTGGCCCGCCGCGCTTTTGAGGAATACGAGATCCAGGAGTGGCTGTGGGAGTCCTGGAAGTTCGTCCGGCAGATCTTTCCCCTGCTGGTCGTCGGCGTCTTTGCCGTGGGCATCATCCGCCAGTTGATCAGGCCGGAGTGGATCGAGGCCCTGGCCGGGAGCAACACGGTCCTGGGCAACCTGGCCGGCGTCCTGTTCGGGGTGTTCATGTACTTTCCGACGCTGGTCGAGGTGCCGATCGCCAAGATGTTCCTCAGCCTGGGGATGCACCCGGGCCCGCTGCTGGCTTACCTGATGGCCGATCCGGAGCTGAGCCTGCAGAGCATCCTGATCACGGCCACGATCATCGGCCGCTTCCGGGCCTGGGTGTACGTGGCCTGGGTGGCGCTGTTCAGCACGCTGGCCGGGCTGCTGTACGGGGCGTGGAAGGATGGGACGAGCGTGTGGATGATCGCCCTCTACCTGGCGATATTCGTCGGGGTGTTGGCGTTGGGCCTGGCCTTGGTCGGCCGGCGGAACCGCAAGGCCGTGGCTTCGGCTGCCGAGGGGTAATTGCCCGGCGGGCGGGTACCGCCCGCCGGTTATCGACTGAATCTGTGCGTAAGAAGAGGAGGGGGTAGAAGATGCTGCAGATCAAGGTATTCGGCACCACGCCGCCATGCGCCAACTGCCAGCGGGCGGAGCGCGAGGCGAAAAAGGCCGCCGAGCAGTTCCCGGGGCAGGTGGAGGTCATCCACCTCGACGCCCTGGGGCCAGAGGCGCAGGCCTTTGGGCTGATGGTCACGCCAGTGGTCGTGATCGGCGAAGAGGCTGTCGGATTGGGCAAGGTAGTGCCGGCGGCCAAGCTCATTCCCATCATTGAAGAAAAACTGAAACAAGGAGGCTAACCATGGTCAAGTTGGAGGTCTTTTCCGGCGACCCGCCCTGCCCGGGCTGCGTCGCCATCATCGATCTGGCCCAGCGGGTCGCGGCCAAGTACCCCGGCGAGCTGGAGCTCACCGTGCTCAAGGGACAGGAAGCCATGGGCAAATTCGAGGCATACAAGCTCTTTTGCGTGCCGGCGGCCGTCGTGAACGGTTCCATCCGCATCGAGGGCATGTGCCCCGACGAAGGGACGCTCAACAACGCACTGCGGGAAGGTGGGCTATGTCTAAGATAAGGATTGAAGCGTTTGTGTCGATTCCGCCCTGCTCCGGCGGGGTGGCCGTCAAGCGGCTGCTGAAGGAGATCGAGGCCGAATACGGTGACCAGGTCGAGATCGTATTCCACACCGGCCCAGACGATCCGGCATGGGAAGAGTATGCCATCACCAACGCCCCGGGTCTGGTCGTCGGTGACCTGGTCAAGTTCGTGGGCCTGGCGCCGACCAAGGAGAGCATGGTCGGCGCTCTGCGCGAGGCCGGGCTGGAATAAGAGCCTGAAAAGAAAAGAGGTATTGCATCATGGAGATCAAAATCCTGGGCACAGGGTGCCCCAACTGCCAGCGTCTGGAAAAGCTGGCCAAGGAGGTGGCCGCCGAGATGGGGGTCGAGGCGACCGTTGTCAAGGTCACCGACATGAAAAAGATCCTGTCTTATGAAATCTTGGGTACTCCGGGGCTGGTGATCGACGGCAAGGTAGTCAGCTCCGGGCGCATCCCAACCAAGGCCGAGGTGACCACCTGGGTGGCGAACGCAGCGATGGCCGAGGACTAGCGGACGCGATGGTGGAGATGGCGCCGTGATCGGTAAAAGCTGAGGTCATGCACCCATGATTCAGGCCCGAACACAATCAGAATGGCTGAAAAAGTATCTGCAGGATCACGGTGGGGTGATGAACGTCACCATCCGCACCGTGATCGTCGGCTGATGAATGGGAGGAGATGCCCCATCAGGTCTGGTGGGCAAGCCTGACAACCCGGCCGATTTTGTGCCGGTCGAGATCGTCGATGTTGGCCGGCATCACGGCGTCATCTATGTGGCGCGGACCATTTGGGACAGTCTAAAACCGACTGCCCAAGAGTTCACATTCTACATCCAGGAGTGGGGGCGATTTCGCCTCTATTTCGACCGCCCAGTCGGGCGGCTTGGGCCCTGAGCGATGAGGCGTCCTTTCGATTGCGGCGACCAGGAGATGCAGGTGGCTGTGAAAGCCATCCTCGGCACGATACAGTGAAGCGATTACAGGAGCGTCCATTGTCCAAGAAACGTCCTTCCCGTGCGACCAAGCCGGAACCAAAAACGAAGCAGTGGCCAGCAATGGCGATCATCCTGCTGCTGCTATTGCTGGTCAGTGCAGTCATGATCCTCAAGGGGCAGACAGACGGCGCTCCCGATCAACAGGGAAACGAGATCCTGGCCACTGCCACTTGGCCGGCGATTGGCCAGAAACAGGCGACGACCGCGCCGGTCCAGAGCGCCAGTCCGACCCCAACCACAGCGACCCTGAGCGATTCGCCGGAAGCGCAGCTCGGCCGGTTACTGGCTGCCGGGAAACCCACCCTGGCCTTTTTTCATTCCAACAACTGCCAGCAGTGCATCAAGATGATGGAGGTCGTGGCCCAGGTCTATCCCGAGTTCGAGGGTTCGGTGGCGCTGGTCGACGTCAACGTCTATGACAAGGCCAACACCAAGCTGCTTCAAGTCGCCGGCATCCGTGCCATCCCTACTCAAATCTTTTATGACAGTTCGGGCAAGTCACAGGTGGTGCTGGGAGCGATGGAGCCCGATCTGTTTCGCGCCTACCTGCAATCCCTGGCAGGAGGACAATAGCGTGCCCCTGGACCCCTCTGTTCTGCAAGCCGGATCACTGCTGGCGTACCTGCTCGTCTTCCTGGGAGGGATCGTGACCAGCATCGGTCCCTGCAACGTGGCCATGATCCCGCTGGTGATCGGCTATGTTGGCGGCTCCCACAACCTGTCCCGCGGCCGGTCATTTGCCCTGTCGTTGGCCTTTGCCGTCGGGCTGGCCATTACCTTCATGCTGCTGGGGGTGATCGCAACACTGGTTGGCGGGCTGATCGGCGGCACGTCCAGAGCCTGGTATTACGTGGTGGCTGTGGTGTGCTTCCTGATCGGCCTGCACATGTTGGGTGTGCTGCACGTGCCGGTGCCATCCTGGTTCGGAGGGCTCAGGGAACGGATTGGCCTCAAGGGTATGCTGGGTGCGTTGGCCCTGGGGTTGGTTTCCGGCCTGGTTGCGTCGCAGTGTGCCACACCGGTGCTGGCCGCCATCCTGACCTACGTGATGAGCCAGGAAGGAGCGCTATTCTACGGCGCGGCGCTGCTGTTTGTCTATGCCCTGGGACGGGGGGTGCCTATTGTGCTGGCCGGGACCTTTGCCGGCGTGCTCAAGCAATTGCAGGCATTCGGGCGTTGGTCGCCGGTCGTCGAACGGATCAGCGGAGTGGTCATCATCGGCGTGGGCCTCTACTTTCTGTGGATCGCCTGACCATGGACAGCGTAGGGAGGAAAGGGTAGAAACAATATGCCCAAGGTGTCTGTTGTGCTGGACGAAGAGGAACAATCCGAGCTACAGGTCATCCTCATGGACCGGGACGAAGCAGCGGCCCTGCGTTTCCTGAAAGAGGTGGTTTGGGCCCAGGTCCAGGCCGTGCGCCGCAAAGGGCTGCGCGGTCACATGGAGACGGGGCAGAGCTAGGGCGAGCTCCAACGGGCAATGAGACTGCGCTCTCTTGTCAGCTTGTGCGTTGTCGTTGTCCTGTGCAGCCTGGTCCTGCACCTGATAGCCGGCACCCTTTGTCTTTCCGCACAATCCGCATCAGGCTGCCAGCGCTGCTGCCAGGCGAAAGCCTCGTCAGGAGCGCAAGTGTCTGCCTGTAGCCTGTTCTGTTGCACCGGGCTGCCCGGCGCTTCGGAAGTGCCGGTCCCGCCGGTCTTGAGCCTGACAGTTTTCCTGCCTGCCATCCGAGATCTGTCCACATGCTTGGCGCCCGCACCTCCTCCTCCCAAGTCTGTGCTATCCATCGAAGCGAATGATTGAGACCATCGAGTAGATAGCGAGACAAGGGAGGAAATGACGTGACGCAAAAAACAAGATGGCTGCTGGTGCCGCTGCTCCTTCTTAGCCTGGCGCTGCCAACCGCCCACGCCGAGGAAACTGTGGTGCGGGCTGTGCTGTTCTACTCCGAGACTTGCCCGCACTGCCAAGCTGTGCTGAATGAAACCCTGCCGCCGCTCCAAGATAAGTACGGCGATCAGCTTGAGGTGCTGGCCATCGAGGTTACGGACGGGGTGGGGTACGAACTGTGGATGACGGCCATGGAGGCACTCCACGTCCCGATTGACAATACTGGGGTGCCCATGCTGTTCATCGGCGATCGGGTGCTGGTCAGCTCCGAGATCCAAAACATGCTGCCTGGCTTGATCGAGGGGCACCTTGCCGCCGGGGGCGTGGACTATCCGGCCATTCCTGGCCTGGACGCCCAGATGGGACCTAGCCTAACCTCGACGGCCCTGCCCCCCACGCCAACAATCACCTTGGGACCGGTGGTCCACTTCTGGCTCTTTTACGACAGCCACTGCGATCACTGCATCACCCTGCGGGAGGAGATCCTGCCGCCCATCCTGGCGAAATACTGGGAAGGGCAGGTGGTCGTCCACGAATGGGACCTGGAAAAGCAGGACGCGCCGCTGATGTACGCCCTGGAAGCGCAATACGGGCTGGAGTACGGCAGCGTGCCCGAGATTTTCATTGGCGACCATGCTCTGCTGGGTAACGACGAGATCCAAGCCCAGTTGGAGGCTCTCATTGACCGCTACCTGGCCCAGGGCGGCGTAGCCATGCCCCAGGCAGACCTGCCTACGTTAGCGCCGGCTGCCACCGCCGCCGAAGCTGCACTGCCGATTCACCTGGCTTACTTTTACCAGCCCGGCTGCCGTGAGTGCGACCGGGTGAGCCTCGACCTGAACTATCTGCAAAAGCGGTACCCACAGCTCGTTGTTCAGGAGTTCGACGTCAAGGCCGAGGCGGCGCTGTGTGAGTGGCTGGGCGAGCGGGCCGGAGTGCCGGAGGAGAAACGCCTGATCGCCCCGGCGGTGTTTGCCGGCGACGCAGCGCTGGTGGACCAGGAGCTGACCGTCAATAGCCTGGAGGCGCTCATCACCCGCTACGCCACAACCAGGGCCGAGCCTGCCTGGGAGGGGTGGGATGCTGCCCAGAACCAGGCCGCAGGCGGCATCGTCGAGCGTTTTCGCTCCTTCGGCGTGCTCACCGTGCTGGCTGCCGGGTTGGTGGATGGGCTGAACCCCTGCGCCTTTGCCACTATCGTCTTTTTCATCTCCTACCTGGCCTTCACCGGCCGCCGGCGGCGGGAGGTGCTGGCGGTGGGCGCGGCCTTTACCCTGGGCGTGTTTCTCACCTACCTGGGGGTCGGCTTGGGCCTGCTCAAGTTCTTGGCCTCGCTGCCCTTCCTGAGCGCCATCAGCCGCTGGGTGTACGGCCTGACGGTGGTCCTGTGCCTCTTCCTGGCCGCCGGCAGCCTGTACGACTGGTGGCAAGCCCGCCGCGGCAGGCCAGAGGAGATGCGGCTCAAACTGCCCCTGCGCCTTCGCCGGTGGATCAACCGCGTCATCCGCGAGGGGGCAGGGATGAGGGCCTTTGTACCGGTTGCCTTTGTCACCGGCGCGGCCATCTCGATCATCGAGCTGGCTTGCACCGGCCAGGTGTACCTCCCGACTATTATCTTTGTGCTGGGCGTGCCCGAGCTTCAGTCGCGGGCGGCGCTCTACCTGCTGGTCTATAATTTGTTGTTCGTCCTGCCGTTGGTGGTGGTCTTTAGCCTGGCCTACTTTGGCACCACATCGGAGCAATTGGGGCAGTTCATCAACCGCCGGGCGGCGGCGGTCAAGCTGGCCACGGCCGGGTTGTTCCTGCTGCTGGCCGGCTGGCTGGTAGTGTCTTTGGTGTAAGTGTTGCAACTGCCAAGGAAAGGTTCGAAAACGGTGAGACGTAAGGTCCTGTTTCTCTGCACCGGCAACTCGGCCCGCTCGCAGATGGCCGAGGCCATCGTCAATGCTCGGATGGGTAATGAGTGGCAGGCGTTCAGCGCCGGCACGCAGCCAGCGGATGCCGTCTACCCCGCAGCCTTACACGCCCTGGCCGAGATCGGCATCCTCCATCAAGGCCGGCCCAAGCCCGCTATCGAGTTCCGCGATGTGCCGTTCGACCTGGTGGTCACCGTGTGTAACAACGCCGCGGAGGGCTGCCCTGCATGGCTTGGAGGGGGAAGGCGGGCTCACCTGGGCTTTCTCGACCCGGCCGAGGCGACAGGCACGGAGGATGAGATCCTGGCCGTCTTTCGTGCTGTACGAGACGAGATCGCCGAGCAAGTGCCTGACCTTCTCCGGCAGGAAGAAGAGTGAGGCACTTGAGGCCTCAAGGGCCAAAGCACAAAATGCTTGTTGGAGCAAAAGGAGGTGACAAACGAGCAACGTAACAGTTCCCTCAAATCAAGAGCAGCCGCATCTGGGTTGGGTCAGCAAGCTGTTGCCTGTGTGGATCATCCTGGCCATGGCGGTTGGTTTGCTTCTGGGCAAGTACTTGCCGCAGGTAGGCAAAGCCTTGGAGCCGGGTATTCCCCTCGGCCTTTTTGTCATGATCTATCCTGCAATGACCAAATTGGAGCTTGGACAGGTTAGCAAGGCCGTCCGCGACTGGAAGGCCGCCGCCATCGTGATTTTCTTCAACTATGCCTTCAATCCCTTCCTGCTCTATTTCTTTGGCTGGATTTTTCTGCGCAACCATCCCGATTTGTGGACAGGCCTCGTCCTGCTGGGGGTCGCGCCCTGCATCGCCATGGTGCTGGTCTGGACCGACCTGGCGCGCGGCAATGGCCCACTGGGCATCGTCCTGATGGCCTGGAACTCGCTGATCCAAATTGTGACCACCCCCTTCTTCATCTGGCTGATCCTGGGCCAGCGGGTCTCTGTCGATATCGGTTTGGTAGCGCAGAGCGTGTTGTTGTACCTGGGTCTACCCCTGCTGACCGGAGCCCTTTCACGGCGGTGGATGCTGCGCAACAAGGGGCAGGTTTGGTTCGAGAAGAAGGCACTCCCGGTGCTCGAGAATGTGCAGCTCATCGCGCTGTTGCTGACGCTGGTGGTGATGTTTGCGCTCAAGGGCGATGTGATCCTGCAACAGCCTGAGTTGATCTGGCGGATGGCGGTGCCGCTGGTGCTCTTTTTCTTTGTGCTCTTTTTCGGCGTCCTCATGGTCAGTCGCAAGGTGGGTTTCTGCTACGCCGACTCGGCGACCACATCTTTTCACTGCACGGGCCGCAATTTCGAGCTGGCTATCGCTATTGCGCTCACTGCCTTCGCGGCCCGTCCGATGGTTGCCGTTTCTACGGTGATCGGCCCGCTGATCGAGGTGCCGCTGATGCTGACGATTGTCTATCTGGCAAGAAAGCTAGAGTGGAAGCTCTTTGGCACAAATACTGCCGGTCTTTGCGGGGCGCAGGAGCTACAGGGGCAGGCGAAATCAGGCCAAGAAGGCTAGTTTTTTCAAGCGCCGCGGATATGCGCCACGATGTTCACCGGCGTGCTGCGGCTCGCCGACTCTTTGGACTGAGCCGTCCAGGAGTCGCACCGGGAAGATCCGCCGCTCGGTCCGGCGGCAAAGAGATCAGCCAAGGGCGCTCTGCATTGCAGCCGGGACAGCGTGAGAAAATGGAATTACGGTAAGAAGGAGATGGCTGTAGTGGTTGACAACGACAAGGTCAAAATGGTGGTACAGGTTTTCGGAACCGACATACCCATGCAGGGTTGCGGTTGAGGCCCGCAGTGCGGCCCAAGTTGTGGGCCGGACGGCGAGGAAAGTGCAGTCTCGACTCCCACTATGGAGGAGCAGACAGCGGATCTGGGCCGAAGGCTCACCCGCTACTACGGTGACGGCGTGCAGGTGGAATACATAGACGTCTTTTCCCTCCGCATGGAGGAGTTTCCGGGGGTGCAGCGAGCAATCGACAGGCTGAACGCGCCTCTGCCGATCACCGCCTTCAATGGCGAGCCGAGGATCGCCGGTGGCATCTCGATTGAGAAGATCAGCAAGGAACTGGAGGAGAGAGGGCTCACACTCCTGGAACAACCGGCCGAGTGATGCCTCAGTTGGAAGAGTCAATTCTTCGCCTTGACTTGGCGTGAGGCCAAACGTACAATCGTCCCACGAGCGCACTCTGGCCGGCCACAGGCACGATCACATGTGCGAATCGCTGGGATCACCTTCTCGCCCGCTGCGGCGTGAACCGCAGCGGGCACCAGGTGTCGCCGGAGCTCTACGCCCTCGGCAGGCCCGGCGCCGGCTCTCCCGTGTTCGTTACCGCCAACTACTCCCTCAGCTTTGACGCGCTGCGCTCAGCCGTGAACGGGATTGAGGGTAGCGGCCGCGTTGAACACTGCATTTGGGCTACTTGCTGACACGCTTGCTTTGTGGTATGATAGATTGCAGTTGAGAAGCCTGTTCATTATGACGGCGGTGGGGAGGTCCGCATGCTTTCCACTCTGCTCGCAACCAAGCTCCATAGGCCCCGTCCGACCTCCAACCTGGTAGCACGACCGCGGCTGACCGACCGACTCGACGGTGGGCTGCGAAACGGCCATCGCCTGTTCCTGGTCGCGGCCCCCGCGGGCTATGGCAAGACGACGCTGGTCGCCGACTGGCTGGGCAAGACCGGCCTTCCTTGCGCCTGGCTGTCGCTGGACGAGGCCGACAACGACCCGCTGCGCTTCTTTACCTATGTCGTGGCCGCTCTGCAGAAGGCGCTCGGCTCCGAGCTGGCCCAGCCACCGCCGGACGCGTTCTCGATGATGCCCCAGTCTGCCGAAGCCTTGGTCTATCCTGTGATCAACGACCTCGCCGCCGTGGATCGGCCTGTCCTCCTGGCATTGGACGACTATCACGTGATCATGGCGACAGCCATCCAGGAGGCAATGGTCTTTTTGCTCGAGCATGCCCCGCCGAACCTGCACCTGGTGGTGCTCACCCGCGCCGACCCGCCCTTTCCGCTGCCGCGCCTGCGCGTCCGCGGGCGGATGACCGAGATCCGGGATCGCGATCTGCGGCTTACGCCCGAGGAGATGACGGCCTTGCTCAACTCTCTGCATCGCCTGAGCTTGACCGGCGAGCAGATCGCGGTGCTCGAATCGCGGACCGAGGGCTGGGCAGCCGGGGTGCAGTTGGCGGCGCTGTCGATGGAGGGGTGCAGCGCCGAGCGCGCTGCGGAATTCATCGGCGCCTTTAGCGGCAGCCATCACTACATCGTGGACTATCTTTTTGAAGAGGTTCTCAGCCGCCAGCCGGACGCAGTGCAAGAGTTTCTGCTCCAGACGTCGATCCTCGACCGGATGTGCGCTCCGCTGTGCGATGCGATCCTGACCGCGGGAGCGGAAGGGCAGGCCAGCACAGGCGGTTCGACAGACGCCGCCGTGACTGCTCCCCAGCAGCCCGGCGGCGGGCGCGATCACCGCCCGCCTGCTCACGAAATCCTGGAAAAGCTTGAACGCTCGAACCTCTTTCTGGCGCCGCTCGACGACGAACGGCGCTGGTATCGCTATCACCACCTGTTCGTTGACGTCTTGAGAGGGATGCTGCAAACGGCCTCGCCGCCCAACCAGATTGCCGGGCTGCACGGCCGCGCCGCTGACTGGTACAAACAGAATGGATTTGTCGCCGACGCGGTTCACCACGCACTGCTGGCCGGCGATCAGGAACGGGCAGCCGAGACGATCGAGGAGAATGCGTGGTCGATGGTGCGGCATGCCGACCTTGCCATCCTCAAGAAGTGGATTGAGGCGTTATCCGGCGATGCGCTGTCCGCGCGCCCGTGGCTGCGCATCTATTACGCGTGGGCTTGTTTTTTTACAGAATCGGAAGCGGCAGAAGCCCAACTGAAGGCGGTGGAACAGCACCCAGGGGCGCCTGCGGAGATGCAGGGCCATATCGCGGCCATCCGGGCATGGATCGCCTACATGAGAGGCGACCTGGACCGCGCGGTCATGTTAACGCGCCAGGCGCTTGAGCTGTGTCCGCAGATGGACGCAGCGCTCCGCAGCGGGTTGATGGCTATTTTGGGGGATGGGCGCCTGGTGCAAAACGACCTGGCCGGATCTGCGCGTGCATTTGCCGAGGCCCTGGATCTGGCCCGCTCCAGCGGCAATATCATGCTGGAGGTGGTATCGCGTACGTCGTTAGGCGCCTTTGAGCAGGCGGTGGGGCGCCTGCGCGAAGCGGAAGCGAGCTTCCAGGAAGCGCTGCAGACGGCCACCCGGGCCAAGTCCCCAGTGGCGGGACAGGCATATGCCTGCCTGGCACGCGTATATCGAGAGTGGAACGACCTGGCATCGGCCAGGCTCTATGCAGAAAAGATGATCGAGTCCAGCGCCATGTGGGGGAGTGTGGATGCGCTGGCATGTGGCCATCTCTTTCTGGCGACGATGCTCCAGGCGCAGAACGATCTCCCTGGGGCGAATCAGGCCCTGGCCGAAGCGAGCCAGGTGATGGACCAGCATCCCCTGGAGGTACGCTCCATGCCATGGCTGGGAGCTACCCGGGCGACGCTGTGGCTGGCGCAGGGCAAGCTGGATGACGCCCGCCGGTGGGCCGAGACACGTGGGCTGAGCGCAGACGGGGAATTTGATATCAAGAACGAAGTGGAATACCTCGCCCTGGTACGCATCCTCCTGGCAGAAGGCAGGGTGGATGACGCCGCGCGCCTGTTATCGCGCCTCCAGAGCGCGATGGAATCGACAGGGCGACAAGGAAACCTGGTCGAGGTCCTAGCGCTGCGGGCCGTTGCATTGGACATGCAGGCGGAGACCAGGTCTGCGCTGGCGGTGCTGGAGCGAGCGGTGAGCCTGGCGCGAGCCGGGGGCTATGTGCGCGTGTTCCTGGACGGAGGCAAGCCGGTCGAGAGCCTGCTCAAGACTGCCGTCACCAGGTGGAAGGATCAGGAGCTTGGTTACGCCCACCGGCTGCTGGCCGCCTTTAGCGAGAGCGCGGCACCGGACGCGGGCATCCTCAGCGAGCGCGAGCTGGAGGTGCTGCGGCTGATGGCCGCCGGCTGCTCGGACAGGGAGATTGCCAATGAGCTGGTCATCGCCATCGGGACGGCCAAGCGGCATGCCGCCAACATCTTTGACAGGCTGGATGTGCGCAACCGCACCGAGGCGGTGACAAGGGCGCGCCAGTTGGGCCTGCTGTAATCGATTCCTCCCACGATCAAGGAAGGGCCTGGGATTATCCAGGCCTTTTTTCTTGCACTGCATACGACAAGATACACCTCTGGATACATCTTTCGCCACATGACAAGCATGCCGGTTTACGGCTATACTGGTGGCAGAACACGGAAAGGAGGACACCATGATGAACCAATCGAATGAAATGGTAATCCAGACAGATGGCCTGGGCAAAACCTTTGGCCAGGTTCAAGCGCTAAAGTCGCTGGACCTACGCGTGCCCCGCCATTCGATCTTTGGCTTCCTGGGTCCCAACGGTGCAGGCAAGACGACGACGATGAAACTGCTTCTGGGTCTCATTCGCCCGACGAGCGGCAGCGGCACCGTCCTTGGCCAGGATATCGTCCGCGACAGTGTTGCCATTCGCAGCCGTGTCGGCTACTTGCCCCAACAGCCCCGCTTTGGCGACGATATGACCGCCCGCGAGACGATGCACTTCACGGCCAGCTTCTTTTTCAGTGGCCCCCGGCCCAGAATCGAGGCCAGGGTGGACGAGATGCTGGACCTGGTCGGCTTGCAGGACAAGGCCGACCGCCCGGTGAAGGGTTTCTCCGGCGGCGAGCGCCAGCGACTGGGCCTGGCCCTGGCGCAGGTCAACTACCCTGAACTGCTCATCCTGGACGAGCCGGTCGCCGCCATGGACCCCATCGGCCGCCACGAAGTGCTCCAGGTGATGGAGCGGCTGCGGGCGCACACCACCATCTTTTACTCGACCCACATCCTCGATGATGTGCAGCAGGTGAGCGATACCGTGGCCATTCTCAACCACGGCGAGCTGGTGGCTCAGGGGCCCATCGAGGACCTGCTGGCAGGGGGCGGCAATCCCGTCTATACCCTGACGCTCAAGGGCGATGCGCGCCGCGCCCTGGCCCGCATCAAAGCCTTGCCCTGGGTATCGAGCGTCGACGAGGCGAGGCACAACGGTTTTGTGACCTGGAAAGTCAGCGTCACCGACGATCAGGCCGCCGAGGCCCAACTGCCCGGCCAGGTGCTGGCCGATGGTACACTCATTCTGGTTGAGTTCAGCCGTAGGAAACTCGACCTGGAAGATGTCTTTATGAGCATGATGGAGGGAGGAAAAGATGGTCGCTAACACCGAGCTGCAACGAGTGGAATTGAGTGGCTGGCGCACCGGCTTGGCCAACCTGCTGCGCAAAGAGAACCGCGCCTGGTGGGCCTCGCGCCGCTGGTTGGTGCAAAGCGTGCTGTGGACCGTCGTCGTCAACGGCCTGGTCGCGGCTATTGTGCTCATCCTGGCGCCTTTGGTCGACAGGGATCCCCTCGGCATCGGCGTCGAAGTGCTGTTCAAGCTCGGAGGCATGGCCCTGGCTGTCGGCACCATCGTTCTGGTCCACGATGCGATCATCGGCGAGCGCCAACTGGGTGTGACCGAGTGGCTGCTGTCCAAGCCTGTGTCGCGCCCGGCCTATGTGCTATCCAAGCTGCTCGCTCACGGTCTCGCCATCCTGGTCATCCTGGTGGGCCTGCAGGGCGCGCTGGGTTATGGCCTGCTGTGGCTGGCCGTGGGCGAGCCTTTGCCGCTGCCACCCTATCTGGTGGGCATGGCCGGCCTGGCGGTGCATATCCTCTTTTACCTGGCGTTGACGTTGATGATGGGCGTGCTGACTGCCAACCGGACCATCCTGCTGGGCGCGTCGCTGGGCCTGGTGCTGATAGGGTTTCTGGCCGTCCCATTAGGAGCTACCGTAGGCACGTTCGTTATGCTGACGCCTTTCGCGCTGATCCACGTTCTGCCGGCCACCGTTTTGGGGCTGCCCTTGCCGCTGCCGATCTGGCTGCCCATCGGCGTGACGGCCGTCCTGTCGGTTGCATTTGTGGCGGTGACCGTGGCCAGGTTTGAGCGATTGGAGTTCTAAGGGGGCCGAGCTGTTGTGCCTGAGCGACGCGTGGCGCTCAGGCACAAGTCACAAATTCAGGAAAGGAGATAGATGCCATGAACTCTGACACAGCATTCGTCACCGACGGGCTGACCCGTCACTTTGGGGCGGTGGTTGCCGTCGACCACCTGACCATGGAGGTCCCGGCAGGGAGCCTATCAGCTCGGAGCCATGGCGCTCCTGCCCATCGTCCTGCTGCTTGGCCTCCAGGTGACCGGGGTGATGGTCTTGAGCGCCTGGCTGGTGGCACTGTTGGGCCTGGTGTTTTGGGTCATCGACGCTGCATTGATATGGTTTGGCCGGCGCACCTTCCGGCGCAGCAAGCTGGCGACGCAGATGTAGGAGACGAGCAGGGTGGATCAAAAGGTAGAGGTCTCAGGCGGACAACCTTGGAGCCAACCGCAGATGTATGAGATCCGGTTCAAGGGACATCTGAGTTCTTACCGCGCGCAGATGTTCGAAGGAATGGAGATAGTCCAGGGGCCGGACGGCGAAACGGCGCTGACCGGCCCCGTGATCGACCAGGCGGCGCTGCACGGGATTCTGAACAGGATCCGCGACCTGGGCGTGCCGCTGATATCGGTCAAGCGGTTATCGACGGATGAAACAAACTGGTCTTTGCCGCCATGATTAGGAGACGGTGGTAAAACAGGGCAAGCTTGGCGGGGGCAAGCTTGCCCTCTACTCTGCTCGCGACCAAACTGCACAGACTGCATCCAGCTCCCAATCTGGCGGCAGCGCCGCGGCGAAAGGAACTTGTCATAGGACTTGGTTCTAGACCTTGGAGAATGTGACTTTATGACGGCCTTGTGTATAATTGGGCCACGATCCGTAAGCCGAGTAGGCATAAAGAAAGCGGCACACCTTATGTAACGAGACGGCGGTCACAAGGTTGGGCTCGTCTTGGGATCGCTTGCGGAGGGAGAGATGGACGCAGCGCCTCTTCTGGCGACCAAGCTGTATGCCCCGCCGCCGAGGCCGTGAGTTAATCGCCAAGCGTAGGCCCATATAGGCGCGACACAAAGCGATCATACTGACGAGAGTTCTCCTCTTTGATGCCGGCCAAGAGCTCATCCCATAGGAGCCTCTGACTACAAAACCCGATCACCTTCTCCGCCATTTCGGCAACGCTGTCTTTCGGACTGAACTCGGGGATAAGAGAACGAAACGCAGCACGGTCTTGACAGAAGCGGCGCAGAGGCCCGGCGTCAAAAGCCGCCTGCAGTAGATCTCGAATGGCAGCTACCGGGGGGTTGACTGGGTCTACATGCGGACGTTCTGGTCCGGGAAAAGGCGCAGCGCCAGGGAGAAAGGATGGGTACTTGGCGACTACAGGTTCCGTAAAGTCGACGAGTCTGGCTTGGTTCCATATGGAGTCTGGAGAAGATCGACACCGATCCAGAAAGACTTTGACACCTGTGTAACCATCTATGTGTTCTGCTGCCAGGAGAGCCAGGTCCAAAAAGTGATCCCGTTTTTCAAAGCCGTACCGCGCCTGATAGGTTTCGGGCATGACGTGATCGTACCATAGACGCCGGCAGTACTCTCGTAGACTTCGGCAAAGCAGCGTCATCCATAGCACCGTCTCGTCGGTAGGTGAGGAAGGGGGCTTCCACCAGGTTGTGAGGAGACTGAATTTGTTAGCAAGCTCTGCGGCGTTATTCAAGCCCAGATGACTAGTCCACAATATGTGCATTGGATCATCCCATTCACTAACCCGCCAGAAGCATGTCTCAAAGTCAATGTCGTAGGTTAATTCCTGCAGTTTCCGAAAAATATCTATCGGTTCAGCTTCTTCCAGCCACTCCTGAACCACCTTGCCATCGCCACCAAGGAAGTTCCTATCGATCTTGATTATCCGATTCTTGAGGTGCGCGTCTCGAAAGGGCTCGGTGGCATATGCTTCCAAAGCCATGCCTAGCTTTCTGGCTTCATTCCTGCACTGAGACAATTCCCGCTGGCTCTCAATCACGAATCTCCCGGCCTCTAGGAGTGCATTGTCGAGCTGTCGAGCCCAAGGATATGTCCGCAATTCTTTCTTTAGACACCGGACCCTTCTTCCCACATCGCGAAATTCGCTCAATGCCAGAAATGCCTGCCGAATAATAGATCCTGACACAATCTCCAGCTTTGGAATCAGTGCGTGATGCTCGATGCCGATCCCTTGAATATGCCGCAGTAGATCACTTGCCATAACGCCATCGACCCGACGGATGCACGATACCTGGCCTTTCCAGGGTGTATCGATCCAGTATTGCCTATCTAGCCTGACCGGGTTAAAGAAGTGGCATGGACCGGTTTTTTGGCGGGGGAAAGACAACCAAGCTGCTTCCGCCTTGTCACCGAATTCTGAGCAATTGGACTTTTCTACGCACTGCACTGACGAGTCGGCAGGGTATCGAATGGCATTGCCTTTGAACAACGAAGGCCAAGCACCCACCGTGTCGAGTTCTTCCTCTGAAGAGACAAAATCGGTTCGGCTATCATTCCGCACAGAACGGTAGTACAAAGTGAGAGCTTCGGCCAGACGGGACGGACTATCTGGGTGGAGATGCAATTCAGCTATGCTGCTGTCGTGGCCGGTTGCGGATTTCCAGTAGGCGCGTGCAACGACACAATGCCCTTCGGCGATGCTCAGATTCCAAACCAAGTCGACCTGATGAAATGCTATCTTGATTGCGCTCAGGTTTCGACTAGCCCGTTGCTGGCTCGCTCTCATCAGGCCACGTGCAAACTCCAGGACCTGGTGCTTCACCCGCCATATTTCGGCGTTCGTTTTCTTTTCGGCATCCATCCGGCTGAGAAATGACTCGGCATACGGACTGGTCAAAAGGAACTCGATCTCGGTGATATTCTCGTCAAGGAGCCACCTGTACCCTGGAGTTAGGGACTTGCCGGTTTCATCGACAATCGCGATGACATCGGCGCGAAACTGCTTCGGCCCCCCTAGTCGCAAGAAGCGAGCGGCGCAGTGCCATACCGAAGCAGTGGAAAAGACCTCCGCCAGGCTAGCTTCACTGACCAATTCTCCACGAACAGCACTTTCCAAACCCAGTGCAGCAACCACTCCTCCCAGGTCTCTATTGTCTTCGACCATTGGCCTCTCCCATCTCCACAAATGGCTTGGAATCAGGAAGTGAATTATATCACCGGCTGTACCAGAGGACAAGCCAAAGTAACTGCTGTATTAGGGTAAACGCATTTGACCGCCGGTGAGAGGGCAAGGGCCGCCAGAAACATGCGGCACAGGCATCCCAGGAAGCCAATTCTGGGTTTGAATCCTGCGCTGCAAGGGGCAAATCGCGGCCGCACAAGTGGCAGCGCGGATGCCTCGCCCCTACAAAACCCAAATGCGTTTGCCCTGATGTGGTATACCGGTACCCTTGACAGTCCTGATGTGTTGCCGTATACTGGCGATGGTGATCCCAAGCGTAGGGAAGGCGTGGGCCGGGAGCGCATGGGGCGTCACCCGCCGGGTGCGCCAAAGGGGTATACTTGGGCCAATTGACCAAAAGGAGACAAACATGAAACGTATTGCTTTACTGGCTCTCATTCTCCTCCTCGCCGCCTGCACATCCGCCGGTCCGACTTTAGTTCCCGCCGTCCCAGCCGAGTTGAGCGTCGCCGAGTACCCGCTCACACAGCCGCCCGAGGCGGAATCGGAGGTGCTCAGTTTTGACAGTTCTGTCCAGGGGGATCCGCGCACTCTCCACGCAGCCGAGCGCGCACAGCAGTTCCCGGATAGGGGCTGTACAGTGGGGGCAAGCTTTGGCTTTTGCGTTACAGTTGGCAGCGACCAGTTGTTCGCCACTCAGGACTACACCGACCCAAACGCCGGGTACGTGGTGGTGACGCGCAGCAGCGAGGAGGTGTACAAGGTTGCCGTTGGTTCGACCAGTCCCATCAGCGCCCTGTGGGGACTGTGGGCATATGACGGCCATTGGGCAGTGGAGACGGCCCTGATCAGCAATCAGCAGTCGGGCAACGAGATAGCGACCACCGCCATAGGACAAGTCGCCGTGGACGGCAAATCCCTGAACGACCAACTAGGATACGAGGAGGCATTTGGGTTCCAGACGCTGGGCGGCAAGCCGTTTTACTTTTTCAAGCGCCAGGGCAAGATCGAGGCCAACTATGCCGGCGTTGATATCGCGCTCGGATACAACGAAATCCCGCACTATAACTGCTGCAGCGCGGCCACGCTCAACCCGAGGGTCTATCCGAATTTAGTGACTTTTCTCGGGCGCAAGGGCGACACGTGGTATTATGGTGAGATCGGAGTATTTGGCCAACCTTAGGGACGTCAAACAGGCAAGCGAGCTGCATGGGCAAGTGTACCCAATGCCTGGATCTGGCTGCCGGACGGCCACCCGGTGTTTTTCCGACGGAAAAGGCAAGCCCCATGAAACGATTGGTTATTAAGGCGATCATCAAAATGTGCGCGAAATCTATCTTACTCGTCGCAATTATCGCAGTCGTAATCGGCATTATTGGCTATATCAACAAGTGGAATTCGTCGATTGCATATAGCAATGCGTTTTTCCTGGCCGGTTGTTTACTGATCGTCGCCGGAGCGTCGTCTCGCTTTGCTGCAGGGCAACAGAGTAGTAAGTATCAATTGCTCAATGCGGAAAGTTTTCGCGGAATGAGCAGTAGCGAGCGGACAAACTTTATCATTGACGCAAGTAGCTCTATGAGCACTGTTATACTTGGCGTGCTAACTGGGATATTGTTAATGCTAATCTCTGCGATTGCAGCGTACCTATTTTGACCGCACGGAACAATCCAATCGCAGGATAGCCGCTCTGTGCCTCGCCAACCCTGCGCTGTTGGCTGACATCGCCGAAGGTCTCCAGAGTGAACAGGCCGCACTGCTTGGCGACTGTGCGGAGGTGTTCGGCGCATTCGCTTTGACAGGCCATCGGCGACATGATATACTTGCGTCCGGGAGCAAGGGGCATTCATGCAGCAGTATCCGATGTTGCAGACAAAGCTGTATATTCCGCCCATCCGGCCCGAGCTGGTCTCGCGCCCCCGCCTGATCGAGCGGCTGAACGAGGGCCTGCACCACACGCCGGGTGTGACCCTCATCTCGGCCCCCGCCGGTTTTGGGAAAACCACGCTGGTCAGCGAATGGGTCGCCGGCGGCGAGAGACCGGCGGCGTGGCTGTCGCTGGATGAAGGGGATAATGACCTCACACGGTTTCTAACCTGTGTCATCGCCGCTTTGCAGACACTTGCGCCGCATATTGGGGAAGGGGTGTTGGCCGTGCTGCAATCCCCGCAGCCGCCGTCAAGCGAATTGCTTGTGACGACCCTGCTCAATGAGATCACCGCCGTCTTGAAGAGTTTTACCCTTGTTCTCGACGACTATCACGTGATTGATGCTCAACCGGTTGACAACGCCTTTGCCTTTCTGGTGGAGCACTTGCCTCCGAAGATGCACCTGGTCATCGCCACCCGTGAGGATCCGCACCTACCGCTGGCCCGGCTGCGTGCCCGTGGCCAATTGACCGAGCTGCGCGCCGCCGAGCTGAGGTTTGCCCCTGCCGAAGCCGCCGAGTTTCTCAACCGGGTGATGGGTCTCAACCTCTCGGCGGAGGAGATAGCCGCCCTCGAAACCCGCACCGAAGGCTGGATTGCCGGCCTGCAAATGGCTGCACTCTCTATGCAAGGGCGTTCAGACACCGCCAGTTTTATCCAGGCTTTCACCGGCAGCCACCGTTTTGTGCTGGACTATTTGATGGAAGAAGTCCTGCAGCAGCAGTCCGCGGGCATCCAGGCCTTCCTGCTGCGCACGTCGATCCTCGGCCGCTTGTGCGGCCCCCTATGTGATGCCGTCCTGCTCACTCCCTCCGGTTCCGGGCAGGGGATTTTGGAGCATCTGGAACGCGCAAATCTGTTCATTGTCCCCCTGGATAATGAGCGGCGTTGGTACCGCTATCACCATCTCTTTGCCGGTTTCTTGCGGCAGCGGCTGCAGCAAAGCGCCGCCTCGTCCGCAGAGGGGGAGATGGATGTGGCCGAATTGCACGTCCGTGCCAGCCAGTGGCACGAAGACAATGGCCTGGCGTTTGAGGCCTTTCGCCACGCGACTGCCGCCAACGATGTTGAACGCGCCGAGCGCCTGATTGAAAGCGGGGGAATGCCCCTTCACCTTCTCGGTGTGGTAACTGTTGTCCTGGATTGGCTGGCGTCGCTGCCAAAGACCGTGCCGGATGCCAGGCCCTTGTTGTGGGTGAGGCAGGCCACGTTATTGCTGGTTATTGGTCAAACGACCGGCGTCGAAGAGAAACTACAGGCCGCTGAGGCAGCTTTGGCTGCCGCCCCGCAGGGCGCTGAGCCGGACGACAAGGCCCGAGATCTTGTCGGGCAGATCGCCGCCGCAAGGGCTACATTGGCGCTCACCCGGTACGATGCGGAAACCATGATTGCCCAGTCGCGCCGAGCCCTGGAGTACCTGCAACCTGATAATCTGTCTTTCCGCACCGCCGCTATCTGGACGCTGGCGAACGCCTATACAATGCTGGGAGACCGTGCCGCCGCCGGCCGGGCCTATGCCGAAACCGTATCTATCACCCAGGCGTCCGGGAGCATCTTTTTCACTATGCTGGCCACAAGCGGCCTGGGTGAAATGCAGGAACTGGAAAACCAGCTTTATCCGGCGGCCGAAACCTACCGGCGGGTTCTGCAACTGTGCGGCGATCATCCACTGCCAAATGCCTGCGAAGCGCATCTTGGCCTGGCCCGCATATGTTACGAATGGAACGACCTGGAAACCGCGGAGCAGCACGGACAACAGGGCCTCCGGCTGGCGCAGCAGTATGACAGCGTGATTGACAGGTTCGTCATCTGCGAGGTGTTTCTGGCCCGCCTGAAGCTGGCCCAGGGAGATCTGGCCGGCGCGGCCGCGATGTTGGCCCAGGCCGAGCAGTCTGTGCGCCAGCATAACTTTGTGCAGCGGATGCCCGAGGTCGCTGCCGCCCAGGCGCTTGTGTCGCTTCGCCAGGGCAATGTGGCCGAAGCCGCGCACCTGGCTGAAAAGTATGAGCTTCCCATCAGCCAGGCCCGGGTGCTCCTGGCCCAGGGAGATGCGCCCGCAGCGCTGGCGATGCTGGAGCCGCTGCGCCAACAGGCGGAGGCTAAGGGCTGGCAGGACGAACGGCTCAAGGTGATGGTTCTGCAGGCGGTCGCCCTCCATGCGCATGGCGAAAAGGAGAAAGCTGTGCAAGTGCTGGGTGACGCGCTGGCGCTGGCCGAATCGGGCGGCTTTATCCGGACCTTCGTGGACGAAGGTCCGCCAATGGCGCGGTTGATCCGCGAACCCCTGTCTCGAGGGATTGCTCCAGATTATGCTCGCCGGTTGTTGGAAGCATTCTCCATGGCCGGACCAGAGCAAAGGGATCGATCGAAACCCCGAATTCCGGAATCCGAGTGGTGTGAGCCGCTTAGCGAGCGCGAATTGGAGGTGCTCCAGCTCATCGCCGAGGGGCTGACCAATCAGGAAATCGCCAACAGGCTTTATCTCTCGCTGAACACGGTCAAGGTTCACACCCGCAATATCTACAGCAAGCTCGATGCCCACCACCGGGCGGATGCGATTGCCAGGGCACGGGTCGGGGGAATCTTACCCGACTAGCTGCCCGGATGCCCTGGGCCGGCATCTCGGGCGCGCAGAATCGATCAGACTAACGGGCCGGCGGATAGCGGCCCGTTTTCTGTTCCCCCTGCCAAGACCGCAAATAACCCTCTGAATCATACCTCAGGGGTATGACAATAATACCATCTGGGTGCTATACTGATAGCATAAGGCTCCAAGAACCCCGAAATAGTCAAAACGGAGGAAAGATGGCGGCTCAAGGGACTGCCGTCGAGAGCTTTTCGCAGCAGGTACGGGACAATGTCAAACGCACGTGATCCAAGAACTGAGCCAAATGAACCGATGGTCTACCAGATCAGGCTCAAGGGCCATCTGCGACACGAGTGGACAGACTGGTTTGAAGGGCTGGCCATCACGCTGGAAGAGAACGGCGATACGCTTCTAACCGGCCCGGTGCTCGACCAGGCCGCGCTATTCGGATTGCTCAAAGAGGTGCGTGACTTGGGAATGCCTCTGGTCTCGGTCAATCTCATGGGATCTGGCCCCTCATCCACAGGAATAGACAGTTGCGGCTCACAGGTATGTCAAAGCAGGACAGCAAGAGGGACGGGCAGTAATAACTGCAGAACAAAAAGGAGATAAGGAATGGATGCAAGCAGAAAGACCGCCATCGTGGTGGGAGTGTTGTTTATCATTGGGACGGTAGCAGGCTCACTGTGCCAGGTCTTTACGGAACCTATTCGAAATGCTGAGGATGCTCTGGTCAGTGTGTTTGCCAATGAAACCCCGATCATATTGGGGGCCCTCCTTTGGCTGACTATGGGCCTGGCGCTGGCTATGGTTCCGATCGTGGTGTTTCCCATCTTGCGAAAACAGAATGAAGCCCTGGCTCTTGGCTATGTTGTTTTCAGAGGAGGGCTTGAAACCGTTACCTATATGGCTACGGTAGTCGGCTGGCTGGCGCTCTTGCCACTCAGTCGGGTATATCAGGCCGGAACCCCCGATGCTTCGAATCTAAAGGCTTGGGGCGATTGGTTGTTGAGAGCCGAAGAGATCGGTTCCATCTCGACAATCGTTTTTTGCCTGGGCGCTCTGATGTTCTACTATCTGTTGTATCGATCAAAACTCATTCCTCGATGGCTGTCAGGTTGGGGTCTCGTTGCAGCTATACCATATTTGGCCGGAGGTTTGTTGGGTATTGCCGGCCTCGTCAGTCCTCTGTCGACGATCGTGACCGCGATGGATCTTCCATTGGCCGTGCAAGAAATGGTCCTCGCGGTATGGCTGATCGTCAAGGGGTTCAATCTATGAAACACCATCGCATCGTCGTGACGCGGCATGGCGGGCCGGACGTCCTCCAGGTGGTGGAAGAGGATCGTCCCGAGCCCCGAGCCGGCGAGATCCGGGTGAAGGTCCTGGCCGCCGGAGTCTCTGCCTACGATCTTATGTTCCGGCGCTCCGGTTCACTGCCCGGGACTCCGCGGGCGCCGTTCACCCTGGGTGCGGATGTCGCCGGTGTGGTGGACAAGCTGGGCGAGGGGGTGTCGACCGTAGAGCCGGGGCAGATGGTTGCCGGCGCGACCTTTTGTCTTGGCGGCCGTGGCGGCTATGCAGAGTTCATCTGCTTGCCGGCCAGCGAGCTGGTGCCTGTCCCCTCGGGCGAGGATCCTGCCGAGGCCGTCTGCGTAGTAGTGAACTATCTCACCGCCCACATGGCCATGCACCGAACCGCCAACGTCCGGAGCGGCGAGCGGATCCTCGTCCACGGTGCGGCGGGAGGCGTGGGGACTGCTCTGCTCCAGCTCGGCAAGCTGGCCGGGCTGGAGATGTACGGCACGGCGTCGAGGCACAATCATGGTCTGGTGTCTGCGCTTGGAGCCACGCCGATCGACTACCGCACCGAGGACTTTGTGGAGCGCACTCGCAAGATCACCGGCGATGGGGTGGATGCCGTGTTCGACCCGATCGGCGGCGCACGGCAACTCTGGCGTTCATACCGAACCCTGCGCCAAGGCGGGCGGCTGGTGTGGTTTGGTATGGCTGCGACCAAGAAGGAGGGGCTGCGGGTCATTCCCTTCACCCTGCTGATGCGGACCCTGCTGGCGCTCATTCCGGACGGGAAGAAGGCGCCTTTGACTCCAGATATCGGGAAGGATCACGCCTGGTACCGCGAAACGCTGACGCAACTCTTCGATTTGCTGGCAGCGGGCAGGATCAGGCCGGTGGTGGCGGAGCGCATCCCGCTGGCTGAGGCCGCTCGTGCTCACGAACTGCTCGAGCGCGGCGGATACGCGGGCAAAGTGGTTCTCGTTACCAGTGCGTAGCCAGGATTTCTGAAAGGGAAGGGTCCTTGGCGTGGGGTGCGCCCTGGCGCTGCAATGGACCACGGTCGGGCTAGATGCGGGCTTGCCACATCGGCAAGGTACTCACTTGGTACATGGGCTGCCCCTAGGGCCGATGGCTCGTCTTGCGTTTTGTAAGCTCTTGTGGTACTATTCGCTGGCAAGACATGCTCTTGACAAACCACATAGGAGGTGACGATGTCCCGCTCAAAGTGGCTCACCCTTACCGCTTTGTTCCTGGCGGCCGTATGCGTCATGCTGATCTCGGTCCGAACGCCGGGCGCTGCCGCTGCTCTGGCGCCACCCCCGGATGTGACTGCCCCTGGCGACTATGTCGTGCTGGCCTGGAACGACCTTGGAATGCACTGCTACAACCGCAACTTCCAGGACCTGGCGGTGCTGCCGCCCTACAGCAACCTGTTGGTACAGGTCATCCGCATCGACGACCCACCCCAGGTTGTCACCGCCGGCATCACCGTCACCTACTTGTTCACCGATAACACGTACTCGGTGGGCAAGTCCAACTTTTGGGATTACGATCAGGATCTATTTGGCGTGGACCTGCCGCCCAATGTCGGCCTCACCGGCAAGGGCATGTCAGGGACGATGGATCTGCACGGCGACCACTTTGTGGCCGAAGGCATTCCCCTTACCGAGTTCCGCGACAGCGCTCCCACTACCCCCTACCCTTACCAGGTGGCCACGATTGTGGTCAGCGACCTCGGCACCGGCCAGGAGCTGGCTCGGACCCACCCGGTGGCCCCGGTATCAACCGAGATGCACTGCGACAACTGCCACTATGACAATGGGCCGGGCAATCCAGACATCGCCACCGGCGTGGTAGAGCAGAACATCCTGACCCTGCATGACAACGAGAACCTGGGCGACTATCCGCCCGGGCACGAGGGGCCGCTGATGGGCCGCCGGCCAATCCTGTGCGCCGAGTGCCATAGCTCCAATGCCCTGGGCTTGCCGGGAGCAGGCGACGTGCCCAGCCTGTCGCGGGCCATGCACGGCAAGCACAAAGAACTCGTGCCCGACACCCTGGCCGGCTGTTACAACTGCCACCCCGGCCCGCAGACTCAATGCCTGCGCGACGCGATGTACGCCCGGGGCATGGACTGCATCGACTGCCACGGCGGCATGCAGGCCATCTCTGAGAACCCCAACCCCTGGCTGAACGAGCCGCGCTGCGACAGCGCCGGTTGCCACGGCGCTGGCTACGCCCAAGATCAGCCGCTCTACCGGATGTCGCGCGAGCACGGCGGGGTCTTTTGCGAGGCCTGCCACGACAGCACCCATGCCATCGCCCCCAGTACTCAGCCCAACGACGCCATCAAATTCCTGGGCTGGCAGGGCCACGCCGGCCCGCTGGACACCTGCACCGTCTGCCACGCTTCGTGGCCAACCGGTTCCGGCCCGCACGGCCGGCCCGCCCCCACCACGCCTGCTTTTGTTCTCGAACCGGATCGGACCAGCGTGCACGATCCCGGCGAGCAGGTCGTCTACCTGCACGGCCTGCACAACATCGGCAACGTCGCCGACACCTACAATCTGACCTGGAGCAGCTCTCAGGGGTGGGCCACTGTAGCCGGCGCGGTAGTCGGCGGCGATCCTTTTGCTTTGCCCGGCTCCGTCCTCCTGCAGCCCGACCAGTCCGCCGTCCTCACCGTCACCGTTGACATCCCTGCTTCGAGCGCCGTGCGCGGTTTGCACGACACCACGACCATCACTGCCGCGTCCACGGTCAGCCCAACCCTGATCGGGCATGTGACCGACGTCACCCGGGTTGTATGGATGCGCATCTACCTGCCGCTCGTCGTCCGCAACTGGTGACCTGACCTCAATCCAAGGCAAGCGCTTTTGAATGGGCGCTTCGATTGACTGATCTCGGTTATCGGTCTATAATCCTGACGATCTTTTCAACGACGCAGGAGACAAGCATGCATTCGTCAGCAGAGGACATTCGGGATTTTCGAGGGCAACTCGAGAAGGGATCGATCCAGAAGGCATACAGGGCGCTGATCTCTTACATGATGGGCCTGAGGACACACTTTAAGGACAAGTGCGAAGGTTTTACCGTGTCCGGTCTTTATCAGGGATACATGGACATGACATACTTTGCGCTCTTTCCGCCATCACTCAAGCACCGCGATCTAAAGATCGCCGTCGTCTTGAACTATGACGCATTCAGATTCGAAGCCTGGCTGGCGGGAAGCAACCGGAATATCCAACGGCAGTACTGGGAGCTGTTCAAGGACAGCCAATGGCCCGGGTACCGTGTTGTAACGCCAGCGAGTGGTGTTGACTCGATCATCGAGTGCGATCTTGCCACAGATTTCGACCTCGACGACCCAGACGCTTTGACTGCGTCCATCGAAAAGGCCACGGTCGCGTTTATCGACGACATCGAGAGGTTCCTCGCTGGACACGAGTCTCTTGAACGGGCTGGGCCGCGTGATTGAGCGATTGCGGCAGCTTTTCGCAGAAGCAGGCAGTGGAATAGGGTGAACGCATTTGACCGCCGGTGGGACTCCCTGACTTGACAATAGTTGGCAAGTGTGATATTATAGCGATGTAGGATGAAGTAAGAATCTGGTATAATCAAAGAAGATCAGCGCCCAGACTATTACAGGTCTGGGCGCTTTTTCTTGGTCAAAACCGGCAGCTCCTTCCTCCTAACAAAGTAAGTGAAAGGTAGAAAATGTCTGAAAGAACAAGTGGAACCGTCAAATGGTTCAATGGAGCCAAAGGTTATGGCTTTATCCAGCAGGAGGCAGGCCCTGATCTGTTTGTCCATCACTCTGCAATTCGGGGTGAAGGCTTCCGGAACCTGGAAGAGGGGCAAAGCGTCGAGTTCAACGTCGAGCAGGGTGCCAAGGGACTGCAAGCAACCGACGTAGCCGTGGCAGGCAGGTGACGTCATGGAAAAAAGAATATACGTCGGCAATTTGAGCTATAACACCACAGAGGGCGCACTGCGCACCCTCTTCGCCGAGTATGGTGAGATCGAATCGGTCACCGTGATCACCGACCGCGACACGGGCCGGCCCAAAGGCTTTGCCTTCGTCGAGATGGCCACCGACCAGGCTGCCCAGGCAGCCATCAGTGCGCTGAACGGCAAGTCCGTAGACGATCGTGAGATCAAAGTGAACGAGGCCAAGCCGCAGGCCGACCGCGACCGCCGCTCTGACGGCGGACGCCGGCCTCGGTGGTAGGAACGTCATGTGTCGGCGACGCGCCGGCTTCAGCAGGCCGGCATCATCGCCGCCGCATTGACATATCGCAGCGCGGACCGGAAGCATATCCGGCCCGCGCTGCTCTGTTCTGGCTGCCATCATCGAGCCACGAGGAGGAGCGAGAGCAACCGCCAAGCTCTCAGGAGGGAACGCTATGCAGTACTCAGTAGGCGACAAGGTGGTACACCCGAGTTTTGGGCCTGGGCGAATCGCCGGCGTGGAGCAGCAGGAGCTTGTTGACGGGCCAAGAAGCTATTATGTCATCAACATAGTGGAGAAGCGGTTGATTGTGCACGTCCCTGTGCTCAAAGCCGATGAGGCAGGTGTTCGGCCGGCCATGCTGCTGTCAGCGCTCCCTCAAGTGCTGACCGCTCTTCGCCGCAGACCTCGCCGGCTGTCAGACGACTTTAGAAAACGCCAGGAGCAGATAGGCGCCGAGATAAAGACAGGCCTCGTGCTTCAGCTTGCCGGGGTTGTGCGCGATCTCACCTGGCGCGGGACGCAAGGCCACCTCACCAGATACGACTCTGATTCCCTCAAACAAGGACAGGCGCTCCTGGCGGCCGAGATGGCGCTGGCGTCCGGAGGCAAAGTCTCGGACTCGAGCAAGCTGATCGACGCCACAATGACTGCTGCCGTGGCGAGCCCATCGAACTAGGCGGCGTTCTGGGATAGGGATAGGGGCCAGGCCGGCTACGATGTGCTGCGAGGGGCGTACGTGCTGTGCTTGCCTTGCATGTGACACCTCGATCCTCTTCTAGAAATACTCATATCGGTATTACTATTGATATTATACTCAATTGGCACGCCGCAGTCTAGCGGTTAAAGCCTGATTCTTATGTAGGCGGCCGGCTTGCTTCCCTGCCAGTGCTTTGCCTACAGCACCCACCGCCAGGAGTCCTGTGTCATTCACGTGGGCGATGTTGACCAACGGGATGGTGGTGTCGCTCGGAAGGTTCCATGTTCCAGGGGACGCCTCCTGTCGTTTGACGGAGGAGCGCCTCCGTGATAGAATGGGCAAGCTGGGACAGCCAAAGCAGACCTGTTAGGAGCCGACATGAACGATGAAACCAAGATCGAGGGCATGGGAGCGATCCCTCACGTGAGTGAGGAAGAATAGGATGGGAATACCCACAATCACCACGGCACGGTTGATCCTCCGGCCGTTCGTCGAGGCGGATGCAGGTCCCCTGCACCGCATCCTCAACGAAAAAGATATCCTGCGTTACTTTCCGAACTCCGATCCGCTGCCGTTGGAGCGCGTGCAAAAGTTTGTCGCCCGGCAGATTGCCCATTGGGACGAGCACGGCTATGGCTGGTGGGCGGTTGAGCCGCGCGAACCGCGCAGCGGACAGGAGATGATCGGCTGGAATGGACTGCAGTTCCTGCCGGAAACCGGCGAGATCGAGGTGGGCTACCTCTTGAGCAAGGCCCATTGGGGAAAAGGGCTCGCCACCGAAGGGGGGCTGGCATCTCTGCAGTTTGGCTTCCAGACACTCGGCCTCGAAAGCATCATCGCCATCGTGCATCCAGACAACAAGGCATCGCAAAGGGTCATCGAAAAGCTGGGGATGTTGCTGGTGGACAGGAACAACTATTTTGGGATGGACTGTTTTCGCTACATCCTGGACAGGCGTGACTACCGGCCCTGAAACTGGGCTACAGGTGAGAGGGCGAGGGGCGCCATCCCCTTAAGGGGATCTCCGTAAAACATGCGGCATAGGGCCGCCATCCCCTTAAGGGGATCTCCGTAAAACATGCGGCACAGGGCCGCCAGAAACATGCGGCACAGGGGGCAGGCTGCGGCGGCACAAGTCACGGTACGGGATGCCTCGCCCCGGCAAAACCAACATGCGTTCGCTCTGGATGCTTGGACGAGCGTCTTTGCGCTGGGCCGATTCCTGTGGTACAATCTCTTTGCGTTGATACCTGCCGTGCATCTGGCTCGTGCCATGGCCATTGGAAGCACAAAATAGGAGGAAAAGGTGGCGGCTATCTCCCGAGCTGAGGGCAAAAACCTGGGGTTATTTTTCCTGATCGCCTTTGCCTGGTCGTGGCTGTTTCTCCTGCCCCGCATCCTGGTCACTGCCGGCTGGCTTACCCTGCCGGGCTGGCTCTCTTTCTTTCTCGGCACCATCGCTGCCTTTGGCCCTTTCATCGCCGCCTTTGCCCTGACCTACCGGAACGAAGGCCAAGAAGGCGTCAGCAGCCTGTGGCGCAGGGGATGGGAGTACCGGTTCCGGAAGAAATGGCTGGCGCCGACCCTATTGCTGCCGCCGGTTGTGGCCGTTCTCACGATTCTGGCGATCATGCTCGCCGGGGAGAATATCAACTGGAAGCTTGCACCACCTCTGCTGACGCTCTTTCCCGTGTTTATGCTGCTCTTTTTCACAAACGCATTGCCCGAGGAGTTTGGCTGGCGCGGTTACGTCCTGGATCGCTTTCAGTTGCGGTGGAATGCGCTCACCTCAAGCCTGCTGCTAGGTGCGATCTGGGGGCTGTGGCAGATACCTCTGCATTTTGTCGCCGGCACGACACAGCACACGGTCCCCATTTGGGAGTTCGTGGCCCAGACCATGGTCGTGGCGATCGCGTACACCTGGCTGTACAACAATACCGGGGGCAGCATTCTGGTGGCGATGCTCTTTCACACGGTGAACAGCTTTACTGCGGCGGTCATCCCCCTGTGGACCTCAGAGGTCGGCAGGTGGATCCACCTGGGCTTGCTGCTCCTGGTTGTCGGAGCCATCGTGCTCATTTGGGGGCACAAGACGTTGATTCGAAAAACTCGGGCGCCTGCCGGCCAGGCCGACGTCGAGAACCCCTGACAAGTAGAGGAGCGAGGCGCGGCACCACCCGCCTCCTCCCCTGACCAGCCGGCCGGCCGGCTAACGGTCCCGGTGTTGGGGTTGTGCCGGTTAGCTCACTGCCGGAAATGCCCTTCTATCCTGCGGGCAGTCTCTTCTTCTCCGGCCGGAACCGGCACATCGACGGTGTAGGTTTCAGTGGCCGCGATCCCCGTCCTGTAGCGGAGGTGGAAAACTAGCCGTGTCTCCTCCCCATCCTCCACCAACGATACGCCATCCAGTGAAGCAAGGGGAGCATTCCAGATGTGCACGGCACCGTTGATGTATAACCCACGCGCGGCTATGAGCGCCTCGTGACTGCTGCGCATGGTACGGCGGTATTGGACGTGGGGCATTCCAAAGGCGAAAACAGCCACAATTAGCAGCACCCCCACCATCAGGGCGATGAACAGGGGCATGTTATCCCCTTCTCCACTCGCATAGCCGTAGACGGCAAAGAGGATGATGCAGGCCAGCATAAAGCCGGTTATTACCAAGAAGAGGCTGAGGTTCTCTCGCTTGGTTTCCTGTTGATCCTGCTGCGCCCGTTGTTCGACCTGAGCCAGGTCATAGATCCAATGAGCGAGCAGATCCTTGCCAGAGAGGATGGAATTCAGCCTGGCGGCACGCTGGCCAAAGATGCCGGCGGTGACCAGCCCGCTCAGAAGTAGAAACAATCCCGCAAACTGCAGGGCATACCCTACCCCCATCATGTCCATGCCGGCCAGGGCGGGCAGCAGGATGAGCAGTCCGCCAACCGCAGCGAGCACCAGGCCGACGGTCAAGCCGGTGATTTCAGAGTTTCGTCCAGTTTTCATGGCGCAGATTGTACCATCGCCGGGGGAAAAGCGCAAGGAGGGAAGATTAAAATTCCTCTTAATTTCCCCAGATCCCTGTTTTTGGGTATTGACAAGTCGAATGTTTTGTGATACACTGTTAACGGTAACGGGACCGGTAACAGGCTCGGTAACGGGAACGGTCACAGGGGTGAGGACCATGCGATTCTCAAGACAGGTGACAATCAGAGATGTCGCTGCAGCGGCTGGGGTATCCCATCAGACGGTATCCCGGGTCCTAAACGACCGGCCCGATGTGGCCGAGGAAACTCGCACCCGTATCTGGCAGATCATTGAAGAGCTGAATTACCAACCCAACGCCATCGCCCGCAGCCTCATCCACCAGCGCAGCCTGACGCTGGGCATCGTCACCGCAGGCTTGAAGTATGAGGGACCCTCGCGCGCCCTGAGCGGCATCACCCAAAAAGCAGAAGAGCTGGGCTATACCCTGTTGCTCAAGGAGCTGCCCGATCTCCGCGCCAACAACGTCCAACCTCTCCTCAACTGGCTGCTCGAAAGGCGGGTAGACGGCATCCTGTGGGCGGCGCCTGAGGTCGGCGATAACCGGGCCTGGCTCGAGGACCAACTAGGTGCGCCGTCTGCGCCGATGATCTTTATGCAGATGCAGGCCCGGCCGGGGGTATCGATCGTGGCCATCGACAACTATGCCGGGGGGCGCATGGCCACAGAACACCTCCTGGAGCAGGGACACCGGCATATCGGCCACATCTCAGGCCCTCTCGATTGGTGGGAAGCCCGCCAGCGCAAGGCAGGCTGGCAGGATGCCCTGCTGGCCGCCGGAGTGCCGGTGGCCGAATGGCATTCGGAGGAAGGGAATTGGTCCTCCGCCAGCGGCGAGCCGGCGATTGAGCGGCTGCTGGCAAGCTATCCCGAGATGGATGCGGTGTTTGTCGGCAACGACCAGATGTCACTGAGCGTGCTGCAAATGGCGTGCCGGCGGGGCATAAAGGTGCCTCACGAACTGGCCGTGGTCGGCTTTGACGGCCTGCCGGAAACGGCTCACTATTGGCCCCCACTGACAACCGTATACCAGGATCTGCGGAAGCTTGGCTCTACCGCCGTCCAAGAGCTGATCCAGGCCATCGAGGCGGGCCACAATGAACAACTGGTTTTTGAGCCCAGATCGATCGCCCTTCGCCCGGAGCTGATCGTTCGAGATAGCTCCATAGGCCGCCAGGGCCATATACCAAACTGAGATTGGATTTCCGCCGATGGAGATGAAACAGAATGGATAAAGTCACACTCGGTCTTATCGTCAGCAATCGAGGGTTTTTTCCCGGCCATCTATGCGAGACGGGACGGCAAGAGGTGCTGCGCGTGCTAGCAGAGGAAGGGTTTGAGGTCATTGCCCTCAACACGACAGACACCCCCCATGGCTCGGTCGAGACGCTCCAGGACTCGGAAAAGTGCGCCGCACTGTTCCGGGCGCACCGGGCAGAGATCGACGGCATCCTGGTGACCCTGCCCAATTTCGGCGACGAGCGGGCGGTGTCGAACACCATCCGGATGGCAGAGTTGAATGTGCCGGTGCTGATCCAGGCTTTTCCCGACGAGAACGGCAAGATGACGATTGCCGAGCGGCGGGATAGTTTCTGCGGCAAGATGTCGGCGTGCAACAACATGTGGCAGTACGGCATCCCCTACACCCTCACCACCCTGCACACGGTGGCCCCGGGCTCGGACAGCTTTCGCCAGGACCTGCGCCAGTTTGCCGCGACCTGCCGCGTGGTACGCGGGCTGCGGGGAGCCAGGTTCGGAATGCTGGGCGCCCGGCCGGCAGCCTTTATCACGGTACGGTTTAGCGAAAAGCTGCTGGAAAAGGCCGGCATCAGCGTCGAGGTCATGGACCTTTCGGAGGCCTTTGGCCGGGCCAACCGCCTGGCGGCCGACGATCCGGCCGTGTGCGACAAGCTGAGCGCCATCAAGAGCTACGTGCCGACTACCGGCATTCCCGGCGAGGCGCTGCTCAAGATGGCCAAGTTCGCGCTGGTGACGGAACGCTGGATGGAAGAAAATGGGCTGGTGGCTACGGCAATACAGTGCTGGACGGCCATGGAGGAGTACTTTGGCGTCGTCCCCTGCGCGGTGATGAGTATGATGAGCAACGCGCTCAAGCCCAGCGCGTGCGAGTCTGACATCACCGGCGCCATCGGCATGTACGCCATGGCCCTGGCCTCCGGCAAGCCCAGCGCGCTGGTGGACTGGAACAACAACTATGGCGAGGATCCCGACAAGGCTGTTATCTTTCACTGCAGCAACCTTCCGGTCGATTTCTTCCAGGAGTCTGGGATGTCGTACCAGGCGATCATCGCCGGCTCGGTGGGCAAGGAGAATACCTATGGGACCATGGTGGGTCGGGTCAAGGCCGGACCGTTTACCTACTGCCGAGTGTCTACGGACGATGAGTATGGGGTCGTTCGCGCCTACCTGGGAGAGGGCAAGCTGACCGGCGATCCGCTGGAAACCTTTGGCGGCTATGGCGTAGTCAAGATTCCGGATTTCCAGGGCCTACTCCGCTACATCTGTGAGAACGGATACGAGCACCACGTTGCGGTGAACCGCTCGCAGGTGGCAGAGGCCCTGAATGAGGCGTTGACCAAGTATATGGGTTGGGAAGTTTACTACCATAAGGCTTGAGGCTAACATCAGGCCTGAGGCTTACAGGAGGGAGAAGTGCTCCACGAATGAATTTGAGCTCGAGCAGCTCCGGCAGAATCTTTAATCGAAAGTAGCTTTCTAAAATAAAAAGAAGGGAGAAGAAAGAAATGAAAGTCTCAAAGAATTTGGGCGTGTCCGCACTGTTGGTGTTGTTGGTAGCGGCGGTCCTGGTGCTCGCCGCCTGTGGTGGCACAGCCAAAGAAGAGGCTAGTTGCGCTCCAAACTGCAAATACACCGACATGACATTTTGTTATCCTCAGCTTGGTGCTGAGAGCGACTGGCGCACAGCCAACACCGCTTCTTTCAAAGAGACTGCTGGCGAATTAGGCGTTCGCTTGATTTTCTCTGATGCCCAGCAGAAGCAAGAAAACCAGATTTCCGCCTTGCGTTCATGCATCCAGCAAGAAGTCGATGTGATCGGCCTTCCCCCAGTTGTCGAAGATGGTTGGGACGCTGTTTTGACGGAAGCCAAGAATGCCGGTATCCCCGTCATCATCGTAGACCGCAGTGTCAGTGCCGATGAATCCCTGTACGCTGCTCATATCGGCTCCGATATGAAATTAGAAGGTGAACGAGCTGCCGAGGAATTTAACAAGAAATTCCCGAATGGTGGCGCCGTTCTCGAGTTGTCTGGGACGACAGGCTCTGGTGCAGCAGTTGGACGCGCGGAAGGCTTCCGGAATAAACTCAACAGCAACATCACGATCCTTGACTCCCAGACCGGTAACTTTACCCGTGCTGAGGCTCTTCCTGTGATGCAGGCCTTCCTGCAGAAATACAAAGCCGGTACAGATTTCCAGGGCATCTTCATTCACAATGATGATATGGGAATCGGCGCCATCGAGGCTTTGAAGGCGGCTGGTGTCAAACCCGGCGATCTCTTCATTGTCTCCGTGGACGGCACTCGCGGTGGCTTCCAGGCCATGGTTGACGGATGGTTCCAGGCTGATGTTGAATGCAATCCACTACTGGGACCACAGGTACTGGAAATGGCTTTGAAGCTCATGAATGGCCAATCGATCGACCGGGAAGTGCTCACCAACGAGACGGTCTATTACCCGGACAAGGCTGCTGAGTTGCTGCCGACTCGCAAGTACTAAACCAAAGTGAGGTCGCGGTAAACGCGCCAAGACGAACCTAGTAGATAGAGAAGCGGCGCGGATAAAACGTCGCTTCTCTATCTTGGATAGGAATAATCCCAAACAGGTTGCTTCCATGAATGATTCAAATGACATTGTAAAGATGTTGGGAATCACAAAATCCTTTCCCGGCGTGATAGCCCTCGAGGATGTAGACTTTGCATTGAGAAAAGGGGAAATCCATGCTCTGGTAGGAGAAAATGGGGCCGGTAAATCCACCCTTATCAAAGTCTTGACAGGCGTGGAACAACCTGATAGAGGTACCATAGAGTTAGATGGAAAACTTGTTCAGGTACGATCGCCGCAGCATTCTCAAGAACTGGGCATTAGCACGGTTTATCAAGAAGTCAATCTCTGTACCAACATCTCCGTTGCCGAGAACATCATGCTGGGACGTGAGCCTCGCCGCTTCGGAAGTATTCACTGGTCAAAGATGAATGAACTGGCCGCAAATGCGATCAACCGCTTGAGCATTGATGTCGATGTGACCCAGCCACTTGGAAATTATTCTGTTGCCATCCAACAGATGGTTGCCATTACACGCGCACTGGAAGTCCTGTCTGCCAGGGTTCTGATTTTAGACGAACCTACCTCCAGCCTGGATATTCACGAAACGAACCTGCTCTTTGATGCAATGCGCAAACTAAAGAACGAAGGTATCGGTATCATTTTCATCACTCATTTCCTGGATCAGGTCTATCAGGTAGCGGATCGGATTACGGTCCTGAGGAACGGGAAGCTGGTAGGCACATATGATGCTTCTTCTCTGCCCCGCGTTGAACTGGTCGCCAAAATGTTGGGACGCATTTTGACCGAATTAGATGCCCTGTCAAAAGTGAAATCCCAGGAGGAAGAGAAGAAGGACAAGCAACATTTGGTAGAAGCAAAAGGGCTGGGGCTGACGGGGTCTCTGGAGCCGATGGATCTGGAATTGAATGCGAATGAAGTTTTGGGTATTGCCGGATTGTTGGGTTCTGGACGCACGGAGATGGCTGGCTTGATTTTTGGGATCGATGCTCCAGATAATGGTTCTCTCATTGTTAACGGTGAGAAGGTGAATAAATTTTCTCCCCTTGAATCTCTAAAGCGTGGGATTGCCCTGAGTCCCGAAGATCGCAAGGCAGAGGGAGTTGTGGGAGACCTGACCATCCGCGAAAATATCATCCTGGCATTGCAAGCGCGTTACGGCTGGTTCAAATTTCTCTCCGCGCAAAGACAAAATGAAATCGCCGACAAGTACATTCAATTGTTAGGGATTGTTACACCTTCTCCTGAGCAATTGGTCAGAAATCTGAGTGGCGGCAACCAACAAAAGGTGATCCTTGCCCGTTGGCTTGCGACGAATCCCAAGGTTCTCATTTTGGATGAACCGACTCGAGGAATCGATGTAGGAGCGAAAGCGGAAATTCAAAAACTGGTGATGCAATTAGCAGAGGAAGGCATGTCATGCGTTTTTATCTCCTCTGAGCTGGAAGAAGTACTACGTGTCAGTGACCGTGTTGCTGTGCTGCGTGATCGTAAAAAGGTTGCTGAATATGCTGGTAGCGTGGACGAGAAAACTCTTATTCAAACCATGGCAGGAGAAGCATGAAACAGACATCATTTCTTAGAAAAATCCGTGACAGCCGGCTATTCTGGCCGCTTGTGGCCTGGGTGCTTATTCTAATTTTTGATGCCATTGTTGAGCCTGGTTTCTTTAAACTCGGCTTCATCGAAGACCCTGTATACGGAAAACACTTGTATGGCAATCTTGTTGACATCTTTAATAATGGGGCGCCACTTATGTTGGCGGCAATCGGGATGACCCTGGTGATTGCAACGGGAGGCGTTGATCTTTCTGTGGGTGCCGTAATTGCCATTTCAGGGGCGATGGGTGCTGTTCTAATCAATCCAGCGCTGGGGAATCAATTGATCACGAATGACATCTTAACCAGGAACGCAACGAATACCCCCTTACCGCTCATCATCCTCGCTGATCTTGCGGCCGGCACGCTGTGTGGTTTATGGAACGGGCTACTGGTTTCCAGAGCAAGAATCCAACCGATGGTTGCCACGTTGATCTTGATGGTTGCAGGTCGTGGCATTGCCCAACTCATTACAAATGGGCAAATCATGACGATTTATTACACTCCCTATTTCTGGTTTGGAAATGGCTATATCCTGGGTTTGCCAGTCTCGATCTATATTGTTGCGGTAGTATTGCTCCTGGCTTGGATATTGGTGCGCAAGACCGCCATCGGCTTGTTCATTGAGTCGGTCGGGATCAATGCCAAATCGACTTACTATAGTGGTATCAATGAACGAAACGTCAAACTATTAGCCTATATGTTCTGCGGGTTTTGTGGCGCGATTGCCGGTCTAGTTCTCAGTTCCTATGTCCACAGCGCCGATGGCAATAACAATGGTTTGAACTATGAGTTGGATGCCATCCTGGCGGTTGTCGTGGGCGGGACCTTGATGACAGGCGGGCGGTTCTCCCTGCTTGCTAGTGTGATTGGCGCGGTCGTTATCTGGACCTTCACAGTTACGGTCTATAGCCTAGGTGTGCCGGCCAATGCTCTGTTAGCCGCCAAGGCAGTATTGGTTTTGCTGGTTATCCTGCTCTACTCCGATTACTCCCGCCGTCTGATGAATCGATTATTCGAGCGAAGGGACCTTCAACATGATACAGCGAACTAGAACCTTTGTTTCGAGATATGGTTCACTGCTATTAACCTTTGCGGTTTTTGTCTTGGTTTACTTTATAGGCAGTCAGCTGTATCCTGCCATGCAGAAACCACAGGTGTTTTTCAATCTGTTCATTAATGACAGCAGCCTGCTCCTTGTTTCGATTGGGATGACGATGGTGATCCTGAGTGGCGGGGGCGGGATTGATCTTTCGGTGGGCGGCGTGATTGCTCTGACCGGCACCGCTTCTGCTGCATTACTTCGGAGCGGGGTAAGCCCATACATTGTGATCCCGCTGATGATCATCATGGGTGTCGCATTGGGGGGGCTGATGGGCTGGATTATTCAATATCTCAAAGTCCAGCCCTTTATTGCGACCTTGATGGGCCTTTTCTTCGCTCGCGGTATGGCTTACATCATCAGTCTGACTTCAGTGACCATTACGAATGGTGTGTACAAGACCCTTGCACTGACACCGATCCATATTCCATTTATACCGAAAGCATACGTCTACCCTACAACCTTAGTTGGCCCCATCATGTTATTGGTGACAATTTACTTGAGCTTTTTCACACGCTTTGGTCGCACGATCTATGCCATGGGCAATAATGAACAATCCGCGCGCCTGATGGGCCTGCCGGTCGCTCGTACAAAGGTTATGGTTTATGCGTTCAGCGGCTTATGCTCAGCTCTGGCAGGGATTGTCTTTAGCATGTCATTACTGGCGGGCTATGGACAACATGCAACTGGAATGGAGCTTGACTCCATTGCTGCGGTAGTGATAGGAGGAACTTCATTAGGTGGCGGCGTCGGTAATGTCATTGGCACCTTGTTTGGTGTCCTGATCCACGGCACGATTGTGTCCATTTTGCAGTTCAATGGCACATTGAGTTCATGGTGGACCAGGATTGGCGTTGGTGTGTTGACTTTGATCGCGATCGGAATTCAAAGCATATTCTCTATCAGGGCGTCGCGAACAAGGTCGACGCAACACTGGAAGTCAAACTCGACGAGGTCGCCACAGGCCTGACCTATCCGATCGCCGAAGCGATCGAGGGTCTAGTCCAAAAGCCGGGCACAGAGATCACGGCAATCAACGACGTCATTCTCGTTCTTACGAATGTCGAGCGTATGGATACTGGCCTGCGGTTCATGTGGCAGACTAATAATCCCGGCGAGTACCCGTCGTACGTTCACGTTGGCAACCATCGATATCACCGACAAATAGGTTCTGGCCTCAACGGGGGAGACATGGCTGAGCACAAATACACGATCGGTGTCGACTTTGGTACTGAATCAGGCCGTGCGGCGCTGGTCGACATCAGCACCGGCCAGGAGCTGGCGACGGCGGTGCACCGGTACAAAAATGGGGTGATCGATCAAGCCCTGCCAGAGAGCAACGTCCGCCTCGAACCTGACTGGGCGCTCCAGGACCCCAACGATTATATCGAGGTGTTCAGACACGCTATCCCGGCCGCGCTCAAGGAAAGCGGCGTCGATCCCGCGGATGTGATCGGCATCGGCATCGATTTCACGGCTTGCACGATGTTGCCGACCAAGGCAGACGGGACCCCACTCTGTTTTCTGCCCGAGTGGTGCGACAAGCCGCATGCCTGGGTCAAATTATGGAAGCATCACGCCGCTCAGCCAGAAGCCAACAAGCTGAATGAAACTGCCCGGCGGCTGGGCTACCGTTTTCTCGATCGCTATGGCGGCAAGATCAGCTCCGAATGGTTTTTTCCCAAAGCCTGGCAGATCCTCGACGAGGCGCCAGAGGTGTACGCGGCGGCCGACCGCTTGATCGAGGCCGCCGACTGGGTGGTCTGGCGGCTGACGGGGGTAGAGACGCGCAACGCGTGCACGGCCGGCTACAAGGCCATCTGGTCGAAAACGGAGGGGTTTCCGCCGAACAGGTTCTTCAAGTCGCTCGACCCGCGCCTGGAGCGGATCGTAGACGAAAAGATGAAGCGCGATATCCTGCCGCTGGGCGTCAAAGCCGGTGGGCTGACTGAACAAGCCGCCGCCTGGACCGGGCTGAAGCCGGGCACTGCCGTGGCGGTGGCCAATGTGGACGCCCACGTGGCCGTGCCTGCGGCAACCGTCACCGAAACGGGCCGGATGGTCATTATCATGGGCACCTCCAACTGCCACATGGTGCTGGGCAGCGAAGAGCGGATTGTGCCGGGCATGTGCGGCGTGGTCATAGACGGCATCCTGCCCGATATGCCCGGCTTTGAAGCCGGGCAGTCGTGTGTGGGCGATCACTTTGCCTGGTTCGTCGAGAACTGTGTGCCGGCGGCCTATGAGCGCGAGGCACAAACGCGCGGCATAGATATCCACCAGCTATTGGAGGAAAAAGCTGCCCGCCTGAGACCAGGGGAGAGCGGCCTGCTGGCCCTGGACTGGTGGAACGGCAACCGCAGTGTGCTGGTGGACGTGGACCTCACCGGCCTGCTGGTAGGGGCTACCCTGCTGACCAGGCCTGAGGAGATCTACCGGGCGTTGATCGAGGCGACCGCTTATGGTACGCGGATGATTGTGGAGACGTTCCGCCAGAACGGCGTAGCGATCGACGAAATCGTGGCCACGGGCGGCTTGCCGGACCGCAACAAGCTGCTGATGCAGATCTATGCCGACGTGACCGGGCTGCCGATCTACATTCCGGCCTCGTCTTTTGTTCCCTCGTTTGGATCGGCCATGCACGGCGCGGTGGCCGCCGGAGCCGCCGCCGGCGGATTTGACAGCATCATCGAGGCCAGCAAAAAGATGGCCCGGCTGCGCGACGAGAGCTATCACCCCATTCCCGAAAACCAGGCGGTCTATGACAAGCTGTACGCCGAATATGCCCTCCTGCACGATTACTTGGGCCGCGGCGCCAACGACGTCATGAAGCGTTTGAAGCAGATCAAGGCCCAGGCACGCAACGGCTGAGCGAAGGGAAGATTGATGCTCGAAGAGATCAAGAGAGAACTGGTCGAACTACACCTGGAGCTGCCCAGGCACGAACTGGTGGTGTGGACCGGCGGGAATGTGAGCGCCCGGGACCCGGAAACCGGCCTGATGGTGATCAAGCCGTCTGGGGTACGCTACGAAGATCTGCGGCCCGAACATATGATAGTGGTGGATCTGCAGGGCCAGGTTGTCGAGGGCGGCCTAAAGCCGTCGTCCGACACGGCCAGCCATCTGTATATCTATCGTCACCGGCCTGACGTGGGCGGCGTGGTGCACACCCATTCACCGTATGCGACCGCCTTTGCCGCCGTAGGCCGCCCCATTCCCGTTGTGCTCACCGCTATCGCCGACGAGTTCGGAGGGCCGATCCCCTGTGGGGGGTTTGCCATGATCGGCGACGAGTCGATCGGCAAGGTGGTGATCGACAGCATCGGCGATTCGTCAGCCGTGCTGCTCAAGAACCACGGCGTGTTTACCATCGGCAAGACGGCCGAGGCAGCGGTCAAGGCGGCGGTCATGACCGAGGACAATGCCCGCACGGTGTGGCTGGCGCTGCAGTTGGGCACACCCGACGAAATCCCGGCTCAAGAGGTGGACAAACTGCACCGGCGCTACACCACGGTGTACGGCCAGTAGCCGCACACCTCCTTAAACCAACTCCTCCCTCTAGCCTCCCGCAGGTTGGGTCACCTGCGGGAGGCTAATAATAGCCGCACAAGCCCTTACGCCCCGGTCTCCCGCTGGAGATTGCCCCGCCCGGCAATCCAACGATCGACCATCCGCTCCAGCAGATCCAGCGGCACTGCACCGCTGCCCAGGAGCAGGTCGTGGAACTCGCGCAGGTCAAAGCGCGAGCCCAGCTCCTGTTCGGCACGGGCGCGCAGCTCGCGGATCTTGAGCTCGCCGATCTTGTAGGCCAGCGCCTGGCCGGGCCAGGCTATGTAGCGGTCCACTTCATTGGCAATGTTGAGCAGTGTCGAAGAGGTATTGGCCGCCATAAAGTCGATCGCCTGCCGGCGGGACCATCCGAGGACGTGGAGGCCGGTGTCTACCACCAGCCGGCAGGCGCGCCACATCTCATAGCTCAGGCGCCCGAAATCGCTGTAGGGATCCTGGTAGAACCCCATTTCCAGGCCCAGGCGCTCGGCATACAACGCCCAGCCTTCGACGAACTCGGTGAACGCATAGAAGCGCCTGAAGGGCGGCAGGTCCAGCTCCTGTTGCAGCGCGATCTGCAGGTGGTGGCCGGGCACTGCCTCGTGCAGCGACAGCGCCTCGATTTCGTACAGCGGGCGGCTCTTTAGATCGAAGGTGTTTACGTAGTAAAAGCCGGCGCAGCGCCCGTCACCCGTGGCCGGAAAGTAGTAGGCAGCCGTGTTGCCCGGGGCGCTGGCGTCAGGGATCGTCCGGATGCCATAGGGCGTGCGCGGCAAGGTTTTGAACAAGCGCGGCAGCTCACCGTCAATGCGCTTGAGCACATACGCGGTCTCTTTGAGCAATGCGTCGGGCGTGGCGGCGTAAAAGCGCGGATCGGTGCGCAGATATTCGACAAAGGCATGGAATTCCCCTTTAAAGCCCGCCGCGCGTATCGAGTTTTCCATTTCGGCCCGGATGCGCTTTACCTCCGCCTGTCCCGTGGCGTGAACCTGCTCAGCCGACAGATCGAGCGAGGTGAAATAGTGGATCCGGTGCTGGTAGAAGGCGCGACCGTTGGGCAGATGGCCGGCGCCGACCTCTGCGCTCGCCCCCGGCACGTATTCGTCGTTCAGGAAGCGCAGCAGCGCTTCGTATCCGGGCACAACAGACGTCAGCAGGGCCTTTTGTCCTTCTGCAGCCAGCCGCTCCCGGTCGGCGCCGCCGATCGATTCCGGGAACCGGCCAAACGGGGCATAGATCGGGCTTGAAGCAGGGTCGGTGACCATCTGTTTGCGCAGGGTGTCGTCGAGGCCGACCAGCGTCACGGCGGCCGGGCGGTAACCGGTGGCCAAGCCGACGCGCATCACCTCGATCTGCTGCTCGACGTAATGGCGGAACGCGGCCAGCCGCGCGATATAGTCCTCATAGTCCTTCACCGTCTCGAACGGGGTGACCAGGGGGAGCCACTCGGCAAAATCGAGGTGGAACCCGCCCGACCTGGAAATCGGCAGGCGATAGGCATGGAACTCGAGGTCGCCGACCTCGTTGTCGAGCAACCGGGTCAAGATATCGGCGTCCAATTGCTCTGTGGGTGTCAAGGCCGCGCGATCGATCGCACTCAGGCGCCTGCACAGGCCCCGAAGATGGTCCAGCCATTGCCCATAGTCCTCCTCGGTCACGCTCTGCAGACGGTCGTTGAAGCGACGATCGCCGGTGTAGGTGGCAAATGTTGGGTCATACTGCAAGCGCGACTCCCACTCTTCGCCGATGATCTCGCCAAGCTGCGCTGAAGCGGTTTCGGTTTTCATAGTTATCCCTCCTCTGCCAGAAATATAGCGGGAGGCCGAATCCATGTCAAGTTGGAGAGGGCCGGCTTACAGGCAGCCTGTTGCTAGACAAGGCAATCGGCTTGCCAAAATCGCACAAGATAGGCACAATATGGGCGATGTGGGACCAATCTCGTAGCCGAATCGGAGGGCATCATGCGTTTTCTAACCGACCTCTCCACCCAAACCAGGCTGTTCGTCGCCTTTGGCCTGTTAGTGCTGCTCGCGGCGATCATGGCCGTCATGAGCCTCATCAATGCCGCCGACTTGCAGGTGCAGGTAACCAGCCTACAGGCCAGCGCTCTGGCGTTGGAGCGCAGCGGCCGCGCCCAATTCGATCTGGCGCGTGAGCAGGTCGCCACCAAAAATGCTCTGCTTGGCGACAGTGTGGAAGACTGGGCTCAGGTCTACGATTACAGCAGCCAGTTCCACGACTTCTTGAGCAGTCCCGAGGCTTACTTTACCGAGGAACAGGGGGAGCAAGCATGGGATGAGATCGGCACGCTGCGAGACGAATATGAGGCGGTGCTGGATCCGATCTTTGAAACTACCTACGAGGCCACCTATGATCCCCAGACAGCGCTGCTCAGTGCCAAAGAACAGGCGGATCCTATCGCCGCAGAGATGCAAGCCCGCATGGCCACCTTGACCGTTCAATACTTGGACGACATTGCCAGCCAAGCCGAGTGGATCGATGAAACCCTTCGATCAAACGCCAATACCGGGCGTTGGGTCATCCTGATCCTGGCCGGGCTGCTCATCCTGGCCGTGTTCCTGACCAACCAGATCAGCCAGCCACTGCACACCCTGACCAGCGCCATCGTCGCCTTTCAGAATAACACCTACCGCCCAGAGATGCTGGCTCCCTTTTTGCAGCGTCGGGATGAGCTGGGGCGACTTGCCCAAGCTATCGATGCCATGGCGACCTCGATTACCGAATCCAATCGCCTCAAAGACCGGTTTTTGCACTCGGCTTCACGCTTTATCCCAGAACAGTACCTGGAGTTCCTGGAAAAGCCCGCCATCACCGAGGTCAATCTGGGGGATCATGTCAGTGCCGAAATGGCGGTCATGTTTTCCGACCTCCGCGGCTTTACTACCATTTCTGAGAAGATGACCCCCCAGGAGAATTTCGACTT